>BPGW01000011.1 GCA_026003235.1 Bacteroidia bacterium | reverse complement strand
AAAACGTCACGGCCGGCGCGAACCCCATGGAAATCAAGCGGGGCATCGACGAAGCCGTCAAAGTGGTCGTGGCCGAACTGAAGAAAATCAGCCGCCCTATCACCAGCTCAAAGGAAATCGCCCAAGTGGCCACCCTCTCCGCCAATGGCGATGAAGAAATCGGCAAGCTCATCGCCGATGCCATGGACAAGGTGGGCAAAGACGGCGTGATCACCGTAGAAGAGTCCCGCAACATTGAAACCTACCTGGAAGTGGTGGAGGGGATGCAATTTGACCGGGGCTACATCTCGCCCTACTTCGTCACCAACGCCGACAAGATGGTAGCCGAGCTGGAAGATGCCCTCATCCTCATCCACGACAAGAAGATCTCCAGCATGAAGGACCTTCTCCCCATCCTGGAGCAAGTGGTCCGGATCAACAAACCTCTCCTTATCATCGCTGAGGATGTAGAAGGCGAAGCGCTGGCTACCCTGGTGGTGAACAAGTTGCGGGGGACGCTGCGGGTCGTCGCCGTCAAAGCACCGGGCTTTGGCGATCGGCGCAAGGCCATGCTGGAAGACATCGCCATCCTCACAGGCGGCACTGTCATCTCCGAAGAGCAAGGCTATAAACTTGAACACGCCACCCTGGACTTACTTGGGCAAAACCAAGAAAATCACCGTAGACAAGGACAACACCACCATCGTTGGCGGTCAAGGCGATCCCGAAAAGATCAAGGCCCGCATCAACCAAATCAAGGCGCAAATTGAAACCACCACGTCCGATTACGACCGTGAAAAGCTGCAAGAACGGCTGGCTAAGCTCTCCGGCGGCGTGGCGGTTCTCTATGTCGGTGCAGCCACCGAAGTCGCCATGAAGGAAAAGAAAGCCCGCGTAGAAGACGCCCTGCATGCGACCCGCGCCGCTGTAGAAGAGGGTATCGTGCCCGGCGGGGGTGTAGCCTACCTACGGTGCTTGCCTGCCTTGGCGCCTGGTAAAGGCGGTATCAACGACAAGCTCCTCAAGGGCGATACGGGCATCGGCGTGGAGATTATCCGCCGCGCCCTGGAAGAGCCCCTGCGTCAAATCGCCTACAACGCCGGCAAAGAAGGCGCCATCATCGTGGAAAAGGTCAAGGAAGGCAAGGATGACTTTGGCTGGAACGCCCGCACCGAGCAGTTTGAGAACCTCTTTGAAAGCGGCGTGGTAGACCCGACCAAGGTAGCCCGCACCGCCCTGGAAAACGCCGCCTCCATCGCCTCTCTCCTGCTGACCACCGAATGCGTGGTGGTAGAGGAACCCGAAGAGGAAAAGGCTCCAGCTCGGACCGGCGGCGGCGACATGGACTTCTAAAGCCCAGAAGGAAAAAAAGCACCCTTAGCGCCCTCCCACCAAGGAGGGCGCTTCTTTTCTTACGCGTCACCTTTCCCCGACCCTGTGGGCCACCGGAGTTTAGAGAACTGCCGTACTTTGCCTCATGGCACGGCTGCGATGGGACCTGGTGTGGGATGCCACTATCCTCCTTATCGCCACCCTGAATGTCCTGCTTATTCTGTTTGACATGACTTACTTTGCTTTGCGCCCCCGTTACATCCGCTATGCGCCGGCCATAGCAGCCTGGTACGACCGGTACAAAGGCGTGGAGCCGCACTGGACCACAGACCGGTACCGCCAGCTCGGCGACAGCCTTAGCACCCTCTGGAGGAGTTACCCTGCCCGATTGGATACCCAAACCCTCCGTAGCTTGGGCGATACCCTTTTCCGCCTGTCGGTACAAATACTCTCTGAACGCCCCTACGAGCGGTTTGGGCTCATGGGCTACCAAGAAGGCCTCAAACACGCCGTAAAAAACTACATCCTCCTCACCGAGGGAGTCAAAGTACCCGCCACCGAGGCTTTTCGTCGGTTCTGGGCGTTGACTCCGGCTAACCTCCCCGGCCGCCTGGCCCTCTACGAAAAAGAAATCCGCTGGCGCCTGCAGGTCTGTTACTACCGCCATTATGCGATTGATGGGGGCTTTGTGGATGAGTTCTGGAAGCTGGACCTACCCTTCCTCGTCTTTTTCTGGCTGGAATTCTGGGCGGGATGGTGGGCTGCCCTCCGCACCCGCCAGTACCGCCACGCGTGGATGTACCCTCTGGTGCACTGGTACGATGTACTGGCCCTTGCCCCTTTTGAGGCGCTCCGCTTTTTCCGCCTTCTGCGAATATGGAAGCTGTACGTGCGGCTCAACCGCAGCCAGCTCATCAACTTTTCTAATACCGTCCTTGGGCAGCTGCTGACTCAGCAGTCCCGCACCATCGCCAAAGCCATCTCCAACGAAGTGGCCTACCAGATTCTGGAGCAGGTCAAACGCCAGGTTGCCTCAGGGGAAAACCTTGCCCAGCTCCGCACCCTGCTAAAGGCCAGCAGCACGCTCACCGGTGAACTGATCGGCACCGAAGCCGCCCCTGTCCTACGCATGCTGCGGCAGCAGCCCGCCCTCTACCACCTCCTGGAGACCAGCCTCCGCCAAGCCCTGGAAAAAGAACTCCCTACCCTCCCAGGCCTCCCCAAAGAACGGCTCCAAGCCTGGATTCAGCAAACGGTCCGGCGTACCGTAGAACGGCTCCTGCTCCACACAGAAGCCTACTTGGCCAGCCCAGAAGGTCAGGCCGCTCTGACCGAGCTTACGCAAGCTATCCTGGACCACCTGATCCGCCGTCTTGAAGAAGCGGAAATGCAAGCTCGCCTCAATGCCTACCTGCTTGAGATTCTCTCAGCTGTACAAAGGGGCTTCCGGGCTTGGCCAGAACCTGCCCTCACGCCAGGCCCGCTTCCCGCAGAAGGTCCCGAGAAATCACAAGCTGCTGAATCTCCGAAGTCCCCTCTCCAATCGTACAAAGCTTGATGTCTCGGTAATACTTCTCCACCGGGTAGTCCTTGATGTAGCCGTAGCCGCCGAAAATTTGCAGCGCTTCGTTGCAGATTTTGACACCGACTTCGCTGGCGTAGTACTTGGCCATAGAGGAAAAGCGGGTGACGGGCTGGCCGGTATTTTTGAGGTAAGCTGCCCGCATCGTCAGAAGCTCCGCTGCGCTGAGCTCCATGGCCATATCGGCCAGTTTGAAGGCGATAGCTTGATGTTCTAGGAGCGGCTTGCCGAATTGTTGGCGCTGCTCCGCATAAGCCAGGGCTGCTTCATAAGCCCCCCGAGCGATCCCCAGCGCCAACGCCGCTATAGAGATGCGCCCGCCGTCTAAGACCTGCATCGCTTGGTGGAAGCCTTCTCCTACCGCTCCGATCCGCTGGCTATCAGGCACCCACACGCCATCCAAGCCTATCCAGGCCGTCTCGCTGGCCCGCATGCCCAGCTTGTCTTCTTTTTTGCCAGGAAGCAGCCCTGGTGTGCCCTTCTCCAGGATAAAAGTCGTCGCATTACGAGGGGTGCGCCGCTCGCCTGTGCGGGCTATGACCACATACACATCCGCCGAAATGCCGTGGGTAATGAAGTTTTTCTGGCCCGTGATACGCCAACCCTCCCCTTCGCGCACCGCTACGGTGTCCATGTTGGAGGCGTCCGAACCGGTGTTCGGTTCCGTAAGGGCCCAGGCCCCCAGCCACTCCCCGGAAGTGAGTCGAGGAAGGTATTTCCGCTTTTGCTCTTCGCTGCCGTGGTAGTAGATATGGCCTACGCAGAGGGAGTTGTGGGCGGCCACCGACAGCGCGAAGGCTCCATCTACCCGCGCCAGCTCCGCTATCGCCGCCACATACTCGTAGTACCCCAGACCCGCACCGCCGTATTCTTGCGGTACGAAAATTCCCATCAGGCCCAGCTCTCCCGCTTCGCGTAGCAGGTCCAAGGGAAGGCTCTGGCGCTCATCCAGTTCTCGCACATGGGGGGCCAGCCGCTCCTGCGCAAACCGCCGTACAATCTCCTGCACCTGACGCACCGACTCCGGCAGCTCCAGCGAGAAGCCCGCCGTCTCCAGTAAGGTAGCCTCTACCGACATGTCGGCAATATTAACGCAAAAAATCCACTGGCCAGCTCAGTCTATCTCCATCCCCACCACGACCATATCATCGCTTTGGGGGCAGGTACCACGCAGTCCGTCCAACTCCGAGAGGAGAGCCTCTCGCTGCCGCTCTATAGGCACCGATTGAATGCGCAGCAGCAGGTCGGCCACGGCTTTGGAACCGAGGGGCTTCTGCGTGGTCTCGCAGCGCTGGTTAGCCAGTCCATCCGAGAGAAAATACAAGCGGTCCCCCACCTCTAAGCTGAGCTCTTTTTCTTCGGCGGAGCCGCCCAGCCGCTCCCCAAAACTGAAGGGATACGACTCCAGCTTCTGGATCTGGCCGCCCCGCACCAAGTAGCCCTTGCCCTTGAGGCTGATGTAGCTAAGGCGGCGCTTACCCAGGTCTAAGGCCCCCACGAAAGCGTCTATGGTTAGGGGCCGGTCTGTAGAGAAAGCAAAGAGCTGGCTTAGCATGCGGTCGGCCTCTTCTCCCAGCCGCTCTGTGGACCAAATCGCATTATACAAAACGAGATGCCGCAGCTTCTGCATAAAAACCACCGACAACATCGCCCCAAACACGCCATGGCTAATCGCATCCCCCACCGCAAAAAGCACGCGCCGCTTCTCCACATGGCTCCAGAAAAAGTCGCCGCTCACGGGGTTGTAAGGCTGCCACAGGATGAAGTGAGGCAGCGGTAGAGGCTCCGTATGGAGGGGGCGTAAGGCCGGCATGAGCGCCATCTGCACCGACTGCGCCGCCTGAAAGTTGGCCATGAGGTCCTCTTCCAGCTCCAGGGACCGAGCCCGGAGTCGCTCCTCTAAATCTTTCTGGTGGGTGATGTCCACCCGGACGCTGAGGTAGCGGTCTATCTCACCCTGGGCATTTCGCAGAGGGCCCACCGTCGCCAGCACCCAATAATGCGAGCCATCTTTCCGGCGATTTTTGATCTCCCCTTGCCAGATCTTGCCTGCCTTGAGGTGGTCCCACAGGTCCTTGAAGAGCGCTTTCGGCATGTCGGGATGCCGCACGATGTTGTGCGGCCTGCCCACCAGCTCCTCAAGCGTAAAGCCCGAGACCTCGCAAAACTTGGGATTGGCGTACTGGATCACGCCTCGGGTGTCCGTCTGACTAATAAGCGCAAAGCGGTCCAGAATCGCAAGCCGGTCTTGGAGCTCATACTGCGTGCCTTGCAGGTCCGATTCCATCTTGGAAACCTGCTGCATCAGCCCCATTAGAGCTGATTTGATTTCATCTGCGCCCGGTACCATATACACAAGGTTTTGACAGATTGCAATACAGCAAGAGCCGCTCCCTTCTCTCCTCTAAAAATAAACACCTCCCCCTTGGCAGGTTCTTTTCAATGCAAATTGAAGGGGGGGGGGGGGAGACTATAGCCATACTACAAAGTTAGGCAAACTGTCTGGCACATTTCCAAACCTGCGGATCTCTCAGCGGCGCAGAGCGAGCGTCCTTTTGAGGGCCAGGGCTGGAGGGTAGTCGGGATCGACGGAAAGGGCGGCGGAGAGGTGGCGCTGGGCCTGGGCGTGCTGGCTTAGCTGCAAAGCCAGCACGGCGGCGTTGTAGTGGTATTGGGGGTTCCAAGGTTGAACCGCGCACAAGCTATCCAGCCACCGATAGGCCTGAGCGGGAGAGAGGTAGCCCTGCTGGTAGCCGAGGATCGCTTGCCGGAAGGGCGCGTCGGGATGGGCTGGAGCGCGTCGGGCCAGCTCCCCCCACACCGCCAAAGCCCGCTTCCCCTGCCCTACCCCTTCTAAGGCGTATCCCAGGGTTTCCAGGGTGCGTAGCGTGGTATCACGGGCCAGGGCCTGCTCGGCGTACGGAAGGGCTTTGTCAGGGCGGCCCGTCCAAAGGTAGAGCTGAGCAAGCACCAAAGGCGGCCCCCACCGCTCCAAAAGCCGCTCCGCAAGGGCTCCCACCTCCTTTCCCCCCTCCCCTTCCACGTACCAGCGGAAGTAGGCTTCGGCGACGCAGGCCGAATCCGGTGCAGCTTCCGTCGCACAAAGCAGCCGCAGCGAAAGAGCGGTATCCCTCGGTGCCGAAGCCCCCACCACCCGAATGTAGTGATCCGTAAACTGCGTGTGCGGGATGTCGCTGGTAGCCCCCTTCGGCATGTGGCAAGTGGGACAGCCCGTACGGGGATGGGTAGGGTTAGCGCAGCCAGCGGTATGGCAACTCAAGCAGCGCTGATCGTAAGAAGGCACGGCCCCCACAGGATGGGGGGCGTGGCAGGTGGCGCAGGTGAGGCCCCCCTTTTGGTAGCAAGCAGAACGCAGGAGCCGCTCCGCGTGGGAAGCGATGCCGGCTTGGCCCAGCTCCGGCCGATGGGGCAAAAACACCGCATAAAACGCCGCTAAGGTGTCACCGGGCTTCCAACCTGATCGCTTCTCTACGGTGAAGCCCTCCAGATGGCAGCGGCTACACACGTCCATTTGGCGGGCTTTTGGCCAGCGGCTCCAGTGGTAAAGGGTGTCAGTGGGATTTTGGACGTGGGCGCTGCCAGGACCATGACAGGATTCACAACCCAGCGGCCCGCCCACTTGCTCATAGCGGTTGTAGGTCCAGGCAACCGGCTGAGTGCCCTGAGCATGGCAGGCTAAACAAGCCGGCGCAATCTCCCGATCAAAACGGCTATTGCGTCCCCCGTGATAACCCGGTGACAAGTCCCACTTGCGCGCCCGAACATACCAGGTGAGAGGAGCCTCGTACAAAAAGCCATTTCGCCACAAGAGGTAAGAGCGCGTTTGGTGACCTGACCCGACCACAAAGTCCAGCCGTTCCCGCCGCAGGTACACCGTATCTGAGCCCCGCAACCGATACTCGTACAAGTACAACGAATCCCCTTCCCACCGGGCGCGATAGTAGAAGTCCCGGTGGGGGTCATACACGGGGGGTTGCTGGAAGTCCTCTATACGAGGCAGGTCGGGTGTGACGGGGAGGAGAGAACGCGCTTTCCAGGTGGCGGCGTAAGCCTGGGCTATGGCAGCGTGGCAGCGCTGACACACGGCATCCCCGACGTAGTGCGGAGAAGGGGCCGTCTTCTCTTGGGGGTGACAGGAAAGGTACAGAGAGACGCCCAGGGCAAAAAGGCCCGGGCCCCAACGCATGAGCCATCTGGCGGATTCGAACCGCCGACCTGCTGATTACGAATCAGCTGCTCTACCACTGAGCTAAGATGGCGTGGGAACTGGTGGATTCGAACCACCGACCTTCTGCTTGTAAGGCAGACGCTCTCAACCCCTGAGCTAAGTTCCCGTCCTGCAAAGGTACAAATTTAGCGCCCGCCTTCCATGAGGTGAGCCCTCGCCTCTACCCCCTTGCCAGCTTTTTCCTTGACCACCTCAAACTCAAAGAACACTTCCTCAAAGCCCCCGACCCAAAAGCACCAGAACCGAGAACACAAAAAGGGAGAGAGGTTAGCCAGGAAATCCAGGACTTTCCCTAACGCGGTAGCTCCATAAAAGACAAAGGGAGACAATACGGCTTTTTTGAGGTAGGGTTGGGCAAACCAAGTAAGGCGGACCCGGCGAAGTTTGAAGGGCACCCCCATATACCCTCCTGGGAAGGAAGGGTCAAAATAGTAGGGGAAGGTCACATCAAAGCCTCTTTTGTGGTCGGCATGGGTAAAGCCCCGGGAAAAATGAGGCACGCGTATTCGCACGATTCCCCCAGGCTTGGTGATGCGATGGATTTCCCGCATGACGGCAAAAGGATCCCGTAAATGTTCCAAGCAATGATCCGCCTCTACCAAGTCAAACTCATCCTCCTGAAAAGGGTACGGGGCAACATCTAGATCATGAACGACATCCGGTTGGATACGAGAATAGTAATCCACATTGACAAAACCAGGCTTAGGGAATTCACCTGAGCCTAAGTTTAGCTTGCGCATAGGGCCAAAGGTAGCGCGTCTGGGATTTTTTATAGGGGTTCTGCCACGGCCAAGAGAGAAGTACCACGCCAGGCGGGCGGCAAAAGGTAGGCCTCTGCTGTAAAAAAGGCCCCTAATCCTCTGTGCCCCAGCCTCGCCAGCCCCCGAGGAACAGAGATGTCCTCCTTACGCTGGCGATTAAGAACAAGTATAAACCGCATCATCCAATACAAGCTGTGAAAAAAGTACCGTACATACAAGACCCGGTAGCCGGCCTGGGCTAATTCGCTTTTCAGGGTAGGCATATCATAACGCAGATAATGACCCCAAAAAACATCGTAGTTGGACCAGATATCTGGCGGGCTTGGCACGGTAAGGTACAGATAACGCAGGGCAGGAAAGCTGGAACGAACCTGCTCCAGAAACGCCACCCGATCAGGCAAGTGCTCTATGACGTCAAAAAGCCCTATAGACCGGTAGCAAGCCCGCTCTTCCTGAGGTAGGGCAAAGGCATCTTGTCCGTACCGAATGCGCAGCTCTGGCCAACGGGGAGAAGTGATACCGAGCTCCACCCCTTCGGCCTGCCATCCCTCTCTGTGAAAAGCGGCCAAGACTAGCCCCCGGCCTGCCCCGATTTCCAGGAGGGGTTCAGCCCGGTAGCGCTTCAGGTAATGCAGTAAAATCGCATTGCGGGCTCGGTGCCAGAAATGCTCCTCAACCCCATCCGGGTATATTTGGTTATACTGGGTCTCCGAAAAGGTTGTTTCCACCTGTTCCCTCACCGGTGCAAAAGATCCCGCACTTTCTTGAGGTGACGGATCACGAAACGGAAAATTTCCTCCAGGTCAGCTTGCGTGAAGAAGAACTTCACGCCGGCCGCCTCGTAAATCTCGGGTACGGTTTTCAAGTAGCCGAGCGACAGGGCATAGAGGTATTTTTCCACGGTGCCTTTCGGGTCTCGGTCGTAGTTATACCAGAGCTGAAGGGCGCCAATCTGCGCCAGGCCATACTCAATGTAGTAAAGGGGGTAATCAAAAATGTGGAGCTGGCGATGCCAGAGGGTTTCCAGGGTACCTTCGGGCCAAGCGACGTCGTCTCCATGAAAACGCCGGTATAGCTCGACCCATTTTTGCCGGCGCTCTTGATGCGTATGGCGAGGATTCTTGTAGAGCCATTCTTGAAAAGCATCTACCGTAGCTATCCAGGGGAAAATCGTGATGATTCGGCTGATTTGCTGGAACCACGCCCTGGCTTGCTGGGCCGGCTCAGGGTAAAACACGCGCGGATAGAGAGCCATCAACTCCATGCTCATAGAAGCCAACTCCGCCACTTCTGAGGGGTACTCCCTTTGCAGGACGAAGGGCAGGTGCCGACTCTGAAAGGTATGCACGGCATGCCCTACCTCGTGCATGAGGGTCACCAAGTCTCCATGTGACCCGGCTGCGTTCATGAAGATGAAGGGGAGGCCCGACTCTTGGAGGGTGTAGTTGTACCCGCCGGGCGCCTTGCCGGGCCGAGAGAAGAGGTCTAAGTGCCCCACTTCGCGCATGTAAGCCACCATCTCAGCGATACGGGGATGGATTTGCCGAAAAACCGCCAGGCTTTTCTCGATCAGCTCTTCTTCGGTCTGGAAGGGCCGTAGAGGTGCCTGGGTGTCGCATACGTCCACCGACAGGTCCCATGGAGCGAGCGCCTCTACCCCCAGCTGGTTACGACGATATAAGAGGAGTCGGCGATAAAGCCGACGAATGGTGTTCTCCACCACGCCGTGGAAAGTGTGGCACAGCTCCACCGTCCAATCAAAGCGTCCGAGCTGCCGAAACCGATAATCGTAGTAGTTGTCAAACCCGGCGTTATGGGCGATCTGCGTGCGCAAGGCGACCAATTCATCCATGATCGCTTCAAGGCGGTCAGCGTGCGCCATGCGCGCCTCCTGAATCTTGCGCCACACCTCTTCTCGCCGCTCACGGTCTGGCAGCTCCAAAAAGAGGCTTGCCTGCGAAAGCGTATACGCTTTGCCCTCCACCTCTACCGTGAGCTGCCCGATGATTTCGTTGTATTCTTTGGCCAGCAGTTCAGCTTGGGTCTCAAGGGGGATGTTTTCAGGACGGTACAGGGAAAGGTAATTCTGCACCGTACGGTTGAAGTTCAGGAACTCCTCTTCAGGCAAAAGCGAGCGCCAAGGAGACTCCCAGTAGCGCTTGTACAATTGGTAGCGGATTTCGCTTAGGCGGGGCTGGATTTCCTGGATGTATTTTTCATACGCTTCCCGACTGGCCGCATCCTGGGTGTTCTGCGTGAAGTGGATAAAGCTCCAGGCGGCTTCTTCGCTGAGGGCGGCTTCCAGCTCGTTTAGGCGCCGCAGCCACTGATAAAAGTCAGTGAAGCTTTTCCAGGGAGCTGTGAGAAGCTCTTCGGCAAAAGGGGCCACTGCTTCCCATCCGGTGAGCTTGAGCTGGGCAGGGAGCCATTCCCGAACCGGGCGCGTGATTTGCATACGCAAAGAAAACAAAATTCCCTCGGATAGCAGGCTACCGGCGGGCCTCGGCGGGTACGGGGTACCGCTTGTTTTTGACGCGCTCGTAGCCTGCCTTGGCTTTTTGCACCACGCCGGTCCGCCCTACCGCAGCCCCTATCTGTTGGGCTTCGGTGTAGTAGAGCCTAGCCGGGTGCCAATCACCGGCCCGTTCGTAAAGCTGGGCCAGGTAGAGAGCTGCGTAGGCTTGCATCCAGCGATTTTCTTGGGCCACTTGGCGGGTAGCCTGATAATACGCAAACCGAGCAGGCTCCTCCTTGCCCCAACGGTGATACAGCCGGCCGTAGGTATAGTAGAGGGCGGTTCTCTGGTCGCCACTCAGGCGAGCCACCGCCACCCGCAGCGGTTCAAGTGTATCCTGAGCTTGCAAGTAAGCTTTCTGATGGAGAAGCCATCGGGCAGCCCAGAGCCGCTTTTCTACGGAGTCAGGTGGTTTTTGAAGCCATTTTTTAGCCAGATCCTGAGCCAGTCGGTCTTCCTCCCAGAGAAGGCCTGAATAAGAGAGGGCAGTTTCCCAGTACTTTTTGGCTTCGGTGGTGTCTCCTTCAATCCAGGCCAGGAAACCTCGCCAACTATACTGCGCGGCCACGCCGAAAGGTTGCCTCTGCCGCTGTACAAAACTAAGCCACATCTCGCGGGCTTTTTGGGCTTCTCCTCGGTACAGGTAGAGCTTGCCCAGCCAGTAGTAAGGATAGGGAAAACGAGTGATCTGCGGCTTGCGCGTTAGCCCCTGAAAAAGAGACTCCGCTTGGCTCAAGTGCCCCTCCTCAAAAGCATGCAGGCCCAGGGCAAACCGCCAGAGGTAGGGAGGAGAAGCATGGCGGAAAAGCCGGACCCGACAGGTATCCAGCCAAGCCCCCGCCATGGTGTCAAAATTACGCAGCACAAAAAAGTAAAGCAAGTTAGACTCCCATGCGGTGTAGCTATCTGAGGCGGTAGCTTTTTGGAAGGCGCTGTGGGCGGCTTCCCAGCGAAGGTCCGGTTTGCCTGGAAGCCACTTGCTGTAAGGAGGGGGGAGCGTAGCAAAGATCACTTGCCAGAGTCCCTGCCACTGCGCGGTGAGGGGGTCCCCAGCCAGACCCCGCTGTAAGTAGCGCCAGCTTTGCCAGGCGGCCCAGCCGGCAGAAACCCAGCTGGACTCCAAAGCATATACCACAGCCCGCTGCGCATACATATCGGCCACCAGCTCAGGCAAGGCCGACGCTATTTGCCGCTCAAACTGGCGCTCGTACAGGTCAGTAGCTTCCCAAAAGGCTTTCCGTTCTGCAGGCTCTACCGGAAAAACAGCCCGAAAAAACGCAATTCGGTGCTGGTCCCAAGTTATGTAGGAACCATTCCACTCGAAGGCTATCTCTCGCTCGGCCGCCTCAAAGTCTAAGTCCCATAACGCATACAAAAAAGACGCTCGCTGAGCCCAGAGACCACTACTCCAGATCAGCAGCCACCTGATCGAAAAGAGCCGCATCCACCAGAAAACGCCCACAGCTTTCACACACAAAGATCTGGCTTCGCTGGGAAAGCTCCCATTGCAGCTGCCGCGGTAAAAGGGTGTGGCAGCCACTGCAGGCTACCCGTTCCTCGCGCCCCTCTAAGGTTATGACAGGTACAAGCGCCCGACCTTCCCGAAGCGAACGCCGCCGCCGCTCAAAAAGCTGAAACAGCCGAGCATCCTCTGTCTCTATCTTCTTGCTGAGCTTGGCTATACGCTGGAGAAGAGCCTTTTCTTGAGCAGCCGTCTCTTGGGATATGCGATCTAAAAGTTCCTGCTTCTCAGCAATGAACTTACGAAGCTCTTCCTGCTTTGCTTCTTCCTCCCGTCTCTTCTGCTCTAGCCCATCAACACGCTGCTGGTTCTTTGAGATATCCTTCATATTTTTCTCCAGCGTAAGCCGAATCTCTTTGATATCGCTTTCCACCTTGTAATACTCCTGCTCGTTCCGCACTTGCTGAAGAATCTTGTTAAGCTTTTGTTCGTGGTCTTTCAAGCTATCGTTGCTCGCTCGCAGCGTACGAATCTCCTGGTCTAGTTCTTTGATCTGCTTCTGGAGCTCTGCCAGGGCCCGAGCTCGAGCTGCCAGCTGCAGCTCTAAATCTTCTATCTGCTGAGGGAGGTCGCCCTTTTTCTGCTGGACGGCATACAACCGATTGTACAGGACCTGGAGCTGAATCAGCTCCACCAGCCTTTCTTGCACATGTTGTGTCTCTACGGTAATCATATCCAGTGGCGTATAGGATTGGTACAAGTTCGTGTGCTGAAAACCGGTAAGTCGGGAAAGTGGGTGCGCAGGTAAGCGGCCATCACCTCGGCAATGTGATGTTCGGACTCATAGTGGCCTACATCTACCAGCCAGAGGCGCTGCTGCGCTTCAAAAAAGCGATGGTAAGGCACATCAGCCGTGATGAAAGCGTCTACTCCTGCCGTGAGGGCCTCCAGCAAAAGGAAGCTCCCCGCTCCGCCGCATACCGCTACCCGACGGATGGGTTTTTCGGGCCCGGCGGCAAACCGCAGGCTTTGCGCTCCAAGGGCCTGTTGGACATGGGCTAGAAAACAAGGAGGCTCGAGGGGTTGATTCCATTCGCCGAGATAGCCGGCTCCGTACCCTGGACCTGCCGGCCGCAAAAAACCCACCGGCTCAAGGCCTAAGGCTTTACACAAATGAAAATTGACCCCATCGGCAACCTGGTCCAGGTTGGTATGCATAGCGTAGACCGCCAAGCCAGCCTGAATCAACTGCAAAATAAGCCGGTCTGCGTACGCTTCCCATTGCAGGCGGGTCTTGGGCCCAAACCATATCGGATGATGCGTCACAATCAGCGTGGCGCCGACTTCGTGGGCTTCCTGCAGGGTAGCCGGCGTGATATCCAGGGTGGTGAGAACCCCTTGTACAGGCTGCTGAGGGGCCCCCCACAATAGGCCGACCGTATCATACGAGTCTGCGTATTGCGGGGGTGCCCACTTTTCCAGCACCTGGACAATCTCCGTGATACGAATCACGAAGCCGATTTCTTTTTGGAGGAACGAACCTTACCAGCCGAGGCGGATACCTTCGTAGAGCGGCGAGAAGCCTGCGCAGAAGGTGTTTCCAGAGGTTGAGCAGCCACTTCTTCTACCCACTCTAGGCCGGAAAGGCGAATCTTCTCTTCTTCTGCAGCGCGCTCAAAGTACCCCGTACCTGCAGGGATCTTTTGCCCTGTAATCACATTCTCCTTCAGGCCCACAAGCTCGTCGGTGCGGGCCATCACAGCCGCGTCAATGAGCACCCGAATGGTCTCCTGGAAAGAAGCCGCAGAAAGCCAGCTGCGCGTCGTGGAGGCCGCTCGCGAGATACCCAGGAGAACGGGCCGGCCTACCGCCAAGCGTGCTGGACGCACCCCTACAGGCGCCTTGCCCGCCGCTTGCAGCCGTTTATTGACTTCTTCCACCTGCTCAGCTGAAACAAGCATCCCTACCTGCAGCTCCGAAGAATCTCCCGCATCCGTCACAATGTACTTACCCTGCAGAAGCTGATTTTCCTGGAAAAATTCCGATTTTTCCACGACCTCATTGGGTAAGAAGATCGTATCTCCCGAATCAACGACTTCTACTTTCTGGAGCATCTGCCGCAGAATCACCTCCAGGTGCTTGGTGCTGATGCGCACCGCCTGCGGAGCATAGATCCGCTGGATATTCTCCAGCAGGTACTGGGCTACAGCCGAAGGCCCGAGGATACGCAAGACATCGTGCGGACTGATGGGGCCGTCACAGAGCGGCTGTCCTGCTCGAACCCGATCCCCATCCTGCACCAGCAAGAGCGAACTGGTCGGTACAGAGTGGAGCACGCGCATATGGCCATCGGGAGACTCTATTTCTATCTCGTGGCGGCTGGAGCGGCGCTTGCGCATGCGCACAATTCCATCGATCTCGGCTAATACAGCGGCGCGGTTAGGGTTGCGTGCCTCAAAGAGTTCGGTCACGCGAGGCAGCCCGCCGGTGATGTCAGCTGTACGAGCAGCTTGGACAGGCGTGCGGGCCAGAATCTGGCCGGCCCGAACCTCTTCGCCGTCTTTGACCATGATGCGAGCCCCTATGGGAAGCGTAAAGGCCTCTACCACTTCGCCATAGTCGTTGAGGATCTGCAGCGCCGGCGAAAGGAATCTATCCGAAGATTCCACGACGATGTACTCATCTTGTTGAGCTTCCTCAATGTGCTCTTTGCGGTAGGTCTCGTTCTCTATGAGATCGACCCACTGAAGCCGGCCATCCCGACTGGCCAAGATGTGACGGGCATACGGGTCCCAACTACAAATTTCCTGGCCTTTGAGGACCGTATCGCCAGAGCGCACGCGTAGCACCGAAGCGTAAGGGATATCGGCTCGCCACAACACCTGCCCGGTTTGAGGCGACTTGATGAAGACTTCGGAGGTACGACTCAGCACCACGGTTTCTTTTTCGCCTCGGCTGGTTCGCTCGACCGTACGCAGGTCCTGGCTAAACTCCACTATTCCTTCGTACTTGGCCTTCAGGGCGCTTTGGCCGGTAATGCGCTGGGCCGTCCCCCCCGTGTGGAACGTGCGCAAGGTGAGCTGCGTACCCGGTTCGCCAATAGACTGAGCGGCTATCACCCCTACGGCTTCGCCGATCTCTACCAGCCGCCCAATGGCCAGGTGACGCCCGTAGCACTTCTGGCATATTCCCCGTTCGGCTTCACAGGTGATGGGTGAGCGCACATCTACGCTTTCAATGCCGGCCGCTTCTATTTTGGCTGCGATGTCGTCGGTGATTTCCTGGCCGGCTGCGCAGAGTTTTTCTCCAGTCTCGGGATGGAAAATGTCATTGAGGGCGAAACGACCTGCAATGCGGGAGGCCAAGGATTCTATGAGCTCTTCGTTTTCGTCGTAGAGCGCCGTCAGCCGAAGCCCTCGCAGAGTCCCACAATCCTCTTCGGTGACCACCACATCCTGGGCCACGTCCACGAGCTTGCGGGTCAGATAACCGGCGTCCGCGGTCTTCAGGGCCGTGTCGGCCAGCCCCTTCCGAGCGCCATGCGTGGAAATGAAGTATTCAATCACATTGAGCCCTTCACGCAAGCTGGACAGAATGGGGGTTTCAATGATCTCCCGGGCACCGAGGCGCCGCTGAGGCTTGTTCATCAGCCCTCTCAAGGCGCACAATTGCCGCACCTGCTCCCGAGACCCTCGTGCCCCCGAGTGCATCATCATGTAGATAGGGTTGAAGCCGCCCTGGTGCTTCTCAAGCTCCCGTATCAGCTGATCGGCAATCTCATTGGAAGTACGAGTCCACAAGTCTATGATCTTGTTGTAGCGCTCCCCATCGCTAATAAGCCCCATGCGATACTCCTCCCGAATCTCCTCGCGCTGGGCAAAAGCCTCCTGAATAAGCCGCTCACGATTGGAGGGCACAATGACATCGTACAGGGTAAAAGACAAGCCCCCTTTGAAGGCCGTTTGAAAGCCTAACTCCTTGATGCGATCCAAAAACTCCGCTGTGCGACGGTGGTCGGTGCGCCGAAAGACCTCCATAATCACATCTCGGATAGCGGTTTTGGTGAGCAGCTTATTGACGAAAGGAATCTCGGGCGGAAGGGTTTGGTTGAAGATCACGCGGCCTGGGGTAGTTAGCACTTTTTCGCCATTGGGGAGGCGGACCGTAACGCGCGCATGTATAGCCACTTTGCCCGCTTGGTAGGCCTGGATCGCCTCCTCAGGGCTGCCAAAGATGGCTCCCTCTCCTCGAGCGCCTTGGGCTTCTTTGGTGAGGTAATACAGCCCCAGAACCATATCCTGAGAGGGCACGGCTATGGGAGCGCCATTGGCCGGGTGCAAGATATTGTGACTGGACAACAGAAGCACCTGGGCCTCCATGATAGCCGCTTGGCTGAGCGGCACATGGACAGCCATCTGATCCCCATCAAAGTCCGCATTATAACCCGTACAAACCAGCGGATGCAGCTGAATAGCTTTTCCTTCTACAAGCTTAGGTTGGAAAGCTTGTATGCCCAGTCGGTGCAGCGTAGGCGCTCTATTTAGGAGCACGGGGTGGCCTTTGAGCACATTTTCCAGGATGGGCCATATCCTGGGGTCTTTGCGTTCCACGAGCCTGCGGCCACTTTTTTCGGTGCGCACGACTCGTTGAGCCAAAAGATCCCGAATGATAAACGGCTTGAAGAGCTCGACAGCCATATCCTTGGGCAGGCCACACTCGTGGAGCTTGAGGTGCGGCCCCACCACGATGACCGAACGCCCGGAATAGTCTACGCGCTTACCCAGGAGGTTTTGGCGGAAACGGCCCTGCTTGCCCTTGATGTTGTCGCTGAGGGAACGGAGCATACGCCCGGTAGTACTTTCGGCGGCCGCAGAGGTTTGGTTACGCTTGCGGGCGCTGTCCAGTAGGGCATCCACCGCTTCTTGCAGCATGCGCCGCTCATTGTTGAGGAGAAGGTCGGGGGTGCGATTCTCCATCATGCGTTTGAGGCGGTTATTGCGCTGAATGAGGCGGCGATACAGGTCATTCAGGTCAGCGGCGGTATACCGCCCCCCCGGGAGCGGTATCAGGGGACGCAACTCTGGCGGTACGACCGGTATCACCCGCAGAACCATCCACTCGGGACGGTTTTCCAGGCGGCGATTGGCCGAACGATACTCCTCTGCGACCTTGAGGCGCTTGAGCAGGTCACTCCGACGCTGTTGGGAAACTTCATTTTCCAACTGAGCCCGTAGCTCGGCAGCCAATTTTTCAAGGTCCAGTTCTCGTAAAATCTCATCCAGAGCCCGAGCCCCCATCTTGGCCACAAAAGACGAAGGTTGTATAGCCGGATTTTCGCGGGATAGAGCCTGCAGGGTTTTGGTGATTTTTTGATACTCTTCTGGGGTAAGCAGGTCGCTTTCTCGGAGGTTCTTATGGACATGAGCCGCATCGCCCACCCGAATCACCACATAGCGCTCGTACAGTACAATCTGCTCAAGCTTTTTGGGGGGATACCCTAAGAGAGAAGCCAGCTTAGACGGCGCGTGCCGGTAATACCAGGGATGTACCACCGGTTCCTGGAGGGCGATATGGCCCATTCGGACCCGACGCCATTTTTTCTCAATGACTTCCACGCCGCACCGATCGCACCGGATGCCTTTGTACCGAGCGCCCTTGTACTTACCACAAGCGCACTCGTAGTCCTTCACGGGACCGAAGATGCGCTCACAAAAAAGCCCCCCCATTTCGGGTTTGTGAGTACGGTAGTCTATGGTCTCCGCCCGGATGACTTCCCCTTTGCTCCACTCAAGGATGCGGTCCGGCGAAGCCAGCGAAATCGTAACCCTCCGAATCGGAATCGGGATGGTAACCACCGAATGGCGGGCCACCAACTGATTCTGAGTGTTTTTTATGGTTTGCATAAGCAGATTCAGTTTAGTCAAAACGGACATCCAAAGCCAGACCCCTCAGCTCATTCACTAAAACCTGGAAGGAGTCTGGAACGCCGAAATACGTGATGTTTTCCCCTTTGATGATGGCCTCGTGGGCTTTCATGCGGCCGTCCACGTCGTCGGACTTCACAGTGAGCATTTCCTGGAGGAGGTTGGCTGCGCCAAAGGCTTCCAGCGCCCAGACTTCCATTTCTCCCAGACGCTGCCCCCCGAAGTGCGAACGACCACCCAAAGGCTGAGAAGTCACAACCCCATAGGGCCCTACCGAACGCGCATGCATCTTGTCATCTACCATGTGGTCAAGCTTGAGCATGTAGATCACGCCTACGGTTGCAGGCTGATCGAAGCGTTCACCGGTCTGCCCATCGTAGAGGTACACCCGGCCGTCGCGTGGCAGCCCAGCTTTCTCAAGCCAAGCGTTGACCTCTTCGTAACTGGCACCTGCAAAAGGAGGTGCTTCAAATTTTACACCAAGCTTCTGACCTGCCCATCCCAAGACAGCCTCGTAAATCTGGCCTATATTCATCCGAGAAGGCACGCCTAAGGGGTTCAAAACAATATCCACAGGCGTACCGTCCTCCAGGTAAGGCATATCTTCCACAGGAGCTACCTTGGCGATGACCCCTTTGTTGCCGTGGCGACCGGCCAGTTTATCCCCTACTTTGATTTTTCGTTTGGTGGCCACGTAGACTTTAGCCATCTTGAGTACGCCGTTAGGCAGTTCATCGCCGGCGATGAGATAGAGTTTTTCCCGCTGGGCGTCGGCGTAGTAGCGCGAATAGAGCGCCATGTAGTTCTGGAAAAGGCGCTCAATCAAGAGGTTCGTGTGGGGATCGGTCGTCCAGCCTGTGGGATTGAGTTCTTCAAAGCGCTGAGCTGCCAGCCAGGCAGAAGAAATCTTTTTGGAAGGAGGAAGCTGCTCTTCGCCGTACTTATTCTGGATGGAGACGAGTTTTTTGCCCGCAAGGAGTTTTTCCAGCTTTTCAACCATACGGCGGCGCAGAGCCTGCACCTGCTGTTCAAAGTAGGTATCAATTTTGCGTTCTTCTTCGCGACGCTTTTCCGCATCAGGGATACGACGGTCCTTTCGGTAGAGGTAGGTCGCAATCACGTACCCATGGGAGGCGGGGGGCATGACCAGCGGCGTGCTTTTGACCTCCGAGCTGCGGTCGCCAAAAATCTGCCGCAAAAGCTTTTCTTCCGGCAAAAGGTCTGCACTCTGCCCCTTAGGGGTGACTTTGCCTACCAGAATATCGCCTTCCCGCACTTCGGCGCCGACCACCACAATGCCCTCCTCATCTAAGTAGCGTGTCCGATCGTCAGATTCGTTGGGCAATTCTCGTGTTAGCTCTTCGGGACCCGCTTTGGTTTCCCGCACCTCCACCTCAAATTCTTGTATCGTAATGCTGGTTAGGACATCATCCTGCACCAGGCGCTGGGAGATCACGATAGCGTCTTCAAAGTTGTACCCTTGCCAGGGCATGAAAGCCACCAGCAAGTTTTTACCCAAGGCCAGCTCCCCCTGTTCAATGGAATAGCCTTCCACAAGGGGCTGGCCCTTTTGCACGCGCTGCCCTTTTTTGACAATAGGACGCAGGTTGAGGCAAGTGCTTTCGTTAGTGCGCCAAAACTTGGGGATTTCATAGGTCACTTCGTCATCCTCAAAGGAAACAAGCGCTTCTTCGGGAGGGCGCTCGTAACGAATGACAATACGATTTGCATCCACATACTGTACGACACCGGGATATTCTGCATAAATGAGAACCCGGCTATCTCGGGCCACATGCTTTTCCATGCCGGTTCCCACGATGGGGGCTTCCGGCCGCAGAAGGGGGACCGCCTGCCGTTGCATGTTGGACCCCATGAGGGCTCGGTTGGCGTCGTCGTGTTCAAGGAAAGGTATCAAGCTGGCGGAGAGCCCCAAAAGCTGGTCAGGAGCTACATCGGTGAAGCGCACTTCTTCTATAGGGACCTCAGGGTATTCGCCTTCATAGCGCACCTGCAGCTCGGCTGGCTTTTTTCCATTCAGCAGAGGTTTGAGAGGGGCGATCGGGTATTTTTCCTCGTGGTCAGGGGTGAGATAAACGACCTGGGAAAAGGCAGGCTTACCGTTTTCTACGGGGTGGTAAGGAGTCTCCAGAAAGCCGAGATCATTGACGCGGGCGTAGATGGCGAGGGAATTAATGAGACCGATATTAGCGCCTTCTGGGGTTTCAATAGGGCAAATTCGACCATAGTGAGAATAGTGCACGTCACGCACCTCAAAGCCTGCATGTTCTCGCGACAGGCCGCCGTTGGGACCGATAGCTGAGATCCGGCGCTTATGAGCCAGTTCGGAGAGGGGGTTGGTCTGGTCTAGGAGCTGACTGAGCTGGCCTTGAGTAAAGAATTTCTGTAGGGCAGAAGCGAAAGACTTAGCCTGAATGACATCCGAAGGCTTGAAGTCCTCCCCTTCGTACGTGCTCATGCGCTCACGGATAGCGCGGGTGAGCCGACTGAGCCCTTCCGAGATCTGGAGATACATTTGTTCGCCCACGGTACGGATGCGACGGTGGCTGAGGTGATCTTCTTCATCCCCTTCGGCCCGACCGGCAAAGAGATCTTGCAGACGATTGAGAATCGCTACCACGTCCTCAACCCGCAGTAGGTTATCGTCGTAGCGCTGCTCTCCGTAGAGTTTTCGGTTCAGTTGGAAGCGACCCACCCGCCCCAGATCATATCTTTTGTTGGACAAGATTTGCTTTTCCATAAACTGCCGGGCTACTTCTTCGTCTGGGACGGATTCAGCTCCCTTCATGACCTTGTAGATTTCCACGATGGCCGAGGTTTGCGAATAGCTGGGGTCTTTCTTGAGTGTAGCCAGGACAACATGACGCTCGTCCTCGTATTCGGATTTGAGGATATAGAGGGTGTCTATGTGCCGCTCGCGCAGCGTGTGAAAGTCTTCTTCCCTCAGCACGTGGCCCACTTCAAAGATCGTCTCAAAACGCCGTAAGTAGCTCATCTCCCCCGTTTCAGGGTCGGTGATTTCCTGCTGGGTGACATGGGTGATGCGGGTCGCGAGCTTGCGGCCTACATAGGGGGCAAAAGCCTTCTCAGAGCGGAGGGCACTGAACTTGATCTCTTCAGCCAGGCCGAAGTGCGTGACAATATCGGCATCCGAACTGAGCCCCATGGCCCGAAGCAAAACCGTAGCCGGCACCGCTTTTTTCCGGTCAAAATAAAGCCGCGTGTACCCTGTCGCATCGGTGGCCACTTCGGTCCAGCTACCCCGCTCGGGAATGATACGGGCGCCATAGGTCATCTCCGTAGTACCAGAACGCAGCTTAGCCGAAAAAAGAATCCCCGGCGAACGATGAAGCTGATTGATAACCACCCGTTCAACCCCATTGATGATGAAGGTGGCCTGAGGAGTCATGTAGGGAATCACCCCAAGGTAGACCCACTCTTCCTTCGGATGGAAAACGGTATTATCAGGCTTAAGCGGACGCAGGGAAAACTTAACCTTGAGCTGAACACCATAGGTAACACCCCGAACTTTACACTCCTGAGGGGAATACCGAGGGGGTTCCAAAAGGTACCCCTCAAAGTCCATAAGGTACTCTTCCCGAGGGTCTTTAGCAGGGAAATGCTCCCGGAAAACTTTGTACAGCCCCTCCTCGGACTGCTTTTCGGGAGGGGTACTGAGATCCATGAACCTCCGGAAGGAATCTAATTGCACAGACAAAAGGTCAGGCACCATGACGGCCGACCGGTGCGAGGAAAAAGAGATGCGCTTGTCACTCATACCTGGCAAGGAAAAGGGAAGGACGATAAGCTATCCTAAAACAAAAGAGAAGACCGTACTTAGCTTTTACAGTGCTAAGCACGGCAAATAGGAGCCTGGGGAAGGGACGCACTTACTTGACCTCAACGTCGGCCCCCAGTTCGGCAAGCTGCTGACGAATTTGCTCGGCTTCTTCTTTGGAGATTTTTTCCTTGATGGGCTGCGGGGCTTTATCCACCAGCTCTTTAGCTTCTTTTAGGCCAAGTCCGGTGATATTTTTGACAACTTTTACCACATCAAGCTTGCGTTCGCCTGGCGATTTGAGGATAACGTCGAATTCGGTCTTAGCGGGGGCTTGCGCCTCTGCCGCCGAAGCGGCCGGTGCGGCGGCCACCATGACGGGCGCAGCCGCTGCGGGCTTGATGCCATACTCGTTCTCCAAAATCGCTGCAAGCTCGTTCACTTCCTTGACGGTGAGATTCACCAGCGTTTCTGCGAGTGCTTTCAAGTCTGCCATAGGTATCAGGGAATGGGTTGTTTAGGATTTTCGTTCGGAAAGGGTTTGTAGGAGGCCAGCTACGGTTGAACCCGCGCTTTGGAGCGCGCCTACAACGCGTTGCAGAGGGCTTTGCAGGGTAGCTACGACCTCGCCCAGGAGTTCTTGTTTGGACTTGAGGCGGGTTAGCGCTTCAAGCTGGGAAGCGCCTACATAATAGCTGCCCTCTACGTAAGCTGCTTTGAAGGCCGGGAAGTCCTTTTGCTTTTCTTTTTGAAAAGCTTGGACGACCTGAGCTGGCACCTTCGGGTCGGGCCCGCACACAATAAGCGCTGTACTGCCTCGGAGGGCTTTTTCCAAGGTCAGCCAATCTGAGACTTGGGCGCGCTCAAGCGCTTTGGCTAGCAGGGTATTTTTGACCATCCGCACGCGCAGCCCCTTCTCATAAAGCTGCCGGCGAAAGGCTACGGTATCTTCGGCGTTCAGTGGGCCAAGGTCTACCAAATAAAAAGCCGAAGCCTCCAAAAGGGTCTGGCTGATTTCGGCTATCAAGGCGGTTTTTTCTTCTCGGGTCATAGGCGACTGCGATCGATGGCTACAGCAGGACTCATCGTGGTGGAAAGGTACACAGACAGGATGTAGTTCCCTTTGACGCCTGCAGGACGCATGGATTCCAGCGCTTTGAGCACTTCTATGGCGTTTTCACGGAGCTTTTGGGTCTCAAACGATGCTTTCCCAATAGGCACATGGACCACCCCTGTCTTGTCATTGCGAACTTCTATTTTACCGGCTTTGAGTTCTCGCACAGCACGGCCGATATCAGGGGCTACCGTACCACTTTTGGGGTTAGGCATCAGGCCCCGAGGCCCCAGGATTTTCCCAAGGCGGGCGACTTTGGGCATCACATCGGGGGTGCAAACCACGGCATCAAAGTCCAACCACCCCTGCTCAATACGGGCGATGTATTCCTCTAAACCAGCGTAATCTGCTCCAGCGGCTTCGGCTTCTTTTTGCTTGTCGGGGGGCACCAGCGCCAACACCCGAACGGTTTTGCCCGTGCCGTGGGGAAGCGTGACGGTACCACGCACAAGCTGGTTAGCCTGACGAGGATCGATATTCAGATCCACAGCCAACTCAAACGTAGCGTCAAACCGTTCAAAGCGCACCTTTCTCAGCGCCTCTATCGCCTCAGCCAGACCATAAAGACGCTTCTCCAGGGCTTGGAGGGCCGTAAGGTATTTTTTTCCTCGGCGAGCCATAGTCAACGCTCTCCTTGAATGATTAGGCCTAAGCTGCGCGCCGTGCCGGCTATCATATTCATAGCAGCCTCAACGGAATAGCAGTTAAGGTCGGGCATCTTTTTCTCTGCAATTTCCCGAACCTGAGCCCAAGTGACTGAACCCACCTTTTTCCGGTTGGGTTCGGCTGACCCCTTCTCAATGCGGGCGGCTTTTTTGAGGAGTTCCGCCGCCGGAGGGGTCTTGATGACGAAATCAAAGCTCTTGTCCTTGTAGATGGTGATGACCACGGGGAGGACTTCCCCCGGCCTGTCCTGCGTGCGTGCGTTGAATTGCTTGCAAAACTCCATGATGTTGACCCCTTTGGAGCCCAAGGCAGGCCCGATAGGAGGCGCAGGGTTGGCTTGCCCCCCTTTTATCTGGAGCTTTACGATGGCGGTTATCTCTTTCATAGTTTCTGAACCTGGTGATAAGGAAGTTCTATAGGTGTTTCACGGTTGAAGATTTTGACCCGGACCTGAAGGCGCTGCTTTTCGGGGTAGACTTCAGCCACATAGCCCTCAAAACCGGCAAACGGGCCTTCTACGATGCGCACCAGCTGTCCTACCTCAAAAGCATGTAAGACTTCCACCAGTTGCTGCTGCGAGCGGGCCCGGGAAAGGATGGGCGTCATTTCTTGCTCGGGCAAGGGAACAGGAACCGCTCCCCGGGCCGGAGAGACAAAGTACATCACATCGGGTACGCCCCGTAGGACCTGGGCTAGTTCTGGCACATGCTCTTCTACCGGAATTTCCAGAAATAGGTATCCCGGCAAAAAGACCCTATCTCGCTCGCGCTTTTTGCCCCCTTTGCGATCCTCCAGCACGCGCTCCATGGGCACCAAGATGTCCGTCACCTGGTGCGAAAGGCCCAAACGCTCCAGCTCTTGCCGGATGCGTTCAGAGGCCTTTTTCTCTTGGAAAACCCGAACCTTCAGCGCGTACCACGGCATACCCATCAAAAAAGCGAATAAACCCCTCGCATGATAGTGCTAAACAATAGATCTATAAGGCCAATCACGATAGCCAGTAGGAGACTTCCCACCAGCACCGCAATGGTGGTGCTCACCAGTTGGGGAAAGGAAGGCCACTCCACTTTTTCTCGCCACTCCGTCACATACTCCTTCCACAACTGCGCAAGACGAGTCTTCATGGCACGGGTGGCAGGACTCGAACCCGCAACCTGCGGTTTTGGAGACCGCTGCTCTACCAGTTGAGCTACACCCGTGTAGGCCGGCAAAGTTAGTCTAAAATTTCCGTAACTTGGCCAGCCCCGATCGTTCGCCCCCCCTCGCGAATAGCGAACCGGAGCCCTTTCTCCATGGCGATGGGGTAAATCAGCTCCACCTCAATGCTGACGTTGTCGCCGGGCATGACCATCGGCACGTCAGGGGGTAGCTTAATCGTGCCTGTCACATCCGCCGTACGGAAGAAAAACTGCGGGCGATAGTTTGTCTGGAAGGGGGTATGCCGGCCGCCTTCTTCCTTGGTGAGGATATACACCTCGGCTTTGAAGCGCTTATGGGGCGTTACGCTGTTGGGGGCGCACACCACCATCCCGCGCTTGATTTGGTCTTTGTCAATACCTCGCAGGAGAAGGCCCACATTGTCGCCCGCTTGCCCTTCATCCAGAAGCTTGCGAAACATCTCAATGCCTGTCACCACGGAGGTAAGCTTGTCTTCCCGCAGTCCCACGATGTCTACCGGTTCGTTGAGCTTGATCTTGCCCCGCTCTATACGCCCTGTCACCACCGTTCCCCGACCGGTGATGGAGACCACGTCCTCTACCGGCATCAGGAAGGGCTTATCAATGATACGCTGAGGCGTGGGAATGTAGGTATCCAGCACGTTCAATAGCTCAAGCACTTTTTCTTCCCACTTCGGGTCGCCGTTCAGCGCGCCTAACGCCGAGCCTCGGATGATAGGGGTCGTGTCACCCGGATACCCGTAAAAGTTGAGCAGGTCCCGAATTTCCATCTCCGCCAGCTCCAGAAGCTCTTCATCGTCCACCATGTCTACCTTATTCAGGAATACCACGATGTACGGCACACCTACCTGCCGGGCAAGAAGAATGTGCTCGCGGGTTTGGGCTTTGGGACCATCCGTAGCGGCCACCACGAGAATAGCGCCATCCATCTGAGCTGCGCCGGTAACCATGTTCTTGACATAGTCGGCATGCCCGGGACAGTCAATATGCGCATAATGGCGCTTTTCGGTCTGGTACTCCACATGGGCGGTGTTGATGGTGATGCCCCGCTCCCGCTCTTCCGGAGCGTTGTCAATGGAATCGTAGGAGCGCTCTTGAGCCATGCCTCGCTTCGCCAGGACTTTGGTGATAGCGGCGGTCAGCGTCGTCTTACCATGGTCAACGTGGCCAATGGTGCCCACATTGACGTGCTCCTTATCACGTACGAAAACCTCCTTGGACATAAGCGCCATCGTCCGGAGTCGAACCGGCCAAGCCCCCTTGCGAGGACCGCTCACCCGAGCCCAACGGCCAGAAGCGGGGCAAAGGTACAAAAAATCACACACTTCCAAATGCGGCCGAGTCAGCTTTGCCCTTTACTCCGCTTGAGCCCCTACATCCCCCTTTTCCCTCTGAGTCTTTTGGGGGCTTCTGAGCCATCGGCCGGGATCGAACCGGCGACCTCTTCCTTACCAAGGAAGTGCTCTGCCACTGAGCTACGATGGCGAAAGCAGGGCAAAGGTACAACGCTGTACGCAAATTTCCTCCCCTCGCTAAAGTAAAAGGGGAGGAGGCGTCTTTACCGGCGCACCTCTATCCGCCCAGAAAAAAGCTCTCCTCCTGCCTGCGCCTTCCACAAGTAGACCCCCACAGGAAGCGCTGGCGAGATCGGCCAAGTAACCCCCCCTACCCCTTTCAGCGAGGCGACCCGCCGCCCGAGCGCATCCCACACCTCTACCTCAAGCGGATCCGCAGCCCCCCTAAGCACGAAGTGCACTTCCTCCGAGGCAGGATTCGGCCAAACAGACAGCTCCAGGTCGCCTTTCCCTTGGACCAGCTCCACGGCGTTGGAACGAAGGGTGGCCCCCCCTGCCAGCTCCGCCTCTACTTGATAGCGCTGAAGCGGGGCCGCCTGCAGGCCGGCCCATCGCCGGAAGCTTTCCTCCCCTGCCGCCAGCAAGCGCCACCTGCCCCCTTCTTCCGCATAGAGCCGATAAGCCACCACAGGCACCCCTCCGATGGGCTCCCACCGCAGCTCTACTTGTCCGGGGGCTGTCCAGCGCCCCTCCAGCCGAAGGGCAAGCGCCGGCAGCGGCGTCGGACTGGTTAGAATGCCAAACTCCGAAAAACTTCCAAACCCATTGCGTCGGACTGTGCCCCCCGCCGGCAAGACATACGAGCCCGTCAGCGTCTGGCTCCAATCGGCCCCATTTCCATCGGGTCGCTTGCCCAAAGTATACTGGGCGGGATTAGCCGGTAGGGTAAAGCCCACAGGATACGAAATGGCATCGTAAAGCCCTGCTGAAGGGGGTGCACTCGGACTCACCTGCCAGTACCCCGGCGGTAACGCCACCTGCCAGGTGGCCGTTCCCTCCGTCACCGCTGGAGAAGGATCGGTCGGATCCGTAGGCACAAACTGCGTGGTGAGGTGGTTTACCCCCGGCAAGGACCTGCCGAATCAGCACATCCAAGCGCTCATAGCGGCGATTGGGGTCTCCTTCGCCCACGTCAAAGCGGGTACTGGCCCAGCCCTTGCACGGTTCGGCGAAGCAGCCCATACACATGGCCATTGCTGCGGGTCACCGCCGTAAGAAGGGGATTTTGCACCCACAGCACAGCCCCATTGGATACGGCATCTACAAAGCCATCCACGGCCAGATCCAGGAGGTTCTGGACGCTGGTGGTGCCGGCTTCCAACCGCTTGATGCCCTGGCCGGCAAAACGAAGGTTCCAGTAGGTGCGCTGGCGCAAGGTCTGCACATCGCTGGGGTTTGTACCGCCGTAGAGGGTTACCCATCCGCCATTGAGCGTATAGGGGCCGCTTAGCTCTGGCAGGACAGCGTTTAGGCGCGCCAGGCGCAACTCCCCTCCCGTCATGACCAGGGGAGCCGGCCCCCCCGCTCCGTCCCGCAGCCGATTGGTCTGGGCATCGTACACCCCCCCATGAACGAAGAAAGTCCCATTGATCCGCACATCACCAGCATTCTGAAGGACAACCCCAGAGGCCTTGTTGACCTCTACATCGTACAGGTTGGTAGCGACCGCGCCGCTGTTGATCTGCTGGGCATCGCTACTGTAAAGGCAAGAGGTACAAGGCCCATTTAAGACGAGGCGACTGCCAGCATAAGTAAGCGTGCCCCCACCCGTATAGCTAAAATCCCGGTAAACCGTGATAACCCGATTAGAGAAGTCAAAGTCTGCGCTCACGCGAAGGGAGCGGCAGGAAAGGTTGGCTTCAAGGGTGGTTTTGCCGCTGGCAATCCCATAATCGGCATCCCAGTTGGTGCCCGTGCCGCGATACCGGCTATCAGAACCCACAAACCGCACATCGGGATCGTTTGTCGTACCCGTGGACGTAATCTGACCTTCGTTGAGGAGGTTGCCGTGGATGTTGAGGGTGACGGCAGTGGGGTCATCTATGGTGATTTTGCCAAAGTTGCACACATGCCGCACATCTACAGCGGTGGTAATCACTACATGCTTGCCAGCGGGAATCTCCGCATCTTCTGTGGGGGTGTCGGGGACATTGCCACTGCTCCAGTTAGCCGCTACATGCCAGGAACCGCCATTGGGGCCGATGTACTGATTAGCCGTGAAGCTCGGAAGCGTCTTGTACCCCAAAATATAGACATCATCCACGGCGAAAGAGGGATCGTACCCGCAGCCATCATTGGTATTTTTCCAGCGGAAGGCGATACGGAACTGGGTGCTAGTAAGGGCGCCTGCGGGCACGCGCCACCGCAAGCGAGTCCAAAACCCTTGAACCGCTGATCCAATTAAACAAGTATCAGACGCTAAGTAGTCCATGGTGTTGGCCCAGTCCTGGAGGCCGCCTGCTACCACCCAGGGCTGATCGGTCGGCGCTATCCACGTGGTCCCCCCGTTCGTACTGTACTCAAAAAATCCATAGTCGGACTTTGTAACAAAGCAGGCATCATCCCCTCCATAGCCTATCATGTCAAACTGCACCACCACAGAGTCAAAGGGATACAAGGGCCGAGTGGTAAAGTTTATGTTGGTATTGAGATGGATGCGTTTGTCGGTAAGCGTAGCCGGGTCTGCAAGGTAACAAGCACCTGAGCACATAAATGCGCATATCCCCCCCGTAGCCCCCATGTAAAGGGACTTGTCTGACCCGCCGCCCGTGCCGCAGCCCGGTGGAGCGACCCCGGCCTCGTTGGCATCTATGCGCCAGTGGTTACAACAGGTGCCGAAAAAACCATCTGTGTAACAGTTGTTGGATAGAAACTGCGTGCGCCAGCCGCAGCTAACGCTTCCGTTCGTACTAAAGACATAGTCTCCGCATCCATCAAAGGTCTCCTTGTAGAGGGTGTCTATTTGGGAGGTGGAGGAAGGGGATCCGCCGCAAGCGCAGGAGGCGATAGAGAAGGTTTGGCTGTAAGAGCTGGTCCCATCGGCTGTCTGCACGGTGAGGGTGATGGTGTAGAGTCCAGGATTGGCGAAGGTGACCGTGACGGGCGAAGCGCTGGTATTGGGATCGAAGGTGACCCCTGCAGCCGGCCAGGCGCTCCAGATGCGGCTAACCAGCGTTTGGTAGTTGAGGTTGCTATTGTCTGTGAGGGTGATTTGGGTAGGGCTGCCGGGAGGCGGGGTAGGGCTAAGCGCACACACCGACGAAGCACTGGCAGAAAAAGCGGCTTGAGGTGGGCAGTCCTGTACTGTAATGTAAGCGGTTTTGACCACCGTATGGGTGCCCGCCGCATTGGTAGCGGTAAGCTGGACGGTGTAGGTGCCGTTGGCGGTGAACTGCACTTGCGGGTTAGGGCTGGTGGAGTTGGTGCCCCCCACATACACCACCGACGCAGCAGGGGTGATCTCCCAATTGTACGTGGTAGGTAGAGCGCAGGGGATGGTGGTGAGATTGGTGAAGGTGACGGTTTGGTTTTTGCAGACGGTGGTGTTATCGGCTACGAAGTCGGCCGTAGGTGGAGCTGCCGCCTCTATGCGGATATTGTCTACATTGAAGCCGGCGGAGAGGGTGTAGTCGGCCGTGGTCATGGGATCGCTGTTGTCGTTGCGCCAGCGGAAGGCAATCCGCAGGTTGGGGATGTTTTCTGCGGCGGCAGGCAAAGGAAAAGTGAGACGAATCCAATTATTGCAGGTGCCCGCCACGAAGTGGTAGGCTAACCACACGGGCAGGGCGATGGTGGCTTGGATGTTGGGCACCAGAACTTGCCAGGTGGTTCCGCCATCGGTGCTATATAAAATAGAAGCGTAGCTGCGCACACGGTCTCGGTCTCCGCCCAAGTAAAAGTCTGCGGTGAGACGCAAGCAAGTCTTGCCTACGGTGCTAATGTCTTGGGTGAGGTAGGCCCACTGGTCGGTGTTGCCATCGGCGCCGAAGCCTTGGTTGGACCAGGAATACTCATCGCCGTAATCAGGGAAGTTGATGTAGCCGAGCACGTCGCCATCGCTGCCTGCCTGAGCGGTGATGTGGAGGCTGCGGTTGACAGGGCCGCCGTTGGTGTAGGGGTTAGGAAGGTCGTTAGGGGGGCCGCATTCCGCCCGACGGCCTCGAACGAAAGCCCCGGTCCCGTCCAGCTCTGGCGTGTTGGCGTCATTGATGACGAAATAATTGTGGCCGGATTGGTTGGCCACGTAAGTGAGGCCTGGGATACCAGGCGGAGTGGGGTTGTTTTTGCTGCCGGGTGGGCTTTCGGTGACCCAGCGGGCGGTCGCGCCAGCGTCGTCAAAGGTCTCCTGCCAGACTAGCACTTGCGCCAGTCCTGCCTGTACAAGCAAGCCTATCCACACACCACGGTGCATAAAGCAAAGGTAACACAAAAGTTCGGATTTCTGCAAATAGGAATTGTGTGGGCTTCAGAAAGGGCCCCCCCTAAGCCGGACCCAAAGGTAACGCAAGCCCCAAAGCCACCCCGCTTGGAAGGGTGGGTCAGCTCTGGCAAGCGTCGGTGTCCAGCTCTTCAAAAAATGTAAACCGCTGGTTGATAAAACGTGGTGCGGAGTCCCCATGCCGAGGAGATGGTACTTTTGTCCGGTGTGGGCAAGCCTGCTGCGCCTAAGCGTACGCTCAGCAGGGGTGGCGCTTGGGGTTACGCTCGTGGTGCTGGGCATTGGGATATATGGACTGGTGCATGTGCAGATTGACGCTGTACCTGACATTACGAACAACCAGGTGCAAGTGTATGCCTACGCTCCGGGCTATTCCGCTGCGGAAGTAGAACTTCTGGTGACGCGCCCCCTTGAGACGGCGCTGGCCACGGTGCCTGACCGGGTGGAGTGGCGTTCTATCTCACGGATGGGGTTGTCGCTGATTACGATGGTGTTTGCGGAAGGGGTGGACCTGTACCGGGCACGGGCGCAGATTGCGGAGCGGCTGATGGCGCTGCAGGGGCAGTTGCCTGCCGGCGTACAGCCTGAGATTGGGCCGCCCAGTACCGGCCTTAGCGAAGCTTACCAGTACGTATTAGTGCCCCGCGAGCCGGTTTCGCTCAGCGAGCTGCGCACGATTCAGGACTGGCTGGTGCGCCGCACGATCTTGGAGGTGCCTGGGGTGGCGGATGTGAGTAGCTTTGGCGGGTATGTCCGGCGGTGGGAAATTCGGTTTCGGGCAGAGGCCCTGGACCGATACAGGCTTACCCTCACCGAAGTGGAACAGGCCCTTTTCACCACCAACCAGCTTACGGGAGGAGGGTTCATTGAGAAAAGCCAGGCTACACTGGCCCTGCGAGCGGAAGGGGTATGGCGTAGCCCCGCTGACATCCGGACCGCCGTAGTCGCTGTCCGGGGTGGACGACCTATCCGGCTGGTAGACATCGCTACCGTCGAGGAAGGTCACTTGCCTCGTTATGGAGCCCTCCTGCGAGACACCCTCGGAGAAGCGGTAGGCGGGATCGTCTTGGTGCGCAAAGGAGAAAACACCGCCGAGGTCATTCACCGGCTCAAAGCACAGTTGAGCGCCCTGGAAAGTCGTCTGCCTTATGGGATTCGGATAGTGCCTTTTCTGGACCGAGAAGACCTGATTGAGCGGCTGCTGCACACCGTGAGCCAAAACCTCATAGAAGCGGCGCTGCTGGTGATAGGCCTGCTGACGGTGCTGCTGGGCAGTTGGCGGGCGGGCCTGGTGGTTGGCGCCGTCATCCCCCTCTCCATGTTCTTTGCCTTGGGGCTGATGAGCCTGACCGGCCTTTCCGCCAACCTGATGAGCCTCGGCGCCATAGACTTTGGGCTTATCGTGGATGGGACGGTGATCCTGGTGGAAGCGGTGCTGGTGCGCCTGGCCGCACAGCCCGATCGCCTCGCCGCCACCGAAAAAGCAGCCATCCAGATCCGGCAAGCCAGCCTCTTCGGTGAGATGGTGGTGCTGTCGGTGTACCTACCTCTGCTTTTCCTGACCGGCGTGGAAGGAAAGATGTTTCGCCCCATGGTGCTCACCATGATGTTTGCGCTGACAGGGGCGCTGGTGCTGTCCCTCACGTTTGTGCCCTGGGTGAGCGCTCGCCTGCTTGCGCCGGTCCGAAGCCGGTGGGCCCATAACCTGCACCATGGCTTGCAAGAAAGCGCTCGGCGGCTGCTGAGGTGGACGCTCCACCGGCCCTGGGTAGCCCTGACAAGCTGGGGGCTTTTGCTGCTGGTAGGAGGTCTGATGTTCGTGCTTTCAGAATCCACCTTTCTGCCAGAACTTGAGGAAGGAGCCTTTGCGGTAGAAACCCGCCTGCCTTTGGGTAGCTCGCTTAGCCAAACCCTCACCTACTGCCAAAACATCCACCGGCTGCTCAGAGAGCGCTTCCCCCAGGTCTTTCAGGAAATGGTAGCCAAAATCGGCACCTCGGAGATTCCGATGGACCCCATGTTTGTGGAGAGTGCGGACCTTATCCTGACGCATAACCCGGACACGGCGATTTCCCGCACGGCCCTGGCTGAAAGCGTCAAAGCCACCATTCAGGCTCATTATCCTGGCATCTTTATTAGCATCCAGCAGCCTATCCAGATGCGGTTCAACGAGCTTTTAGCTGGCGCTCGCACGGACGTCGTGGTGAGGCTGCTCGGCCCAGACCTGGACACCCTGGCTAAGTGGGGGGGAAATCCTGGCTGACCAGGTCCAGCACCTGCCCGGGGTGGCTGACCTATCCCGACCGCTCTTTTTTGGCGCACAGCAGATCGTAATCCGCTGGAAGCCTGAAGCCCTCGCTTTCTACGGGATCGATCTGGCCGAAGCCCAACGCTGGATTCAAGCTTACCGCATAGGGCTGGCTCTACCTCCTGTCCTTACGGCAGAAGGGCTCAGGGTACCTGTGGCGCTTCGCCTGGCTAACCCTCCAGCCGACATCTCTCAGCTCGCCCTGCCCACCCAGCGGGGCCCTTGGGTGCCCCTCACCCAGGTAGCCCACATCCAGTATGTGCCTTCCTTCAACGAAATCCCCCACGCTGAAGGAGAACGCTCTTACGCCCTCGGTATCAACGTGCGGGGACGCGGCACCCTCTCTGTGGTAGAGGAGATTCCAAGCCCTGGCCAACCGCCTCCCTCTACCACCGGGGTACCGCATCTCCTACGGAGGCCAGTGGCAAAATTACCTCTCAGCCCGGGAACGCCTCCTGTGGATCGTCCCGCTGACGATCCTCCTGGTAGGGAGCCTGATGTACCTCACGCTCCATCGAACCCAGGCCATTCTGCTGATTTTCTTGGTGTCGCTGGCTGCCCCGGCTGGGGGGCATGCTTAGCCTTGCCCTGCGAGGCCTTCCCTTCAGCTTGTCGGCGGCTATTGGGCTTATTAGCGTGTTTGGTTTGGCGACCCTCAACGGCACGGTCCTCCTGAACCGCTACTACAGCTTGCGAGCGGTGTATCCTATGAGCCTAAGGCCCCTTCTGTATGCGCTGCAAGAGCGTACGCGACCTATTCTGACGACCACCCTCGTGGCCGTGGTGGGGCTTTTGCCTATGGCCTTTTCCCAGCAGGCCGGCGCTGAAGTGCAACGCCCCTTCGCTACGACGGTCATCGGGGGCCTCTTGTGCGGCGCCCTCTTCAACCTGTGGCTTTTACCTCTCCTTTATGCCCGCCCTCGTCAGAAATGCAAGCCCACCAGCACCCCCACCTCGGCCAGATCCGTCGCTACCGGCACCCGGTAGAGGAAGCGCTGGTCCGTAGCGCCACGAGTCACCCGATACCGCTCCCACTCCTTTTCCCCTGAGCGCACGCCGGTGTACAAAAGCGAAAGCCCCACAAAAAAATCATCAGACAGGGAAAAATTCGTGATGAGGCCTGTGCTGAAGCCCACCTGAGCGGTAGAGGTTTTTGACTGGAACCACGTCTGGGTAGCGCTTTTGACGCCCTGTATTTCAGGAAGGGCATAAATCCCTAAAGCAAACTGGACAGGCAAGTAAAAGCTCACCCAATCCAACCGAAAGCCCGTGCCCACCCCAAATCCGACCACAGTATGGGAAACAGTGGGATTCTTGCTGATAGCCACCGGCTCAGGGAAGAGGTGGTCTTCTTTACCCAAGCTCTTGGCATCCAGCGAGAAAAAGCTCTGCGTGAGACGAAGGTTGAGGCTCAAGTAAGGGGCCACAAAGGTGTGGAGGTGCAAACCGACAGCGGCACCCGGCAGGGCGTACCCATCAGTAGGATACATGAAGGCCTTCTGAGCGGAGCGGCCAGTCGGCGAAGCAGCCCCCACCGAGAGGGCAAGGAAGCTGTTAGGGCTCTCCAGCTGCGCCCACCCCACGGCAAGGAAGGCTCCAACGAAGGGTGCGTACCGCATACGCCGCAAAAGTAGGGCGGAAAAGCTAAAGAGGCGACTTGAAGAGCATGCCTACCGACACCTGCCAGAAGCGGGGGTGCAGATACCAGGAAGTGGTCTGAGCTACGGTGCTCCCATCGGGAAGCTGATGCCGTGCCAGGACCGGAGCGGGACGCCCCCATAGAAAAGGCCAGTGAAGGCCCAGGGTCAGAACAACGTTTTCCTCGTCAGGTGGTCTGTACACCCCTACCAGCGAAGCCCGAAACCCCACGAAAGTGTTGAGGGTAGGCTGCAGGACGAACCGACTCCCATCCGTGAAAGGCACACTCAGGGGGGCCACTCGTGTGCTAAGCAAGTACAAGCTGGCCCCGGAGAGGGCTCCCCATCGGCCCCGCACCCATCGGCCCAGAAAGCCTACCTCTACCCCACGACAGGCAATCGATCGCCAGATCCCTTGGGAGTCAGGCACTATCTGAACCCCGGGAGGCAAATACGACGCCAGGAAACTCCCCTGAGAAAAGGACCAGGAAAAGGTTTCTGCCCCGAAGAACCATCCCATCCCGCCGCGAGGAGCAAAGTAAGCTTTCCGAGCGCGTAGGAAAATGCCCCTGGGATCCAGGTTGAGGGGGCCGGGAGGGGCCACCTGGCGTTCCTTTCCAGACCGATAAAACCAGGCGTATCCCATCTCAACATGCCAAGGCCGCAGGTGCAAAGGCTGAGCCGAGAGGAGGCTGGCTAAGACCGCCAGGAAAGCTGAGCGGACCATAGGTCTTCAACCTGGAGAAGGAGCCGCCCTTCCTGGATCCACCCTAAGATCACCATAAGCGCCACAGCTCGGTAAAAAGGATGGGGGTACAAGCGCTGCCAGAGCTCACTAAGCCACCAAGTAGAGCATTGCTGGAAATAGCCTAAGAGGTTGGCCTCTACTTCCTCAAGGGTGAAGGGAGGGGCCGCGAGAGCGGCCCGAGCTTGGCGACGGCGCATTCGCTCAAGCACTTCCTGGTAAGCGCGCACCAGGCGAAACACGGGGATGCCCGTGATAAACTTTTCTTTTTCCAGCGCTTCTGTCGGCGTAGGACGCAGCCAGCGATAGGCCTGCCGCTCTATGAGCGGCTCCCAAGAGCGGAGCAGCTCAGCAAAGGGAAAAGAGGGGGGCACAGACCCCTCGGTTTGCAATTCCGCCTGGCCGGCTTGCAGAGGCACGGGCAGCAGGGCCAGCGCTTTGAGCCGAATCAGGTGCGAAGCAAACACCAGCAGTTCCATTCGCTCCTCCAGGGCCAGGTCAGGGAGGAGGGTCACCAGCGCCGTAAAAAGCTCCGAGAGGGAAAGGTCTTGCCAGCTTAGGCGTGCCCGCTCAGCAAAGACCAGCAAGAGCTCATGCGGCCCTTCGTAAAAAGAAGAGCGAATCCACGCTTGCCCTTCTTTCCAAGCGACTTCCACAGGCAGGCTTCAGTCTTCTTCTTCCTCTTCGTCGGAATGGCGGCTCAAAAGCTCACCCAGAATATCCTTGAAATGCAGGTCTCGGTCGGAAAGGGTGCGCCCAATGAGAGACATATCTGCCAGGCCATGCAGCACCAGTTCCATCCAGATGGAAAGCTCCCCGGTCAAGCCGGTATTCTCTACAAAGCGCCGCAGGTGAGGCACGCGATGGAGGGCTGCCTGATATTCGGCATCTGCCATCCATCGCGAGAGGGAAAGCTGCCCACCCCCGGAAAACCACTCTATGATAGGTTGGTAAGGATTGGGCTGGGTGCCCCGACGAAACTTCTCAGGCGAAGGGAAGTGGGCAAGAAACTCTTCCTTCAAGGCGCGGTTGCACAGGTAAAGGGCGACGTTTTGGATGCCCTCTTTTTCTCCTTCGTAGACCAGCTCCACTTTACCGGCGATAGCGGGCACGGCGGCGTAGAGGTCCATGGGCCGAACGGTGGTGTGGGTTTCGCGATGGAGGAGCATGCGCTGCTCAGCCCAAGCCAACACGCATTCGTAGGCCGAGATGGTAAGCCGGGCCGAAACCCCACTTTT
>BPGW01000010.1 GCA_026003235.1 Bacteroidia bacterium | reverse complement strand
GCCAGGGATTTTTCCTTCCAGGGCAAGCTCGCGCAACTTAACCCGGCACAAGCCGAAAGCTTGATAATTTCCACGAGGCCGACCCGTGAGTTGGCACCGGAATCGCAACCGAACAGGGGAAGAGTTTTTCGGGAGCAACGCGAGCTTCTCCCACTGGCCTGCTTTCTTGAGCTCGGCCCTTTTGTGGGCGTACTTGTAGTAGAGCTTCCATCGCTTGCGCTCCCGTGCTATTACCGCATCTGTAGCCATAGTTATGCTTTTTGGGAAGTAGGTTCGCCTTCTCGGAAAGGAAGCCTCAACGCCTTGAGCAAAGCTAAGGCTTCCCGATCGGTTTTGGCTGTGGTGACAAAGGTGATGTCCAGGCCGGCGATCTTGTAGACTTTGTCTATGTCTATTTCGGGGAAGATAAGCTGCTCGCGCACCCCCAGGGTGTAATTACCCCGCCCATCAAAGCCCGTAGGGGAGATGCCACGGAAGTCCCGAGTCCGAGGCAGAGCTGCATGGATGAGCCTCTCCAGGAATTCATACATGCGTGCCCCTCGCAAGGTCACTTTCACCCCAATAGGCATGCGCTTGCGAAGCTTGAAGCCTGCAACGTCCTTGCGGGACAGGGCCACCACGGGCTTTTGCCCCGTAATAAGAGCCAGCTCCTGAATCGCTTGATCCAAAAGCTTTTTATCCGACACAGCGGCCCCAACCCCCCGTGAGACGATAATTTTTTCCAGCCGGGGAACCTGCATCACATTTTTATAGCCCAGCTCCGCTTTGAGCTGAGGAGCCACCTTTTCCTTGTAGAGACGATAAAGATTAGGCTGGTAACCCTTCATACGACTTTACCGCTTTTTTTGGCGTAGCGTACCCATTTATCTCCTTCTTTTCTGCGGCCGACCCGGGTAGGCTTACCTGTGCTGGGGTCAATGAGCTGAAGCTTACAAACCGGAATAGGCCGTTCTACTTGGACCACGCCTCCCTGTGGATAGCGTTGGCTTTTGCGCACGCGCTTGGTGACGAGGGCCACGCCCTCCACGATCGCCAGGCCTTTTTTGGGGAAAACCCGAATCACCCGGCCAGTCTTGCCTTTATCCTCGCCAGAGAGGACCTTGACCGTATCTCCCCCGCCGAATGTGAAGTTTGGGCACAAATCGGGTGTGAGTCATAACACTTCAGGGGCTAAGGAAACGATTTTAGTGAAGCCTTTGTCGCGCAGCTCCCGCGCCACCGGGCCAAAGATGCGAGAACCTCGGGGCTCGCCGTCGGCGTTGATGATCACGGCGGCGTTGTCTTCAAACCGAATATAGGTGCCATTGGGTCTTCGGTAAGCTCGACGGGTGCGTACAATCACCGCCTTGACGACATCTCCTTTTTTCACGAGGCCGTTGGGGATGGCGTCCTTAACAGAGGCCACGATGACATCGCCGAGCCCCCCATAACGGCGGTGGCTCCCCCCAAGCACCCGAATACATAAGAGTTCTCGGGCACCCGTGTTATCTGCGACCGACAAACGCGACTCTTGCTGGATCATACTTACTTGGCTTTTTGAAGGATTTCCACGAGGCGCCACCGCTTGGTTCGGCTCAGCGGGCGCGTCTCTTGGATGCGCACCACATCGCCGATCTGGGCTTCTTGGCGCTCGTCGTGGGCCGCAAATTTACGGAATTTTTTGACAGGTTTGTGGTAAAGGGGGTGAGGCTCGGTGCGCTCTACCCGTACGATGATGGTTTTGGTCATCCGGTTACTGACCACGACGCCGACAAACTCCTTTCGGCGACCGCGAACAGGTTTATCTACTTTGGGCTCGCTCATGGCGTTTTTCATTGATGACAGTGAGAATGCGGGCGATAGTCTTTTTAAGAGCAGGAATGGCGCTGGCAGCGTTGGATAAGGGCGATTGGGCGTTTTTATACTGGAGATCGGCCAGTTCTTTGCGCTTCTGGTGCAACAGCTGATGCAGCTCGTGCAGGGTGTAAGCTCGCAGTTCTTCAGCCTTCATAGTCAGGGCGGCGGACGAAACGGGTTTTGATAGGAAGTTTATGGGCAGCTAACCGGAAAGCCTCGCGTGCAGCGGCTTCGCTTACGCCCTCGCATTCAAAGAGGACGGTGCCAGGCTTGATGACGGCGGCGTAAAACTCCACATTGCCTTTTCCTTTTCCCATGCGCACTTCAAGGGGCTTACGGGTGATAGGCTTGTGGGGAAAAACACGAATCCAGATCTTCCCTTCTCGCCGAAGGTAGCGGGTCAAAGCTACCCGGGCCGCCTCAATCTGCCGAGCGGTCAAGAGCCCCCCATCTATGGCTTTGAGGCCGAACGAACCAAAAGCGACTTGGTTGCCGCGGGCAGCTGCTCCACGCACGCCGCCTTCATGCAGCAGGCGACCCTTTTGCTCCTTGCGGTATCGGGTACGCTTAGGCTGAAGCATAGTTATCCAGATTTTTTACGAGTTTTTTCTCGCGCAGGGCGAGCCCCTTTCGTGGACTCGCTAAGCCAAGGGAAGAGGTCTACCTTGCCGTACAGCGTTCCTTTGAGAATCCAGACCTTTACCCCGATGGCCCCGTAGATGGTGTGGGCCGTGGCGGTGGCGTAATCAATGTCCGAGCGGAGGGTCTGAAGGGCGATATGGCCCTCCCGATATTCTTCAGAGCGGGACATATCGGAGCCGCCGAGCCGTCCCGTACAGCGGATTTTGATCCCCTGCGCTCCGGCTCGCATAGCCTGGGCGATGGCGCTTTTCATCACGCGCCGATGCGAAAAGCGGGCTTCCAGCTGTTCGGCGATGTTTTTGGCCACGATGACGGCGTCCAGTTCTGGGCGGGCCACTTCGCGCAGGCTCACTTCAATGGCGTCTGGATTCAAGAGTTTGCGCTCTCGGTTGAGGACTTCTTTAGGGCCGACCAAGAGGTGCTGATAGTCCTTGTTGAAGCGGTGCACGATGCGGGCCAGCTCCACCTGAAGCCGCTTGATATTTTCGCCGCTGCGCCCAATGATGATGCCTGGCCGAGCCGCGTGAATAATGACGTGGGTAGCCTGGAGCGAGGTGCGATTCACGTAAATGCGCGACACCTGCGCTTTGGGGTAGTTGCGTTCAATGTGCTCACGAAAGAGCTGGTCCAGGATCAGGTAAGGAGCCAGCCGACGGCCCGCGTACCAGTTGGAGAACCATCCTTTCGTGATGCCTAACCGAAAGCCGATTGGATGCGTTTTCTGTCCCATAGGTTATGCGAGGTAGATTCGGATGTGCGAGGAGCGTTTTCGGATGGGGTGGGCGCGGCCCTGGGGAGCGGGTTGGATCCGTTTGAGGAAAGGCCCGGAATCCACTTCAATCCGCACCACGCGGAGTTTTTCCAGGTCTCCTGCGCCCCCTGTTTTTTGTTCCCAGTCGTTGAGGGCGCATCGGAGGGCTTTCAGCACTTCTTTGGCGGCCCACCGGCGACTAAGCTTGAGGTAAGCCATGGCCTTTTCTACGGGAAGGCCGCGCACCAGGTCGGCCACGAGCCGCACTTTACGGGGAGGATACGGGCAGCCCCGATAAATCACATAATACAAAGCCTTGCGCTGTTGCTTCAGGGCTTCGGCCATGCGTTTTTTTGCGGTTTCCGGCGTACGGCTTAGGCAGTCCCTGGGCCTGTTTTTCTTTTCGGGTGAGCGCCATGGCTATTTCTTTTTATCGGTTTTCTGGCCGGGGTGCCCTCGGAAGGTTCGGGTAGGCGCAAACTCCCCAAGCCGATGCCCTACCATGTTTTCCGTGATGTACACCGGAATAAACTGCTTGCCATTGTGCACGGCCAGCGTAAGGCCCACAAAGTCGGGCGTAATCATAGAGGAGCGCGACCAGGTCTTGATCACCTTTCGTTCTCGCTTGGCCACTGCTTCCTGGACTTTCTTCAGAAGCTTAGGGTGCACATAAGGACCTTTTTTCAGCGAACGCGCCATAGTTATTTAGCCTTTTTTGATTTTCTGCGGGAAATAATAAGCGCTGAGCTAGGCTTCTTAGGGTTGCGGGTCTTTTTACCCTTGGCGTAGAGGCCCTTACGGGAGCGCGGGTGGCCACCGGAGGCTTTTCCTTCTCCCCCGCCCATGGGGTGGTCAATGGGGTTCATCGCTACCCCTCGGGTACGGGGGCGACGCCCCAGCCAACGGCTTCGCCCTGCCTTGCCGATGGAGATGTTGATGTGGTCGGGGTTGCTGAGGGTGCCTATGGTAGCATAGCAATCTAAGAGGATACGGCGAATTTCGCCCGAAGGCATTTTGAGCACGGCGTAGCGTTCTTCTTTACCCACGAGCTGGGCCCCTGTGCCGGCGGCGCGCACGAGCTTACCGCCCTGCCCCGGCAGCATCTCAATATTATGTACGAAAGTACCTAACGGAATAGCCCGCAGCGGAAGGGCATTCCCTACACGGGGTTCTACGTCGGGCCCCGACATTACCGTATCGCCCACTTTGAGACCTTGCGGCGCTAAGATGTACCGCTTTTCGCCGTCTACATAGTGCAAGAGGGCTATCCGAGCGGTGCGATGGGGATCGTATTCAATGCTGGCGACCCGCGCTGGGATGCCTTGTTTGTCCCGACGAAAATCTATGATGCGATAGCGCTTTTTATGCCCTCCTCCGATATACCGGGCGCTTCGTCGGCCCTGGTTGTCGCGTCCCCCGCTTTTCTTGTAGGGCAGCAATAGGCTCTTTTCCGGCTCGGTGCGCGTGATTTCGGAAAAGTCCGAAACACTCATCCAGCGACGACCGGGGGTAGTAGGCTTGTATTTGCGAATACCCATAGCGTTTACAGGTTTTCGTAGAGGTTGAGCTGCTGACCCGACACTAAACGCACATACGCTTTCTTATACGAGGACAGGCGGCTTTCTTGGATGCCTTTGCGAGTATAGCGGTGCCGAATCTTAGCTGGCAAGAGGGCGGTACGCACTTCGGCCACTTGCACCCCATACCGCTCTTCTACAGCCTTGCGGATTTCGGGCTTGGTGGCGTCACGGTGAACCTTAAACACGTACGTATAGCCTACCTGCTTGTTTTTCTTCTGAGAGAGGGCTATGGCCTTCTCTGTGAAAAGCGGCTTGATTAGGATGGGCTTCATAGGGCGTAGGTATGAAAGAGGTGTTCCAAGGCGGCTTTTTCCCACAGGAGGTGGTGAGCCCGGGCAAGGGCGTAAGTATTCCACTGGGAGGCAGGTTCAATATAGACACGGGGCACGTTGCGGGCGGCTAAGTAAGCTACGGGGTTGTAGCCGTGGGTGTAGACTTGGAGGGCCTTACCATCCCACCCTAACCCCTTGACGGTCTGCACAAAGAGGCGAGTCCGAGGGGCTTCATAGGCTAAGCTTTCCACGACCCATAAGGTGCCGTTGTGCAGGTGGGTCACAAAAGCGCTGAGACGAGCCAAGCGTTTTTCTTTTTCATTGAGCTTGACGCTGTAGTCGCGGGGAACCGGCCCGAAGATCGTACCTCCTCCCCGCCGGATGGGGTTGCGGATAGAGCCCATACGAGCTCGGCCTGTACCCTTCTGGCGATAGAGCTTGCGCTTGCTGCCCTTCACTTCTGCGCGGGTCTTGGTTTTGTGGGTACCCTGTCTGGCGGCAGCCAGGATACGCTTGGCGTCCAGGTAAATCAAATGCGGATGAGGCTGGAAAGCCAGCCAAGCTTCGGGCACTTCCAGGAAGGAACCTGTGGGTTGGCCCGTTATGGAGTAAATGGGGAGCTGCATAGGCTTACTTTTGGATGAGTAAGAGGCTTCCTTTAGGTCCGGGAACCGAGCCCGAGACCACCAGGAGGTGTTTTTCGGGGATCACTTTGAGCACGCGAAGGTTTTCAATGGTTACGCGTTCGTTGCCATAGCGGCCGGCCAGCCGCTTACCTTTCCAGACTCGGCCTGGGAACGTGTTGGAGCCCATGGAGCCGGGGTGGCGTTCTCGGTTATGCTGGCCGTGGGTACGGCCGCCTACGCCGGCAAAGCCATGCCGCTTGACTACGCCAGCAAAGCCGCGTCCTTTGGTCCAGCCGGTCACATACACAAAGTCGCCCTCTTGGAAAAGCCGCACATCCAGGACTTGCCCCACCTGATAGCCCTCCACGGAGGGCAAGCGGAACTCTCGCAAGATGCGCACTGGCTCTACCCCTTGCTTTTTGAAGTAGCCAGACAGCGGTTGGGTGAGGTGTTTAGGCTTGCGCACGCCATATCCCAGTTGCAAGGCGGCGTAACCGTGCTTTTCGGGGGTACGGACCGCCACCACCGGACAAGGACCCGCCTGGATGATCGTACAGGCGATATCCCCTTCCGGCGTAAAAAGGCTCGTCATGCCTACTTTTTTGCCAATCAGTCCAGCCATACCTCACTTGATTTCCACCTCCACCCCTTCGGGCAGGTCTATCTTGGAAATTTCCTCCACCACCTCTTTCAGGTTGTTGTAGATGTCTATCAGGCGCTTGTGGTACTTGATTTGGAATTGCTCACGGGATTCTTTGTTGACGTGGGGGGAACGGTTCACGGTCACGAGCATGCGCTCGGTGGGGAGGGGAATCGGACCTTTCACAACGGCGCCTGCGTTTTTGACGGCTTTGACGATGCGTTCGGCGGACCTGTCTATCAGCGTGTGGTCGTAAGACTTGAGTTTGATTCGGATGCGTTGCAGCTGAGTCATAGGCTTATACAGATTCGCGTTCTTTTACTCCTCGGGATTGGGCGATAATTTGCTCCTGGATGTGCGGAGGCACAGGCTGGTAATGGGAAAATTCCATCACCGCATAGGCTCGCCCGGAAGAGAGGGTACGCAGCTGGGTCACATACCCAAAGAGTTCTTTGAGGGGCACCAGAGCTGAGACGACCTGCATGCCGCCTCGTGCTCCCATGCCGGTGATCTGGCCGCGTCGCCGATTGAGGTCGCCGACGATGCCGCCCATGTATTCCTCGGGGGTCTCCACTTCAACCTTCATGATGGGCTCCAGGATGATGGGAGTAGCTTTTCGGCACCCTTCTCGGAAGGCGTAGCGGGCCGCAATCTCAAACGACAAGCTATCGGAGTCCACTTCGTGGAAGCCCCCATCAAAGAGCCGAGCCCGAATGCCTGTAGCCGGGTATCCGGCGATAATCCCATCGTTCATGGCCTGACGGATGCCCTTTTCTACGGCCGGGATAAACTCGCGCGGGATCACGCCGCCCTTGATCTCGTTGATGAATTCAAAGTGCCCGTTTTCCAGGGGCGAAAACTCTATCACCACGTCGGCATATTTACCTCGGCCACCGGTTTGCTTCTTGTACAGCTCGCGGTGGACCACTGGCGTGGTGATGGTTTCGCGGTAGGCCACTTGAGGCTCGCCTTCGTTGACCTCCACCTTGAACTCCCGCCGCAGCCGGTCCACGATAATCTCCAGGTGCAATTCGCCCATGCCGGCTATGATGGTCTGAAGGGACTCTTCGTCCACCCAGTAGCGGAAAGTGGGGTCTTCTTCGGAGAGCTTGCTCAGGCCGGCGGAGAGTTTATCGGAGTCGGCTTGGGTTTTGGGCTCTACAGCCTTTTGGATAACCGGCTCAGGGAAGGTCATGGCCTCCAAGGCGATGGGATGGGCTTCATCGCAGAGGGTGTCGCCCGTGCGCACATCCCGCACCCCTACCACCGCCGCAATGTCCCCCGCTGACACCTCATCAATGAGGTTTTGCTTGTTGGCGTGCATCTGGATCACGCGGCTGACCCGTTCTTTTTGGCCGGTACGCGTATTGAGCACATAGGAACCGGCCTTGAGGGTGCCCGAATAGACGCGGATGAAGGTCAGTTTGCCCACAAAAGGATCGGTAACGATTTTGAAGGCCAGGGCTGCGAATGGCGCTGCGGGGTCAACTGGCCGGGTGACGGTTTCGCCGGTTCGGGGATCGGTACCCTTCACGGCTTCTATGTCAAGCGGCGAAGGAAGAAAAGCGCACACGGCATCTAGGAGGGCCTGCACGCCCTTATTTTTAAAGGCTGAGCCGCATGTGACGGGAAAGAGCTCCCGCTGGAGGGTGCCTTTACGCAAGGCTGCGCGGACTTCTTCTGGCGTGATGGAGTCCGGATCGGCAAAGTACTTTTCCATCAGGGCATCGTCGTACTCGGCCACCGTCTCCAGCAGAAAGCCCCGCCATTTCTCTACATCCGCCTTGAGCTCATCGGGCACCGGAACAACCTGGTACGTCATGCCGTAATCTTCCTCGTTCCAGATTTTGGCTTCCATGGTGATGAGGTCCACCACCCCCCGGAACTGGTCTTCGGCTCCGATGGGCACTTGAATAGGCACAGCTTTTGCGCCGAGCCGTTCTCGGATTTGCTCCACGACGTTAAAGAAGTTGGCCCCAGCGCGGTCCATCTTGTTGACGAAGCAGATGCGGGGCACGTTGTAGCGGTTAGCTTGGCGCCAGACGGTTTCCGACTGCGGTTGGACCCCCGCCACCCCACAGAATACCGCCACGGCCCCATCCAGCACCCGCATGGAACGCTCCACCTCCACAGTAAAGTCTACGTGGCCAGGGGTGTCAATGATGTTGATGCGGTATTTCTGTCCTTGCCAGTTCCAGTAGGTGGTGGTAGCGGCCGCCGTGATGGTAATACCCCGTTCGCGCTCTTGGGGCATGTAGTCCATGGTAGCGGTCCCCTCATGCACTTCGCCAAGCTTGTGGGTTAGGCCGGTGTAAAAGAGAATCCGTTCAGTGGTCGTGGTTTTGCCTGCATCAATGTGGGCCGCAATCCCAATGTTGCGACACCGTTCTAACGGTACGGTAGGATCGATCGCCATAAGCTTCAGAATCTAAAGTGTGCAAAGGCTTTGTTGGCTTCGGCCATGCGATGCACTTCGTCACGCTTTTTGATGGCCGCGCCTTCATTCTTAGAAGCGGCGATGAGTTCTGCCGCGAGACGCTCGGCCATGGTACGTTCGGAGCGTTTGCGGGCTGCTTCAATGAGCCAGCGCATAGCCAGGGAAAGCTTTCGTTCTGGACGCGGCTCCATGGGGATCTGGAGCGTAGCCCCGCCTACCCGACGGGGACGCACTTCCAGGTGAGGCATCGCATTATTCACCGCAGCCTGAAAGATCTCAAGAGGGTTCTGCGAAGTTTTCTGAGCAATCACCTCCAGCGCCCGGTAAAAGATCGCATAAGCCTTCGTCTTTTTGCCCTCTCGCATGATTTTATTGACAAAGCGGGCAATAAGTTCGCTTTTGTATTTGGGGTCGGGAGGGATAACCCTCGGTTCTGGATGGCCCTTTCTCATTTTTTACCTCCTTTTTGGGGTGTTCCTTTAGCCGGTGTGGCGGCCGCTCCTTTCTTAGGACGCTTGGCGCCATAGAGGGAGCGACCTTGGCGGCGCTTGTCTACGCCTGCACATTCCAGGGCGCCGCGCACGATGTGGTAACGCACGCCTGGTAGGTCCTTCACCCGCCCGCCCCGCACCAACACCACCGAGTGTTCTTGCAGGTTGTGCCCTTCGCCTGGAATGTAGGCAATCACTTCGTACCCACTTGTGAGCCGAACTTTTGCCACCTTCCGCAAAGCCGAATTAGGCTTTTTGGGTGTAGTGGTGTAGACCTTGGTGCATGTACCCCGCCGTTGGGGACACCCCACCAATGCGGGGGACTTGCTTTTGCGGGGCTTAGGCTTGCGCCCATGCCGGATAAGTTGCTGTATCGTAGGCATACGACGGCCCGCAAAGGTACAAAACTTCTCTCACATCCTACAGTTCGCCTCTCCTCCAGAAGAGGTACCTTTGGGCATGCGGTGGGTGGTTTTTCTCTCTTGGCTAAGCGCCCAGCCCCTATACCCCTTAAAGGTAGCGGACAGCCTCCTCGGCTGCGGTCACTACCGCCTCGCAGACTCGCTCTACGGAAAGCTCCTCCCTACCTTAGACCCGGCAAGCCCAGCTTATCCCAGGGCGCTCCTCTCGGCAGGCCGGGCCGCCTACTACGCAGCTCGCTACGCCGCCGCCGAAAGCCTCCTCCAGCGCACCCTCCAAGCCCCTCCAGACTCAGAACACCTCTTCACCACCTACACCTACCTGCTCCTGGCCCGCCACCAGCGCCAGCCCCTCCCCCTCACCGATAGCCTGCTCAACGCCGTCCAAGGCGCCCTGGACTGCCGCCGCTACCCTCGCCCTTGCCTGCGCTTCTATGAGCTGTATGCCAGGCTGCTGCCTCGCCAGCAGGCGCTCTCTCTCCTGGACTCGCTCTTGCCCCGCAGCCGCTGCTGCCCAGAAGAGCGAACCCGCCTCATCCTGGCCTACCTGGACCGTTTGCCCTCCCCGCAGGCCGCCCTCACCTCCCCTTGGCAGGACTCCCTTCTACCCCCAGAGGCTAACCCTCCGCTCTATGCCAGCTATTTGTATTTACAAGGCATCCTTAGGTATCGGCAAGTGGGCAACCTATCCCTTGCAGAGTCGCTCCTGACCCAGGCAGCGGCGCTGCAAACTACCTACCTGGGCACTTCACACCCAGACTACGCCCAATCTCTCCATGGACTCGGTGCCGTATACCACACACTCGGCCAATACGATAAAGCCCTGAAGCCCGTCCAACAAGCCACAGACATCCTAAAACAAACCCTCGGACCTACCCACCCAGACTACGCCAGAGCCCTCAACACTCTGGGTATTATCTACCAAAGTCTCGGCGAGTACAACAAAGCCTTAGAACTCCTCCAACAAACCGCAGACATCCTAAAACAAACCCTCGGACCTACCCACCCAGACTACGCCAGTTCCCTTATAAGACTTGGTGTGCTCTACTATGACTTTGGCCAATACGAAAAAGCTCTCCAACTCAATGAGCAGGCCACAGACATCCTAAGGCAAGCTCTCGGCCCCACCCATCCAAACTACGCTGGATCCCTCAACAACCTCGCCATCTTCTACTACGAACTGGGCCAATACGACAAGGCACTTGAACTCTACCAGCAGGCCGCAAGCATCTGGAAACAAGCGTTAGGTCCTACACACCCCGATTATGCCCTCCTTCTCAACAATATCGGCATTCTCTACATAAATATCGGCCAATACGACAAAGCTATTGAACTTCTCCAAGAAGCCGTTAACATCCGCAAACAAACCTTCGGGCCTGCCCATCCATACTATGCCCAATCCCTTCACAACCTCGGCCTGGCCTATCAAGAACTGGGCCAGTATGATAAAGCGATAGAGCTATACCAGCAGGCTGCAGACATCCGAAAACAAGCCCTCGGCCCCGCCCACCCAGACTACAGCCACTCTATCCATAACCTTGCAAACACTTACTATCAACTTCGCCTGTATGACAAAGCTCTCGAGCTCCATCAGCAGGCCGCAGACATCCGGAAACAAGCCCTCGGCCCCGCCCATCCAGACTACGCTGAATCCCTCGGCAACCTCGGCCTTATCTATGTCGACCTTCACCAGTACGATAAAGCCTTAGAGCTCTACCAGCAAGCCGCAAACATCCGCAAGGAAGTGCTTGGACCCCAGCACCCCGCCTATGCTATGTCCCTCAACAATCTCGGCAACCTCTATTATGACCTTAGCGACTACGAAAAATCACTCCAGCTGCTCCGGCAGGCCTTAGAGATCTATGAGCAGACCCTCGGCCCCGAACATCCCTACTACGCCCAATCCCTCCAAAACCTCGCCCGCACCTACGCCGCCCTGGGGCAAATGCAGCTCGCCGACTCCCTCTTCTCCCAGGCCCTCGCTGCCAACTGGCGCTTCCTCCACCGAGCCTCCCTCTACCTCTCCGCCCACGAAAAACACCAGCTCCTCACAAACACCCTCCAAAACTCTTTCTACAACTTCTTCCAATATGCTGCCAAACGCACAAAAGAAAACCCCGCACTCCTCGTCCTCGCCTACAAAACAGCCCGCTCCCTCAAAGGCTACATCCTCTCCTCCACCCGCACCCTCCAGCGCCTCCTGGCCCAGTCCCCAGACTCTACCTCCCAGGCTCTCTTCACCCGCTGGCAGCAAACCCTGCGCACCTACGCCCACGCCGCCGCCCAAGAAGACTACGCCACAGCTGACTCCCTCGCCAAGCTCGCCGATATCCTGGAAAAACAACTCCTGGCACAAGCCCCTGCCCTCGCACGATACCTCCCTAACCCCTTCACCGAACCTACCTTTCCTCCCCTCAAACCCCACGAAACCGCCATCGAAATCCTCCGAATCCCCCTACCCCAAGACTCCGCCCTCTACCTCTTCTTCCTCCTCCACCGCTCCAAAAAAGACTCCTCCCTCACCCTCCTCACCCTACCCCTCTCCAAAAACCGCGAAAAACAAGCCCTCAACGCCTACACCCTCCTCACTGACCCCTTCACCCCAGGCAACAACCCCTACCCCTACCTCTACCTCTGGAAACACCTGGACTCCCTCCTTCCCCCCACCACCAAACGCCTCTACCTCGCCCCAGACGGCCTCTACTACCTCCTCAACCCAGCCACCTTCTACAACCCCTCCTCCAAACAGTACCTCGCTGACAAGTACCAGTTCTCCTTCCTCACCTCCACCCGCAGACTCCTCCTGCCCCCAGAAAAACCCAGCAAAAAACCTCCCCTCATCCTCGCCGACCCAGACTACGGCCACATCCCATCCCAGCTGCCCCCTGATGCCCCAACCCGCAACGCAGACTTGCGCTCCTTCCCCGCAGGCATACCACCCCTCCCAGGCGCCAGACAGGAAGCCCAAGCCATCGCCAGCCGCCTCCACACTAAACCCCTCCTCGGCCCCCTCGCCACCGAAGACACCCTCAAAGCCGCACAGGCCCCAGCCATCCTCCACATCGCTACACACGGCCTCTTCGCCCCAGGCAACCCAGCCACCGCCATGACCCAAAGCTGCCTCCTCCTGGCCGGCGCAGCCGCCGCCGATAGCCTCTTCCTACCCCCAACCCTCAACGACGGGCGCCTCACCGCCCAAGAAGCCGCCACCCTCAACCTCTCCGGAACCCAACTCGTCGCCCTCTCCGCCTGCAACACAGGCCTCGGCGAACCCTCCCCAGAAGGAACCTTCGGCCTCCAACGCGGCTTCCTCCTGGCCGGCGCTCAAACCGTGCTCGCCTCCCTCTGGCCCGTAGATGATACCGCCACACGCGACTTTATGATACGGCTCTACAAAAACCTCACCAAACACCCCGCCCCTAAAGCTTTCGCTAAAGCCCAGCAAAAAACCCGCCAACTCTACCCGCATCCTTACTACTGGGGGGCTTTCGTGCTGGTGGAGTAGACCAGGCCCGCTAAGGAGCCTACCTTTAAGAAAAGTAGGTAGGCTATCGCTTGAGGCGGTAGCGATAAATGCCCAATAATCGCCCGAAGAGTTTCCTGCGTGCCCTACCTGGCCTCTCCTACAAGCTCCGATTTCTCGCAAGCAAGGATAGCCCATAATACTTCAAAAGTCCATAATGGCCCAAGGTATCTACACTTACACGCCAAGTGCACTCTCTATACGAAGTAGCTCTCACCGGTGATACCTATCTCCCGCTCAAGGTGCACGCTGTTTAGCACATGCGTTATTTTCTCTACAAGAACGCACAGGGCTTGCAACAGCCGGTCAGCCACTGTGAGATGTCGGAAACAGGCTCTCCTTCTATCTTGCGGCAACTAGGTTGTAGGGTAGGGTGTATTTTTGTGAGGATGAAAGCAGGCGCAGCGAAATGGCAGGTGGTTGGAGGTTTTTTACTGGCCCTTACCCTGAAGCTCACCGGCTTAGCGCTATCCAAACCCCTCATGACAGGATACGGCCCAGTAATATTCCCCGCCCACTGCCTGAAAAGCTGTGGACAAGATACTCTTTGCTATAGTACTTGCCTTCCTGATTACATGGGGGGGCCTTTTTACTTCCATCCAGATTTGTTATCTCACTTCGGGATGGCCCGAGAGACGGAGCGTTGCCTGCGTAGAGAGCCTTCGTTGCGGTGCTTGTGCCCGGGTAATTACCGGCTGCCGGGGTTAGAGCTGTTCCAACTAGCCTCGAAAAGCTGCTTTAGCCTATTAGAGCTGCTCGGGATACCCTCAGAAAGCCGCATTCGCCTATTGCTGTTCAGGGTAGCCCTAAAAAGCTGCATTCACCCAGTGGACATCTTGTTGGTGCACCGCGTAGGTTGGGCCACCCTCCTACTGACCGCCCTGGCCGCCGTAGCCGCTGGAGACCTGGCCTATCGCATCACCGGGAGCCTTCGTCTCTTTTGGCTAGTGACGTCGCTGTATGCGGGCTTGCCCCAACTCCTACGGCTGGAGCTTGTCCCAGGAAGCGAAGGACCCCACCACGCCATGCTCACGCTGGGCTTTTGGACCCTCTACCGCGCTAAACCTGCTCACCGAGGATGGCTTCTCCTAAGTGGCGCGCTTTTCACCTGGGCTATCCTCCTACGACCCATCGCAGCGGCTCTTCTCCCACTCTTAGCCGGCTACTTCCTCCTACCAACCCTCCAAAAACAGAAACCCCTCCGCACCTGCCTCTCGCAGGCAGGAGTCTTCTTCTTGCCTTTCTTGCTCTTTGAACTGATCTGGATGCCCTGCAACTATCTACGGTTTGGCTATCCTTACCCCCTCACGAGAGGCCTGTATCACCCTGAGATAAGATCATCCGAATGGGGTGCCCTGGATTTTCTTATAGGCCACGCAGGACAACCCTTCTACTGGTTCTATCATCCTGCCTATCGGCTACCCCGCCGGCTCTTAGTAGGACAATACGACGAGAAGGCTCGCCAGGAAATCCGCCACCTCATCATAGACCTCTCCACCACTGGCCAGTGGGAAAAAGAAAACCAAGCCATCCTACGCATACGCCAATGGGAAAAAACCCTCCAGGCCGAAAAACCCTTCCTCTACCACGTCGGCTCCCGCTTCTGGGCCTTCTGGCATCTCCTGATTGCCGAGTTCTACGAAGAGGTAATTCTCTTGCCTGCCCCCCCCTACTCTCCCCTGGCCTACCTGGCTCCTTCACACCGCAAACGGCCTACTGACCCTGCTGATAGCCTTCATCGGGCTCTTTGCCACCGGATGGACCCTCTACCGCTGGAAACAGTACCCCTTCTTAGCCCTTCTAACCCTCTCTGCCTCGGCTATGGCCCTCGAATACGCCGCTCTCCTTCAGGTACAAAGCCGATACATGGCCAGCTCCCATACCCTCTACCTCATCGCTGGACTGGTCACCTTATCCCTCCTGCGGCGCCAGCGTAGCCCCTGAACCCCACACCCAGCAAATCACCCAACCCTTACCCACCAAAAGGATACCCTGAAGGTGGATTATAGTGTCTCTTGTGATGAGACGATAAACCTTCTTGCTTGGGTGGGTTTGTCGCTGGCCAGGCCTTTGCCCGGGTAGAGTGCATTTCATACGCGCAAGAACCTCCCATGAGCTTCTGGGAGCTACACTGGAACCCTCTCTGCAAGGGGACCCAACTACCCCGCTTTTGGGCATGCTGCGTCAAGCCGAGAGATGCGCTTTTCCCTCCCCCCATGCCCGAGACATACCAGGCCCAACTTCTCCTTATCCAGTTATTCCAGTAGCCGCTTGGCTTGCCGCCCAAGAAGAGCAAAAGAAGGTACCTTTGGGCATGCGGTGGGTAATAGTTCTCTCTTGGCTGAGTGCACAGCCCCTATACCACTTAAAGGTAGCGGACAGCCTTCTCGGCTGCGGTCACTACCGCCTCGCAGACTCGCTCTACCAACAGCCCCTCCCTACCTTAGACCCGGCAAGCCCAGCTTATCCCAGGGCGCTCCTCTCGGCAGGCCGGGCCGCCTACTACGCAGCTCGCTACGCCGCCGCCGAAAGCCTCCTCCAGCACGCCCTCCAAGCACCCCCGGACTCAGGACACCTCTTCACGGCCTACACCTACCTGCTCCTGGCTCGCCACCAGCGCCAGCCCCTCCCCCTCACCGATAGCCTGCTAAACGCCGTCAAAGGCGCCCTGGACTGCCGCCAGTACCCTCGCCCTTGCCTGCGCTTCCATGAGCTGTATGCGACGCTGCTACCCCGCCAGCAGGCGCTTTCCCTCCTGGACTCGCTCCTGCCCCGCAGCCGCTGCTGCCCAGAAGAGCGAACCCGCCTCATCCTGGTGTACCTGAGCTATCTCCCTTCTCCCCAAGCCTTCCTTACCTCCCCCTGGCGGGATTCCCTCCTCCCCCCAAAAGCCAACCCTACGCTCTACGCCAGTTATTTGACCTTACAGGGCGATAGGTATGAGCAAGTGGGTAACTCCTCCCTCGCAGAGTCGCTCCTGACCCAGGCAGCAGCGCTGAGAGCTACCTACCTAGGCACTTCACACCCAGACTACGCCAAATCTCTGAATTTACTCGGCGTCGTGTACTACAACCTCGGCCAGTACGGTAAAGTCTTGGTACTCTTCCAGCAAGCCGCAGACATCCGCAAACAAACCCTCGGACCGGAACACCCCGACTATGCCGCCTCCCTCAGCAACCTCGGCGCCGTGTACTACGAGCTGAGCCAGTACGACAAAGCCCTGGAGCTCCTCCAGCAAGTCACCGACATACACAAAAAAGCCCTCGGGCCGGAGCATCCACACTATGTTATGTCCCTCAGCAACCTCGGTAATGTGTACTCCAAAGTCGGCCAGTACGACAAAGCCCTTGAGATACATCAGCAAGTCGCTGATATCCGCCAAAAAGTCTTCGGTCCTGAAAACCCAGATTACGCTGCCTCCCTCAACAACATCGGTAACGTGTACTCCGACCTTGGCCAGTACGACAAAGCCCTGGAACTCTATCAACAAGCCGCAGACATCTACAAAAAAGCTCTCGGACCGGAACACCCTTACTACGCCAGCTCTCTCAATAACCTCGCTGTCATATACAGAGAACTCGGTCGGTACGACAAAGCTCTGGAACTCCACCAGCAAGTTGCCAACATCCGAAAAAAGGCTTTCGGACCGCAACACCCGGATTACGCCGCCTCCCTCAACAACCTCGGCAGCGTGTACTCTAAACTCGGTCAGTACGACAAAGCCCTGGAGCTCTACCAGCAAGCCGCAGATATCCGAAAAGAAGCCCTCGGACCGGAACACCCCTACTACGCTAGCTCTCTCAATAACCTCGGCAACGCATATTTCCACCTTGGCCAGTACGACAAAGCCCTGGAGCTACTCCAGCAAGCCGCAGACATCCACAGACAAGCTCTCGGACCGGAACACCCCTACTACGCTAGCTCTCTCAATAACCTCGGCAACACATACTTCCACCTTGGCCAGTACGACAAAGCCCTGGAGCTACTCCAGCAAGCCGCAGACCTCTGGAAAAAAGCCCTTGGACCTGAACACCCAGAATATGCTAAAGCCCTCAACAACCTCGGCAGTGTGTATCAAAAAATCGGCCAATACGGCAGAGCCCTAGAGCTCTGTCAGCAAGCCACTACTATCTTGAGAGAAGCCCTCGGCCCCTCCCACCCCGACTATGCCAGCTCCCTCCAAAACCTCGCCCGTACCTACGCCGCCCTGGGGCAAATGCAGCTCGCCGACTCCCTCTTCTCTCAGGCCCTCGCTACCGACTGGCGCTTCCTCCACCGAGCCTCCCTCTACCTCTCCGCCCACGAAAAACACCAGCTCCTCACAAACACCCTCCAAGAGCCCTTCTACGCCTTCCTCCAGCACGCCGCCGCCCGAGCCCAAGAAAACCCCGCCCTCCTCGCCCTCGCCTACAAAACAGCCCGCTCCCTCAAAGGCTACATCCTATCCTCCACCCGCACCCTCCAGCGTCTCCTGGCCCAGTCCCCAGACTCCACCTCCCAGGCCCTCTTCACCCGCTGGCAGCAAACCCTGCGCACCTACGCCCACGCCGCCGCCCAGGAAGACTACGCCACCGCAGACTCCCTCGCTAAGCTCGCCGATATCCTGGAAAAACAACTCCTGGCACAAGTCCCAGCCCTCACACGATACCTCCCTGACCCCTTCACCGAACCTACCTTCCCTCCCCTCAAGCCCCACGAAACCGCCATCGAAATCCTCCGAATACCCCTACCCCAAGACTCCGCCCTCTACCTCTTCTTCCTCCTCCACCGCTCCAAAAAAGACTCCTCCCTCTCACTCCTCACCCTACCCCTCTCCAAAAACCGCGAAAAACAAGCCCTCAACGCCTACACCCTCCTCACAGACCCCACCTCCACCGGTACAAACCCCTACCCCTACCTCTACCTCTGGAAACACCTGGACTCCCTCCTTCCCCCCACCACCAAACGCCTCTACCTCGCCCCAGACGGCCTCTACTACCTCCTCAACCCAGCCACCTTCTACAACCCCTCCTCCAAACAGTACCTCGCTGACAAGTACGAGTTCTCCTTCCTCACCTCCACCCGCAGACTCCTCCTGCCCCCAGAAAAACCCAGCAAAAAACCTCCCCTCATCCTCGCTGACCCAGACTACGGCCACATCCCACCCCAGCTGCCCCCCAACGCCCCAACCCGCAACGCAGACTTGCGCTCCTTCGCCGCAGGCATACCACCCCTCCCAGGCGCCAGACAGGAAGCCCAAGCCATCGCCAGCCGCCTCCACACCCAACCCCTCCTCGGACCCCTCGCCACCGAAGACACCCTCAAAGCCGCACAGGCCCCAGCCATCCTCCACATCGCTACACACGGCCTCTTCGCCCCAGGCAACCCAGCCACCGCCATGACCCAAAGCTGCCTCCTCCTGGCCGGCGCAGCCGCCGCCGATAGCCTCTTCCTACCCCCAACCCTCAACGACGGGCGCCTCACCGCCCAAGAAGCCGCTACCCTCAACCTCTCCGGAACCCAACTCGTCGCCCTCTCCGCCTGCAACACAGGCCTCGGCGAACCCTCCCCAGAAGGAACCTTCGGCCTCCAACGCGGCTTCCTCCTGGCCGGCGCTCAAACCGTGCTCGCCTCCCTCTGGCCCGTAGACGATACCGCCACACGCGACTTCATGATACACCTCTACAAAAACCTCACCAAACACCCCGCCCCTAAAGCTTTCGCTAAAGCCCAGCAAAAAACCCGCAAACTCTACCCGCATCCTTACTACTGGGGGGCCTTCGTGCTGGTCAGGTAGAAAGTTGCTTAGCTATCGCCTCTTCTATGGTAGTGCACAGGCGGGGGAGGGAACTCTCTTCCAGCCATAGGTCCCAAGCGTGGTTACGCCACCAAGTAAGCTGGCGACGAGCGTAGTGGCGATTGGCCTGGATGACCGCTTCTGTGAGAGTGGTGTGGGAGCGCTGTCCTGCCAGGACTTGGAGGCACTCTCGGTAGCCCAGGGTTTGTAAGCCGGCCGCTGTGGGGGAATAGCCTTTTTCCAGGACGAAGCGGGTTTCCTCCAGCCAACCGGCTGCGATTTGCTGGCGGGTGCGCTGCGCGATTCGCTTGTAGAGGATCTCTCGGGGCTGGGAGAGCACTACGACGAGGGCGGGGTAGCGGCGCTCACGCCCCCCTTCCCTCCAAAAGGAAGCCCAGGGCCGGCCCGTCGCCCAAAGGACTTCTACAGCGCGTAGAACCCGACGAGGATTGTGCAGGTCTATCCGCTGGGCGGTAAGCGGGTCCGTGGCTTTGAGCCACGCCGAGGCGGCGCCTAACCCTACCTCAGCCAACCACTTTTCCGCCTGAGCCCGTACCTCCGGCGGAATAGGCGGCACCGGATCTAACCCATACAACAGCGCCTCCAGATAAAAGCCCGTTCCCCCCACCACCTGGACCACCGGCAGACCCTTCCACCGCCCAAGGAGCCCTTCTACCTCTTGCACAAAAGCCCCTGCACTATACGGCTCGTCCGGCCAGCAGATATCTATAAGAAAGTGCGGTACTTGGGCTTGGAGAGCTTGAGAGACTTTATTGGTTCCGATGTCCAAGTAGCGGTAAATCTGGCGCGAATCTGCGCTGAGGATAGGCCACCCGTGGCGCAGGTAAAGTTGGATAGCCAGCTCGGTTTTTCCGGCGCCGGTAGGCCCCCCAATGACCAGCAGAAAGGACTGTCCTTCAGGGCGAGCCGAGGATAGCATACAGCACCGCCATCCGAATCGCTACCCCGTGCGTCACTTGGTCCAAGATGCGGACTTCAGGCCAGGCCTGAAGGGAAGGATGCAGTTCTACGCCCCAATTGATAGGGCCGGGATGGAGAAGGAGCTGGCCAGGCCGGAGGTGCTCAAGCCGCACCTGATAAAAGCGAGCGTATTCCTCCCACGAGGCCAGCGGAGGAAAAGCCTGGCGCTCTCGCTGCATACGCAAAACCAGGATGGCATCCGCTCCTTCTACGGCGGGACCTACCCGATGGTACACGGGCCACCCTAAGCGGTACCAGAGAGGAGGCACCAGCGTCGGCGGCGCGCATAACCTCAACCGAAGTCCCACCTTAGGCGCTAAAATCAAATGCGACAAAGCCACCCGGCTGTGAAAAAGGTCCCCCACAATCGTGAGGGTTCGTCCTTCCAGCGAACCGAGGTGCCTTTGCAAGGTGTAGGTGTCCAGCAAGGCCTGCGTGGGGTGCTCATGGGTGCCATCGCCGGCGTTGACTACGGGTACAGGCAAGTGCCGGGCCAAAAAATGACAGGTGCCCACGCCCTTATGCCGAACCACGACCAGATCCACCCCCATGGCTAAGATGTTGAGCGCCGTATCAAGGAGTGACTCTCCTTTGTCAAGGCTGGAGCCCGTCGCGGAAAAATGCACCACATCAGCCCCCAGGCGCTTAGCTGCCAGCTCAAAGGAAAGCCGGGTGCGGGTAGAGCTTTCAAAAAACAAGAGGGCTACTGTACGACCGGCCAGCGCAGGGGCTTTTCTCGTAGGCTGCTGAAGCACTTCGTAAAATCGGTCCGCCAGCTCATAAAGCTGCCTAATCTGCTCGGCCGAAAGCTCCCGTATCCCCAATAGGTGAGGAAGGCGCAAAGCGGAAGCTTCACTCATAGGACGCCTGGAGACGAATGATTGGCTTTGGCTCAAGGACCACCTGGACGCGTTCTTGGGGCGCTGTATCCAGCACGAACCCCACACAATCGGGCATGATGGGAAACTCCCGCAGGCCCCGCCTTTCCACCAGGACTGCCAACTTCACCCAAGCAGGGCGCCCCCATTCTCTCAGCGCATCCAGCGCAGCCCGTACCGTGCGGCCCGTGTACAAGACATCGTCTACCAGCCAGATGCGCTGACCCTCCACAGGAAAAGGCAGATGCGCCGGCCGGGGAATATGCAGCTTGCGGCGATAATGCAGATCATCCCGCCACAGGGTCACATCCAGGGTGCCCATACCTACAGAAGTCTCTAAGATCGTTTCAAAGAGGGGATGCAACCACCGCGCCAGAAGGCTTCCTCGGGGTTCAATACCCACTAACAGAAAGGACTCGCCCTGCTCAGCCATTTGCCAGGCCATACGACGCAGGGTCAGCCCCACCCTGTCCCCTTCCGCTACCACCCGCTCCATATCACAAAAGTACTCCTTGCAACCTGACCCCCAGCCCAGGCCGTATATGTAGTGTTATGAAAAAGATAGCGTTCGTCCTGGTCCCCCTTCTGGGGGTGGCGCTGGCCAAAGCCGAAGCGCACGCAGAACAAACCCTTCTCCTCTCACCGCAGCGCGTAACCCTCGGCCCCAAAGGACCCGGCAAAAACTACCGGGTCAAAATGGCCCAGCAGTACTTCGGGCGGGGGGGAGGCCGCTGCCACAAGTGGAACCGCTTCTGCGGCCGCTAACAGAAGGGGGCTAAGGCCCCCTTCTTCGTTTTTACCACCGCCAGCCCACAGTCACGCTCCACTCCGAGCCCCGCACATACCGGAAAATCACGTCTTCCCTCCGCGTAATGCGTCCATTCAAGTCGGAGTCTTGCCTGTAGACAAAAGGGGCATTCAGGATATCGCGCACTTGCAGCTGGAGGTAGAAGTGGGAGCCCAAACGACGGCGCAAGTGCGCATCCCACACCGGCCTGGGCATCTCAAACACGCTGGGATTGAAGTTATCGCCTACCCACCAGAGACGGGGACCGATAAGCTGGCCTGCCGTGGCGACTTCCCAGCGGCTATCCGGCGAAGTGTACAGAAGTAGGAAGTTGAAAAGGTAAGGGGCTTGCCCCTGCAAGGGCCGGAAGCGATTTTGGGAGGGGGCATTGGAACCGGAATTACCATACACAGCCAAGCCCATATCTACCTGGCTCCAGATGTAGGCGGCATTGAAGATACCCTGGAGATGGCGAGTCAGCCGAAGGCGAGCCTCGGCTTCCAAGCCAAGAAGGTCAGCCCGAGGGGCGTTTCCAAAGCGCACGGTAGGCTGGTCTGCCCCGCGTAAAATGTAGGTCTCAATGGGGTTCTCAATCCGTTTGTAGAAGGCTCCTACCGCCACAAGCTGATCCAAAGAAGGGCTAAGCTCATACCGCAGGTCCAGATGATGGAGGCTGGCAGGACGAAGGGCGGGATTGCCAGCCTGCTGGACTTCCAGCGCAAAGTTGTAGTACAGGAAGGGCGCTATCTCTCGCAAGGCAGGACGATTCAGGCTACGGCTATAAGCCAAGCGAAGGCGCTCCCGAGCCGAGAGGGTATACCCTGCTTGCAAAAAAGGCATGAAGAGCGGAAAGGGCGTTCGCACCGCCAAGGGCCCCACGGCTGTGGCGGAAGTCAACACCTGCTGGGTGTATTCGTAACGCAGGCCCAGAGCCAAGGCAAGGCGGCCCCACTGACGCTCGCCAGAGAGGAAAGCCGCCGCCCCATACTGCTGCGCCTCATACTTATCGGTGGGATTGGTGCCCTCTCGCAAACGCAGCACAGAGAGGTACTCTTTTGAGAAGGCCTTTTCAATAGGCAGGGCCGTCCACTCCAGCACAAAAGCCGGCGAAGCGGTAGAAGGAATGGTGTAGGAGAACCAGCGAGCTTCAAAGGTACGGGTGAGGGCTTCGGCGTGCAGACCCGCGACAAGCTTGGTGCCGTTCCACTGGGTGAGCCAAGAAACCTGGCCTGCCACCCCATACTGCCGAAGGGTGCTGTAAAACCGCGCAGCGTCAAACGTAGTCGGGCCCGGCGGCGTGATAATGCGATACACCGAGTCGCCTGGCTCTTTCACCGTGCGCACCCGTCGGAAGTCGGGCTCGTCGCGAAGCGTTGCAGTGCCCCCGATATCCCACCGGAAAGAATGCTTCTCGCTGAGCTTATGCACGCCCCCCAGCTGAAGCGAACCCAGGGTACGAGCCAGGTACTGCATGCTGTAGTTGCGGAAGGGCACATCAGCCCCACGCTGGTAGAGGGAAAAGCCTTCGCGTAGGATGGTTTCATCCTCCACAAGGCGGGCTATAAAGGTGTTGAGCTCTACCTGATGGGCTGCGGAGGGCACCCAAGCAAGGTTCGCAAAGCCGAAGGCCCGGGTGTACTGCGTGGTCTGGTAGTCGTTGTAAGCGAAGAGCTTGGGATTGGCTCCAGGGGCCAGAACCCGCACCTCATACCGATTGCGCTCAACCGTAAGAGTCTGGAAACTGCGGCTGTAAGAGCCGCCCGTGAGGACCCAGAGTTTTTTGCCTAAAGGCGTGCCGTAGGTGAGAGAAAGTTGCGTAGCGGGCATCACGGATGGCAGGCGCTGCACTCGGAAAGTATTCGGGAGGGTTTGCGCCCATAGCTGCGTCTGAGCGCCCGACAAGGCGGACAAATCCTGCGGGAAACCGGCTGGTAGGGCCCGTTCTGCTACCCCTCCGCCCCACCAGTCTGAGGGAAAGCGCACATTAGCCAGCCCTGGCCGAAAGGTGGTTCCTTGCAGGTAAGCGCTACGCAGCTGAAGGTGGAGCGTGGGCTTTTCCGTGCTGCGCCGAGTCAGGATTTCCACGATGCCCCCGCCAAAGTCAGCCGACTGGTAAGGCGCAGGGGTCTTATACACCCGAACCTGGTCTATCAGTCCCGCCGGCAATATCTCCAGATCGAAACCTCGGCTGTCCGGTTCCGTAGCGGGAGCTGGCAGCCGGTTCAACAGCACGGGGTTGTATCGTTCACTCATGCCCCTCACCACCAGGAAGCGGCCATCTTGCAGCGACACACCGGTGATGCGACTCAGCACCGCCGAGGCGGATCGGTCTGGAGTACGCTGGATTGTCTGAGCCGAAAGGCCCGTTGCAATTTGCGGCATCTGCTGCAGCGCCGCCAGAAGCGCTACCTCCGTCCGTGTCTCTTGCCGAGCCGTGACAACGATCGTCTCCTGCATAACCCCTTCGCCTTGCATCTTGACCTCCAGAAAGAGAGGCGAACGGGCTGTGATGGGCAAGCGCACCGGCAGGTAGCCCACATACCGCACCTCCAACCAAAGGGTATCCGAGCTGACCGGCAAACTCAGCTCGGCCACGCCCAGCGTATCGGTGAGCGCACCTGCCCCCCCTGCACCGAGCACCACCACAGACGCGCCTGCCAGTGCCTCCTGCGTAGATGCGTCCCACACCCGTACTCGGTACCGCCGAAACGCGCTTACCTGGGCCTCCGTTATGCCTGCTAAAAGAAGAAGCAAAAAAGCCCCACCCCAACAACGCGGCATACCCTACAAAGAAGGGCCCCCACCGTTAAGCCAACTTGAAGAGCGAGCGGTGGCGTCGGACCCACTGGAGGTAGTAGCGCACCGCTGCCCATCCTTCGGCTCGGAGGAAACGGGTGTAGCTATTCACATAGAGCTGGATGTGGGCCTGCTGTACGGCGGGATCCAGCTCCTGGGCATGGGCGGCCACAAACGCAGAAAGCTGCGCCACACGCCCTTGCCAAGCCAGCCGTAAGCTACGACGAAGAGCCCGCTCAAGGGGACCACGAGGAACCGTCCTCTTCACCGCCAGGCCCCCTAAGGGAATAGGATAGCCGGTCTTTTGCGTCCAGTAGGCACCAAGGTCCTCCAGACAAATAAGCCCATACTGCGCATAAGTGAAGCGCCCTTCGTGAATGATCACGGCCGCCCGCAGATCCCCCCGAGCTACGGCGGGCATGAGCTGGTCATAACGCAGCTCTATGACCTTTTCGGCTTGGGGGGCATAAAACCGAAAAAGACTGTAGGCCGTGGTCCCCAAGCCCGGAATGCCGATAGGAGCTTGCCGCAGTTCGTCGGGAGATAGAGGGGACTTTGCTACGAGAAGGGGGCCTACGCCATACCCGAGGGCTGCACCTACAGACAAGAGGCGATACGCTCGCGGCAGCAGGAGGGCGTACTGAAAAAACGACAGCTTCACCACATCAAAGCGTCCTTCTTGCGCGGCGCGATTGAGTTCTTGGATGTCTTCGTAAAAGAACACTAAGCGGAAAGGCAGCCGGATCTGCCCCAAGGCCAGAGCTCCCCACACAAAGGTGTCGTTAGGGCAGGGGCTTATTCCTACAGAGAGAGTTCGGCTCATCGGAAAAACGCTGAAAGCGGCTTGTAGGTATAGCCCTCAGGCACGTTGAAGGGAAAGGCCAGGTCGGTGGGGTTGAAGGTGGCTTCTTTGACCAGGAGGCGAAGGCGCCGATCATCGGGCCACTCAAGCAGGAGCTGGCTGAGCCGAGGAGCGTCGCCGGCCGGCTGCCACTCGTAAGTAAGGGTGAGAGGCCCTTGGGGGGTAGAAAGGCGCCACTGCATCAGACGCAAAGGGGGTTCTGCGCTCACCACCCCCTCCAGCGGATAGGGGTGGCGGGTAGACAGGGTACGGGTAGCCCCATCCCAAGACCAGGAAAAAGCTGAAAATCCTGGCGGCCACGAGGCGGTCAGAAGGGCCACCAGGTCAGCTAAGTCCACCGCAGGAAAAAGCGCACGCAAGCTATCCAACGGGCCGCTGTAGTATTCGCGGGCGAGGCGATTCAGCACGAAGGCGCTGTCTTTTCGGGCCAGCAAGCGAGCCCCCTCAAAGCCCATCAGCCCCGCCGAAGCCCACAAGAGCGAGTCGCCCTGCGCATGCACCCGAAGCTGGAAGTTCTGACGGTTATCCGCCTCGTACACGGCCTGGTAGCGAAGCCTCACTGCGTAGAACGCGGGGGTCGCAGCCTGCAGCTGCTGAATGACTGCGCTGGCGGTAGAAGGGGCTTCCGAAGGTGAACGGCGGGCGATTTTACGCGGGCAAGCCGTCCACAGAAACGCGCTGGCGGCTACAAGTACAAATCGTCCCCTCAGGGTAGAGAACGCCATAGGCTGGCTAAGGGATATTGTTTTTCGGCACGGGCTCGCCACCGATGGTAGGCAGCCCCCAGCAGAGAGGGCCCCAAACGCGTAAAAATGTCTTCCCACATCTCCAGCGGTAAAACCGCAGCGGTATCGGCCACCGAAGCCGCCCGACGGGCTTCTTCTGGGCGCTGCGCTCGGAGCGCCACCCACATGTGTATCCACTCCCGATAAGGCGAGGGAACCTCAGAAGGAAGGGGGGCATTTACCACTCCCTCAGGTAGCCCATGCCGGAGGCTCATCACCGTGAGAAGCGCCTTACCCACAGAAGGGTGAAACAGTTTTTCCAGCTGTTCTGCCGTGGAGGCGGCCAGCGCACCGGAAGCCGCTTCTGCGCAGGCCTGGTAGTAGAGCGCCACCTGCATCAAAGCGGTATCGGCGGGCTTTGGCAGGAGGGGCCACCCTCGCCTAAAGGCCCCTAAGGCTTCCTTCCAGGCTTTGCGTTGAGCCAGCGAGACCCCTTGCCACAGGAGCAAGAATCCCTGGCCGGGGTAGGCATCCAGGGCGCGTTCCACCTCCCTGGCCAGCGAGTCACCCCCTCCTAACCGCCATAACGCATACAAGTAGGGGGCATACCCACTGAGCTTGAGCGAGTCTTCCAACAGGGCCTGTTTCCAGCCCCAGGCTGCGCTATCCCAAGCGCCCCGAGCGCTCCAGTAGCGCGCATACAAGTTCCATCCTTCTGCGGTGGGAGCCTGCTGTAGAAGCGTGCGCAGCGTGGCATAATAGTCCTCCTCTTCCAAGAAATCCACCTGCCGCAGAAGGGCGTATTTGACTTCGGCGGGCACGAGGTAAGAGTTTAGGTAGCGCTCCCACCCTTCGTCTCCCCATGTCTCCTCAAAGAGTTCTGGGTACGCCAGCACGATAGCCCAAGCGGTGGAGTTGGCGGGGTCCAGGTCCAGCAGCCGCTGCACCGTGCGGATGAGGGCAGGAAAATTTCGTCCCAGTTCGTGAAGGCGGGCCTGGAGCTCCCAGTACACTTCGTGGGAAGGCCACACGGCCAGCGCGGAATCCACGATAGCGAGGGCACGCCCAAGCTCGCCTGCCTCTATCCACATCTGCACCCGGGCCCGTATCACTTCCTCGTAGCTGCCACCCAGATGTTGAAGGCGCCGGTACCACGCATCGGCCTTTTCCCACTTCCCCAGCCGGCGATACGCTTCAGCCAGCCGCCAAGCCACTTCCGACTCGGTCGGAAAAGCCTGGCTCAATCTATCCAGCACCGTCAGCGCCTGCGCTGCTTGATTATTCAGCTCCAGGGCAGCTACATACCCCAGGGCTACCCAGAGGCTATTGGGGTCTTCTCGGTAGGCCTTTTCGGCGTGGGTCAGCATGCGAATGTAGTCGCCCTGATGGTACGCCAGCCGAGCCAGGTAGTGGTGAATGGCTGGGCTATTGGGGGCCAGTTCAGCCGCCCGAGAGAAATATTCTGCGGACTCCTCATAAAGGCCCTGCGTGAAAAGCCCCACAGCCCGTACGAACGGCGGAGCCGCAGCGCGCCAACCAGCTGTATCCCGGGCCGGCCCGGATGAAGGGTTCTTCTTGAGGGGCCGCTTCTGGGCAAGAAGAACGGCCAATAGCCCGAAAACCAGCCCGACCTTACCCATACCGGCTATAGTCGCCCAAGTCTACGGTGCCTACGGCATGCCGACATTCGGCGTGGGCCCCGATAAGCGAATCGCGCAGCGTAGAATACTCCACCACCGCTCCGGTTCGGCAAAGGCTATGGCTAAGGACACTGCGATAGACCCGCGCGCCGGCTTCCACGACGGTATAGGGACCGATCACGCTTTCTGAGACGATAGCGCCCTCCGCCACATACACCGGCGGAATGACCATGACCCCGGTCAGCGCCGGAACCGAGGACTGAACGCCGCCCCAGTCCAACAGCCGAGCCTGCGCCTGCAAAATCAACCCCTTGCTCCCACAATCCAGCCACTCCTCCACCGGCAACGCCCTCAACCGAACCCCTTGTTCGCACAGCCACTGCAGGGCATCGGTAAGTTGGTACTCCCCCTTGGAACGAATACCTTCCTCAAAAAGACGCTCAATAGCCGGCAGAAGCTTCTCGGCCTGACGCAGAAAATACACCCCGATGATGGCCAGGTCCGAGGGAGGTACTTCTGGTTTTTCAATTAGGCGCGTGATGAACCCTTCCGGCGAGAGTTCTACCACCCCATAGCTGCGAGGGTCTTCAACCCGATGCACCCAAAGGGCCCCTTCTGCATCGTCAGGCACCTGGATAGAAGCCCGGAAGATCGTATCGGCAAAAAGAATCACGCAGGGGCCTTTCAGGTGGTGGCGAGCTTGATACAAGGCATGGGCGGTACCGAGAGGCTCTTGCTGTTCGCAGAAATGGGCTTCTGCGCCCCATTGCGCGGCCAGCTGCCTGAGAAAGTGCCGCGTCTCTTCTTTGAGGTCCCGCACCACAAAAACCATTTCTTCCACCGCTTCGGGCAAGGCCCGATGGACTTCTTCAATGAGCCAGGCCAATACAGGCTTGCCCAGGAGGGGGAAAAGGGGCTTAGGGGTGGTGAAGGTATGCGGACGAAGCCGTTTGCCTTCCCCCGCCATGGGAATGATGAGACGCATGCACAAAATTAGGATTTTTGACCCCCTACGCGGGGTTCGGTGCCCGCGCGTAGCCGAGCTAAGTTGGCGCGGTGCGTATAAAGAACCAGCCCCCACCAGAGCACGCCAAAAAGATACCCTACGCCGTCTCCTTCCCCTACAAGCCCATGCCAGAGCAAGAAGCTCCCCACGGCCGTCAGCGAACTGGCGGAGACAATCTGCGTCAAGGACAGCGTGACGAGAAAGGTTCCTACTGCGGCGAGGGCGCTGAGGGGCTCGATCAGGACCATGCCTCCGAGCAGGGTATTGATACCTTTCCCTCCTTGGAAGCCCGCCCAAATGGGCCAGATGTGCCCCACCACGGCAGCGGTAGCCGTCAGATACTGCCCCCATCGCTCCAGACCCATTTCTTGCGCGAGGAAGACCGCCAAGGTGGCTTTCCCGATGTCCACCCCTTGCACTACGAGCCCTGCCCATAGGCCCATTACCCGATACACATTGGTGCTGCCGATGTTACCGCTGCCGGCCCGACGAATGTCTATGCCTCGCAACCGAGCCAGCCATAGCCCTGGCACCAGCGACCCCAACAGGTATCCCCCAAGCAAACTGCCTATCACTTCCATGCGTTGCCAATATAGAAGGCTAAATACCCACTGGTCCACCAACTGCGGGGCGGCTGGGGATAAAAGGTTTGGATAGGCTGAGCGTAGCCCTGCACCCGAACCCCCAGCGCAAGGCTCCGGATCAGCGTAGGCGAACGGCCTACATCCACCATACAGCCTATTTGACCCACCAGCCCTGGCACCGCCCGCAGCTTGTCAAAGCCCAAGTAAAAGTCGGCCTCGCCCACAATGTCGTAGTAAGAATACTTGGCCGGATCGTAAGTGTCCACCTGAATGATAGCTTGCGTAGCCGAGATGGGCACGGCAATCTCAAGGTAATAGGGCTTGAGCAGCATGAGAGTAGGCCCTGCCCCCCCCTGCAAGCTCACCTGGATAGCGCTGGTGGTTGTGCGCGGCGCCACCACGTACTGGTAGCCCCACACAAGCTGGAAAGGATAGGCGTAGTAGAGCTTGCCCAAGACGAAATTGCGCCCTCCCTGGTCCCGGTACACCGAGCGCGTGCGAGCTTCGTACTTGGTGCGGTAAGAGGTCAGGTCCCCCATCCAGAAAGTGCCAGAACGGGCTGTTTTCCAGACCGGTACGTACACCCCCAACCCCCACCCGTAGGTATGCAGGAAAGGGGAAGCCCCCAGCCCATAGGGTAGGGGTTCCACCGTCAGGCTCTGGGCACACCCCACCACAAGCCCACTACATAGCCGCCAACACCTCCACATAAAACACCAGCGTAGAACCCGGCGGGATCACCCCCATATCACGGTCGCCATAGCCCAGTTCAGGCGGCACGATGAGCACAGCCTGGGAACCCACGGGCAGTTGCGCTATGCCTTCGTCCCATCCTCGGATCACCTGCCCTTGCCCCAGCACAAAATCAAAGGGCTGCCCCCGATCGTAGGAGCTGTCAAACTTCCTTCCATCGGTAAGCAGGCCATGATAGTGCACGATGACCCGCTGTCCAGGCTTAGGCAGGTTGCCGGTGCCGGCGCGGTGTACGTAGATCTTCAGCCCAGAAGGCAAGGTTTGAAGTTGGGTGGAGTCAATGGGGTAAGGCTCAAACTTGGCTGGAGCGGGCTGCGCAGGCGGTACCGACTGTAAGGTCGTCGTCTTATCCGAACTGCTCTTGCAGCTCCAGCTTAGCCAGAAAAGCGCGGTAATGCTCACGAAGGCTCTCGGCATATTTCGTTTGGATGAGATGTTCGGTGAAAGCTACGGCTTCGGCGAAGGGCCGGTAGAGGGTAGCTCCGGCGGCGTTGCGATGCCCGCCCCCCGCGTCAAATTCCTTAGCCAGCTCATGGCAAGGAAAGTCCCCCACGCTGCGCAGGCTGAGGCGTACCGCTTCGGGGTACTCTTTGATCACCGCCACCAACAGGGTGCCTTCCAACGCAAGGAGCTGAGTAGGCAGCGTCTCTATATCCTCCCAAGTGGCGCCGAACGCCTCTAAGACAGCCGCCTCCACCGGTAAAACCAGCGCCGGCAAATCTCCCACTTGCCGCAGCCGCGTTTGGATCAGATGACTCTGAAGCTGAAGGGTAGCAAGCTTTTTGCGCTGAAACACATAATGATGCACGCTTTCCAGGGGGAAGGGCGGCTCTATCAGTTCGGCGGCAAGGCGCAGGGTAGCAGGCCGCACACTGCGAAAACGAAAGCCTCCGGTATCGGTGAGTAAACCCGTATAGAGGGCGATTCGTGCGGCCATCGGGAGCCAAGCCGAATAAGAAGCACACAGCGGCTTCAGCAGGTCGGCATACAGGAGCTCGCAGGTGGCCGCGGCGGCGGGGTCCCACAAGTTCCAATGACGGCTAAGCGGTTCGCTGTCGGCGTGGTGGTCTACCCACACGAGGCGCTCGGGGTCTATGAGGGCCCGCAAGGCTGGTGCAATGCGATCCCACTGTCCAAAGTCCACGCAGAAAAACAAATCAGCTTCCTCTGCTGCCTGGGCAATGCGTTCGGGGGCTTCTGCCCAGGCCCAAATTTTATCCGCCCCGGGCAAAAACCGTAGATACGCCGGCACGGGGTCTGGCAATACGGGCACGACCTGCTTACCCAGGGCCGTCAGCGCATGATACAGCCCCAGGAGCGAGCCGACGGCGTCCCCATCCGGCTTGGGGTGGCTCAGACAAAAGACCCGCTGCGCCTCTCGGACCGCCTCTACCGCCGAAGCCTTCATCCAAACGAAGGTACAAAACAAAAATCGTTGCACCGCCTTGAAGCCCCAGGTGCAGATATTTGTCGGGTGCCGCCGGTGGCTGTAGCGATCCTGGCGCATGGAGGCCAAACCTGGCTTGAACGGTTCCTGCCTTCGGTGCTGGCGACGGACTACCCAGACTTCACCGTATGGGTGATAGACAATGGCAGCACGCCGCCCCTCTCGCCGTGGATTGCGCAAAGGTTTCGTGCTGTGCAGGTTCGGCGCTACGAAGAAAACCTCGGTTATGCGGGGGGATACCAGCGGTTTTTTGAGGAAACTGGGCAAGCTTACCCCTATCTGGCGCTGCTCAATAGCGACGTGGAAGTGCCGCCTGACTGGCTCAAGCCGCTTGTGGCACGGCTTGAGGCCGAGCCGAGAGTAGGGGCCGTCCAGCCTAAAATCCTATCCTGGAGGGATCGCACCGCGTTTGAGTATGCAGGGGCTGCGGGGGGGCTCCTGGACCGATGGGGCTACCCCACGGCCCGAGGCCGAGGCGAGCAAGACACCGGCCAATACGACGAGCCTACGGACATTTTCTGGGTGGGAGGGGCAGCTTTCCTCCTTCGCACCGCAGCCGTACAGAAAGACTTGCGCGGCCTGCTCTTCAAGCCCTACTACTTCATGCACATGGAGGAAATAGACCTCTGCTGGCGCCTCCAGCGAGCCGGTTGGCGCATCGTCTACGAACCCCGCAGTCGCGTCTACCATGTAGGCGGAGCCTCCTTGCCTGAAAGCCACCCCCGCAAAACTTTTTACAACTTTCGCAATAACCTCCTTCTCTTGTATGAGAATTTAGCGCCGGGGGATCGGTGGCGAATCCTTTGGCGGCTTGTGTTGGATGCCCCGGCGGGAGGGTACTTCCTGTTGCGGGGCCAGCCCCGTCACGCCTTCGCCATCGCTCGAGCCCATTGGCACTTTTTTGCCGCCCTCGCCCAAGGAAAAGTAGATCGTACCCCCTACCTCCCCTTCCGACGCTTCGCTACCCTCTCCGGCCTAAGCCCACGCCTGCGCATAATGGAAAGATAGATTACGACGATAAGATCCGCCTTATCTCCCCTTCTATCTCTTCAAAAACCTCTGTATTAGCTACCACTTTTCTCCCCCCTTGCCTAACAGAAAAGACCACAAAAACCTTCCCACCCCATTTCTCCTCAAAAGCTTTGTGACTCTCATGCATCCACTCCTTCCAGCTACCCATATGGTCAAAATCCTTATAAGAAATGGGCTTTACTTGTATCCCAATATACTTAGATTTGACCTCAATATAAAAATCCACATTGTACTTTCTGTCCCACTCATCCGGCGCTGGCATCAATGGTAAACCTATCCTTGTTTGTATCTGCTCATAGATGGTCTGCTTTTCAAGCATATAACCTTCAAATGTTCTGTGAAACACAACCTGTTTGACATATTCCAAACAATCTTCTTCAGTTACATTTTCTATTTCAAGCCTTAGTTGCTCAGTTATTTTGACAAATAGTCTGCGTCCGACTTCTTCCAGATGCTGTTCCATTGTTTGTCCGAACATTTGGCCCTCAGGTCTGACATTTTACAGGTAATAGCTCCGCCATTCATCTTCAGTGCGAGGTGCACAGCGCCGGATAGCTTCAGCGAGCCTACCTACATACTTAGGCCGGTTGAACTGCCAGCGATTAAAAGCCATGTTGAGAATCCACTCTTTCCTACTGCCACCCACGGGAACCAGCGTATTTTTCCGCTATTTGGAGAAAGCGAGTGGCGTAAGGATGTTGCTCAAGGGGATGGGCTTCAGCAAGCTCACTCATTATGAGCTTGCGGTTGACAAAAAGACGATTCGTGCGGTACACATAAGCAGGAATAGACCCATCTGGATCTGGTGTGGAAGCCAACCACAAAAGGACAGGTTTGCCCTGCAGGTATCGTTGAAGGTAAGCCTGAACTTCAGCTCGCTTAGCGTTAGAAAAAAGGAGTCCCCAGAAACGAATTTTTCGGCCGTCGGAGAGAAGGAGGATAGGGGCTGGCTGATGCTCTGGCCACAAGATAGCCTTGACTTTGGGGGCAGAAGCGTCAGAAGGAGGGGAGGATGAAGGGCGCCTGGGACGCAAGTCCGCTACCATCGGCAGGTATCCCGGCGGCGGCTCTACTGGCTCACCTTCCCCTTCCCGTTCTACCACCCGAAGCTTTCCCTGGAAATACAAATCTCCCTCCACCTTCTGCCGAATGCCTGGAAGAAAAGCCCGTTGAATCTCATACCCTACTGCCCGACGACCCAAACGAAGCGCAACCCGCAAAGTCGTGCCGCTTCCTGCAAAAGGATCTAGCACGACTTCGCCTACAAAAGAGAACATCCGGATAAGCCGGGCCGGCAGTTCTTCTGGGAACATGGCTTCGTGTCCTCGCTGTCGCTCTCCCGCAAATTGCCAATGGCCTCTAAAAAACGCCTTCCACTCTTCCCTTGTAAGGGCCGAAGCAGCTTTGAGCTGAGGAGGCACTGAAGCCCCTTTGCCCGGCTTGCGAAAAAGCAAAATAAACTCATAATCCAACTCCACTAGCCCATTCGGCGGATAAGGAAAAGAGCCCATCACCACCGCTCCTCCGGAAGGACGTAGCGTACTCTTCTTTTGCCAGATGATAGCCCCCAAATACACAAACCCTAAGCGCACACACTGCGCAATAATTTCCGCATGCAAGGGAATCACCTGATAAGTGCCATACGTTGTAGCCCGAGCAAACTGATCCCCCACATTGATACATAACCGACGGCCTGGCTGCAATACTCGCCAGCATTCGCGCCAAACCCGCCCTAAATCGTACAAGTATTCATGAAGGGATTGGCCATAGCCAATCTGATTGGGCACTCCATAGTCTTTGAGGTGCCAGTACGGGGGCGAGGTGAGGATGAGGGAGATGCTCTCATCGGGCATCTCCCTCATGCAGCGGCTATCCGCCAAGTAAAGGATAGCCTCCAGCTCACTCGCCATGAATGGGGGGCAGATCCAGTTCCATCACCTTGGTCCAGGCTGCTACAAAGTCGCGCACAAACTGTTCTTGGTTGTCATCTTGGGCGTAGTACTCAGACAAGGCGCGCAGTTCAGAGTGCGACCCAAAAATGAGGTCCACTCGGCTGGCTGTCCAGCGCAGCTGGCCGGTTTTGCGATCGCGCCCCTCAAAGTGGAGCCTTTCCTCGCTGGTAGGCACCCATTCTATGCCCATGTCGGTGAGGTTGACAAAAAAGTCGTTGGTAAGGACCCCGGGGCGGTCCGTCAACACCCCTTCGGGAGAGCGGCCATAGGTGGCTCCAAGTACCCGCAAGCCCCCAATTAGCACCGTCATTTCGGGGGGCGTAAGGGTGAGGAGGTTGGCTTTGTCTACCAAGAGGGCTTCTGGGGTACGGCGGGTGCGCCCCCGCACGTAATTGCGAAAGCCGTCTGCCTCGGGTTCCAGCAGCGCATAAAAGTCTACTTCGGTTTGCTCTTGGGTAGCGTCGGTGCGTCCCGGCCGGAAAGGCACCTCCACTGCGAAGCCAGCGGCCTGCGCCGCCGCTTCTACGGCCGCACACCCCGCCAAGACTATCAGGTCGGCTAACGAGACCTTTTTACCGTCCGAAGCCGATGCGTTGAACTCGCGTTGGATAGCTTCCAGGTGGGCCAAGACCCGCGCCAATGTCTCGGGTTCGTTGACCTCCCAGTCTTTTTGAGGGGCGAGCCGGATGCGGGCTCCGTTGGCGCCGCCCCGCTTGTCCGAGGCCCGAAAAGTGGAAGCAGCCGACCAGGCCACATACACCCAATCCCGCCAAGGCAGTCCCGCTGCCTTGATGCGCTCTTTGAGCTGGGCTATCTCCGCCGGCCCAATGAGGGGGTGATCCACCGGCGGCACCGGGTCCTGCCAGACAAAATCTTCTTTGGGCACTTCCGGGCCCAGGTACCGCCACTTAGGCCCCATGTCCCGATGGGTCAGCTTAAACCACGCCTTGGCGAAAGCCTCGGCAAAAAGGTCAGGGTTTTCGTAGTAGCGTCGGGCGATTTTTTCATAGACGGGGTCGTAGCGAAGGGCCAGGTCGGCTGTGGTCATGATAGGCGGATGGTATTGGCCCGGCTGGAAGGGGTCAGGCACCCGATGTTCAGGCTTAGGGTCTTTAGCCACCCATTGCCAGGCGCCTGCCGGGCTTTTGACCAGCTCCCACTCGTAGGTGAAAAGGATCTCCAGGTAGGTATTGTCCCACCTAGTGGGGGTAGGGGTCCAGGCGCCTTCAATGCCGCTGGTGTTGATATCATTGCCCTTGCCGGTGCCGTAGGAGCTTTTCCAGCCGAGGCCCATCTCTTCCATAGGGGCGGCTTCGGGGTCAGGACCAATGTACTGGGCAGGAGCGCGCCCATGCGCCTTGCCGAAGGTGTGCCCCCCTGCCGTGAGCGCTACGGTCTCTTCATCGTTCATGCCCATGCGAGAGAAAGTGATGCGGATGTGCTCGGCAGCGGCTCGCGGATCGGGGTTGCCTCCCGGCCCCTCCGGATTCACATAAATAAGCCCCATCTGGGTCGCCGCCAGGGGCTTCTCTAAGTCGCCATTGAAGCGGTTATCGCCCAGCCACTCGGTTTCCGATCCCCAATAGATGGCCTCGTCGGGTTCCCACATGTCTTCTCGGCCGCCCCCAAAGCCTAAGGGCTTGAAGCCCATGGTTTCAAGGGCGACGTTGCCGGCTAAGATGAAGAGATCGGCCCAGGAGATGCGGTTGCCGTATTTTTTCTTGATGGGCCAGAGGAGGCGGCGGGCTTTATCCAGGTTGGCGTTGTCAGGCCAGCTGTTGAGGGGTGGGAAGCGCTGCGCTCCTGTAGAGGCGCCCCCTCGTCCATCAAAGATGCGGTAGGTTCCGGCGCTGTGCCACGCCATCCGAATCATCAGGCCGCCGTAGTGCCCCCAATCAGCCGGCCACCAGTCCTGCGAAGTGGTGATCAGCTCAGCTAAGTCGCGCTTGAGGGCGAAATAGTCCAGTTCTGAGAAGGCCTTGCGGTAGGAGAAGCCTCGCGGATAAGGGCTACTGCGCTCGGAATGCTGCCGGAGGGGGGTGAGATCTAGCCTTTCCGGCCACCAGTGGCGGATCGTCGTGCCGCCATGGACAGGGTTGTGGCTGGTTTTTGCCATGGGGCAAAGGTAAGCCTTTTCTACCGATCAAACGAAAGGTAGGTTCGACTTTGGAGGGGAGGGGCGGGTTTAGAAAGGAGCGGGGGCGGGCGGCGCCGCAGGCGCCGCCCGCCCCCAAACCCTACACACCCCGCACTCACCCCTTACTTGCCCTCCAGCCGACGAAGCTTCTCCTCCGGCAGACGAAGCCGTTTCCCCTCTTCCGGTACCGCACGCACCTGCGCCGCAGGAGCCTCTACCTTCACGGTCTGGAAAATGGCGTACTCAGGGCCCTTACCGTACAGCGCTGGGATGAGGTATTTTCCTTTCTGGTGGGGCGGCTTTTCTACCTCCGCTGGACTGGCAAAATGACGCGCATAGATGTCGTCCCGGACCGCGAGCACCATCCACGAGACCTTCACATTCGGCTTGTCGGTCTGGATGACGAAGCGGTTGTTGTGGATTTCCTCCACCACGACGGCTTGCGCAAAGGTCCCGATAGGCGTAAGGTGATAGGTATAGTCCCGATTGATAGCCTCAAAGTAAGCGGGCAGCTCTACGACGGCTCGCCCCTGCGCATCCGTCGTCACCACCCCCCGGTAGAGGTTGTACGGCTCAGGACCCTCCGTACAGAAGTGCGATAGGTATTTATTCTCAGGATCGAGAGGATGATCTATTAGGAAGGCTTTCGCCCCGCTTGCAGCGAATCTACCCTGGGCATAGACGGCGTAGTCCGTACCTGCATTACCGGTGTTTTGACCGAATACCCCCTGGCCACCACTATTAGCAGGCACACTTCCAATCACACCGACAGGCGCCTCCCCTCCTGGGCCATTGCCTCCCTCATGATAAGCGCTCACCACAGCGTTGGGGAAAAAACTCACCAGACCCGTACCCATTTCGGCGGCTATAGTAGCCCCGCCCCGCTGAGCCGACTGGGAAAAAAATGGCAAATCCTTGCGCTGTACCCGCAGCGATGCCCGGAGCAAAGGTGAACTGGCCGGCTATGCCCGTATTGGTCGCTGCGTAGCCGGCTACACCCACATTATTCCCTGTAAAAGCGCCGCCTGCCCTCCCGCCAGGATAAATCGCAGTAGCGCTGTTGTAGCCCACCACCGCCGTCCCTCCCGTAGTATTCAGGTGGGCTCCCCACACGGCAAAGCCGCCGCTCTGACGGGTAATTGCGAGCAGACCATCTCCGGCCCCCGCCCCCGCCGCAGCGAAATTCTCGAAGTAGCCGGCCGTTCCATTGGGATTCAGATTGACCCCCACGACGCCGATCCCTGTGGCTTGGTTGGTAAAGCCTGCTACACCCCACCCATTTGCGCCGGTGGCCTGGCCATAGACGCCTATCCCATCCCCGCATACCCATTGATCGCGTAGGGGAAAGTCGCCGTGGCGATGATCTCGAACTTATCCCCGCCGGCGATTGGAGCCGCGTTTCCGTCAGCGTTCCAGATGTTGCCGTTGGCATTTTCGGCGAGGGTGGAGTTGCAGACGGAGAGGGTGGGTGCGGTGGCGGCGACGCGCAGGTGGCGATCTTGGGTAGGGCTGGCGCAGATGGGGTTGGGAGCCCAGGTAGGGGTTCCTGTCGGACCGATGATAAGGATATTCCCGAGAGCGCCATTGGGCAGCCAGACGGGCGGCACCCCGGCCCCGGCCGAGAGGAGGATATTCCCATTAGCCCCAGGCTGGTTCCCCGGCATGAAGGCCCCATCCAACCGCAGGTTACCTGCCACATGGAGGCGCTCTGTGGGAGTAGCCGTCCCGATACCGACATTTTGAGCCCTCAGGCTCACGCTGCAGCAAGCCAGTCCGCTGAGCACGAACGCGCGTATCCGCATACTACAAAGGTAATAAAAATCGCGGATCTATTTTGCAAGGGGGTTAAGGCAGGCGTAGGCGAGGGATGGGTATGGGTGCTGGACGTGGGCTGGGCAAAAGTGCCTATGGAGGTAGGCGAAGAAGGGGAGATCGCTTACCTTTGGGCGATGCGGGTAGGGATTCTTGGGGCGGGAACGATGGGCCGGGGGATTGCGGAGGTAGTAGCCCGCGCAGGGGAGGCCGTGGTAATGTATGAACCGGTAGCGGAGGTGCGCGCTGCGGCTGAGGCGGCTTTGCGGGAACGCTTGCCTGGTGCCCAACTGGCCATCACGGGGGAGCTAACCCAGCTGGCCGGCGCGGAGGTGTGGATTGAGGCCATCCCCGAAGACCTGGCGCGCAAGAAGGCCCTTTTTGCTCAGATCGTGCCATGGGTGGGGCCCACCAGCTTAGTAGCCACCAACACGTCGGCTTTGAGTGTCCATGCGCTGGGGCGGGATCTGCCTTACCGAAGCCGCTTTTTGGGCTGGCACTTCTTCAATCCGGCGCCGCGCATGCCGCTCGTAGAGGTGATCCCGACAGCCTTCACCACCGAAGAGGCGGTTCACCGCAGCCTGACCCTCCTACGGGCCTGGGGTAAAGTGCCGGTGATCGCGCCTGACCTGCCCGGCTTTCTGGTAAACCGGATAGCTCGGCCTTACTATGTAGAAGCGCTGCGGGCAGCTGAGGGTGGGGTGTCCCCTGAAGTCATAGACCAGCTGATGGAGGGGCTGGGGTTTCGGATGGGGCCTTTCCGGCTGATGGACCTGATTGGGGTAGAGGTCAACCACTCGGTAACGCAAGCCGTGTGGGAAGGCTTGGGGTATCCGGTTCGCTTTCGCCCCTCGTGGTTGCAAGCCCAGAAGATAGCGGCAGGGCATCTCGGCCGCAAAACCGGCCAAGGTTTTTACCTCTATCCTACGGCCGCAAATACGCCAAGAGGCTCATCAGGCCCGCCAGCAGCCCCAACCACAAGCTAAGCACCCATTGTAGCTGCCGAAACCGCCGATCAAACACCTCCCGCAAGAGCCCCATCTCTCGCTGCAAGGCCTCAAACCGCTTGTCCATCTCCCGCTGCTGGGCCTCAAAGCGCTTGTCCATCTCTCGGACCAGCGCCGCAAGCCCCTCCTGGAATCGTTTTTCCTGCGCTTCCAACCGCTTATCCAGCTCTCGCAGCACCGCCGCAAAACCCTCCTGCATCCGCTGCTCCTGCGCGGCAAACAGCTCCTTTATCGCCGCAAAACGCTGCTCCTGCGCCTCAAAGCGCTTATCCAGCTCCCGCAGCACCGCCGCAAACCGCTGATCCATCTCTCGGGACCAGCGCCGCAAGCCCCTCCTGGAAGAATCGTTTGTCCTGCGCCTCCAAGCGCTTGTCCAGCTCTCGCAGCACGGCCGCAAGACCCTCCTGCATCCGCTGCTCCTGCGCGAGCAAACAGCTCCTTTATCGCCGCAAAACGCTGCTCCTGCGCCTCAAAGCGCTTATCCAGCTCCCGCAGCACCGCCGCAAACCGCTGATCCATCTCCCGCTGCAGGGCTTCAAAAGCGCCTGTCCATCTCTCGGGCCAGCGCCGCAAGCCCTTCCTGGAATCGTTTGTCCTGCGCTTCCAACCGCTTGTCCAGCTCCCGTAGCATGGCCGCAAAACCCTCCTGCATCCGCTGATCCTGCGCCTCAAAGCGCTTGTCCAGCTCCCGCAGCACGGCCTCAAACCGCTGATGCTGGGCGGCAAAGCGCTGCTCCATTTCTCGCAGAAGGGCCGCGTGCCGTTCTTGGGCCTGCTTCTCCATCTGCTCAAAGCGGCGCTCTAAAAACTGCAGCACCTCCTCAAAGCGCTTGTTGAGCAGTTCCACAAGCCAAGCTTCGCCGCCAGGAGGAGCTGCCTTGAGTAGATCAGCCAAAAACGCCAGCCACGCCGGCTCTAAAACCAGCCCATGCCGTTGAGCCAGGGCCTGCAGCTGCGCAGGATCCATACCCAAAAATACCACTTTTTCCCCCGGAAGCTCCCCTCACCAACCCACCTTGAGCCCCTCCTCCTGCCCAAACGGCAGCCCTAAGTACCGGCTCACTTTCTCCACTATCGTGCGCGCGGTTTCCTCCCCAAAGTTCACCATCAGGTACCACTCCTCCCGCGTGCAAGGCAACCTCACGGCATGCTTTTCCGGCTGGGGCATTTTGCTGCCCTTGTATAAGTCTTCTGGGCTTCTGGCTATATACTTACGAGCATGGCCTCCATTGTAAGGCGAAAGGTAAAAACCTTCCAGAAAGTCTGGTTTCTCCTGAGCGATATGGCAGAAGAGATCCATTATAAGTCCTCGTAGTTTTCGGTGGCTAAGCTGCTTTCCTTTGTACCAGAGATGCCATCGGGGCGATTCAGGGGAGCTGGGCGGCGCTGTGGAAGGGGAAGGTTCCCCTCTCGGGTCTCCCTGGACGGCCGGCTCTGCTTGCGGTAGTTTACGCCAGAGGGTCTCTACCCGATCCGGCGAAATAGGCTCACGCAGCTTCTTACTGAGCCGTTCAGCCAACAGCTTGTACAGGTCGCCCGACTCCTTAAGC
>BPGW01000009.1 GCA_026003235.1 Bacteroidia bacterium | reverse complement strand
GGCTGGCCTGGCTATGGCAGACGAAATCAGGTAGCCTCTTACGGCTGGCCCTTCTGTATCAGCGCACGGGGCCGCCTCACCCGGGCCCCGCGAGGTGTACCAGAAACTCACCACCCTCTATCAGCATAGCGGTCGCAAAGACCCCGAAGTGGCGGCGTACTATGTGGGGCTGGCGGACTTTTACCCTTTCGGCTGGGGATTACCTGAAAGCCGAAGAAGCCGCCCAAAAAGCCCGCACCCTCACCCAAGAAGTCCAGGGTCCAAGCTCGCCCGCGTATGTAGATGCGCTCTTGGTCTCAGCCGCGCGTGGAAGGGGCCTTAGGGCGCTATGACAAGCAGCAGGAGTACCTTCGGCAGGCCCTGGCAGCCCAGCAGCGGTTCTATGCAGGAAAACCCAGCGTGTCCCTTGGCCGCACGTGGTACCTGTTGGCGGAAAATGCCCTCCTTCAAGGCAAGCGGGACTCTGCGGCGCTCTACCTATTAGAAGCTACCCAGGAAGCAGAACGCGCCCAATCAGCCGCTCCACTGGAGTATGCCGCCTTGTCGTTGGATATAGGCGCGGCGGCTTTGGCCCTGGATAGCCTGGACTTGGCTGAGGCGCGGCATCGCTTCTGCTAAGGCTATTTTACAGGCGCAGGTGCCCCTTCGTCATCCTGACCGCATGCGGGCTTTCCTGTACGAAGCCCGCCTTGAACGCGCCCGCGGCCAGTATCTCAAAGCCCTTATGGACTTCAAGCGCTGGCTTACCCTCTGGAGCCAAGTATACGGTACCCAGCATCCGGAGTACCCCTTCTACCTTGCCGAAATGGCGGATAGCTATTGGTTGGCCCGCGATCTTTCTTCTGCCAAAAAAGCTTATGAGAAAGCCGTATCTCAAATCCTCGCCCAAGTTGATAAGCTCTTCAATGGCCTGAGTGAAAACGAAAAGGGCACGCTACTGGGCTCGGGTTCGCACCGTGCTTGAGCATTATTATGCTTTTGCTTTCTCTGAAGGCACCGAAGCCAGCCAGGTCAAAGCTTATGAGGTCTACTTGGCTACCAAGGCGCTTTTGCTCAGTGAGACGGGGCAGCTTCGGGCGCGGTTAGCTCGCAAGCCGTGACACCACCGTAAAGCGCCTCCTGCGGGAGTGGCAAGACCAAAAAGAATACGTAGTGCGCTTGTATGCCTATTCGCCGGCCGAACTCAAAGAGCTCGGTATCAACTTGGCTGAAGAGGAGGCCCGCCTCAATGCCCTGGAGAAAGAATTGACCGCTTATGTAGGGGATATTCGTTTGCGACGGCCCACCTGGAAACAGCTCAAGAAAGCCTTGCCCTCCGACGCGGCGGCCATAGACTGGATCCGCTTGCGGGTTCCGGTGAAGTCCTGACTCGGTGGTCTATTACGCGGTGGTCACCACCCCTTCGTCTAAAAAGCCGCTCATCGTGGTTTATCCGGACGGCAAGCGCATGGAAAAGTATGCCTTCTTCCGCTATTCCCAGAGTATTCTGAATTTTGAGAGGGATACCACTTCCTACGCTGCGTACTGGGCCCCTGTCGCTGAGAAGACTTCCACCCGAAGTGCAGAAGCTCTGGGTTTCCGGCGATGGGGTCTACTACCAGGTCAATCTTTCTACGATTCCCCTTCCGCAGGGGGGGTATGTGGCGGATAAGTACCAGGTGGTCTATTATTCTCGTCTGGCCAGTTTGGTGCAGCCGCCCCGGCCCCTCAAGTATTACGAAGGGCGCAAGGCGCTGGTGTTAGCTGATCCCGATTATGCGGCGGGGGTTTCTCCGGATAGCGTGTATGTGCCGCCGCTGCCGGGTACCGAAGAGGAAGCCCGAGCTATCCGAGACATCCTGCAAAGTGAGGGTATCTTAGCTTATGTGCGCACGCGCGACCAAGCCGAAGAGACCACGCTTTACGAAAGCACCTCGCCTTACATCTTACACATCGCCACCCACGGCGTCTTTTTGCCTTACGACGAGGGGCTGGGGAGCTTGGTAGGCATTCAGAGTGGGAGCGCCCTCCTGAATCCGCTCTTTCGCTCGGCCCTTCTTCTGGCCTACTCAGGCCGTTCTATGTTGTATGGGGCTTCGGACGTAAGTCGCGACGGCATCGCCAACGCCTACGAACTGCTCAACCTGGATTTGTCCAACACCCAACTTGTGGCGCTCTCGGCCTGTGAGACAGGCCTGGGCGATGTACAGAACGGTGAGGGCGTCTACGGCCTGCAACGAGCTTTTCTCCTGGCCGGCGCTCGCAATCTGCTCCTTAGCCTCTGGCGGGTGGATGACGAGGCTACCCGGGACTTTATGATTCATTTTTACTCGGAATGGCTTCGCAAGAAGCTTCCCATAGAAGAAGCTTTCTGGAATACCCAGCGGGCCATGCGGGCTCAGCGGTCGGCACCGTATTTCTGGGGGGCCTTCGTGCTGGTTCGTCCTTGATGCGTACCTTTGCCGTATGCGCCTCCTACTGACCCCTTCAGCGGCCCAGGAATTAGAGCGTCTGCTGCGGGAAAGCTCCTCCGCGCGAGGGATTCGTTTTGGCGTGGAAGCAGGGGGGTGTGCAGGCCTCTCTTACCGCATGGAGCTTGCTGAAGGCCCCCAGGAAGGCGAAATCACCCTGCAAGTAGAGGGCATCCCCTTTTTCGTCCAGCCTGACAAGGCTTTTCTCTGGGACGGTTTAGAAATAGACTACCCTACGGGCCTCTCGGCGCGGGGTTTTGTCTTTCGCAACCCGCAAGCCCGCAGCACTTGCGGCTGCGGAACCTCTTTCGCCGTGTGAAGAAAGTATTGTACCTTTGCCCCCGCCTATGCCCAGATTGGATCCGGTGAATCAGTACGAGGTGACGCAAATCTGGCCGCCTGACCTCTCCCCAGAGGAATACAAGTCTTACCTGGAAGAGTTCAACGCTTTCCTCACCCAAAACGGCGCCCACATCGTGAACCAAGAGGTGTGGGGGTTGCGCCGCTTGGCCTATCCTATCGCCAAGCGGGAAGCAGGGTACTACGTCTATACCGAGTTTCAGGCGCCGGCTTCTTTCGTGGGTCAACTGCGCCGATATTTGCAACTCCGTCCTTACGTGCTGCGTGAGCTGATTGTCAAACTGGACAAGCACGCTATAGAATTCAATCGTCGCCGACAAGAAAAACTCCGCAACCAAACTCCTTCGCAGGTATGAGCGTAGAGAAGGGCTTAGGTCCTGCTCCATCCAACCCCGCTCTGGCGGCGCTTTCAGGCACCCGCCAGCGTAAGAAGTTCTGCTTCTTCAAGAAAAGCGGGATCAAGTACATAGACTACAAGGACCCCGAATTCCTGCTGAATTTTGTCAACGAGCAAGGCAAAATCCTGCCTCGTCGCATCACAGGCACCAGCTGGAAGTACCAGAAAAAGCTCGCTAAAGCCATCAAACGGGCTCGTCATCTGGCGCTCCTTCCTTTTGTAGCGGACAACCTGAAGTAAGCGTATGGCTTCGGTGGAAGTAATTTTGAAGCAGGACATTGAAGGTTTGGGCCAGCGGTACGATATTGTGCGGGTGCGGCCAGGCTATGCGTGGAATTATCTTATTCCGAAAGGGTATGCCGAGTTAGCCACGGAGGGGGCCAAAAGGCACCTGGCGGCTCACCTGCGGCAAATCGCCCATAAGCTGGCCCAAGAAAAAGCCGCAGCCGAACAGCTGGCGGCCGAGCTCCGGCAACTGAAGCTCCGCTTGCCGATGCTCGCCGGCAAGGAAGGCAAACTCTTCGGCGCTGTAACGCCCCAGCAGATCGTTTCCCTCCTCGCAGAAAAGGGCTATACCTTAGAGAGGCGGCAGGTGCACTTTCCTGTGCCTGTCCGCACTCTCGGGCAGTATGAAGTAGAAATTCGCCTGCATCGCGAGGTCTCTGTTACCCTCCCCCTGGAAGTGGTACCCCAGGAAGAAGAGTAAGCTCCAATTCCGCTCCTACTAACCCTCCTTCTAAGGAAGGAGGGTTAGTTCATTTTATCCAGGGTTTTTTCCAGCTTGTGTACTTTTCGGGTGAGGTAGCCCAGGTGAGCCGCAATACCTCCCCAGATAAGCAGCAGCACAACAATGACGGCGTTGAGTTTGTTGGAGGCCAGGAGCCATTCCCGCATGAGGCAAAAGTAGGGGTTTCTGCGTTACCTTTGCTCTCCATGCGGAAAAGCCTCAAGCTGTTGGTGATGGTGGCGTTTGTTGGAGGATGCGCTAAGAAGGCCCAGCCGTCGTCTTCCCCTCTCTCCAGCCAAGCCGAAGACTCTCTCGCCATGGCGTGGCTGAGCTCGATAGGAGAGGAGGCTCAAGACGACACCCTCCTGCGACCTTTTCGGGCTCGTACGTACAAGGGGAGCGCCCCTCTCTCCTGGCAGCTCGTACATACAGAGTTGTCGCTTTCGTTGGATTGGGGGCGGCGGGAAGTGCCAGGAGAGGCTTGGCTCACCCTCAAGCCTTACTTTTCCCCGCAGAAGACTCTATCGCTGGATGCCAAAGCTTTCCAGATTGAAGAGGTCAAGCTTATTCGGCCTTCGGGGGCTCGTGTGGAAGCCCTGCGCTATGACAGCCTCAAGCTTGTCCTGGAGCTGGACCGTTTTTATTCAGCGCAGGAGACCCTCGTGGTGTATATTCGTTACCGGGCGCAGCCTGAGCGGCTGGAGGAGAGCCAGAGTATGGCCATCAGCGGTCGCAAAGGCGCCTACTTCATCAACCCAGACGGGAAGCGGCCTTGCGTGCCCCGGCAGTTCTGGACGCAGGGCGAACCCGAATCGGCTTCCGCCTGGTTTCCTACCCTGGACAGCCCCAACCAGAAAACGACCCAGCGCCTCTGCATCACGGTAGAAGATACCCTCGTCACTTTATCCAATGGCCTGCGCGTCTCTCAAGAGAAGCTCCCGGGGGGGCTTCGCCGGGACTGCTGGGAGCTCCGTCAGCCCCATGCACCCTATCTTTTTGCCCTCATCGTAGGGCCTTTTCGCATAGTGCGGGACACTTGGCGGGGTAAGGAAGTCTCGTACTACCTGGAACCTGCTTGGGAAGGTCAGGCCAGAGCTATTTTCGGCAATACACCCCGCATGTTAGAATTTTTCTCGCAGCGCCTGGGAGTAGAGTTTCCCTGGCCGAAGTATAGCCAAGTCATTGTGCGGGAGTTTGTGTCTGGAGCCATGGAAAACACGACCGCCGTAGTGCACGGCGACATGCTCTTTTACGATCGAGACCAAGCCCTTACCGAAGACCAAGAAAGCGTCATAGCCCACGAGCTTTTTCACCACTGGTTTGGCGATTTGGTCACTTGCGAGAGCTGGGCCCAACTGCCGCTCAATGAAAGCTTCGCGGACTACGCTGAGTATTTGTGGCTGGAGTACAGTCGGGGACACGAAGCCGCCGAAGCCCACCGACGAGAAGCCTATGCTACTTACTTGGCTGAGGCTCGCGAAAAAAAGGTGCCCCTCATTCGCTTTGACTACAAAGACCCCATGGACATGTTTGATGGGCACTCTTACCAGAAGGGAGGCCTCACGCTGCACCTGCTGCGCAATACAGTGGGCGACTCCGCTTTCTTTCTTTCGCTTCGGCAGTATCTGCTTGATCGGGCTTACGGCACGGCGGATATAGACCATTTGAGGCACGCTTTGGAGAAAGTTACCGGGCAAGACTGGACTTGGTTTTTTGACCAGCATTTCCGACGAGCTGATGAGGTGCGTTTTCTCATAGAAGGCCGACAGCAGGGGGATACCGCCATCATTCGGCTTTTACAGCGGGGCTATGATACCCTCCAAGGGCCTTATCGCTACCGTACCCACTTGGCTGTTTGGTCTGCGCAGGGATACCAAGAAGTGCCCCTGGAAGTGGTAGGAGATACGATTTTGACGGTGGTGCGCCCAGGCCTGAAGGCCGTGGATGTAGACCCACGCCGGCTCTTCATTGGGGAGGTGCGTCGCACTTATCCGCGCGCCTGGTGGCAAGGGATTCTGCGAGAAGGACGCTATTTTTGGCCTCGCGTCCAAGCCCTGAGGGAGATCCAGCCTTTCTTGGGTGAGGATAGTGCGATGCTGGCCGAGCTTGGCGCAGCTTATGGCCGAGGTGGGCCCTACTGGCGAAAAGAAATCTGGGAGGCCTTGGAGCTGCTGGCTGATTCGGACGCAGTGAAGCAGGTGCTCCCTTGGGCGCGAGAAGCGGCTAAAGACAGTTCAGCCCTCGTCAGAGCCGCCGTCTGGAACTTCCTGGTGCAAGCGGCTCAGCAAGACCTTCTTTCGCTGGAGGGGTGGAGGTCGGAGCTGCAAGCCGCCCTCCAAGACAGCAGCCGAAGCGTTCGCAGCGCAGCGCTGGTGGGGCTTTTCTTAGTGGACTCTACGGCAGGGATTCAGACAGCCCGCCGCTGGCTTCAAGCCCAACCTAACTTGGAAGATGTCCTGATAGCCGGTCTATTCCTTCTGACCCAAGCTAAGGATACCCTGGCTCTTTCAGCGCTTTTGGAGCGCTATCCCTGCCTTGTCTCTGCCCAGAGCCGGATCGTGGCCCTTCGGGCTTTCGTGCAGGCGTATGCGACCATTCCCAGCCGACGAGCGCAGCTCCTGGCCCTCTTTTCTGAAGCCGCCCGCACCGAAAATCCTTGGTACGTACGACTGGTGCTTGTGCAGAACCTGCGCTTCCGGCTCGGACGGGACCCTGAAATTGCCCAGCTCTTGAGGCAAATTAAAGCCGAAGAGACTCATCCCCTCCTGCGTAAGTATTACGAACAGCTCTTATGAAGTACGAGCCCCACGATCCTTACTTTCGTCGCGCCAAGGCCGAGGGCTACCTTGCCCGTTCGGTCTACAAACTGATGGAGCTGGACAAGCGGTATCGGCTTTTTTGGCGAGGCATGCGGGTGGTGGACCTGGGAGCCGCTCCCGGTTCCTGGACCCAGTACCTGGTGCAGCGGTACGGCCCTGACGTGACGGTGTGGGCTTTTGACCTCAAGCCCCTTTTGTATTCAGCGCCTCAGGTGACTTTTTATCAGCTGGACGTCCAGAGTCCTGAAGTGGAAGCTTACCTTCTGCCTGGCCAGTGGGATGCGGTGCTCTCCGATATGGCCCCTTCCACAAGCGGCCATCGGGTGACGGATCAAGCTCGCTCGGCCGCCCTTGTTGAACGAAGCTTAGAGCTGGCCGAAAAAGCCTTAGGGCCAAAGGGAGTATGGGTAGCTAAACTCTTAGAAGGGCCTGACCGTGAAGCACTTGTCCAGAAGGCTCGCCGGCTGTTTGTAGAGGTCTTTGTTTTTCGCCCCGAAAGCACGCGCAAAGGCAGCACCGAATGCTTTCTGGTCGGCCGCCAGCGCCGTTGAACCTGGCTCGGATCCCTCCTTTACCCCCGGGGCAAACTTGGGGGATATATATCCACGTCCCTTTTTGTCGGAAAGCCTGCCATTATTGCGACTTTTACTTTACGCCCCGCTCCAGCCTCATGGAAGCGTACGTAGAGGCGCTGCTGGCTGAGATGCGCCTATATAGCCCTTGGCTGGAAGCGGCGCGCATAGAAACAGTCTTTTTCGGCGGCGGCACGCCAAGCTGGCTGCCCATCCCCATGCTGGAACGAATATTTCGGCGATTGGAGTCGTTTGCTACTTTTTCTCCCCATGAGATCACGCTGGAAGCTAACCCTGAAGACATCACTCCTGAAAAGCTTTCGGCTTGGCGGGCTCTGGGCATCACCCGACTCAGTGTGGGGGTTCAGAGTTTCTCCCCGAGGGTGCTGAAAACCTTAGGAAGGTGGCATCGTCCCGGTCAGGCTCAAAGGGCCGTTGAGGCTGTGGCTCAAGCTGGTTTTGCCAGCTGGAGCGTGGATATGATTTTTGCTGTACCAGGACAGTCCTGGCAGACGCTTCAGGCGGATATAGACTTCTTAGTGCGTGAGGGAGTTCCCCACCTGTCGTTTTATGGGCTTACGATAGAACCTCGCACTGTACTTTACAAAAAGTACCACCGTGGACACTTCCCAGCGGTAGACGAAGAAGCTTATGCGCAGCAATATCAGGCTTTGCATGAATATCTAAAAGAAAAAGGCTTTCAATGGTATGAAGTTTCCAACTGGGCCTGTCCTGGACATGAGTGTCAGCACAATTGGCGGTATTGGCTTCGCAAGCCTTATCTGGGTTTAGGGCCTTCTGCCCATAGTTATGTGCCCGAGGTGCGTTGGGCCAATGGCGCCTCTCTTGTAGGCTATTTACAAGCGATAGGGCGGGGGGAGTTTCCCTGGGCTTTCTGGGAGGAACTGACGGCCGAACAGGTAGAGTTAGAAGTTTGGATGATGGGACTGCGCACCCGCTTAGGAGTTGAGTGGGCTTGGGTTCAGCGTCAGGCTTCGCCGCAGCGGAAGAAGCGGGTTGCTGCTCAGCTTCGCACGGGCTCGCTGGTGCGTTCGGGAGCACAGTTAGTCGTCCCGCAAGAGAAATTAGCACTATTGGATTCGATCCTCCTTGCGATATGAGTCCTTTAGTTAAGTATGTAGAATGGATTACTTGGATTATTCCGCCATCTTACATACCCAATCTTTTTGAGTTTGTACATTTTTTGCTTTTTATAATATATATTATGATAATGAAATTTTATATAAAAGGAAGTTTGGTGCGGAATAACAGCGACCTCGGTATGTATCGATTTGCATTGTATAGCTGGTATCTTAGGATTTTGAGTGGAATTTTCATCTATTATTTTTATTTTTTCTACTATAGAGGTGGAGATGTAATCAATTATGTCCAAGACTCTATAAATTTTTTTACTTTTGGTACAATTCATTTTTCTATTTTCATTCGCTATATTATTCATTCATTATTCAATCAGAGCTTTTACGATTACTTTTTTGAAGATCCCGAGCTTTATTTCTATTGGTTGCAGCTTAGGCTTAGAATATCCTATATTTTCGATTTTAGCTCTGAGATGGTGTCTCTGCTCTACCTTCCATTTATTTCTTTGGGCTTAGGAGGTTATTTACCTTCATTGGTTATTTTCAATGCTGTGTATACAGTGTATTTATCCAAGTTTACACAAAATTATCTTCAGTATATTGGTGTAAATCTGAGCATCTATTATTACTTTGTGTGCAATTTGCCTAGTTTTCTTGTTTGGACAAGCGCCCCATTCAAGGAAAGTTTTGTCATGCTATTTATGATATATGCCGCTAAAAATCTATTTGAATCGAGCTTTTCTTTCTACAAATTTTCTATATCAGTCTTTGCTATCTACCTAGCTTATCTTGTCAAGCCATATATCGGTGTGCCATTCTTAGCTGTATTTATTATCGCTTATCTCGCAAAAAGCAAAATTTATTTTTCGGCAAATATATTTTACAAGATGATATACAGCATTTTATTTTTGATATTTATGCTGACTTCTTTGTATTTTTCTGTAAATTTATCTGAGAGAACAGGAAAATATAGTCCTGATAAAGTTTTAAGTCAGGCTTATTTAGTTTATATGGATCTGCGCTCTAACGAAACCTACTACACCGAAACGGGAGGCAGTGTCTACGACCTGGGTCCTTTGGAACCCACCTTACCCAGCTTTCTGAGTAAGTTCCCTTTGGCGACCTTTACGGCGCTGTTTCGGCCGTTCCTCACCGAAGGTCAAAAAGGGGTAGTCCTCCTGGCTTCCTTGGAAGCTACCCTTATGCTCCTTCTGTTTCTATACCTGTCTATTAGGTACAATTTCATGCAAAATTATGCGTCCGAATATACAAGGAAAAGGTGCTGTTTTATCTTTTTATATTTTCCATATTTCTTCTCTTTTTCATAGGCCTTACCTCTGGCAACTTTGGTAATCTCGTCCGGTATCGCGTGCCGCCCTACTTCTTTTTTTGGCTCATATTTTTTACAGCTGTACAAAAGGTGGCTTATGAAGCTGATTATCGTTGGCGCAGGCAGTAGCGGTTTAGGGGTGGCCCTTGCTGCGGCTCGGCGGGGGTTGGTCTGTGCTGATGCTTGAAGCCCAAGATATCGGTGGGGGCACTTCCACCACCTCCACCAAACTGGTTCATGGGGGAGTGCGGTACCTTGAAAGCGCGGTCAAAAACTTTCGGTATGCTGACTGGAAGCTGGTACGCGAAGCGCTACGCGAAAGGGCCTGGATGCTGCAGAGCCATCCTCAGCTTGCCAAGCCGCTGCCCATCGTGGTGCCTGTGCGCACCTCCTGGGAACGCCTCTATTACGGTGTGGGGCTCAAGCTGTATGAGCTTCTAAGCCCTTCTTCTTACAAACTGGGTCCTACACACTGGCTTGCGTCTAAGGCGTTGTACTCGTTCTTTCCTGCGGCCAAGGCAGGTTTTAGGGGGGGCTGGCAGTACTGGGACGGGCAGTTTGAAGACCGGTTGTATGCGGTGCACCTTGCGCTTTTTCTGAGGCAACGGTATGGCGTTGAGGTGCGGACTTATGCGCGAGTCACGGCCATGCGTCTTGTCAAAGGGCATGTTCGGGTAGAGGTGGAGACGCCCCTGGGTCTGCGCTACGAAGAAGAAGGGGATTGGCTCGTCAACGCCACAGGGCCCTGGTCGGATCGAGTTCGTCGCCTCATCAGGCCTGAAGCCCCGGCCCGACTGCGACTTAGCCGGGGTAGCCATCTGGTGGTGCCTCGTTCGGCTCTACCGATTCAGGCGGGGTTTTTGATTCCTCGCACGGAGGATGGGCGGTTGCTTTTTGTGCTTCCTTGGAAGGACGAGACCGTTTTGGTAGGCACCACGGAAGTAGAGGAAGGCCAGCCTACCTGGAAGGTGCCCGTCTCGGAGGAAGAAGAGGCTTACTTGCGGGCTTATGTAGCGCAGTACTTTGAGGTGGAGGAACCTTTACCTGTGCAGGCGCGGTTTGCGGGGTATCGTCCGCTCGTGCGTGCGGGTCGGGGTCCCTCGGCCCGATTGGCCCGCAGCCATGTGGTGGAAGTGTGGCCCCAGCTGCGCACCGTGAAGCCTCCTCGGGGGCAAATGGACCACCTTCCGAGCCATGGGGGAAGACACTGTCCAGGCTATAGCTTCGGCTTTGGGGCAGCCTTTGCCGGCTGGAGAAGCAGTAGAGAGCATTGTACCGGACTTGTCGGAGCTAGAGGCGTTATGCCGGGCTTATCCCCAGCCTGTGGTGCCGGGCGAATCGTTCTGCGAGGGAGAGGTACGGTTTTGGCGGCGGTTAGGATGGGCCCACTACCCCCAAGATGTGGTGGAAGGGCGGTGGCAGCTGCATCTGATTGACGAGGGCAGGGCCCAACGTGCGCTGGCGTTCCTCAAAACGCGTTGGGATCAATTAGACTAAAAGCTTACTTTTGCCGTATGCGGTACCTCGCTATAGCGCTACTGGGCCTGGCATGGGCGCAAAGTCCCTTGTACCCGCCTAACCCTTACCAGGTTGCCTTTGAAGCTGCCTATGATCGGCATCCTACGCTGCCCAGGGGCGTGTTGGAGGCGTGGGCGTATACCCAGAGCCGGTTCATGCCTCTGGTGCCTCAGGACCCTTCTTGTGTGGGTTTGCCGCAGGGATGGGGGCTTTTCGGATGGATAGCCGATGGAAAGGGCTTTTTTCCGCGAAAACCTACCCCTTGTAGCCAGGCTTTCTGGCCTACCTGAGGAGCAGCTGCGCTCCAATCCGGAGAGCCAGATTGAAGCGGCCGCTCGGGCTATAGAGACCCTTATGCAGGTCCGAGGGCTAAGCAAAACCGATTACGCGGCCCTTGCTGGCGTTTTCATTGAACTGAGTTACTTGCCCTCGTCGCCTGAGCCCGAGCAGGATTTTGCTCGTCAGACAGAGCTTTTTGAGTTATATCGGTTTCTCGTGGATCCTAAAGCGGCCGCTTTCTACCACTTCACGCCGTGGCCGGTAAGCCTGCCTGAGCTTTTCGGAGAAAACTATAAAGTTCTCTCTTCTACCCAGGTGATCATCACCGATGATGAGATTCGCACCCCGGAGGGTTACACGTACCGCACGACGAATAACACCGACTATCCTGGGGCTATTTGGGACCCTGCTGCTTCGTGTAACTACAGCTCTCGGAACGGTACCGCCATCACCCACGTCACCCTCCATACTGTACAAGGCACGTATGCGGGGTGCATTTCTTGGTTCAAAAACTGCAACGCTCAAGCGTCCGCGCATTATGTGATTCGTTCGTCGGATGGGCAGATAACCCAGATGGTTCGGGAAGCCGACAAAGCTTGGCATGTGGGCAGCGAAAACCCTTATACCATTGGCATAGAGCATGAGGGGTATATCAACAATCCCAGTTGGTATACGGTGGCGATGTACCAGGCTTCTGCGGCGCTGGTGCGCGATATCTGCCAGCGCCGGAGCATTCCGCGCACTTCGGTGTGGTTTGGGGATGCGTGCTCGGGCAGCACTTCTAACTGCTTAGTCAAAAGCTGTATTCGCATCAAGGGGCACCAGCAGTACCCTAACCAAACCCATACGGATCCGGGACCCAACTGGAATTGGAACTATTATTACCAGCTGGTGGCGGGGCCGACCTACACCCTCAACCAAACCCTAACCGCCCCAAATGGGACGGTGTACGACCCAGGAGGGGCGGCTGGCGATTACAGCAATAATCAGCGGTACTTCATCAAGATTGCGCCGCCGGGGGCAACGAGCCTGACCTTGACTTTTCAACAATTCAACCTGGAGAATGCGTTTTCCTCCAGCACGAAGGGAGGAGACTACTTGTATGTGTACGATGGGGACACGGTGACGGCGCCGCTTTTGCGCAGGCTCACGGGCAGCACCTTGCCTAACCCCATCACCACCACCAGTGGAACGGTGCTTCTGGAGCTGCGCACCGACTGTTCCAATCCCATGGCTGGCTGGCAATTAAGCTACACGGCCACGCTTTCAGCTGGGGGGAGCGCTGACAATACCCCCCCTACCACAAGCATCGGTTCGGTGCCTGATTGGGTGACGGGGAATTTCACCGTGTCTTTTCAGGACGAGGACGACGGGGGCCGAGCGGTAGAGAAAGCCTTTTACCTGGTGATGTACGATAGCGCGGGGGATTGGCGGGCTTCGGCTGAGCGGGGTTTTTTCAGCGATAATTTTGTGGGCCCGGCTATCCACCCCGATTGGACGGCGGTCAAAGGCACATGGCTGATTTTGGACCCAGGCAACGGCGATCCGGTCCTGCGGCAAGACGACGAAAGCAGCTCCGACGCCAGCAACACCAACCTCTACGCTTACCTGAAGCAAGACCTCTCCAATCGCTACCTTTATCATTGGGCAGCCAGGTTTGTAGGCGGAACCTCCACCAATAGACGAATGGGTTTGCATATCTTTGCTGATAGCCCTACCTTGCCTAATCGCGGCAATTCCTATTTTGTCTTTTTCCGGCTTGATGGGAGCCAGTACGTGCAGCTTTATAAGGTGGTGAACGACTCCTGGGGAAGTGGTCCCGTAGCCCAGGTTTCCTATACCTTTCAAGCGGGGGTGTGGTACGACTTCAAATGGAGCTACGATCGCATCACGGGCGATCATCGGGTTTATATCAACAACCAGCTGGTGCTAAGCTGGAAGGACCCTTCGCCTATCAGTTCAGGCAGTTACATCTCTCTGCGCACTGGCAATGCCCTGGTGGAATACAACAATTTCAAAGTGTATCGCAGCCGGCCTAATAGCGGTTCGGTTACGGTGCGGGTAGGGCCTTCTCCTACGGACGATATTCGGCGGCAGTCTGAGCAGCCGTCTCGTTATGTAGCGCGTCTGCGCAGCATAGCCCAAGACAGCGCGGGGAATCTCTCCACCACGCCGGCTCAGGATATTCGGGTGGATTGGACGCCGCCCACGGCGCCCAGCCGCGTATGGGACGGGAGCGATCTCTTGGCGGATACGGATGTCTTTAGGCAAGACACGGCTTTAGCAGCTACCTGGGGCATGGCAGACGATCCGAATTCGGGCGTGGTGGCCTATCAGTATACGCTGGCCACGGTGGTGGGGGACTCTAATGTGATCAGCTGGACTGCCACCCCCTCTACGAGCTATTTGGTGGAGCGCGTGCCAGCGGGCACCTTGCAGGCTGGGGTTACTTACTACATAGGGGTACGCGCCCAGAATGGGGCTGGGCTTTTGGGGCCGGCCACTTATTCCAACGGCTTTGTGGTGGACCTGGTTACGGTGGCTTCGGGGCAGGAGGCTTGGCCGGGGCTTTCTGCGGTGGTCGTTCCCAATCCCAGCCAAGGGCCAGCGGTGGTATGGGTGACAGGGCCTGTAGGAAAGGCTTGTAGGGTGCGGCTTTTTTCTCCCTTAGGGCAGGAGGTGGCGACGGTGGAAGGCCCGTGCGGCTATCCCATAGCGCTGCCGGCCGTGAGCCCGGGCCTGTACCTGTTGCGTATAGAGGTGGCGGGGGTGGGGGCAGCTTTTGCGCGGTGGGTCGTAGAAAGCCGGTAAGTTTGCTCCGTGTACCGCAACCTTTTTGCTATCCCGCGGCGGGATCGCGACAGGGAATGGGTTTACCTGTGCGGGCATTCTCTGGGGGCCCAGCCTAAAGCCGCTTCAAGCTACGTAAGGCGAGTCTTGGAGCAGTGGGCCTGGGAAGGCGTGGGAGCTTACTTTTCTCAGCGGGCTCACTGGGTGGACTACGCAGACCGATTGCGAGAGAAGTTAGCTCCTTTGGTGGGGGCTTCGCCGGCGTCGGTGGCGATCGCCCACACCCTTACGACCAATCTTCATGTGCTGCTGGCCAGCTTTTACCGGCCTACGGCGCGGCGTTCGGTCTTGCTGATAGAGCGCCAGGCTTTTCCTTCGGACCGGTATGCGGTCCAAAGTTGGGCTGCGTGGTGGGGGTACCCGGAGGCGGTGGTGGAGCTGTCAGAGCTTGTACCTTCCACCGAAGCGGTGGTGGCCCAAATAGAAGCGCTGGGTGAAAGGCTGGCTGGGGTGTGGATGAGCGGCGTGCATTACCTGACTGGGCAGGTCTTTGACATAGAAGCCATCACGCGTGCGGCCCACCGGGTAGGGGCCTGGGCTGGATGGGACCTGGCCCATGCTATCGGGAATGTGCCCCTGGCTCTGGAGGCGTGGGAAGTGGATTTTGCCGTTTGGTGCAGCTACAAATACCTCAATGCCGGTCCAGGCGCAGTCGGAGGGCTGTATGTGCACCCTAAGCACCACGGCAAAGTGCCCCTTTTAGCTGGCTGGTGGGGCAACCGGCTTGAAACCAGGTTTCTGATGCGGGAGCGGTTCGATCCAGCGCCGGATGCGCGGGCTTGGGTCCATAGCAACCCTTCCCCCCTTTCCCTGGCTACGCTGGAAGCCAGCCTGGATATTTTTGCCCAAGTGGAGCTGCCAGCTTACTTCCAAGCCGTAAGAGCGCTCCATCAGCGGCTGCGTCGCCAGCTGGAGGCGTTGTCCTTTGTAGAGGTGCTTACCCCCCCGCAGGCGCATGGAGCCCAAGTGTCTTTTCGCCTTCGGGTGGAAGACCCTCGGCAAGCCTTTGAGTCGCTGCTTGAAGCGGGCTTTTGTGTGGACTGGCGGGAGCCCGATGTGATTCGGGCGGCCCCCGTAGCTTTGTACAACCTCCCCGATGAAGTGGACGCTTTCGCTGAGGCTGTGGCTGCTCTGGACCGAACTCATGGCTGAACCCCTTCGGTATACCCTGGCCTGGGACACCCCACCTCGGTACACTTATCAGGTGCGGTTGGAGTGCCGGCCTACCCGTGGGCGCCATACGGTGGTGGGTTTGCCCGCTTGGCGGCCAGGGCGCTACATCCTGCAAAACTATGCGGGGGCAGTCTCCCACTTCGCTGCCTACGATGAAGCCGGCCGGCCCCTCCCCTGGCAAAAACTCACCAAAGACACCTGGCAAGTAGAGAACCCCCCCCACGGCCTGCTGCGGGTGGAATACCGCTTCTATGCCCGTCAGCTTGATGCCGGCTCCAGTTACCTTTCCCCAGAGCTGGTGTACTTCAACCCTGTGAACCTCCTGATGTATGTCCAAGGGCGCTTAGAGGAACCTTGCGAGCTGCATCTACCCAGCCTGCCGGAGGGGTGGGCGGTCGCTACAGCCCTCCCCCGCCAAGGCCCCCGGAAGTTCCTCGCTACAGATTACCACCACCTGGTAGATAGCCCTTTTTTGATAGCGCCTTTCCTGCGTAGCGATCGGCTGGATTGCGAAGGGGTCACGTTGCATGTGCATTTCTGGGGACGGGTGGGGGCCCGGAGCTTGCAGCCTTTTCTGCAAGATTTGTGCCGCATCCTTCAAGTGCAGAAGCGCATCTGGGGCCATGTGCCTTTTGCGGAGTATCATTTCATGTACCTGCTTGTGCCCTTTTCTATGCGGCATGCGGTGGAGCATGCTTACTGCGCCATGTTTGTTTTACCTGAGGAAGGGGCCAGCAGCGAAGCGGCTTTGCGGAGTTTTTTAGGCATCTCAGCGCATGAGCTTTTCCATGTCTGGAATGTAAAGCGCTTGCGGCCGGCAGCCCTGTGGCCCTACCGGTACGATCGCGAGGTCTACACCAGCCTACATTGGCTCACGGAAGGCGTCACCGACTACTACACCAGCTTATCGCTGCTGCGAGCGGGCCTGATGGACCCCACCGAATACTGGCAGCGACTTAGCGCAGAGCTGACCCAGATAGAGAATACCCCTGCTTACACGCTGTTTTCCCCGGCGGAGTTGAGCATAGACAGTTGGCTTGCTTCCTCCTCGTACAGACCTGCGCTGTATCAGGGTTCTTTTTATGCGGCGGGTAAGCGGGTGGGTTTTTTGCTGGATATGACGCTTAGGCGGGAGACCCAGGGTCGGGTGACGCTGGATTCGCTTTTGCGGGATTTGTACCAGCGCTACTACCTGCGTGGTAAAGGCCTGCCGGAGGACGCCGTCCAAGAAGCGGCGGTTCGCCTGGGCGGACCCGCTTTGAAGGACTTTTTTGATCGGCATGTAAGGGGACGCGAAGCCCCAGACTATGAAAAGATCCTGGCCGGCCTGCCCTTGCGGGTAAGCGTGGAATACAAGCCCTACACGGGCTGGGGACGCGTGGGTATCCTGCGTTATAAGGCCCACGAAGAAGGTATCCGCATTGAAGAGGTCATGCCGGGCAGCGCCGCAGACAAAGTAGGGCTGGAGGTTGGGGACCTCCTGCTGACCGTAGAGGGGCGCGCAGCCAAAGATCTCCCCTCGGAATTCTGGGATAGTTTGCAGGAAGGAGCTGGGGTTCACTTAGGCTGGACGCGAGAGGGCTTTCCGCTTGAAGGAACCCTCGCCCTAAGCTCTGCCCACCAGAAGCAGGTCCGAATAGAACCGGTTGAGCCAGACTTTTTGAAGTCCTATTGAAAGAGGCCTTACCTTTGCGGCATGGCTAAGGTTTCCATCATCGGCGCTGGCAATGTAGGCGCCACCGCCGCCGACGTGATTGCCCGTTCGGGCTACTGTCATGAAGTGGTGCTCCTGGATATCAAGCCCGGCCTGGCCGAAGGGAAAGCCCTGGATATTGCGCAGACTTCGCCTTTGCTGGGGTTTGATACGCAGGTGCGCGGGGTGACCAACGATTACAAAGCGATCGCTGACTCGGACGTGGTGGTTATCACGTCGGGGCGGCCGCGCAGCCCAGGCATGAGCCGCGACGACCTGGTGCATGTAAACGCTGAAATCATCAAATCTGTCATAGAGCCGGCGGTCTTTTATGCGCCTAACGCGATCTTCGTCGTGGTCACCAATCCCCTGGACACGATGACGTATTATGCGTATAAGCTTTCTCGGCTTCCTTCTCAGCGGGTGGTGGGCATGGCGGGGGTGCTGGATACGGCGCGCTATCGGTACTTTTTAGCCCAGGAGCTAAGGGCTTCGGTACAGGACATTGAGGCTATGCTCTTAGGGGGGCATGGGGATACGATGGTGCCGCTGCCCCGCTATACCACCATTGGCGGCATTCCCGTCGTAAACCTTCTCTCCAAAGACAAACTCGACGCCATCATTGAACGCACCAAATTCGGAGGGGGGGAACTGACTAAGCTTCTGGGCACGTCGGCGTGGTATGCCCCTGGCACAGCGGTGGCGCAGATGGTGGCCTCCATCCTCCTGGACCAAAAGCGCATCCTTCCCTGCAGCGCTTACCTCCAGGGCCAGTATGGGCTGGAAGATATTTACATTGGGGTACCGGTCAAGCTGGGCCGCAACGGCGTAGAAGAAATCATTCAGCTTGCCCTCAACGAAGAGGAAATGAAGCTCTTGCATGCTTCTGCGCAGGCGGTGCGCTCCATGAATGCCGTACTCAAGTTTTGACGCTATAGGGCCTGACCTTGGCGCCGCAAGCGATAGCGCAGGTATAAGAGGGTAAGGGCCACCAGAAAAGCCCCTGCCGCCAAGCTCAGCAGACCTGCTTGGAAGCTTCCTGTGCGCTCTACGATGGAACCGGGGATGAAAGAGCCGCCTACCCCGCCCAGGAGGACTGTAAGGCCGTTGTATTTACCTGTCACGGCGCCGGTCGTGTGAGGGGGGTAGAGCGTTTGTAGGGTGGCAAACTCCTGGGCATTGTAGCTGCTTTGGAGAAAGGTCGCCAGGGTGAGGGCTGCCACGATGGCGGTAGGGGAGAGCGGCAAGGCAATGAGGCTCACGCAGAGGCCGGCCCCTCCGAGGCCCACAGCAGCCCAAGAGAGCCTTTTGCCGGTGCGATCGCCAAGCCAAGCCCACCAGAAAAGTCCCACCAGGCTTCCTGAAAAGACCGCTACCAGGGGGCCAGATAGCTCCTCAAACGGTATGCCCTGGCTGCGGGTTAGGTAGCTGGGCAGCCAATTCAGCAGGCCGAAAACGCAAAAAGCGTTCGCACTCCCGGCCAGGATGTATAGCCCCAGCGTAAGGTCCAAACCCCAAGAGGAGAAGCTGGGGGATTTTTCAGGGCTGGGCGGCAGGGGAGGGATAAAGCGCAGGACAAGGGGTAAGCTCAAGAGCAGGCCTCCCAGTCCCAACACAGCGAAGGTCAACCGCCAGCCTATTTTTTCTATGAGCGGCACCAGGATGAGAGGGCCTAAGAGGAGGGCCAGGAGGATGCCGCCGACATAAAGGGCGTTGGCGCGGCTTAGGGCTTTGGGAGGAAAGGTGCGGCTCACAATGGCGCTATTCATGGGCATGTGCAGGCTCTCGGCGGCTCCAAGGAGCAACCTCAGGCCTATTAGCGCCACCAAGCTCCCCCCCAAAGGGTAAAAAAGCATCGTAATTGTAGAAAAGCCCGCGATGGAAAGCGCCAGCGTGGCTTTGATGTTCCATCTTTCGGCCACAGGGCTGAGCCATAGCTGAAAGAGCCCAAAGGTGAGATAGAAAGCTCCCAGCAGGTACTGCCCCCAATAGCCGGTTTCGGCGTTGGTCCAATGGTTTTCAGCGGCAAGGTGGGGTAGGGCCAGGGCTAAAGTGTTGCGGTCCAGGTAGTGCACGAAAGTCGTAACGCCCAGCACGAGGGAGATGTGCCAAGGGGGCTTCTTAGGGGAGGGTAGCTGCATTGCGGGCACGGCGAAGGAGCCTATCCAAGGCCCTATGGAGTTCGTCGGGGGTTCGGGCTTCCATGAGAGAGAGGCGCATTTCTTTGGCATGGGGCAAGTTGCGGAAGTAGCCGCTGTAATGCTTGCGTAGCTCAAGGACGGTTTTTTCTGGGGACTGGTGGGGCAGATACCGCAGGCCGTACTCCAGGTGCTTGCGGATCGTTTCAATGCGCTCCTCCAGGGAAGGGGGGCTAAGAAGGGTACCTGTAAGGAAGTAGTGGCGGATTTCTCGGAAGATCCACGGGTATCCTATGGCGGCTCGTCCTATCATCAAGGCGTGGGGACGATAGGTGTGGTAGTATCGGTAGGCTATTTCGGGGGTGAAAATATCGCCGTTTCCGATGAGGGGGATGTGCAGGCTGGGGTCTTGGGTCAAGCGGCCGATCCATTCCCAGCGGGCTTGGCCTGCGTAGCCGTCGGCGCGGGTGCGGGCATGCACGGCCAGCGCCTGAATCCCAGCCGCCTGGAGTCGGTGGGCCACCTCTACGATCCGAATGCTCTGAGCGTCCCAGCCCAGGCGAGTTTTCACCGTGACGGGCAGATCCACCTCTTCCACAATCGCCCGAGTCAGTAGCTCCATGCGGTCCACATCCCGCAAGATCCCCGCACCGGCTCCTTTACAAACGACCTTACTGACAGGGCAGCCGTAGTTGATATCAAGCCAATCCGGCTGTACGGCTTGGATTAGGCGGGCCGCCTGCCTCATAGAATCCAGATCGTGCCCAAAGATTTGTATACCCAGCGGGCGCTCCTGCTCAAAAAATTGGGCCTTAGCCCAGCTTTTTTGAATGTGACGAATGAGCCCTTCGCTGGAGATGAACTCGGTAACGGTGGCGTCTGCGCCCATTTCTCGGCACAGGCGCCGGAAAGCCGCGTCCGTTACGTCTTCCATGGGGGCCAGAAACAGCGGAGGGACAGGCCCTGGGGGCCAGCTCACCTTCCCAATGCGCATCCTACAAAGATACTGGCCAGGCAACTTGGGCCGTATCTTTGCCTCGTGGCGCTCCACCTGTATAATACCCTCTCTCGTCAAAAGGAGCCTTTTGTGCCGCTCAATCCGCCCTATGTAGGGCTGTACGTGTGTGGGCCTACCGTGTACGGCGAGCCTCATCTCGGCCATGCCCGAGCTGCCGTGACCTTTGATGTGCTTTTTCGCTACCTGCGCTTTCTGGGGTATCGGGTGCGCTATGTGCGCAATATCACCGATGTAGGTCACTTGGAGGGGGACGCCGACGAAGGCGAAGACAAAATCCTCAAAAAAGCCCGCCTTGAGAAACTTGAACCCATTGAGGTGGCGCAGCGGTATACAGCGCTCTATCACCAGGCCATGGATGCTTTGAATGTTCTGCGCCCCTCCATTGAACCCACCGCCACAGGGCATATTCCTCAGCAGATCGCCATGATTGAGCGGATCCTTGAGCGGGGGTATGCTTATGTGGTGAACGGTTCGGTGTACTTGGATGTGGAGCGCTATCGGCAAGACTTCCCGTACGGGATTTTATCAGGGCGTCAGGTGGAAGAGCTTTTGGCTGGCAGTCGCGAGCTGGAAGGCCAGGCCGAAAAACGGCACCCTTACGACTTTGCCCTATGGAAGCGCGCCGAACCTTCCCATCTCATGCAGTGGGACTCTCCTTGGGGACGGGGGTATCCGGGCTGGCACATTGAGTGCTCGGCCATGAGCATCCACTACCTCGGCGTGCCTTTTGACATCCATGGGGGTGGGCTGGACTTGGTTTTCCCTCACCATGAGGCCGAAATCACCCAAGCCCACGCCTGCTTCGGTCCTGAAGCCCAAAACCAGGCTCGCTTCTGGGTGCACAACAACCTCGTGACCATCCAAGGCCAGAAAATGAGCAAGTCCCTGGGTAACTTCATCACCCTCCAGGAAGTCTTTTCCGGCAAGCACCCCAAGCTCTCGCGCCCGCATGCTCCCATGGCCTTGCGGTTCCTGTTTTTGCAAGCGCACTACCGGAGTACCGTAGACTTTTCAGAAGAAGCCCTAATGGCCGCTCATCGGGCGTACCTGCGGCTCATGACCGCCTACGAACGCCTTTTGGAAGTGCGGCCGGGTAGCTATTCCACATGGGCGGTGGCCCCTTGGCGGGAAAAGGTCTTTGCTGCGCTGGACGATGACCTCAATACCGCCGCTGCGCTGGCCCTCTTTTTTGAACAGGTGGACTTCATCCTTCGCTTGCGCCGGCAAGAAGCTTTTCTCACGCCCGACGATCTGGCCCTCTTCCAGCAAACCTGGCGCGAAGTGCTGCAAGACATTCTGGGGCTGCTTCCTGTCTTGCAGGTGGAGCGCTCCAAGTGGAACCAAACCCTGAACCTCCTTCTGGCTTTGCGACGGCAGGCACGGCTGGAAAAGAATTTTGCCCTGGCTGACCTTATTCGGGACAGGCTGCAGGAAATGGGGGTTCGGCTGCTTGACTTTCCTGACGAAACCCTATGGGAGTGGGCCGAATGAAAGGTTGGCGTGACAGGTTTCCCTGCGGGGTTAGCCGTATCTGGCTTTATCTGGTAGGGTGGCTGTGGGTAGCTGGATGCACTTCAGAGCCCTCGGCGCGCGAAAGCGCCCTGCCCCCTTCTTGGCGCCTTGCGCAGGACAGGCCTTCGTTCTCGGCCGATAGCGCATACGCTTTTATTGAGGCGCAATTGCGTTTTGGTCCCCGGATACCGGGCACGGCTGCCCACCAGGCCTGCGGAGACTGGCTTGTGGCCCAGCTGCGGCGCTATGGAGCGCGGGTGTATGAGCAAAAAGGCACTTACAAGGGCACGCCGGTGCGCAATATCATCGCTTCTTTTGGGCCTGATACGACTCGGGGGCGCCTCCTGGTTTCGGCGCACTGGGATTCTCGGCCCTGGGCAGACCAAGACCCCGCTACCGCTCAGCAGCCCGTGCCCGGGGCCAACGACGGCGCCAGCGGCGTAGCCGTCCTTCTGGAACTGGCCCGGCTCCTCTCTCAACGCCCTTTACCTTACCCCGTGGACCTCATCTTCTGGGATGCAGAAGACCTCGGCCGAGAGGGGGTTGAAAACTCTTTCTGCCTGGGCTCGCAATACTGGCTAAGCGCCCCCGCTCCTTATCCGCCTCAGGCGTATGAAGCGGGGATTCACTTGGACATGGTAGGCGGGCGACAGGCTACCTTCCTGCAGGAAGGCTACAGCCGCCAATACGCTCCCCACATAGTCCAGCTCTTATGGGAGGTGGCCCAAAGGCTGGGTTACGAACGATTTTTTCCTCCTCTGCCGGGTGAGCCTATCATAGACGACCCCTACTACCTCGCCACGCAAGGGAAGATCCCCATGGTCAACATCATCCAGCGTGATCCTACGGGCAGGGGTTTCTTTCCTGAGTGGCACACGGTCCGGGATACCCTGGAGGTTATAGACCGCAGCACGCTGCAGGCGGTGGGGGATGTGCTGGTGGCTTTCCTGTATTCATTCTCGCCCCGCCATCTACGGCCCCAGTAAGACCCCTTGAATTTCTCCGGAAAAGCGTACCTTTGCAGGGCCGAACTGAGGTGATGTAGCTCAGTTGGTAGAGCACCAGACTGAAAATCTGGGGGTCGGCGGTTCGAGTCCGCCCGTCACCACGCTCATGCGAGCCCCCTTCCTGGCTGCACTCTGGTCCGCTTCTTGGGCCCAGGTCATCGTAGGGGGGGTAACCGAATCTTCGGCGCTCATCTCCATCTGGGATACCGCCGCCTGGCTACAGGTGGCCCACTGGAACGGCCGCCCTTTCCAAGTAGCAGAACCGCCCATCCTCGTGCGGGTAGATAGCCTCAGCCCCGGTACCCGCTATGTGTATCAGGTGCGGCTTTCCAGCGGAAAGCTCGTTTCGGGTGCCTTCCAAACCCCCCCTGTCAGCCCCTTGCGGGTAGCCTTTCTCTCCTGTAATCAACTGGACAGCCGGCTCAAGGAACAGCAGGCCCTCTACCGCCTTATCGCCTCTTATCAGCCCCACCTTGTGGTGCACTTGGGGGATTGGGGTTATCCCGACACCACCGAACCCAACTTTCCCCCCAGCGCCCACTTTTTCCCCGAGAAGTGGGAAAGGCTCGTGCAGCTCTATCAGGCCCGCTACGCAGACCCCGCGATCCAACCCTTGTTTCAAGCCGCAGCCTGGGCTTACATGTACGATGACCACGACTATGTAGCCGACAATACAGGCCGAGATTACCGGGCCCAATACCGCACCCTGAAACTGCCGGTGGGCGACTACCCTTTTGAGCCTGTCCTCCGGGAAAACGCCATGCGGGCTTACCAAAAGTTTTTCCCTCATTATCCGCTGGTAGACTCCACAGAAGGGCTTTTTCAGCGCTTTCGGTGGGGGGATGTAGAGTTTTTCCTGCTGGACAACCGCAGCGCTCGCACCGCTACCATGCGCGTATTTGAGCTGGGCGAACTCGGACGCTATTACTTCCGTCCCAAGCCGGAATACTCCATTCTGGGCAAAAAGCAACGAGAATGGCTTTTGCAGGCCTTGGCCACCAGCACCGCTCGGTGGAAGGTAATCCTGTCTGGCGTGACCTACAATCGCAACCTCCAGCTTTTCGTGACGCGTGTACTCACTTTGCCGGAGCAGACCTTGCGCTTATTTGCAGGCCTATATAAGGTACCGTCCATTTTCATAGCGGGGTTTATTGCTGACACTTGGGCGGGTTATCCTGCCGATCAAGACTCTCTTTTGAGCTGGTGCTGGCAGAAGGGCCTGACTGGCGTGCTTGTGGTGAGTGGAGATACGCATATTGGCACCCTGGAAGACGGTACGATGGGGGGCCTTCCGGAGCTCATGACAGGGGGAGCGGGCAAAACCGAGAGTCGCTCTTATCGCCTGGCCAAAATGCTGGGCATTAGCGTCTTCAACCGGGGGGGGCAGGGGATTTCTCACAAAGACTTTCGGCCGGCCTTTGGGCTGGTAGACTTTTATCCGGATTCGGCGGTGGTCCGCCTGGTGGGTGTACGCAAGGGGGTGTTGGCGGAGATGCGCCTCCTGGCGTCGGATCGGGTGATTCCACCGGCTCTGTGGCCTCGTCTCACCACACCCAACTTGGGCTTGATGTTTGACTTGGTGCCCATAGGGGCAGGGGAGTACCGCCTCCGCTGGTTTCGCCCCAACCAAATGCCGCCTCGCTTGCTGTTTCGTCTCTACGATGCGGCGGGGAAGGTCGTATGGGAGTCTCCGCCCGCAGAGGCCGCCTACTGGAAAAAACAGTCCAGGCTGGCCCTTCCCGCTCAGCCCCCAGGTACCTACTTCTTGCGGGCCGAAGCGGAGGGGGCTTACTACGGCCTGCGTCTGTATCTGCCGTAAGTTTTGTACCTTTGCGCCCACATGAGCGCTACTTCCGAAGTCGACCTCAAGCAACTCTACGAAGCGTACTCTCCTCCTCGCATCCAGAATGCCATTGTAAAGGGCCGTGTCGTGGCGGTGGACAAAAACGAAGTGCTTATCTCCATTGGCCACAAAGCGGAGGGCCGTATTCCCTTGTCTGAGTGGGGTCCTGATGAAGAGCCCCCTACCGTGGGCCAGGAAATTGAGGTGTATGTAGAAAGCCTGGAAGCTCGGGAAGGGGGGATTCGGCTTTCCCGGCGGCTGGCTCATTCGCTGCGCACCTGGCAGCAGATCCAGGAAGCCCTCCAAAACGATACCCCCATTGAAGGGGTTATTCGCCGACGCACCAAAGGCGGCTTCGTGGTAGATATTAGCGGGATAGAGGCGTTTTTGCCGGGTTCGCAAGTGGATATAAAGCCGCTTCGTTCCTCCGAATCGTACGAGGAGCTTCTCGGCAAGCGCATGCGCTTCAAGGTGGTGAAGATCAACCCCGCCCAACACAATGTCGTAGTGTCCCACAAGGCCCTCCTGGAAGAAGAGCTTTTGCGGCAAAAAGAGCGTATTCTCAATGTCCTTGAGCGGGGGCAAGTGCTGGAAGGTACCGTCAAGAATGTGGCTTCGTTCGGGATCTTTGTGGACCTGGGCGGGGTGATGGATGGGCTGGTGCATGTGAGCGACCTGTCGTGGGGCCGAGTCTCCCACCCAGAAGAGTTGTACAAAGTAGGCGACAAAGTCCAGGTCGTGGTGTTGGATTACGACACCGAGACCCAACGGGTTACCCTGGGCATCAAACAGCTCCAACCTAATCCTTGGGAGGCGCCTCCCGAATGGCTCAAGGTCAGAGAAGTGGTAGAAGGTACGATTGTAGCGGTGGCCGACTACGGCCTTACTGTGGAAGTGATCCCCGGCATAGAAGGGCTTATCCCGGTTTTTGAGCTCTCCTGGTCCGCTACCCCCATTGAGGTGACCAAGCACTACAAGGTGGGGGATAAAATCAAGGCCAAAGTCATTCAGTTTGAGCCAGAAAGCCAGCGCCTTACCCTCAGTGTGAAGCAGCTCTCGCCGGACCCCTGGCTTCATGCGGCGGAAAAGTACCCGGTCGGCTCTACCCACAAAGGCATCGTGCGCAATTACACGGCTATAGGGGCCTTTATTGAGCTGGAGCCGGGCATTGAAGGGTTCATCAATGTGCGGGATCTGTCGTGGATCCGCCGGGTGCGGCACCCCTCCGAAGTGCTGGAACGCGGCCAAGAGATAGAAGTGGTCGTCTTGGAAATCGATCCCGCCAACAAACGGCTGCGGTTAGGGTACAAACAGCTCTCCGAGGACCCATGGGACATGATTCGCTCGGTCTTTGGGCCGGAGACTTTCCACGAGGGCATCGTGGCGCGGGTTACGGAGGCTGGAGCGCAGGTAGAACTGGCTTTTGGGGTGGAGGGTTTCTGTCCTATGCACTACCTCAAGTCGGCTTCAGGTGAGGTCCCGAAAGAAGGCGACTCGCTCCTCTTCAAGGTTACGGAGCTGGACGAGCAGAACCGCACCATTGTGCTGGCGCGCGTGACGGACCGGCCTGCTCGCAAAAGCCGTAAAAAAGCCGAAGAAGCCGCCTCGGAGAGTGCCCCGGCTGTGGTGGAGCCTCGCACGCGAGTGGCCGCCCGCCAAAAGCTCGGTGACCTTGAAGCCATCGCCCAGCTCAAAGCCCTCCTGTCTCAAAAACAATAGCCGATTTCTCGGGCTGTTAGCTCAGTTGGTTTAGAGCGCTGCTTTGACAGAGCAGAGGTCGGAGGTTCGAATCCTCCACAGCCCACTCGTTTGGCTTACTGGCGGTCCTTCCTTATCCCGCCGTACCTTTGAGCCCTTCTATTTTGTTTTCTACGCCGAGCTTTCTCTCTTATGCCTACCTTCTGGGAAGCCGCCCGCACCCTTATGGGAATAAGGGCTCAGGCCACTGAAGTGGAATCCCTCGCTAAGCCTTTAGCCAGTGTTTTTCCTCTTCCGCTTTTTGTGATAGATACCGAGGAGGACCGGTTTGTATGGGTCAGTCCAGGTACCCTGCAACTGACAGGGCTTACTCCCCAGGAATTGTTGCAGGTTCCTGCCTATGCTTTTCTACAAGCCCACCTGGTGCCCTTTGAGCCCCTACAACGGCTGTGGTATGAGCAGCCTGCGGAAGCAGAAGTAGAAGCCAGCTACAGGGTAGGGGAGGAGATTCGCTATGTGCAGGGGCACTGGGTGCGCTTAGAGGCGAGGTACTTTGCTTTGGTTTTGCAGGATGTGACGGAGCTACGGCAGGCCCAAGAGGAGCTGGCCCAGTACGCCGAAGAGCTCAGCCAACAAGTGGAGACCCTCACCCAACTCAAACAGTCCCTTGAAAAAGCCAACGAAGAGCTGCGTGCCAGCCGTGAGCAGCTCAGGCTCTTAGCCGCCGTCGCAGCCCACACCGATAACGCCGTCGTCATCACGGATGCGCAGGGACGGGCGATTTGGGTCAACCGAGGCTTTGAGCGGCTCACCGGCTACACCCTGGAAGAGGTCAAAGGCCAAGTGCCGGGCAGGCTCCTCCAAGGTCCGCAAACAGACCCCCAAACAGTCGCCCGCATTCGGGAAAAACTGCGAAAAAAAGAACCCTTCACTGAGGAGATTCTGAATTACGCCAAAGATGGAAGGCCTTACTGGATTCGGCTCTACATTACCCCCCTCACCAATGAACTGAATGAGGTTACCCACTTCATGGCGATTGAACTGGATATTACCGAGGAGAAGGAGCGCCTAAACCAGCTTGAGGCCCAACTGCGTGACATCCAAGACGCTCGCAAGTACGCCGAACGGATCTTTCAGCGGTTTTTGCGGCCGGTAGAGGGCCTGCGGGAGTATTTTGCGGAGGTACGGGTCTGGAACGCCCCGCTGGCGGGCTTAGGCGGAGACTTTTACTTTTATGCGCCGCAAGAAGGTTCTGTGCTGCTGGCGCTGGGGGATAGCACAGGGCATGGGGCCGCTGCAGCCCTGCTGAGTGTGTACGCGCTGACCTCCCTTTGGCGCAGCACTCGTCAAACCCTGCCCAGCTTGTCCACCTTGTATGAAGACCTGCTGGAAGGGCTTCTCACAGCCAGCGAAGGGCAAGGAGGTACTGAAGGGTTTGAGTTGGCTTTACTTCGCTTTGAGCCGAGCACTTCTAAGCTGGAATACTTAGGGGCGCGCCGACCCCTCTGGGTTTTCCGAGGGGGAACCCTCCACGAAGTGCGCGGCAGCCGAGCCGACGTAAGCGCTACCGCTTCTGCCCTTCCTGCCCTCCAAACCTTACGGCTTCAGCCTGGCGACCGCCTCTACCTTTTCACGGACGGCCTGACCGACCAGCTCAACCCCCAAGGAAAAAAGTTCAGTTCGGCTCGGCTGGCCCGTTTCTTGGAGGTCAATCAGTACTTACCCCTTGCGGAGCAGCTGGCTATGCTGCAAGAAGCTATCGCCCAATGGCGGGGCCGAAACCCCCAGACCGACGATATCCTCTTCCTGGCTTTGGAAGTGTAAACCCTCTACCTCCTAAGTAGAAGACAGCTGGAGAGAGACCTTTTCCAGCCCCTTTAGGGTTCGGCGATAGAAGATTCCGCAGCGGTCGCAGAAGTAGAGGTTGTCCGGTTCTTTTGCGGTGAGGGTTTCGCCGCATTCGCAGACCCAGCCGACTTGGCGGGCGGGGTTACCGAGCACCAGGGCATGGTCGGGTACGTCCTGGGTCACGACAGCCCCTGCGCCCACCATCGCAAAACGGCCAATCGTCACGCCGCACATAATCGTAGCGTTGGCGCCAATCGTGGCACCTTGCCGTACACGGGTTTGGAGAAACTCGTTCCGCCGCTCAATAAAAGCCCGTGGATACTTGTCGTTGGTGAAAACACACGAAGGGCCGCATAACACGCCATCTTCCAGCTCCACACCGTAGTAGAGGGAGACGTTGTTTTGGATTTTACAGTGGTTGCCCACGCGTACGAAAGGCCCTACGACGACGTTTTGGCCTAAGACGCAGTTTTTGCCGATGCGGCTGCCCCGCAAAATGTGGCTAAAGTGCCAAATGCGGGTGCCCTCTCCAATCTCCACCTCTTCGTCAACGAGGGCGGTAGGGTGCACAAAATAGGGGCGAGGGGACTCGGCTTCGGGGAAAAGCTGGCGGTGGAGCTTCTCCATCAGTTCGGTGGCTGGAAGGAGGGCTTCTGCTCGGGTACGAGGGGGCTCGCCAGTATGAAGGCAGTGGAGGAAGTGGTCTATTTCGGCGGCTAAGGGTTCTACAGGAGGTAGCGGCACCAGCGTAGGTTCCCCAAGGGCAAGGTGAGGATGCTGGCCCTCTTTCCAGCGCACTTGGTGGGGGGTACCAGTGAAGGGTAGGCGTTGGCCCCTCTTCAGAAAACACCAGCATCCCCTCTGTGCCTACCACCGTCAGGCGGCGTCGTCGCTCCGGCGTCAGCCAACTGGCGTGAATCTGTACTTGAATTCCCCCCGCAAAAGTCAGGTGAATCCAAATCGTTTCGGCCAGGTGGGGGTCAAGAGCCGCCTGCCCATGAATGTGGCTTTTCTCGGGAGGCCTTCCCACTATGTCCAGCACCAGGGCCACATCGTGAATTGCCAGCCCCCATAGCGCATCTTCACTCAGAGGGAAGCGGCCAGGCGAGGCTCGTTCACTGCTGAGGTAGAGAAGCTTCCCTAAGCGGCCCTCTTGGAGAAGCTTCTGCATCGTTTCCACAGCGGGGTGGTAATGGAGTACGTGGCCGCCCATCAGAAGAAGGTTTTTTTCCGCGGCGAGCGCTATCAAATGCCGCAGTTGAGCCGCAGAAAAAGCCAGGGGTTTTTCGCAGAAGACGGCTTTACCGGCCTGGAGGGCGGCTTCAGTTAGGGTTGGGTGCGTAGCAGCGGGCGTAGCTATCACCACGGCCTCTATCTCTGGGTCTTCCCACACCTCCTCCAGCCGGGCCGTCCACCGAGGGCCAGGATACGCCGCTTGCAAGTCCGCATGCTGGGCGGGGTTGCGCGTCCACACCATCGCCAACACCTCTCGCTCATACAAGAGCCGCAGAAGGTTCTGCCCCCATCGGCCCGCTCCCACTAAGGCGACCTTTTTCACAAGCCTACAATCGGTTTGCCTTTGGGGTACTTGACCGTGAAGCGAAAGGTCCTTTCCCAGGTTTGACCTACCTCCAAGCTGAAGTCCCACCGCAGCTTGCCCGTGTCCTTATCTAAGGTGCCCCCCGCTAACTCTTCGGGTTCTACCTTAATGTCGGCGTGGCGGCTTACTGGCAAGCGCTCCCATACGGTGATCCGGATTGGCGCCGGATAGGAGTGGGTTACTCGTATCGTGTAAGCAAAACGGTGGTGCATGGTGCTGCCAGTAAGGCGAGCTTCTCGGCGGTTGAGGGTTTCGGTACGGCGCACTTGGATCCGGTCAGCCGGGCCTAAGTCCAGCCAAAGGGTGTCTTCCGTCAAGGGAGGAGGCCAAGCGACTTGGCCTACTTCTTGGCCGTCTACTTCCAGGCGGGCTGGGGCTTTTTCCCACAGGCCAAGCGCTTCTGGCGGAAGGCCAGCCCGTAAGTAAGCTCGCTCTTCGGCTGGGGCGTTGACGAAAAACTGAAAAGTAGCCGGTAGGGTATCCTCCCGCAAAAAAACTTGCGTGGATTGCTGGCCAGCCCGCACTGTTTGAGGCCCCAGCGCGTAGGTGCGAGAGAGGGTCTGCTCACTAAGCGTAGGGAGGGGAGGGGGCGCTGTCGGCTCCTGCGGAGCTTCGTAATCCGCCAAATCCGCCAAGGCATCGGCCTTCCCCGCCGGAGAAGAGGCTTCTTGAAGGCGGTAGCGGCCCATAGGGTAGACCTGCGCAAAGTCCAAGTACCAGGGTACAAAGGAGGGCATCTGAGCGGACTCCGTGGGCTGGGCCGTGGACAAGGTGAGGGGAATGCCCTTCCAATCTTCACCGGAGTAGTTGTACAGGGTGGCCCAGCGCTGGATTCGGAGCTGCCCGGCGGTCGGCATGGCCCGAATCCGATACTGCAGACGCCAGCTGGCCGTCGGAGCTATGAATTCTACCCGCACGGGCACGACCTCACGCTGGGGGCTCCAGTAGGTCAGGTACAGGGCCGATCGCGCTTGCGACAGGCCGGCTAATCGGCTCTTATACCGCTTTTTCCAGCGAGCCAGCGTGTCAGCTAAGGCTTTGTGCCGCTTCTCCAAAGGAAACCGTTCCGCCAGTAGGCGCCCTAACTGCCGCTCCAAGAGAGCCAAGTAGCGCTCCACCTGCTCGGGTTGCACGGTGCCCTCTTCCCCGCCTAAGCGCAAGTTTTGCGTCAAGGTGCTCTCTTGCAGGGCCAAGATCCGCAGGCGGTCCGTCAGCCGAGCTACAACCCCCTCCAGCGAATCTATCTGCTGCCGTAAGGCTAATGCGTCTGGCGGTTCGCCTTGCCAAGTGGGGGAGTAGGGTTCTATAGTCGTCTGCACCACGTAGCCCCCAGCTGTGGGAGGCACGCTAACCCGTAGGCTTGGGGGTGCAGCCTGAGGAGGCAAGCCCGGCCACACGAATCGCGTATAGCCCCGCTCCACCGACAACATGCCTGTATAGGTGTAAAGGGCCCCCTTGGGGATAGAGCGTCACGCTGGCCAGCGAAAGTGCCAGCGACACTAGCGAGTCCATCCCAGCAAAGGTAACGACTCTCTACGCTTATTGTACCATCTTTGCTGGATGGAACTCAAAGCCGGTTTTCGGCGGCTGCTTCGCCTCTTTGCGCGGCTGGATATCCGGCCCGAGATGGAGGACCCCCAGCGCATCTTGGAGAGCATGGCCCAAGACGCTACTTTCCGGGGTATCAACCTGTGGGTGCTTATCACCGCTACCCTCGTGGCTTCCGTAGGCCTCAATGTCAACTCCACCGCTGTCATCATTGGCGCCATGCTCATTTCCCCTCTCATGGGCCCCCATCAACGGAATCGGAGTAAGCTTAGCCATCTACGATATCCAGCTCTTTTATCGGTCAGTCCGCAATCTCGTCGTAGCGGTACTTTTTAGCCTTGCCACCAGCGCCTTGTACTTTGTGGTTACTCCGCTCAAAGAGGCGGGGTCAGAACTGCTGGCACGAACCACCCCCACGTTCTGGGATGTTCTGATTGCGTTTTTTGGGGGGCCTTTCAGGGGCTATTGCTGCCTTGGGGCGAGGCAAGCGAACCAACGTGATCGCCGGCGTAGCGATCGCTACTGCCCTTATGCCCCCCCTGTGTACCGCCGGCTACGGCCTCGGAACCCTCCAACTGCGCTTTTTCGTGGGGGCCCTCTACCTTTTTCTCATCAATGCTGTTTTTATTAGCGCTTCGGCTTATCTCACTTTCCAAATCATCCGCTTCCCCAACCGGGAGTTCGTAGATAAAGCCTACCAGAATCGGATTCGGAGGACTATGGTGGTGGTGGCTTTGGTGACGATCTTGCCCAGCGTTTATGTGGCCTACACCGTAGTCAAAGAGGCCGTAGAAGAGGCCCGCGTGCGCGCCTTTGTTGAAGAAGCCTTGGCGGCTTTCCCCGCTACCAGCGTAGTGGAACGGCAAAAAATCCTTCAGGGCGATTCCGTGCGGCTTAGGGTCGTGCTGGTGGGTGAACCCCTTTCGCCCGACCAGGTGGCCTACCTAAGGCATGAGCTGCAAACCACCTACAAGCTCCCCCACTATCGCTTGGAAGTGGTGCAGGGGGCTTCTGAACGCCCCAAAGCCCTGCCTGAAGTGGCTCGCCTGCTTGAAGCCACCGAACGCAGCTACAGCCAACTCCAGCTTCTCACCGACAGCCTAAAACGCATAGAAAAACAGCTGCGAGCCTGCCAGGAAAGGCAAAAGCGCCAAGAAGCAGAAAACCTACAGCTTCTGCGGGAAGCGCAGGCCCTTTTTCCCCAGCTCAATGCTCTCGCGCTTGAACGCTTTTTTCTCCCTGCCAGGGGAAAATCCGATACGGTGTGGGTAGGGGTGTTTCGTGCGGCTCGTTCCTTTCCTCCGTCTGAGGTAGGGCGCCTTCAGCGATGGCTCCAAGCCCGCACCCAGGCCTCTCATCTCCTCCTTGTCCCTTGGCGTGAATAAACGGTGCAAGGTGACCTTTCCCTTCTGAGGGAAAGGACTTACCTTTGCAGTCCAAGATGTCCACGCAGACCCTGCAAGTGAATGGCCAGTCGGTTCGGCTGGCTCCTCAAGCCTTTGGCGAACGGGTATTCCATGGGGAAGTGATGCGCCAGTACCTTTCAGAAAGCGCCCTGGAAGGCCTCAAACGCTGGGAAAAAGGCGAGCCGATTTCGTTGGAATTGGCGGACGAGATCGCCAATGCCCTACGCCAGTGGGCCAGCGAAAAAGGCGCTACCCATTACACCCACTGGTTTCATCCGCTCACCGGCCTCACCGCCGAAAAGCACGAAAACCTCTACGAAGTAATCGGCGGGAAGGTTCTCTCGGCGCTCAATGGCAGTGAGCTTTTACAGCAAGAACCCGACGCTTCCTCTTTCCCCAGTGGGGGGCTGCGCAGCACCTTTGAAGCGCGAGGGTATACCGCCTGGGATCCAACGTCGCCTCCTTTCATTTACGGGCGAACCCTCTGCATCCCTTCCGTCTACATCTCCTACAACGGTCAGGCCTTGGACTACAAAACTCCGCTCCTGCGCTCCATTGAAGCCCTCAACCAAGCTGGCCAAAAAGTGGCGGCCCTTTTTTATCGGGGCGTCCAGCGCGTCTTTCCCACCTTGGGCATAGAACAAGAGTTCTTCTTAGTTGCAGAACCCTTGTATGCACGGCGGCTGGACCTCATGCTAACGGGGCGAACCCTACTGGGTGCGCCTTCTCCTCGAGGCCAGCAAATGGAAGATCATTACTTTGGCTCTATCCCCGAGCGGGTGTTGGCTTTCTTTGAGGAGTTAGAAGCCGAAGCGTGGAAGTTGGGCATCCCCCTCAAGACTCGCCACAACGAAGTGGCCCCCGCCCAGTACGAATGCGCTCCCACCTTCGAGGAGCTCAACATCGCCATTGACCACAACCAGCTGCTGATGGACCTTTTGCAGCGCACGGCCCGGCGCCATGGTTTGGTAGCCCTCCTCCACGAAAAGCCTTTTGCCGGCATCAACGGCTCAGGCAAACACAACAATTGGTCTCTCGCTACCGACACCGGCATCAATCTTCTTTCTCCTGGCCGGGGCCCCCGGGAAAACCTCCGTTTCTTTGCTTTCCTGAGTGCGGTGCTGTGGGGAGTTTGGCGCCATGCCGACCTTCTGCGTGCTACGATCGCCACCCCTGGCAATGAGCACCGCCTTGGTGGCAATGAGGCGCCCCCTTCCATCCTCTCGGTCTTCTTGGGCCAGCAGGTAAGCCAGGCCGTCCAACAGCTGGAAGAGTCTACCGAGCTGCCCCGCCTCACCGAACGCACTCCTCTTTCTCTGCTGGTTCCTCGGCTGCCGGCCATTTTGCGCGACAACACCGACCGTAACCGAACCGCCCCTTTTGCGTTTACGGGAAATAAGTTTGAGTTTCGGGCCGTAGGTGCCTCAGCGCACTGCGCCCCCGCCATGATTGTGCTCAATGCGGCGGTAGCGGAAGCGCTGGACACCTTCAGAGAGCGCTTCCAGGCCCATCGCAACGAAGGCCTTTCCCGCGAAGCGGCCCTCCTCTCCACGATCCGGAGCCTCCTCCAGGAGAGCCGGCCCATCCGCTTTGATGGCAATAGCTACGACCCCCGCCTGGCACGAAGAAGCCGCCCGCCGTGGCCTCTCTGTGCATTTCTCCATTCCAGACGCCGTACAACACTACACCTCCCCCCAAACCATCCAGCTTTTTACCCGCCTCCACATCCTCTTAGAAGAGGAACTGGAGGCCCGCTATGAGATTCGGCTGGAGCGCTACGTCAAGACGATCGGGATAGAGCTGCGCACGCTTATAGAGATGCTGCGCACGCAGGTACTGCCGGTAGCGTTGGCTTATCAGGGGCAGCTGGCGGCGCTGTGGGCCACACCCTACCTTCAGCAGCTGCGTGCCGCCCTTTCCCCGGACAAGCTCCCTCAGGAAGCCCTCTTAGAGAAGCTTCAGACCCACATTCAGGCCTTGTGGGAAGGGCTGGCCGCCGCTGAAGCAGAGTGGGAAGCCTTAGCAAGCCTCCCCCTCCCTGAACAAGCCCAAAAAGTGCACAAAACCCTCACCCCTCTTATGCAGCAGTTGCGCACCCACGCCGATGCGCTGGAGCAGCTCCTGCCCGCCGACTCCTACCCCTTGCCTCGCTACGCCGACCTGCTTTTCCGGCTAAACCCCACCGAAGTCCGTTTTGTTTAGCTCCCTATGGCGCGTAAGGGAGCCTTAGGGCTCATGCTCCTTCTGGCCGGTTGTCTAAAGCCCATTGACGTAGACGTGCCTGCCGACGCGGGCGAGCTGGTGGTGGAAGCGTACTACAACGACGCCGATAGCGCCTTGGTGCGCATATCCCGCACAGTGCCTTACTTCTCAGAAGGAAGTCCGATCCCTGTGGCGGACGCGCTGGTTCTCCTGGAAGAGGTAGAAACCGGCGCGGTAGATACCCTAAGGTGGCGGGACTCGGTGTATACTCGGTTAGGTGGGCGAGTGCGGCCCGTGGTAGGCCATACCTACCGCCTGCGCGTGTACGTGGGAGAAGAGCGGATAGAAGCCTATTCCCGCTTGCCTGAAAAGGTGCCCATAGATACGCTTATTTGGTTAGAGCGGCCAGCCGAAGGCCCCATTCCTGCCGGACCTCGGGTCATTAGCATTGGGCAAGACCCGCCTAATCAGCAAAACGCCTACCGCGTCCGAGTTTGGCGCAACGACACCCTCCAGAATCGCCTATTTGAGTGGATCTACTCGGATGACCGCTACATTGATGGCCGGTGGGTGATTCTTGAGCTTCCTTTTCGGGTTCAGATGGGGGACACCCTTACGGTAGAGCAGATGTGCATCCCCGTGGAAGTGGTGCGGTTTTATGACCAGCTGGTGCGCAACGCTTTTGGGGGTAGTGGGGGGTTCTCTCCACCTCCCGATAATGCGTACTCTAACTTCATGGGCGGCTCTCGGCGGGTTTGGGGCTATTTTATCGCTTACAGCAGCGATAAGAAGGGCATTCGGATTCGGTGACTAAGGGGTAGGAGAGGGGCTGCCCTCTGGCCGCAGTAGAGGGAAGAAGAGCACCTCCTGAATACTTGGCGCATCGCACAAAAGCATGGTCAGGCGGTCTATCCCTAATCCTAACCCCGCGGTAGGCGGCATGCCGTATTCCAGGGCCCGTAGAAAGTCTTCGTCCAAGGGCATAGCTTCCATGCCGCCGGCGGCTCGTAGCGCTGCTTGCCGTTCCAGCCGCGCACGCTGATCCAGGGGGTCATTCAGCTCAGAATACGCATTAGCCAGCTCCTTGCCCGCCACAATCAGCTCAAATCGCTCCGTGACGGAAGGGTCTGACCGATGTCGCTTCGCCAAAGGACTTATCTCTACCGGATAGTCCAGCACAAACGTAGGCTGGATAAAGGTGGGTTCTACCACCTTGTCAAAGAGCTGAGCGATGAGGTCTATGCGTTCGTAGGGGGGCTCGGGTAGGGGGAGGCCCCGTTCATGGAGGAGGGCCAGCAGCTGCGTCTCGCTGAGGGTTCGCACATCCTGCCCCACCACCTCAGTTAGCGCCTCGTAATAGCGCACCCGCCGAAAAGGCGCCTGAAAGGACAGCTCCAGCTCGCCATACTTGACCGTCAGCCCGCCGGTGACCCGCTGAACCACCGTCTCTAAAAGCTTCTCCACCAGCTCCATCATCCAGTAGTAGTCCTGATACGCTACATACAGCTCCACCTGCGTGAACTCCGGATTGTGAAAGCGATCTATGCCTTCGTTGCGGAAGTCCTTGGAGAACTCGTACACTCCGGTAAAGCCGCCTACGATGAGCCTTTTGAGGTACAGCTCGTTGGCGATGCGCAGGTAGAGGGGCATATCCAGCGCATGTAAGTGGGTGACAAAGGGCCTGGCAAAAGCTCCTCCATACACGGGCTGCAAAATCGGTGTCTCTACCTCCAAGTAGCCCTTTTCGTTGAAGAAATCTCGGATAGCTTGGACGATAGCTGTGCGCCGCCGAAAGAGTTCTCGCACTCCCAAATGCACAATGAGATCTACGTACCGCTGGCGATACCGCAGTTCCGGATCGGTAAAGGCGGCGTAGGTTTTTTCTTCGGTTTGTTTCTCTATGGGGAGGGGATGCAGGCATTTAGCCAGGAGGCGGAATCGCTCTACATGCACCGTGATCTCGCCGGTCTTGGTGGTAAAGACGAAGCCTTCCACCCCGATCACGTCCCCCAGGTCTAAGAGCTTTTTGAAGACGATATCGTATAAGTCGGGCTTGTCGGCGAAGGAATCGCGTTGGAAGTAGAGTTGGATGTCGCCGCTTTCGTCGCGCAGCACAGCGAAGGAGGCCTTACCCATGAGCCGTTTGCGCCAGAGGCGTCCCGCCAGCCGAACCGCCTTGTAGTCCAGCTTCTGCTGGGGGTAGTAGCGCAGTATCTCCGCAGCGGTGGTGTTGACGGCAAAAGGCTCCGTAGGATAGGGGTCTATCCCCAGCGCCCGAAGCTCCTCCAGCTTCTCCAAGCGAATCGGTTCCATCCCCTGCAAACCTACGACACAAAAGCCGCCTCTTTACTCAGGAGGTGCGCTTCCGGAGCTGGGCAAGGGGGAGAAACCAGCCAGCAGACGAAGGTGATGCAGGGTATCGGCTTCTTCAGGCTTTTTATCGCGGCGCCAGCACACAATGCGCGGGAATCGGACTGCGTATCCGCATTTATGCCGAGCAGAAGGCTGAATCCCCTCAAAAGCCACCGTAAAAACCCACACGGGGGGTACTTTGACGATAGGGCCGATTTTTTCTGCGGCGTGGGTGCGAATCCAGCGTGTCAGTTCGCGCAGTTCGGCGTCCGAGAGGCCGGAGTAGGCTTTGGCGAAGGTTACCAGCTGCCCTTGCTCATTCCAGAGGGCGAAGGTCAGGTCAGAGAACCACCCCGAACGGCGCCCATGCCCCCGTTGAGCGTACACCAGCACCGCATCTACGGTGAAGGGGGAGCGTTTGAGCTTCCACCAGTTGCCTCGGCGGCGGCCCGCCAGGTAAAGCCCCGTCCGCAGCTTGAGAAGAAGGCCTTCAGCACCCGCAGGAGGATTTGACCGTAGCCGTTCTACTTCCTTCCAGTCTTGCACTGAAAGGATAGGGGAGAGCCGCAAAAAAGGGTATCGTGTCGCCAAATCCTCTAAGCGGGCCTGCCGTTCTACCAGGGGTAGGGTTCGCAGGTCTTGTCCGTCCAGCTCCAAGAGGTCGTACGCTAAAACGGTAGCGGGCAGCTCGCGTACCAGGGCAGGGGTGACCTTCTTGCGCAGGAGGCGCCGTTGCAGCGCCGCAAACGGCTGGATTTCCCCTTCCCGCACAATCAGTAGCTCACCATCTATCACGGTGCCGGCGGGAAGCGCCCGAAACAGATCCACCAGCTCCGGAAAGCCCTGGGTGAGGGCCACCCCGCCCCGAGACCATAAGGCTACCCCTGCAGCCCGACACACCACCTGGACCCGAACCCCGTCCCACTTCCACTCTACTTGGTAGTCGGCAAGCTTTCCGAACTTTTCGGGGTAGTTTTCGCCGAGTTCTTCTATGCCATAGGCCAGGCAGAAAGCGTAAGGCTCAAGAGAAGTGGTGGCGGTTTGGCGCAGCTGGTCGTAAAAGGTGGAATTAGGGGGGTTGAGGGCGGCGGGCAGGCGGTTGGCGAGGTGGGTTTCGGGCAGGTTTAGAGCCCGGGCCAGGGCTTGTAGGAGGAGCCCTTCGGCTACGCCCACGCGAAAGCCGCCCAATAGCAGCTTGTGGAGGAGGTAGACTTCCCAGAAGCTAAGGCGGCTCCAGTGGTTTTCCAGCCAGGCTCGCTGTTCGGCTTCAGGTAAGCTGGCTAAACGGGGCAGCTCCTGCCCGGCAAGCACCGGTAGAGGCGGCAGGTGGCCAGAAAAAGGACGGCCTCGGTTAGGCAAAAGGAGAGCTAAGGTTTCAGCCAGGTCGCCTACATGCTGGTAAGAGGTCTCTACGAGGGAGAGGGGGAGGTTCAGGTACTCAGCTATCCATTCTCGCAGGCGGCGTGGGGAGACAAAGCGGCGGGCGTGCCCTCCCCGCAGCAAGTAGGTGGCCCAAGCGGCTTCTTCAGGTTCCACCGCTTGGAAGTAGGCCGTGAGGGCAGCTATGCGGGCTTGTTGGCTGGTGGTCTGGTCCAGCGTCCGGTACAGCGCCAGGAACCGCTCCATCCTGCACCTCAAAACAGAATAAGGCAGCCCTGGAAGCCTGCTCGGCTTAGTCCTCCTAAAAATCTAACATAATATACCTTATGGGACAAACTGATTGGATCTTGCGTGGGGGTTTGCCGTTTGCCGCAGTGAAGCCTTTTTAGCGTCCTGCTGTCTTTTGAGCGAGAGCCGCCCGAAGTCGGCGATTTTCTTCTATAAGGGCCTGTTTCCTCTTCTCAAGCGCCTCCACCCGCGCATGCAGCTCTTGCATAGCCCTAACCAGCGTAGCCACTATGGCACCGTAATCTATGCCCTTCAAGGAGTCCGTCGTAAGCCTTACGGCTTCTGGAATCACCCGTTCCACCTCTTGAGCGATGAAACCCACCTGCGTCTGCGTCGCATCGTCTTTCCAGTAGAAGCTCACTGGCCGTAGGGCCATCACCGCCACCAATCCCCCGTCTACAGCCCCCAAAACCTCCTTATAGCGCTCATCGGAGTAAGTCAAGAAACCGAATGCACCCAACTCTTGATTAGCGTTTATATACGCAGGATTCGTTGGGCCATTCGCAAGTACCCTAAAGCGACGTCTGCAACAGTAGCCTCCATCATCAGGATATTCCCATATTTCCCAGTCGTTTTGTGATACGCCATGTCCTCCATCCGGATCGGCCATCCATAAACTCCACTTCATAAAAGGTAGAAGCCTATTAACCAAGTGAAAGGCTATGGTACTCGCTATACCATCCGCCGGCATCACCGACGAAACCCTCAGCCCTGCGTTGGCGGGTACAGTGGGGGAAATAGATAGAACTTCCAAGGTCCACCCAGGGTTAGGGGTATTAATGCCTACATTGTTCTGCGCAAGAAGGGCATGTAAGCCAAACAAGCCTATTGCTATTGTACAGCGCATAGTCCACTTAGTTGGAAATTTCTTCGCGGAGCCTTGCATTTTCTTTCTCTATTTGGTCAAGAGCCTGTTCCAGCTCCTCCACTTTTTTGGCAAGATCTTGCACAGCTTTGGTGAGATAAGCTACGAGGGCGTTATACCGAATGCCTATGGGTTCGCCGGTTGGGTTCTGCACAGCGAGGGGAAGCTCAGCTTGTACAGATTGGGCTAAAAAGCCCAGTTTGATGGGCCCCGAAGGCTCATCCTTCCAACGGAAGCGGACTGCTCTCAACGCTAAGAGGTTTCCTGAAGCTTCCCTCAGCGGCACAATATGGGTTTTTAGCCTTTCATCAGAGATGGTAGTATACCCATAAGCGGTAAAAGAGTTATCGGCATTCAGAACCACAGGGTCAGGAGGGTATGTGTTTCCATAAGTGTTGGCTATGCGGAATCGTGGGCGGCAGCAAGTGGAGCTTCCTGTGAGATCGGGGTATTCCCAGAACTCTAAGTTCCGTGCCCCTACCCCGAATCCTCCATCTGGATCTGCGTACCAAATTCGCCAAGCATAGTTCAGAGACCGGTTGACAAGGTGATAGCCAATAAGGGCCTGTTGTCCGTCGGAAGGCATAAGGGAGGCTACGGCTACGCTTGACGTGTGGATAGTTGCGCCTGTGAGGGGGTAAGGCACTCGCACCTCCAAGTCACAGGTAGGAAAGGCAGTACCGATGCCTACACGCGGCTGGGCTAAAGCCCACCCCACTATCAGCAAGCCAACTCCTGTTCTGGCCATATACTATTTTATGGATATTTCTTGCTCTATTTTTTCAACCTTACTTGAGATCTGCTGGTAAGAATGTAGGAGCACAGCGATAAGAGCAGCGTAGTCTATGGCTTTTGTGTTATCTGGCAGGGTATAGACGGCCTCTGGTAGGACAGCTTCTACTTCTTGGGCGAGGAAGCCTATGTGGGGAGGGTAAGTAGGGGGGGCATGGCGCCATCGGTAATAGACAGGACGCAGCCGAAGTACTTCTCTAATCCCATACGCAAGAGGACCTTCATAGATCTTTTGAGTAGAGTCAGAAATGTTAATAAAGTTATAGGCTTCTACCCAGTGGTTAGTTGTAATGGTAACAGGCAAGTAGGAGAATGGGAGATTCCGTGTAGCATAAAAGCGAAGGCGAGGGCGACAGCAAGGGCCTGAAGGAGGATACTCCCAGAGCTCCAGCCCATTGGGTAAAACACCAAAGCCCCCATCTGGGTCGGCCAGCCATAGCCGCCAAGTGTATCCGGTTGAAGCGTTATTCCAGTGAAGGGCGATAATACCTTGTGTATTATCCCCTGCTGGCATGTAGCCTGTGACCCCGATGCCAGCGTTTGCAGGTGAGCTGCTGGCGGTAGAGGAGGGTACTTCTACAGTGAGATGCCAAATAGGGTTTACAGTTCCAATTCCGACAACCTGCGCAAACCCTAACCAGGGTCCTATTAGGAGAAAGTAGACCTTTTTCATACCAACAAATATACGGATAAGAGGCTATCTAAGTTGCCTCACCGCAGGAGCGTCACCGTCCCCGCCCGAACAAAGCCCGCAAAGTGAATCACATACACATAAGCCCCCTCGGCAGCGGTTTCGTCCCCTTTGATTCGTCCGTCCCATACAAATGGGGCTGTGTTTGTGCGGTAGAGCTCACGACCCCACCGGTCGTAAATGGCCAGCTCCTGCACGCACGCTTCCGAGCCTGTGATGCGAAATACATCGTTGACCCCATCGCCATTCGGGGTGAAGGCGTTGGGGATGAAAAGCGCCCGTTTGACCGCCTCCGCACCGGGGAGACGATAATCCAGCGTGTCCAGGCAGCCTTCGCTGTCTAAGTACAGGACTTGAAGCTGATACAAGAGGTCGCTCTCAAGGGGAAAGGCCACTTCCTGGGTTCCTGCTGGATAAGAAAAGCCTCCTGCTACCAGGCTTACGATCCGATCCTTAGGCCAGGGCACCCGAAAGAGGAGGCGCCGGGCGCACAGGTCGGCCTCCCACTGAAGCGAATCAAGGCCCTTCCGCTCAGGAATCAGAACGCTGCCCGTCAAGGTATCTCGGCAAATAGGCAATCCACCCGGATTGGTAATAAGCTGCCAAGCGTAGGTACCCGGTCCCGGCGCTTGCCATACTACGGTGTCTCCTCGGTACACTTGCCCCTGGAGGTTCCACGCTACTTCGTTGGTGAAAAGGCTCTGAGAAACCAGGATAGCCGCCTGCAGACAAGGGTCTGCCCGAACCTGCGCCTGCGCCACCGAACGAAAATCCAGGGTTATGGTTTGAGCCAAGGTGTCTTTGCACAAGCTATCGGGGGCTATGGCTATGAGGGTTATCGTGTAAGTGCCTGGCTGAGCGTAGGTGTGGGAAGGGTTCGGAGCCCGGCTTGTGTCTCCATCGCCCCAATTCCACTCGTAAAATCCTGCTCCTTGGGATTGATTGACCAGGTGTACAGTCAGGCTGCAGTAATCTATATGGGGTGTAAAGGCGGCGCGCACCACCCGCGAAACCGGCACGGTCTGGCGCACCGTATCTGTACAGCCTGCCGAATCGTAAGCAATGAGCGTAACGGTGTAGCTGCCCGAGGTGGGGAAGGTATAGACCGGTTCGGCCTCGGTGAGGGTATCCCCTGAGCTGAAGATCCACACGTAGCTGCTGGCATCCTGGGATTGGTTGAGGAAAGTGAAGCGCCCTTGGCAGGTGTCGCCCCTCCAGGTAAAGCCTGCCCTTACCGAAGGAGGGCTCACTGAAATAGCCTGCCGCAGCGTATCCCGGCAGCCTTGCGGGGTTGTCACCACAAGCTGAACCGTATAGGTGCCCGCTGCTCCGTAAGTATGAAAAACTTGGGTCCCCGTAGCTTGGCTCCCGTCTCCGTAGTCCCAGGCGCAGCTGGCCCCAGCGAGGACATCTTCAGCTGTAAAGAGCGCGCCAAGGTTGCAGTTTTTCTGCACGGTGAAGCGAGCTACCGGTCGGGGATACACATTCACTACTCGGCGCAGTGTGTCGCGCTCGTTGCAGGTAAAGGGGTTTTCTGCGACCAGGGTGATGAGGTAGGTGCCCGGTGTGCTGTAGGTAATGGGACCTGGGTTGGCTTGGGTGGAAGTTTGCCCGTTCCCAAAGTCCCAGTAAAAGGCGGTTCCATTCTGGGAGAGGTTCTGCACCGTGGCCGTGAAAGGGGCGCATCCGCCAGGTGGCGTAAGGGCCAAGGCAGCCACTACCGGCGCGGCAAGTTGGAAGTCAATCTTGAAGAGGGCGTTGTTGCAATTGGGGCTGTTGTTGGTGGCAGAAAGGGCCCCCGGTGTGGTGGGAAAGTCTGAAAAGCCGCCGCATCCTCCACATACCGACTGGTAGATGATACCGCGGTTATCAAAGCGGCTGGTCCCTCCGTCTACATGCTCTTGTGCCTGCGGGCCGCCCCAGAATGAGGCGTACGCTAAGCCAGTCAGCCCCGGCTCAAACGCCAACACATAGAAGTCGGCGCCATCGGTGGTGGCCTGGTTGGCGTTGGGGGTAGTAGGCAGCCCGAAAGTAGAACCAATAGGTCCTGAGCCTATATCCAGCCCTCCCCACCCCGCTGTGTACACATAGCCGCAGCGGTCTGCCGCAAACGCGCTAATGGTGATGTTGGGCGTAGAGCGGCTTTGTCCTCCCCATACGGCGAGGCGAGTCACTTGGCTGAGGGAGTCGTTCATGGAGAAGACGAAATGCTTTCCGCCGGCAGCGCCATAAGCACCGGGGGTAGGTGCCAGCGCAGCACTCTCGGTGTGTCCCGCCCCCCACAAAAAGCCTTGGCGGTCCAAATCTATCATAAACACCTGGTCGTAGGCAGGGGTTCCCCAATAGGTGCCAATCAGCAGCTGGTCCAAGTTGGGGGAGAGGATGGCGAGCCATCCATCGGCGCGCCCTCCTTGGTAGCTGGTTTGATAAGCGCGTGGTGTGGTAGGAAAGTCTGAGCTGGTGGTTCCGCCGGCGGCGTACACTACCCCTCCGAAGCCTATCCGAAGGGCGTATCCGGCGTCGGCGCCACTGCCCCCCAAGTACGTGCTGGCATACACCTGTGACAGGTCCAACGAGAGCTTGACCAAGACGGCATCCATGCCCCCCTGTCGCACGGTTTGGTAGGCGTTGGGGGTGGTGGGGAAGTCCGCCGAACGGCTGGTGGAAATGATGTAACAGGCGGTGTCGCCAAGGAAGATTTCTCCCCGTCCGTCGTCGGCATAGAAGTAGTAGAGGGGATAAGTGCGGCTATTGAGGCCGTCTTCGCCGGAGCCGCCCAGGTAGGTGCTGCCTAAGAGTTGGCTACCACTCGCGCTGAGGCAGGCTATGACAATGTCTATGCCGCCGCCGGAGGTAGGCTGGTAGGCCGTGGGCGTGGTAGGAAAGTTGGTAGAACGGGTGGCGCCCAGGAGGTAGAGGTTGCCTTGCGGGTCCGTCACCAGGCTGTGGGGCTGTTCGTTGTTGGCGCCCCCCAGGTAAGTGGCCCATAGCCGGACCGTGCCTGTGGGGTTGGTTTTCCAAAGCGCGATGTCGGTGCTCCAAAAAATAGGCTGGTTGCTGGCATACGGCACGCCGCCCCCAAAGCTGCCCTGCACCACCCCAGGAGTCACCGGAAAGTAAATCCCCCCAGCGTTGAAGTTCCAGAGGTTGTCGTTTACATTGCCCCCGGCAAAAGCGTTTCCTTGCAGGTCGTAAGTGGCTGTGAAGCCCCAGTTGTCGGAGTACGAACCCGAATAGGTGGAAAAGACCACCACAGGGTCTATCACAAAAGGCCCTGCCGGCTCGCTCAGAAGCTCGTAGCTTACCACAGGACCTTCCACTCGGTAGCGAACCGGCAGAGGGGCTTGGGTTTTCTTCAGGTAGGCCCGAGGAAGCTTTTCTGTAAAGGGACCTATGCTGGTTTCTACCCTCAGCGAGTCGCCGTGGTAGACTACGGTGACCCCTTCGTAGCGGAGGCGAATCGCCCTAAGGGCTGCCGCGTCCTGTACATGCCAGTCCCATTTGAGCCCTTCCCGGGTCAGATGGAAGCACAGGTCCACCCCTGGGTAGAGGTTACGGTACCACACTTGGCGGAACCCTCGGGCGTCGGTGCCTCGCCACGGCCCCTGAAAGAAATGGTAGCGGGTCTCGTCGGGGTCTTCGCCTTGGGGTTCGGTCGGGGCAGCCCCCACCCAACGGATGCGGACAAAGTGGGCTCGCACAGGGAGGGGCTTGTCGTTCCATGGGTCAAAGTGGGCCTTCTTGAGGGGGGTCTCATCCACCAGCAGGAGCGCTACCCCATCGGGTGTGAGATAAATCCGATGAGCGCCCCACGCTACTTCGTAGCGCACCTCGGCGAAAATCTGGCCTTTGTTTTCCACGAAGGTGCCCCCATGCCGACCCCACAGCAGAAGAACCCATAGCCCTATCCACCACCGCATAGGCCAAAGATAACTCTTAAGCCCAACAGGCACAGTAGCCCCCTCCCCTACCCCAGGTTTTTTTCCTGCTGAATACGCCTTCCCGACCGACTTTAGCGGGAGGAGAAAGGAGAGAGTGTATTTTTGCTGCATGATGGATATGGATAGCCTGCTTGAGAAATATGAGGCGGTTCGGGATTTTCATGAGGTTAATCCTTATGTATTTATGGCGGCGGTGAAGCGAGAAAGGAAATGGGGTTTTGTAGATGAGGAAGGCGCTGAGGTGGTGCCCTGTAGGTACGAGGAGGTGGGAGATTTTTGGGAGGGTAAGGCTGCGGTGCAGCGTGGAGGGAAGTGGGGTTTTGTAGATTGGGAGGGCGACGAAGTGGTGCCGTGCAGGTATGAGGACGTTCGGGATTTTTCGGGGGGTAAGGCAGCGGTGAAGCGGGAAGGGAAATGGGGCTTTGTAAATAAGGAAGGCGCTGAGGTGGTACCGTGCAGGTATGAGAAAGTACGGGATTTTGAGGGAGGTAAGGCTGCGGTGCAGTACGAAGGGAGGTGGGGTTTTGTGGATTGGGAGGGCGACGAAGTAGTGCCGTGCAGGTATGAGGAAGTGTGGGATTTTAAGGAGTATAGGGCGGCGGTGCAGCGAGCGGGGAAGTGGGGCTTTGTAGATGAGGAAGGCCGGGAGGTAGTGCCGTGCAGGTACGAAGAGGTGCGGGATTTTGAAGAAGGTAAGGCGGTGGTGAAGCGCGAAGGGAAGTGGGGTTATGTGGATAGGCAAGGCGAGGAAGTAGTGCCGTGCAGGTATGAGAAGGTGCGGGATTTTGGGGGAGGCATGGCGGCGGTGCAACGCGAAGGGAAGTGGGGCTTTGTAGATGAGGAGGGCCAGGAGGTGGTGCCGTGCATCTATGAGGAGGTGTGGAATTTTCGGCGAGGTAAGGCAGTGGTAAAGCGCGATGGGAAGTGGGGTTATGTGGACAAAGAGGGCCGGGAGTTTGGGCTGTGAAGGTGAGGCAAGAGGGGGATGCCTCTAATCCCTACCAGGTTCAGCTCAAGTGCGCAGCTAAACTTTTCCCCGCTTGTCAGGAGCTCTACCCTACTTCTCCTTATTAGACCGGCTGTTTTTTGATATGGCTTGTGGGGCGTGCCCGCTGCTTTTCCTTGAGCTCTGAAGAGGTTTAGTCTCGTGGTAGCGTTGCGAGGGCTGGCTTTCTCTTCCTTTGTGGAACGCTACCTTTTCTGCCCTGAGGACCCTGCGGTGGGCGCGCTAAGCTCCTTTCTGCCGGAGCTTGGTGGGAGGGTGGGTTTTTCCTGTCGTCTACTCTTTCTCTTGCTGCGGGCCCTCAAGAGGAGGCCCATGCCGAGAAGGCATAGAGCCCCCGCCCTACCCTACTCCGGGTTTTTCCCTGCTGAATAACCTTCCCGACCGACTTTAGCGGGAGGAGAGCGAAAGGGCTGTATTTTTGCTGCATGATGGATAGTTTCCGAAAAAGTGGGAGGCAAAGCGACGTTGGGTCCTCAAGGCCTACGAAAAGGGAAGAAGTAGGTTGGCTATAGTCTACGGAGATGCTCTTCCCTCCTTCCCTTCCTCCTGCGTCCTCCGGGCGGAGCCTTGGCCGAGTGGAAACCCCTCCTGAGGTAGTACGCTTCATGGTTGGGCTGGCTGAGGTCCCTAAAGGAGGAAGGGTCCTGGAGCCCGCTTGTGCCCATGGGCCTTTCCTTCGGGCCTTCCGCGAAAGCCACGGGACAGACTATCGCTTTATAGGAGTTGAGATAGACCCGCAAGCCCTCCATCTTCCTCCCTGGGCCCAGGGGGTGGTGGCAGACTTCCTCCTTTGGAAGCCTGAGGATAGATTTGACCTCGTGCTGGGGAACCCTCCCTATGGCATCGTGGGGGAAGAAAGCAAGTACCCCATTTATGTTCTCAAAGAGGTCAAAGGGCTTTACAAGAAGCTCCTCTACACTTGGAAAGGCAAGTACAACCTTTACGGAGCTTTCATAGAGAAGTCCGTGCGCCTATTGCGAGAGGGGGGCGTTCTTGTTTTCGTCGTCCCTGCCACCTGGCTCGTCTTGGACGATTTTTCTCTACTTCGGGCCTTCTTGGCGCGAGAGGGGAGAACGGAGGTCTACTACCTGGGCGAGGTCTTCCCTAAAAAGAAGGTGAGCGCCGTAGTACTTCGCTTCCAGAAAAAGGGGAAGGGGCTCCTCCTGTGGGACACCCGAAAAGACGGCGAGCACTTCACAGCGATTCCTTGGAGCGAAGACCCCAGCTGGAAAGGGGAAATCCTACGCTTCGAGACAGAATGGACACGGAAAATGGAGGCAGAAGGGGTGCCCTTGGGCACCTTGTTGGATATCCGCTTTGCCGCCAGGAGCACAGAGTTCAAGAAGCACCCCGCCGTTCTAACGGAGCCAAAGCCTGGCCTCGTGCCTGTCCTCACAGGCAAAAACTTAAGGCCGGGTTGGATAGACTATGAGAAGAACCACGCAGGTCTTTGGATGCCCAAGGAAAGGGCCAAGGAACTCAGGCACTTCTACGCCACCCCTCATTTGGTGGTAGCCCACACCAAGGGGACCCGGGTGGTAGCTGCTTGGGACGAAAGGGCATACCCTTGGAGGGAGGAATTTCACCTTTTGCCCAAGCAAGTCCTGAAGGTAGACCCCAAGCTCCTGGTGCCATGGCTAAACTCCCAAGAAGTCCAGGCGTACGTCAGGACTCTTTACCGAGACTTTGTGCCTCACCTGACGCTAAGGATGTTGGAAAGAATTCCTGTGAGTAAGCAGTATGCTTTTTCAGAAAATCAGAAATCACTTGAAAATGTTGTCCAATAAGCATCCAAATCAAAAAGGAAACTTACCGCTCTGAGGCTCGGGGTGAGAATCGCTTCCTGAGAAAACAAAGGAACATTGTACTCATTGAAGTTCCCTATACCCTGCAGACCCCAGAGGAGCTTGAAGAAAAAGCCAGACGAGCAAGAACAAACAGAGGCGTTTACCTCCTATGGGCTAAGGTTGCGCATCACTTGAACCGCTTGGAAAATAGATTTGTCATTTTTAGGGAAAGTTATGTGAAAAGAATTGAGTGTTTTCTGGAAGAAAAAGCCTCTACCTTGGCTGGGGTTATCCCTTGGGAGAGGGTAGCCCAGGAAGCGCTGAGTGGCCCGTGAAGTCCACCTGTGCCCCTAAGTCCACAGCAGAGCTTCCCAGACCACGAAGAGGTGTGGGCGCTTCGGGAGGCGCTGGTAAAATCAGCCTTCTGGTAAGGCTCCATAGGTCAGTGTGGTAGGAGACTACTAAATCACGGCAGGCTCATAACAAGGCCTGTGAGGCGTCAAGCGGAGGCGATGAGCGCTTATATTTGCATGATGCAGGACTTTTGGCTTAGTCGGGCGGGCTTGCTGGACTGGGTGCGCTTTCCCTCGCAGGCCGGAGAATGGCGCTTCTCGGATCAAGAGGTCTTTATCCGGTGGTATGCCGACGGCCAGCTTAACCCCGCCTTCAACTGCGTGGATCGGCATGCTGCGCGCACGCCGGACCGCATAGCGCTGTATTGGGAGCCGGATGACCCCGCTGAAGCTCCCCGGCAGTACACCTATAAGGCGCTGCTGGAGGAGGTCCAGGCGTTTGCAGGGGTGCTTGCTAAGCTGGGCATCCAAAAGGGGGATAGGGTAGCGATCTACCTGCCTATGATCCCCGAAGCGGTGGTGGCGATGTTGGCCTGCGCGCGCATAGGGGCCGTTCATACGGTGGTGTTTGCGGGTTTTTCCGCGCAAGCGCTGGCTGAGCGGCTGCGCGATAGTGGCGCACGGCTGCTGATTTGCGCCGATGAAGGCCGGCGAGGCGGTAAGACCCTGCCCCTCAAAGCCCAGGCCGACCAAGCCGTAGCCCAAGCCCCTACCGTGGAAAAAGTCCTCGTCGTGCGGAGAACCGGTGGCGCTATCCCCTTTAGCCCGCCCCGTGACCTCTGGTACCACGAAGAGCGGGAGAAAGCCCGCCCTTTCTCAGAAGCCCCTCCCCACGAAGCCGAAACCCCGCTTTTCATCCTCTACACTTCCGGCTCCACCGGCAAACCCAAGGGCCTTCTCCACACCACCGGCGGTTACTTGGTCTACGCCCTGCACACCTTTTTGGAAGTCTTTGACTACAAGCCGGAGGATGTGTACTTCTGCACGGCTGACGTGGGCTGGATTACGGGTCACACCTATCTTGTGTATGGTCCTTTGGCGGCGGGGGCTACGGTGGTGCTTTTTGAGGGGGTACCCCTCTACCCTACCCCAGCTCGCTACTGGGAAGTGGTGGATCGGTACAAGGTGACGATTTTTTACACGGCGCCTACGGCGATTCGGGCCCTCATGCGGGAAGGAGAACAGTGGGTTCAGCGCACCTCCCGAAAGACCCTCCGTATCCTGGGCAGTGTGGGGGAGCCTATCAACCCGGAGGCGTGGCGCTGGTACTACGAAGTGGTCGGTGAAGGGCGCTGCCCCATCGTGGATACCTGGTGGCAAACCGAAACAGGCGGCATTCTCATTAGCCCACGGCCCTTCCAAACTGCGCTCAAGCCAGGCTCGGCTACCTTGCCTTTGCCGGGGATAGAGCCCGCTATCTTGGACGCTTCCGGTCAAGAGATCGCCGGCCCCGGCGAAGGCGTGCTTGTCCTGAAAAAAAGTTGGCCAGGGCAAGCTCGTACCCTCTGGGGAGATCACGAGCGTTTCATCCAAACTTACTTCCGTCCGTATCCGGGCTATTACTTCACGGGCGATGGGGCACGGCGGGATGAGGACGGCTACTACTGGATTACGGGCCGGGTGGATGACGTGCTCAATGTGTCCGGGCACCGGCTGGGAACCGCCGAAATAGAAAGTGCCTTGGTGGCGCATCCCGCCGTGGCGGAAGCCGCCGTCGTTGGATACCCCCACCCTATCAAAGGCGAAGGCATCTACGCTTTTGTGACGCTCAAAGCGGGTTATCCTGTGAGCGAGGCGCTTGAGGCTGAGCTTCGGGAGACGGTGCGCCAGCACATCGGCCCCATCGCCAAACCCGATGTGATCCACTTCGTGCCAGATCTGCCCAAAACACGCTCCGGCAAAATCATGCGCCGCATCTTGCGCAAGCTCGTGCGCGGCGAGACGGACTTTGGCGATACCAGCACCTTAGCCGATCCAGGGGTTGTACAGCAGCTAATGGCCTCCCTGCCTACAAAAAAGTAGGGCCCTTTGTCCTACCTTTGGAGGGATGCAGTTGTTCCTTCCGGGGTCCAGCACTCACCCGATAGTAGTTTTTGACTTGAAACAGGGGTTCCTGCGCATAGACGGGATGAGCAACATGCAACATGCCCAGCTCTTTTACAAAGAAGTCGGGGACTGGCTTGTGAAGCACAAATCCCACATTCGGCCGGGTACTGAGCTGGTGTTGCGCTTGCTCTATTTGAATAGCGGCTCTCAGAAGGCTCTTTACCAACTTTTTCTCACCATCGCCCGTGAAGGGCTACCGATCGGGGTGACGCTGGTTTTGAGCAAGCGCTTAGGGAACGAAGACACGGTGGAGCTCTTGAGTCAGATATGTAAGCTTGTCGGCCTTCCTTGCTGTGTGCGGGAGGAGAGCGGAGAAGCTAAGGCAGCTTTTTGAGGGCTTCCAGGAGGCGGTCCAGGTCGACGAGGCGCGTGTAGAGGTGCGGTGTGATGCGGATGCCTTTGAGGCCCGCCCAGTCAATGGCGGTGACCAGGATACGGTGTTTTTCTAAGAGGTAGTCGGCGAGCTTGGAGGGTTCCCAGCCCTCTACGGCGATTGTGGCCAGGCCTGCGGCTAACCGTTGGGGGGTCAAGCTCCGGATGCGGGGCAGCGTCAAGGCTTGCGCTAACCAGTATTGGCGCAGCTGCGTAAGCCGGGCCGTCTTGCGGGCCTGTCCTATCTGCTCATGGAAGTCTATCGCGGCAGCGATGGCCTGTTCGGTGGGAATGGAGCGCGTGCCTAAGTGTTCAAACTTGCGGATGTCGGTAGGTTGGCGGTCAGCCGGCGCGGCAAAAAGCGGCCATATTTCGGCGATACGCTCGCGGCGCACGTACAGCAGGCCCGTGCCGAAGGGCGCACACAACCACTTGTGCAGGCTCACCCCAGCGGCATCGCACCCCCAGGCGTGAAAATCTACCGCTACGTGCGCAAAGCTGTGTGCCGCATCCACGATAGTGAAAATGCCTCTTTGGCGGGCTTCGGCGGTGAGACGCTGGACGGGCACGATTTGGCCGGTCCAGTTGATGAGGTGGGTCAGGTGGAGTACGCGGGTTTTGGGGGTGAGGGCTTCCAGGTAAGGGCGGAGGAGGGCTTCTTCGTCGTCGGTGGGGAGGGGCAAGCGCACCCAGCGGAGCCGAATGCCATCCCGTGCTTCGCGCTGTTTCCAGGCGGCGATCATGCTGGGGTAGTCGCTTTCGGCCAGCACGACTTCGTCGCCGGGCCTGAGGTCCAGGCCAAAGATGACGGCCTCCAGGGCTTCGGTGGAGTTTCGCACGAGGGCGATTTCTTCGGGGTCGGCGCCGCACAAGGCGGCCAGCCGCTGTCGGAGGGGTTCTTTTTGGTCTTGGAGGCGCCACATGACGTAAGCGGGGGCTTCGTTGGCGGCCAGTTCCAACCGAAAGAGCGCTTCCAGGACGGGCCGAGGGTGCGGAGAGACGCCGCCGTTGTTGAGGTTCAGGAGGGAGGGGTGCAGCGGAAATTCACTCCGCACCCAGGCCCAAAAGTCCTCCTCATCGGTGGGGCCAGGAGGCGGGCTGGGATGTTCCCAGTGCGCTATCTGAGAGAAAGGCATGCCAAGTAACCCAGCTACCGCTTCCAAAAAGGTTCGCCGGTCCATGCACAAAAATAGGGGCTACCCACTTAGGTAGCCCCAGGTAGGAGTTGGGTTCTTTCCTGCTACTCAAAGACCACCTTCATCTCCACCCGGCGATTTCTGGCGCGACCTTGAGGGGTAGCGTTGGACGCAATAGGCCGCAGCGGCCCAAAGTACTCCACGATGAAGCGATCGGCCGAAACCCCTCTGGAGACGAGGTAGTTGCGCACCGCTTCGGAGCGGGCCTTAGAGAGTTTCATGTTGTACTCCAGGCCGCCTTGGTTGTCGGTGTGACCAGAGATTTTGAGCTTGTAGGTGGGGTTGTCTATCAGAAGCTGAGCGAGGGTGTCCAGGTAAGGGAGCGACCTTTCGCGAATGATAGCTTTGCCCGTTTCAAACTCCAGGTTGCGGAAAGCCAGGTCCAGGATGCGTTTTTGCTCTTTTGGAATTTCCGGGCAGCCTCGGTTGGTTTTGAGCCCTGGCGTGAAGGGGCAGTCATCTTCTTTATCCGGCACGCCGTCGCCATCTTGGTCGGCGTAGGGGCAACCTTTGTTTTCTTGCGGGCCGGGTTTATCGGGGCACCGGTCTTGGTTGTCAGGCAGGCCATCGCCGTCCGTGTCCGGGCAGCCCTGGAAGGCCTGAGGGCCCGGCTGCTGCGGGCAAGCGTCTTCTTTGTCAGGCAGGCCATCGCCGTCCGTGTCTGGGCACCCTTGGAAGGCCAGGAGGCCTGGCTGCTGCGGGCAAGCGTCTTTTTTGTCTTCTATCCCATCGCCGTCGGAGTCAGGGCATCCTTGGAAAGCTGGCAGGCCCCGCTCGGTAGGGCAGGCGTCGTCTTTGTCGGGGATCCCGTCTTCGTCTCGGTCAGGGCATCCTTTGAATCGGGAAAGGCCCGCCTCTTGAGGGCAATCGTCATCCTTGTCGGGAATGCCGTCTTTGTCGGCGTCCGGGCAGCCTTGGAACTCAGCTAACCCACCTTCGGTGGGGCAGGTGTCTTGCTTGTCAGGGATGTCATCGCCGTCTGTGTCTGGGCAGCCTTGGAACTTCGGCACGCCGGGGTCCAGAGGACACAGGTCGTCTTTGTCAGGGATGTGATCGCCGTCCGAATCGGGACAACCCTGGAAGGCCCATACCCCCGGGGTGGAGGAACACAGGTCTTTTTTGTCTGACACGCCGTCCTTGTCCCGATCGCGGGGGGGCCGATACGGCAGGCCGCTCTTGAAGAGGAAGTAAAAGTCTACCGTACGGGTGGTGCGCCCGCCCAGGATCCACCCCAGGCTGTTCGTCCCTATCACGATAGGGCCTAACTTGAGTGCAGCGCCCCAGAGCCTTTCACCCAGATCATTGACCGTGAAGGGAACGCCCAAGGTGAAATACGGCGTCTCTATGCGGGGGTAAATCGTGTAAATGCGGGGCATGCGGAGGGTTTCCACTTTTTTGCCGAAAGGAAAGGTGCCCATCCCTCCGAGGTAAAGCGGCCCTGCAATGTGCCAGTCCAGCTGCACATTCAACAGGGTCGGCATTTGCAGGATGAAGTTAGGGTTTGAGTCCGCAATCCCGAAGCGCTGGCGCAGCGTATCGTTGAAGTCCCGGATAGAACTAAACTTGACTGGGCGCAGGTTCCATTCATGTACGGCGGCAGCCAGGTTGTTGGGAGTGATTTCTATCTGGTTGCTGAGGGGGCCTTTGGCAAAGCGCATGCGCGAACGGATGTCCTGTACGGCTGCGCCTATCCGAAGCGTGTACCGGTCCCGATCGCGCCGCTCCAGGCCCACTTCCCCATCCATATCATAGAGGTAGCGGTCGTAGCGAGGCCGAAACTCGTACACCACCCCAATATCCCCTCCCAATGAAAAGCGCGTCTGATCGTCAAAAGGCCGTTCTACGATTTTCTGGTAGAGGTTGTAGTCTACATTGGCGGAGTGCCCCCAGTAAAATCGGGAGCCAGGCTCTATAGCTAAGGTGTCGTCGTTGTAGAACTGGTAGCGGAACCGAAACTTATCTACATAGAAATAAGCACCATACACGCCGTGCAAGTACTTGAGGGTAAGGCCGGCTTTGAGGACGTGCTGGCCTGTGTTGAGCAGCACCCGAGCATAACTGAGGGCTACATCGTAGTAAGTGGCGTACTGAAAACTCAAATCGCCGCCTTCGATCCAGGAGTTCCAGTAGGGAGGGTATTTGAGCTCTTCGTAGGCCAGTTTGGCCAAGCGGTGGTCTATGTTGTTGAGGCTGAAGCGGGTGCGCATACGCAGGTTGAAGGCCAGGGCTGAACGCCGTCCCAATGTCAGCAGAAAGCTGGGCAAGAGCACTTGCTGCTCAAAGCGCACCTGTTTGAGGGAGGGGTTTTGGTAGTCGTCTTCCAGGTAGTAGCGGCGAAAGTCCGCGGTGTCGTTGAGCTCTCCTCTAATGAGGTCGCGCCACAGCTCGGAGCGAACTCCCACGTAGTTGTTGGTGAGGTTGAGGCTGGTGCCCAAAAAAAGCAGGTCAAACCGGTAGCGGCTATCGGCGATGAGGGCCGGGTTGATCTGGGCGTTGAGTACGCCGGCTGAGGGCCCCATGGCGAAGGGATAATACTGCTGTGCCCATACGACCGCAGCGAAGAGTGCGGTAGCGAGCCACTTTCTCGTCATCCCTGCAAAAGTAGGCGTTCGTAGGCCAAGTAGAAAACAATGCGTGACGCAAGTTGGCATTTCAGAGGGCTGCCTCGGGGAAAAGGTACCGCAGCAGTTCGCCAAACCCGTAGGAAAGGAGGGCGGTGGCTCCAAGCACGCCTATGCTTTCCAGGGCCTCCCGCCCGAAGGGCCGCTCAAAAAGCACGCTGCTGTAGTACACAAAGCTCAGTATCAGGAGCAGGGCCAGCCCTACCGAGCTCCAGAAGGCTGGGCTCATCCTTGGCAGGAAAAAGTACGGCAGCGCTAAGAGAACCACGGCCAGGAGGTACGCTACGCTCGTGTAGAGGGCCGACTGGAGGGGGGAAACCTGGGTGTTTTGCTTGGCTTGGAGGTAGGCCGCCGACCCCATGGAAATAGAGGCCGCAAACCCTACAATGAGTCCGGCTATCCCCGCAATAAGGGGCCGATGAGATACCCCCAAAAACCCAGCATGTACCCCCGTCACCTCAATGATGGCGTCAGAAAGCCCCAGCACAATAAAGCCCACATACCGAAGCCGACCTTCGTTTTCCTGGACAGCCGCCAAAAACTCCGTCTCATGCGTCTCTTCCTCCTGGATGAGGTGCAGAAGTTCGGCCCGCTCGGCTTCTGGAAGCTGATCCGCTATCCGACGATACTCAGCGATGGTCTCGTGCTCTCGCTCTTCAAGGAGTCGCAGCACAAAGGTGGGGCCCAGGACTTTCGCCAAGAGCTGGTACCACACAAGCCGAAGCCGGTTATATCGGATGGTGGTAGAGACCCATCGCCGCCAGAAGTCGTAATGTTTTCTCTCCTCAGCGGCAAATTTTTGCAAGATGCTCTTGAGTGAAGGGGTAGAAACCTGACTCCCCAGCCATTCGTACAGGTGGGTGTTGAAGAGTTCTTCTCGGGCGTATCGGAGAGCTTCGGCTATCACCCTGCAAAGGTACTCCTCTTGTAGGGTCAGAAGGACAAAGCTAAAGTAGCTAATTTTGCTCATGCGCTTTTGGTGGGGCTTCACGCTGCTGGCTGCCCAAAATGTCCTGTACTGGGATATTCGCTATCATGGTGATCCGGCTCGTGATACGGTTCATCTGTGGAGTTTTGTGCAGCTGACGGATGTGCACATAGGGGAGAACCAAGGGGATTACGGCACGCCAGGTTATCTTGATACGCTAACCGGCGCTGAGGGGGGCTATAGCGTAGAGGCTCTTCGGCAGGCTTTGCATTGGCTTCAGCAAAACTGGCAAGCCGAAAAGCTGGCTTTCATCGTGGTGACCGGCGACTTGACAGACAGCGGGGAGCGTTCGGAATACCTGCGCTTTAGGGCCTTGATGGATTCGGCGGGGCTGCCCTACTTGCCTCTTATCGGCAACCACGATGTGTGGCCCTACGTAAGCGCTTCTAATGAGGCGTCCTATGCCTGGGGCGATAGTTTGGCAGCCATGCTTTTCGCAGATGCCAGGCAGCGCTTTTCTCAACGAGTTTCGGCCTGGGAAGGAGCTTCCCTCACCTACTCGGTCCCCAATCCAGAGACCGGTTTCCGGAGTCGGTTTCATAATTTTACCTTTGTGTATGGAGGGCTGCGGTTTGTGGGGGTAGATGGGGTAAGTCGCCAGCCAGCGCCTTTGGGTCAGGCGGGGGTAGGGCCTCAGGCGGACCTCCACGACTTTCCTGGGGGCACGATTCGCTTTCTGGATACGCTTCTTAGCGCCGCCCAGCCTTTCCCCCTGGTTTTCTTGTGCCACTACCCCCTTCTCAACTCACCTGTGAGCGGTGCCAATAGTTTTTCTCCCCAGGAGTACGACCGCATCATGAGCCTTCTTTACCCGCATCGCAGCCAGGTTCGGGTTTGGATAGCGGGGCACCTTCACCGTGGGGCGGACTACCCGCTTACTTACCGGCCTACAGGGGAAACCTTTGCGCGGTGTGTGGAGACCCCCGCTAATAAAGACGCTACGCAGGGGCAATTCCGGATTTTTCGGGTTTGGGGTGACGCTACGCAGGTTTCTGCGTTGGAGAGCAGGTCTGAGGCAAAGCCTGAGCGGCTGGGCTACCGCCTTTTGACCCTCACGGGTCAGCTCCTGTACGAAGGGGTCCGTCCTCCCTCACTTAGTGAGTGGCCCGATGGGGTGTACCTTCTTCAGGAGCAAACGGCCCAGGGCTTGCGAGTGCGAGCTTTTTTTGTGAGCGGTGCGCGCTAACTTTGGGCAATGCAGTCCGTTTACGTTGTCGCCGCTCGACGCACGCCGATTGGGAGCTTTTTAGGCTCTCTTAGCGCCGTACCGGCTACGGAGCTGGGAGCGATCGCCCTTCAAGCGGCGCTGGCCCAAGCCAACCTGCCGCCAGAAGCGGTTGAAGAGGTATATTGGGGCAATGTCCTCTCGGCTAATTTGGGGCAAGCGCCGGCCACCCAAGTGGCCCTCAAAGCCGGTTTGCCTCCTACGGTTCCTGCCACCCTTGTCAACAAAGTTTGCGCTTCGGGCCTTAAGGCGGTGATGCTGGGGGCCCAGACGATAGCGCTGGGCCAAGCCGAAGTGATCGCCGCCGGCGGCATGGAAAGCATGAGCCTAGCCCCCTTTTATGCGCCCGGAGTCCGAACAGGCTATCGTTACGGCCACACCACCCTCATAGACAGCATCCTGCGGGACGGCCTCCAAGACGCGTACTGCGGCCTCACCATGGGCGAAGTCACCGAAACCTGCGCAGCTACTTACGGCCTGACGCGCCAGATGCAGGACGCTTATGCGATGCGTTCGTACCAGCGGGCGCAGGAAGCGCAGAAAAAAGGCCTTTTTGCGCAGGAAATTGTGCCTGTGCCGGTAACCGTAAAAGGTAAGACCCAAGAGGTGGCCGAAGACGAAGAGCCCGGCAAAGCCAACTTTGAGAAGATGCTTACGCTCAAGCCTGCCTTTAGGCCCGATGGCACCATTACGGCGGCCAACGCTTCCAAGATCAACGATGGGGCTGCGGCGGTGATTCTGGCCAGCGAAGCGGCCCTCAAACGATATGCCCTCACCCCTCTGGCCCGCATCCTAAGCTGGGCGGATGCTGCCCGCGAGCCGGAATGGTTCACCATTGCCCCTACGGACGCTATCCAAAAGGCCTTAGCCCGGGCAGGGCTCAAGCTTGAGCAAATAGACGCCTTTGAGATCAACGAAGCCTTTGCGGCCGTAGCCCTGGCCAATCAAAAGCTTTTGGGCATTCCCGAAGAAAAGCTCAACATCTTAGGGGGGGCCGTAGCGCTGGGACATCCCTTGGGAGCGAGTGGCGCACGGATTCTGGTGACGCTTCTGACTGCGCTACGCCACATTGGGGGGCGTTATGGCGCTATCGGGATCTGCAACGGAGGGGGAGGGGCTTCTGCCGTGGTGGTTGAGCTGCTCCTATAAAGCTACCGTCCCTCTTGGTGAAAGTACGCCTCTGCCAGTAAGATGGCTGCGGCTGCGCTTACGTTGAGCGACTCTACGTGCGGGGTGTGTGGAATCGTGAGGAGCCGCTCGCATTCTGCCAGGTATTCGGGGGGCAGGCCCTTCTCTTCGCTGCCCAGCAGGATAAGCGTGGGCTTTTCCCAAGACCAGGTTCGGTAGGGCAAGGCGCCCGAGAAAGTCGGCCGCACGGTCCCTACCGCGTGCCAGCCTGCTTCCCTAAGCTTTCGCAGCGACTGCCGCAGATGGGGGGTGCGAACAAACTTTAGGTGGGGCAAAGCCCCTGCGCTGCTGCGCCATATGGTTTCGTTGGAGAGGAGGGGAGTTCCTTCGCTGCGCAGAAACACCCACGTCACCCCCGAAAGCGGCGGCATGGCGGCAGATAGCCCCTACATTGTGGGGGTCGGTCAGGCCTACCAGCGCCAGCGCCACGCCCTGAGGGGGTTCGGCAAGGCAAGCCTCAAGAGCATAGAGGGGTAGCGGGCTAAGGTAGGCCACCCAAGCCTGCCCTTTCGGAAGCTGGCCAGGCGGCACATGCTGGAAGGACAGCTCATACTTTTTGATGAGGTGCCACAGCTCGCGAGGAGGCGCCTGACCTTGGAGAAGGAGGATTTTTTCCACCGAAGCGCCGCCTTCCAGCGCTCGGCGTAAGGCGCGTAGGTTGAAAACTACCGTTTTTTCCACAGGCCTTGGTATTCCAGTTTCCGCACCAGCTTCCAAGTGCCCTCTTCGTAGACGAAGTGAAAGCTAAGTCGCTCGTCAGGGTAAACCCACACTTCGCTGGAGAGGGTCAAGAGGCGGAGGGGAGGTTCCCCTACGAAGAGAAAGATCAGCCCCCGGTCGGAGCGGTCGCCGGGCTTGCGATCCGAAAACCGTTGGAAGGCGGCTTCCCATTGGTCTGGGGCTGGCTGAGGGAGGGTTCCTCCAGGTGCGGCGTAAGGCCGAGCGGGCCACCGGCAAGTCCAAAATACCCGGCTTGTGTCTCCTCGCAAGTGCCAAGCGCAGGAGGACGAAACGAGAGGGGATTTCTTTTTTCGTTTGAGCAGGTAAGGAGGGAGGGGCAGGCTTGTATCTACGGGGGCCGGCACGAAGTAAGCCTCCCACCGAGCTTGGCCGGGGGAAACTTTTTCGGCGGTGCCGTCGGGGCGTTTGACTTCCACGGGCGGCGTGAGCAAGGTGGAAGCGCTCTCTACCCAGAAACCGGTCGGCTCCGCCGGCCAAGCAAATTGCGTAAAAAACGGCCCTTCAGGCGCTTCTGGGCAGCTTACTTGCAAGCCTACCCAGGTAGAGTGGGGCTGGTGCGTCAGCTTCCATCGCCAGCTACCCTGCCAGTGGGGCTCCAGCGGCACAGTGAAAAGGGTCTCAGCCAAAGGCCCCTTTTCGTCTATCAGTTCGGCCCGTATAGGCACGCTGGAGTCAAAACCGTAAGGAAGCCAGGAGGTTAGGTTCAGCTTGATGGCGAAAACCCACTCCTCTGAGCTTATGCGATACGCTTGGGCTTGGAGAGGGAGGCTGGACGCCTCCGAGGCTCGTTCTATCCACAGCACCTGGGCCTTAGCGGCGAGAAGGAATGCCCAAAGAACGGCTTTTTTCATACAGGTCCAGGGCTTCCCGGACAAGGAGCGAATCCCTCAGTCCCATGGCTCCCCGCGCCACCATCTCTATGCCGTACTGGCTCATCTCGTCCAGCGGCTGCTTAGCGTAGTTGGCGTAGGCCACTTCTTCTTTGAGCATCTGGAGGGCTTGCCGGTAGAGCTTTTGGGCTTCGTCTTGGCTGCCCAGACCTAACCACAGGCCCGCTTCCTGGGCGATTTGATACGGCTCAAGGGGGCAGCTTTCCCAAGAGATGGTTTTTTGAAGAAACTGTAGGAGGTTTTTGCCCTTTTCTCGCAGCTTTTGGGCCTCAAGGGTGTCGCTGCGCAAGGTGTCTGCCTTTTGAGTGTAGTAATCTACCAGGCGATAGAAGACCGAACGGTAGTTGGCGATCATGCGCTGGGTGTTGCTGTCGTAGAAGATGTCGGGTCGGTTGAGGTTTCGGTACCGGTATACCTTGGTGAGGAGGTCGTAGGTGAAGCTATCCTGGATCGCTGCGTTGTAAATGCTGCCTTTGGGGCCGCCTTGGGGCTTGAGGGGCAAAAGCTCGTACACGGTGCCTCGCATGTACAGGTAGTCTTGCAGGCCCAAATAGCTAAAGGAAGGCAGCGTATTGGCAAAGCAGATGGGGCGCTTCCATCCTTGCCGAAGGTTGGTCAGCACAATGTCCATCGTCATGTAGTCTTGCTTGAGGAGGTAGCTGTTTTTCTCTCCGCCTCGCACGGGCATTTGCCAGCGCAAGGTATCAGCCAGGCTCTCGGGCGCAAAGCGCTGAGCTTCGGGGTAGTTCTGCAGGAAGGCGGTTTTATCCACAGGCAAGACCAGCGTTTGGCTTTGGACAGGTAGCGTAGCGCTCTTCTCCCCCATGAATACTTCATCCGAGATAGAAATCGGCACGGGGGGAGCTTCGTTGCTGGATTGGTATTTGAGCTGGGCGATGTACCAGTCGGTGTTGAGCAGGCTCAGGTTCACGATCCGCACGTCGGTGCGAACCCCCTCTACCTCTTGCAGGTACCAGAGGGGGAAGGTGTCGTTGTCGCCGTTGGTGAAAAGGATAGCGTTGGGGGGGCAGGAGATGAGGAAGTTGTACGCGCTATCGGGCGGCACATAATTGCCGGCGCGGGAGTGCCACTTCCAGTTCTTAGCTGCCATGAGGAGGGGCACCCCCAACGAAGCCACCCCTACGATCGTATCTGCGTTGCGCCGAAGGAGCTTTTCGGCCCCTTCAGCGAGCGCAATCACCCCCAGCCCTACCCAGATAGCAAAGGTGATGAAAGACCCCACATAGGAATAGTCCCGTTCCCGGGGTTGGTTAGGGGGCTGGTTGAGGTAGAGGATGATGGCTATACCTGTGAGGAAAAAGAGCGTGGCGATGACCGCAAAATGCCGGCGGTTACGGCCCCATTGCCAGCTTGCCCCCAGAAGCCCAAGCAGAAGCGGCAAGCCATAATAATGCGCTTTAGAAGGGTCCTTCTTTCGGTGAGCGGGGAGTTTCCGCAGCCGGGCCAGCTCCAGTCCGCTCTCCCATCGGCTGTCTTGCACCTCCGACTCTCGTCCCACAAAATTCATGAGGAAGTAGCGGATGTACATGTGGTAGAGCTGGTAGTCAAAAAAGAACTTCAGGTTCTCCATGCCGGTAGGCTTGTCGTCGTAAGGGTTTTGGGGGTCGGCTCCCTTGTTTTTGACGTAGTTGATGTAGCTGAAGGGGCCTTGCCCTGCATAATGGGAGGGGCTCCACATGCGAGGAAAGAACCGGTAGTCTTTGCTGGCATACTTGTATCCCAGGCGTGGCCCTTCGTAGACATAGCGAGGGGAATTCGGATATCGGAGGAAAATCTCCCCTTTCTCGTCGTAGTCTATGGGCATAGCGTTGTAGAGGGTGCCCCAGAGGATGGGCGTTTCGCCGTACTGTTCTCGTTTGAGGTAGCTGAGGAAGTTCGGCACATTGCCCGGGTCGTTTTCGTCAATGGGGGGGCTTACTTGGGAGCGCAAGAAGATTACCGCATAGGTGGAGTAGCCCAGGTATACAAAAAGCAAGCTGAGGGCTGCGGTACTGAGCAGGGGGTGTTGGCGCTTTTCTGCATAGATCACCAGCAGCGTCAGGACGGTAAAGAGAAGCACAATAAAAAGCGCCAATCCGCTTCCGTAGGGCAAGCCTAAACCGGTTATTTCGCCGGTCTGGGGATTTTCGGTGCCAACGAGCCCTTTTTCCAAGGGCCAAGCCAGCGATACGGTGTATTGGATCACGCCATACTGAAGAAATCCAAGAAGGGCCCCTCCAGCTAAGAAGGCTATCAGGGCGCCTTTCCAGGTTGGCTTTTCGGCCTTGCGGAAGTAGTACATCAGCGCCAGCGCCGGCAGGGTAAGCAGATTCAGCAGGTGCACGCCTATGGAAAGGCCGAAAACGAATGCAATCAGGATCAGGAGCTGATTTTGGCGGCGTGGGCTGGGGGTCTCTTCCCACACGCACATGAGCCACACCACCAGCGCGGTAAAGAAAGCGCTGGGGGCATACACTTCGGCTTCTACGGTGTTGAACCAGACGGAATCGGTGAAGGTGCACACCAGGCCTGCGATCAAGCCAGCAAAGCCCACTCGGAGGCTTTCGGGCTGTCCCAGGGCCCGCTTGGCAAAGTGCATGGTGATCCAGGCAATCAGGAGCGAAGTGAGGGCACCCGCCAGTACGCTCACCCCGTTCACGAAAAGGGCGACCTTCTCAGGAGAAGGGGCTAACATGGCAAAAATGCGGGCTACGACAAGGTAGAGAGGGGCTCCAGGCGGGTGAGGTACTTCCAGTTCGTTGGCGGTCGCAATGAACTCCCCACAATCCCAGAAACTGGCGGTAGGTGCTACGGTGAGGCCGTAAGTGAGGAGCGCTACCGCAAAGACGAGACCCCCGAAGAGACGAGTTTGCTTTGGATAGTCCATCGGGCACAAAGATAGGCCCCTGGGGGTGGAGTCCCGTCTGAAAGAGGGAAGTAAGGAAAGAAGCGAACCTGCTTAGGGCTGCAGGCCCAGGCGCTGACTGAGGTCCGAACGAAGGCGGTAATGCGGGTCCACGGAGGCTTTGATTTGGAGGAAGGCTTCCCACTCGGGATAAGCGGCCCGAAACTGCTCGGGGTGAAGGAGGCTGTCTTTGGTGAGGTAGATACGGCCGCCTTCGGCTAAGACGAGATCGGTGAGCGAGCGTAGAAACCGAAAGACGGCTTCAGTGGCAGGGAGATCTATCGCCAAAGTCCACCCAGGCCCTGAAAAAGCCAACGGTCCGCGTTGAGCCCCCAACCGCTTGAGGACGGTGAGGAAGCTGCGTGCCGGGGCCTTCTGCAATCGTCTCCAGACCCTTTCCAGTCCTGTTTGCATGGGCACCACAAACTGAAACTGGACGAACCCTCGGGGGCCCCAAAGGCGGTTCCACTCTCCTACCCCATCCAGGGGGAAGAAGTAGGGGGCGTAGGGCAGAAGCTTTTGGCCAGGGGTATGGCGCAGTCGGTAGACCTTGCTGATCAGGGGCGCTGTGAGGCGTCCGAAAGCTGGCACCGTCAGCCAAGAGGGCACGCGCCACAGCCCAGCCCGAAGGGTCCGAAAAGGGTGCTTTTGCCAAGCCGGGGGAAGTTCCTCCACCTCGGCGAAGCGCCCCAGATGCACCACGCCCTTACCTCGCCTGTCGGTATGGTCTACCCAGGCCACGGCAAAGGGGTAGTGCATCTCCTCTTCAAGTAGAACGCTTAGGAGAGCTTCCCAGTCGGCGGGACGATAGACGAGATTGGCGATATAGGCGCTGGGGACGCGCTGGAGCCGCAAGGCTAAGCGGAGTACAATGCCTGTGAGTCCCATACCACCTGCCGTAGCCCAGAAGAGCGGGTCTGAGGGGTCCAGCCGCCGAATTTCGCCTGACGGTAGGAGCAAGTCTATCCACGCCACATGGTCGGCGAAGGCACCGTTCACATGGTGGTTCTTACCATGGATGTTGCTGGCGAAGGCCCCTCCCAGGGTCACGAACTGCGTGCCGGGCACCACCGGCGGAAACCACCCTTCAGGCAAGAAGCGTTGGATCACGGCATATAAGCTTACTCCCGCTTCGGCAACCAGCAGGCCTGTGTCCGGATCCCAGGTCAGAAAGCGATTCAAAGGGCTTGTGTCCCAGGTGTAGCCCTCACTACAAAAAGAGGCATCGCCGTAACTGCGTCCAAGCCCGCGGGGAATCCCCACTCCTTCAGGAAACTTTTCTACCGAGAGGAGGGGCTTCACTTCGGAGTGACCCACCGGGTATCGTCCCCATCCTGTGATGCGCTTCATGGATAAGGCGGAAAAGGCACCTCCAATGTCTCCAGCAAAGCCAGCCCGCCGTAAACAGCGCCGATCAGGAGGAGCATCTTATCGGCAAAAAGGTCGCGGCTGGGTTCGCCAGCGCCCTGGTTGTGCGTGAGGTGGTAGTAGCGAAAAAGGCCCAGCACCACCAGCGGGAGCGTACCCCATAGCCAAGTGAAGTGCGTGTGCATCAGGTACAAGATGTAGACTGTGAGCGTGAGGGTAGCCGAAATGTTCATCAGCTGGTCCAGGTAGTAGACCGAGTAGCCTTTGAGGCTTTTTCGGCTGGCCTGGGTGGCTTCGGGGGGCAAAAGCAGCAGTTCGTGGCGTCTTTTGCCCAGCGCCAGAAAGAGGGACAAAAAGAAGACCACCATGAAGAGGTAGCCAGAAACGGGTATCTGCCCAACCTGGGCTCCTCCGTAGACTCGCAGTAGAAAGCCCGCCGCAATGCTGAATACATCTATGAGGGGCAGCTTCTTGAAGTACAAGGTGTAGAGGAGGGCGTTGGCCCCATACAATAGGAGCAGCTGAGCGAAGGGCCCATTTAGGGCGAAGGCGCCGCTCAGACTCAAAAGACCCAGCAAGAGGGCAGTCCAATAAGCTATCTGAGGCGATACCAGACCTGCGGCCACAGGTCGCAGCCGCTTGGTGGGATGAAGGCGATCGGCCGCCGCATCCCGGGCGTCATTGAAAGCGTAAATGGCCGAAGCCATCAGGCTCCAGGCTACAAATCCCAGGAGCGTTTCAGGCCAAGCGTCCCAGCGGCGGCCAAAGACCATGGGCACGAAGAGAAGGACATTTTTGGTGTACTGGTGGGGGCGCAGAAGCTGTACCCACCCTTTCACGCCAGAAGCCAGAGACATAGGAGGGTATACAGAGCAGCTACCAGATCGTCGGCTAAGATACCCCAGAAGCCTGGAATCTTCTCAGCGATAACGGCGGGCCATAGCTTGGTGATATCCCAGAAGCGGAAAAGCAAGAAGGCCAGCGCAGCCTGCTGAGCTGTAGCGGGCGGGAAAAAGAGGCCCACGAGCCATAGGGCTAAGATTTCGTCTGCGACGATCCAGGGGGGGTCTGGTTCGGGAGGTGCGACCTGGCGGAAAGCTTTTTGGCTTGCCCCCAGCGCTACGCTCCACGCAATCAGGTTTACCGCCCACGGAAGCCAGGCTGACCCTATCAGTAAGCCCAAGCCCACTAAGCTCCCCCACGTGGCTGGCGCGCCGGGGAGGTACCCTGTTCCAGCGCCTGAGAGCCACCACTGCGCCCAGGTCTGAGGCCTCTTCATTCGGACAGAAGGCGTAGGGCCGCTCGAGCCGCAGCCTGCTCGGCTTCTTTTTTGCGGAGGCCGGTGCCGGTGCTTATTTCTTTACCGTTGAGGCGTACGCACACCACGAAGACTTCGCCGCGGGCGGTGCGACGCCGCTCTTGCACGACAAACTCCACTTGGCCTAGCTGCTTTTGCTGCACCAGCTCCAGGAAGCGCCCTTTGTAGTTGAATTCCGTCGCTTCCATGCGAGCCCAATTGATGAGGGGGAATATGCGCCGCACGATGAAGAGCCGAGCCCGCTCAAAGCCTAGATCCATGTAGATGGCCCCAATCAAAGCTTCCACCACGTCGGCCAGGTAATCCAGCCGCTTTGGTAGGGGACCTTGCGAACGGATGAAGCTCGGCAGCATCAGCCGCTGAGCCACTTCCACGAGGTAGTCGGTGTTGACAACCTTGGCGCGCAGCTCCGTCATTTCCCCCTCGTCAAAGTGGGGATACTGCCGAAAAATGTAGTCCGTTACCACCAGCTGGAGTACCGCATCCCCCAAGAACTCCAACCTCTCATACGAGTCAGCTAAGTAGGCCTCTCGTGAAAGAGAGGGCGCGGGCACCGAAAAAGCCATTTTGTACCACTCAAGGTCGGTGGGGTATGCCCCAATGAGTCGCTTGAGCTCTGCATAGAGGGCCCGGTCAGGTCCGAAAAGCCGGGCAAGCCATAACTTCATTCTACATACCGCTTGAAGACAAGACAGGCGTTATGCCCTCCGAAGCCAAAGCTGTTGCTCAGGGCGTATCGGATGGGCTTTTCTACGGGGTGGTGGAAGGTGTAGTTGAGGTCACATTCGGGGTCATCGGTGAAGTGGTTGATGGTGGGGTGGATGCGCTGGTGGTACACCGAGAGGACGGTGGCGACGGCTTCTACGGCTCCAGCCGCCCCTAAGAGGTGCCCTATCATGGATTTGGTGGAGCTGATGTGGAGCTGATAGGCATGCTCTCCGAAGACTTCCTTGATGGCTTGCGTTTCGGAGACGTCTCCCAGGGGGGTGGAAGTGCCGTGGACATTGATGTAGTCCACTTCGGTGGGTTGGATACGGGCATGATGCAGGGCACGGCGCATGACCAGAGTCGCTCCTTCGGCGCAAGGCGCCGTGATATGGTAAGCATCGGCTGAAAGCCCTACCCCTACGATCTCTGCGTAGATGCGTGCGCCGCGACGGCGTGCATGGTCCAATTCCTCCAGCACGAGGGTAGCGGCCCCTTCCCCCAGTACAAAGCCGTCCCGGTCTTTGTCAAAGGGGCGGCTGGCGGTTTTGGGGTCCTCGTTGCGTTCGGAAAGGGCCCGCATGGCGTTGAACCCCCCTACCCCGGCTTCGTTTATGGCGGCTTCGCTACCGCCCACGATCATCACATCCGCCAGACCCGCTTGGATAAGCAAAAAACCATCCGCAATGGCGTGTGAGGAGGAAGCGCACGCCGAGACGGTGGCGTAGTTGGGACCCCGAAACCCGTACTTGATGGAAATGTGCCCCGCCGCAATGTCAATGATCATCTTGGGGATGAAGAAGGGATTGAAGCGGGGGGGGACGCCCGGTGTGTAGCCCCGCATCTCCTCAATGAAAGTCTGCAGGCCTCCAATGCCCGAGGAGAAAACGACGCCCACCGCGTCTTTATCCAGAGAAACCTTCAACAACCCCGCATCTTGTATGGCTTCTTCTGCGGCGACAAGCGCGTACTGGGTGAAGGCATCCATCTTCCGGGCTTCCCGCCTATCAATATAAGCTGTGGGATCAAACCCCTTCAGCTCGCAAGCAAAGCGGGTACGGAAGTGAGAAGCGTCAAATTTTGTGATATAGTCCGCGCCGCTGACGCCTTGAAGCAGGTTTTGCCAATAGGTAGGGGCATCCAGGCCGATGGGGGTGAGGGCGCCCACCCCAGTCACCACGACTCGCCGCATTAAGCGCTGGCGTGCTGCTCAATATACGCAATTGCGTCGCCTACCGTCTCGATCTTCTCAGCCACTTCGTCGGGAATAGAGATGCCGAACTCCTTCTCAAATTCCATGATGAGTTCTACTGTGTCCAGGGAATCGGCACCTAAATCGTTAGTAAAGGTGGCTTCTCGCGTTACTTTTTCCGGTTCTACGCCGAGTTTGCTGACGATGATGTTTTTGACGCGTTCCTCAATATTGCTCATAGGATTGAGGTTTGGGCGCAAAGGTACGGAGTTTTGGGCTATTGCAAGGGGGCCAGGAGGGCTTCGCGCAAAGGCTGGATGAGGGGGCGGTCCGGCGTGAGCAGGGCGTATCGCAATCGGGGGTGGGGAGCTGGGGGCCGCAGGTCGCCCCGCAGGGTCGCAAGCTCGGCCGGTCTCCACTTCTTTGAGGGGCAGGTAGCCCCAGGGAATAGAGAGGTTTTCTTCTGAGCTGCGTGGAACGGCCGCCAGCACAAAGTGCCGCATCGCCAGCGCAGCTAAAAGGGTTTCTGGAGCTTCTTCTTGAAGAAACAGGTCGCTCACGACGATCACAAAGGTTCGCCTGTGGTGCATTTTTTCCATCCAGGCCAGGAGGGGTCTTAGCCGCGAGCGGTGTCCCTGTGCCGGCTGCTCCAGGAGGTTAGCCAGACTCTCCCACAGCGCAAGGTGGGTGCGTAGCCGCCCGGAAAAGCCCTCTATCCGGTCGGTGAAAGTGATCCACTGCACTCGGTCGCCATTGAGCCAGGCGGCCCACCCCAGGGCGATGGCGGCACTTTGCCAAAGCTGCACTTTGTGCGGGGAGATGTACATAGAGGGGCTGCGGTCTATCGCTATCACGCAGGTGAGGTCTCTTTCTTCATAGCCTAAGCGTAGGTAGGGCTGGTTTTTGCGGGCTGAAAGGCTCCAGTGCAGGCGTCGCCAATCGTCTCCGGGTTGGTAGGGCCGTGCATCCGCAAATTCTATCCCGTTACCCTTGAAAACCGAACGGTACGGCCCCGCCAGTAGGCTCAAAACCGGCCGCTGTAAGCGCCACCGCAGCCGCTCTACCTCTTTCAAAACCGGCCGCTCCACCCTGCAAAGTTTGGGATAACTTTGGCGGCGATGCTATCTCATTTCCTACGCACCTGGCTACTTCCCGCAGCCCTCATGGCCACCTTCTCGGTAGCGTACTTTTTCCCTTACTACCAGGGGTACCGCTTCAAAGCCTCTGACCAGATTCAGCTTGAGTACATGGTCTATCCCCTCCGCAAAGCTCGGGAAGAGACGGGGCGAACTCCCTTTTGGGCACCGCACCTCTTTAGTGGAATGCCCTCTTACCTCATTTCGTACGAACCTAAGGGGGTCTTCTTCCACCCTCTCTGGAACTTCTTAGGAATTCTCTTTGGGAAGGTGTACCCATCCTCTATTTTCTTCATGGGCCTCCTTGGTTTTTTTATTTTTCTACGCATAGAAGGGGCCTCTCCGGCCTGGGCGCTGGCAGGGGCGTTTGGGTTTATTCTCACCAGTTACTACACCAATATGATCGTCGCCACGCACTGGGGCAAAAGCAATGTGCTTTTTTCGCTCCCCTATGTGCTGGCGGGCATGGCTTCTCTGCATCGCCGACAATGGGGCTTGGGCCTCCTACTGGCCCTGATAGGATGGGCTGGGATGGTGGGAGGGCACCACCCGCAGATGGCTTACTATGGCCTGGCCGTGATAGCGGCCTACGAACTGGCCTGGGCCTGGGAAGCCTGGCAAACCCGACAACTCAAGCCTTACTTCGTCAGTCTGGGGCTGTTGGCGGCTGCGGCAGGAGCTGGAGGCCTTGCCCAGATCGCCAACCTCCTTCCTTACTATGAGTACGGAAAATACTCCATTCGGGGCGGGAGCGAACTGGAACGAGACGCCCAAAAAGAACCTTCCCTAAAAGAAGGTCTGGACCGAGAATATGCTCAGAGTTACTCCGCCAGCCGCGCTGAATTGTGGACCCTTCTCATTCCGGACTTTGTAGGGGGCACCTCTCAGGAAGACCTGGTGCGCCGGCTGGGGAGTGGTTCTGCCCTCCGAGAAGCTTTCCAAACCTACGGCGTTGGGGATGTGAGCTTCTTGCGGGCGGTACCCACCTATTGGGGCGGTTCACCTTTTGCGGCGGGATCGTTGTATGTGGGGGCGATCTGGTTCTTTCTTGCGCTCTTGGGCTGGGTGTATGGCCTCCAGGCGCTGGACTGGATACTTATCTATGTGAGCTGGGCCATTTTGCAACTTTCACTTGGGGCGTATGGGTATAGCTTATGGGCTACGGCGCTGCTTTTCCTTCTGCCGTATGGGGCTTACCGAATAGCTCGGCACTTCCAGTCTAAGGCTCCCTCGCCTCTTGTGGCCGCTCTGGTGTTTTTGGGGGGATGGGGGGGTGTAAGCCTTCTGGATAGCGACCCAGAGGGATCGTACAAACTCACTGACCTTGCGCTGGATTACTTTCCCTTTTACAATAAGTTCCGCGCCCCTTCTACTTGGCTGGTGACGATGGGTTTTCTTTTAGTGGGGATGGGCATGCGGGGAGCTCTCCGTTTTCTGGCCCAGCCCGATAAGAAAAAGCTCCTTATGGCGGCCCTTACTGCGGCGGGGGTGATCGGCGTGGTGGGCCTCGCAGCTCCGTGGTTGGGTTTTTCTTTTGAAGGGCCGAGTGACGCTTCCCTTCGCCAGCAGGCTCAACTTCCGGAGTGGTTCTTTGAAGCGCTGCGGGAAGACCGCATGGCGATAGCTCGGCAGTCGGCTTTACGGAGCCTTTTCTGGGTAGCGCTGGCGGTAGGGGCGCTATGGGGGACCCTTCAGAGGTGGTGGAAGCCCGATCTGGCTGGAGCGCTCGTGGCCGCTTTCGCGGTGGCCGATGGATGGCTGCTCAACAGCGCGTACTTCCCCCGGCGGGAGACCTACGTTCGCCAGCGTGAGGTGGTCATGCCGCCTCCCACCGAGCCCTACGAAGCGTTTATCCTGGCCGATACGATTCGCCCTTTCCGAGTGCTGCCCCTTCACACCCAAGCTTTTACGGATGCAAGGCCCGCTGTGTACCTTGAAAGCGTAGGAGGGTATCACCCGGCCAAACTCAAGCGCTATCAGCAGCTGATTGAAACGCACCTCTCGGCCCTAAACCCGGAAGTGCTGCGCATGCTTGCGGTGAGGTACATCACAGCCCGGCCCGATATGCCGCCTCCTCCTGGCTACGACAGCGTAGCGCAAACCTCCGATGGCGTGCGCCTCTACCGCTACGCGGGTCCTTTGCCTGTGGCTTGGCTATCCCCCGCTGTGCGCGTTTATCCTCGTCTTGACCAGACATTGGATAGCTTGGGGCGGTATCCTGTGCACCAAGTGACCCTTGTAGCTCAACGAGATTGGGACCGCCTGCCGCAAAAGCCTGAGGAGGCTCCTCTTGATTCCAGCGAAACGGTGCAGCTTCTGCATCGCAGCGCGGAAAGGCTGGTCTACCGGGTGCAGGCCAGCCGGCCGCGCCTACTGGTGCTGAGTGAGGTTTACTACCCTCCTGATTGGCAGGCTCGGGTGGATGGACGGGAGGTTCCTATCGTTGCAGCGAATTTTGTGCTGCGCGCCCTGGTGGTTCCTGCTGGCGAGCACACGGTGGAGCTGGTCTGTGAAAGTCAGGTAGCTGAGCGGGCCGCTGTGCTTTCTCGTATAGGGTCCCTGATAGCTTGGGTGCTTGCAGGGGTGGGGGTAGGGTTATGGCTTTGGCGGCGCCGGCAGGGCTGATTTGGCGCGTACCGGCCATTTCTCCTCGTTTGCGGTATGTGCTGGAGGTACTCTTAGGCCGGTGGTTCCAAGTGCCCTACCATATCGTCCCAGCAGCCGAATGGCCTTCTTTTTCGGTGCCCACGGGCTGGCGAGTGCTCTCTTATGGCACCTCCGACCTGGGGGAAGCCGATCTGACGATTCCTTACTCGGGCTTTATAGAGGCGGAGGGTACGGCTTTTGTTCTCCCCTCCTGGGACGAAGGGGGCTTTTTCCCCGGCGAAGGAGATTTCCGGTGGGACCTGCCGGCGATGGCTTTTTATGTGCTCACGCTGTACCCCCTCTACGACTGGCCCTACGGCTACGACCAATGGGGTCTATACGCCTGGCACCGGGCCCCTTTTTACCATGCGCCTTTTTGGGGAGAGCCCTTCCTCCTTGAGCGCACTTATCAGCTTCTGGAGCAAGTGGGGCTTCGGTGGCGCCCGCCGCCTTTTCTCTGGGAGATAGGCTGGGACATAGATCATTTTTATGCCTTTCGCGGGCGGGGGGGGGCTGCGCTGGTGGCTGGGCGGCGTGCGTAGGCGCGACCTTTTCTACCGCCTCCAGGTCAGGCTTGGGCGCTTGCCTGACCCCTACGATACCCTGGACGCTATCACAGCGACCTTTCCGCCTGCTCATAGCCGGTTTTTTTTTCTGCTCTCTCACCGGCACCGCTTGGATAGCTTGGTCTCGCCTCGCCATCCTGCGGTGCGGGCGGCTATTCGCCGTCTGCACGAACAGGGCTATGCGGTAGGTATTCATCCTTCGTACGAGAGCCGGGATGTGCCTGCTTTGATCCAGCAGGAAAAAGCCCTGCTGGAAAAGTACCTGGGCCAGCCTGTAACCTTCAGCCGTCAACATTACCTACGCTATCGGTGGCCTGACCTCCTTGTCCAGCTGGAGCAGGCAGGCCTCCGTGAGGACTATACCCTGGCCTTCCCTGAAAGGAGCGGTTTTCTCTTAGGTACTACCTTGCCGGTGCCGGCCTATCGGGTAGATGTAGAGCGAGAGGTGCCGGTGCTGCTCAGAGGTCCGGCCCTCATGGATCAGGTGTATTTGCGCAGGGGAGACAGGGTGGGACTTGAGGCAGAGATGCGCCGTCTTTTTCAGGTGGTGGAAAAAACCGGGGGGCTTCTGCACTTCATCTGGCACAATTCCACCTACCCCGAGCTTCCTCACAGTCTCTTTGAGGGGAGGCTTTCTTGAGGGGGTGTTTTTTTCGGCCCTGTACTTTTGCGCTGTGACGGTGGAAGCCTGGCAGAATTGGCTCTACGAGCGGCTCACGGCTTATGAGCGTTCGGGGCGAAAGGCCCTTCACCCTACGCTGGCTTATATGGAGGCGTGGGATGAGCGCTTGGGCCATCCGCATCGCCGGTACCCTGTGCTCCATGTGGCCGGCACCAATGGCAAAGGGTCCGTTTCGGCGTACTTGGCTTCTATCCTCCAGGCGGCGGGCTATCGGGTCGGGCTGCATACCTCCCCCCACCTGTGGCGCTTTACGGAGCGCATGCGAGTGGATGGCCACGACCCCCCCACCGAATGGGTAGATGCTTTTCTGACTCGGTGGAAAGACACCATTGTAGAATTGAACCTTTCCTTTTTTGAGGCGACCGTGGGCATGAGCCTGGCTTATTTTGCAGAGGCGGGTGTAGACATAGCCGTAGTAGAAGTGGGCCTTGGAGGGCGCTGGGATGCCACGAATGTGGTTGTCCCCGAAGTGGCTCTCATCACCCCTATCGGCTGGGACCATGTTGAAATCCTGGGGCCTACCCTCAGGGATATTGCCAGAGAAAAGGCTGGCATCATCAAAAAAGGCCGACCCGTGGTGGTGAGCCCAGCCCAGCCGCCTGAAGCTCTGGCCGTCTTCCAAGAAGAGGCTCAGGCTCGCCAGGCCCCCCTTCATCTCGCGCCTGATAGGGGCATTCGGCCCACCGGCTGGCTTGCGGGGGAGAAAACCTTCTATCGTCTTTTTTCTGTGGAAGGCCAGTCAGAGCCGCTGGTATCGGATCTCACAGGCGACTACCAAGCTGTCAACCTCGCTACCGTCCTCCAAGCGGTGGAAGTGCTGCGAGATCAAGGCTGGCGTATTCCCGATGAAGCGGTTCGGGCAGGCATCCTTGAAGCAGGCAGGCAAGCTCCCCTCTACGGTCGGGGCCAGTGGGAGCGTGTCGGAGAAACCTGGTTTCTTTTTGATGTGGCGCACAATCCTCCAGGGTTTGCGGCTCTCCGACGCTTTTTAGAGCAGGTTCCAGTTCCCCTCTCGGCTTTGCTGATGGGCTTTTCCCGAGAGAAGGACATACAGGGAGCTTTACAAGAGCTGGGGGGATGGCCGGGTCCTGTCTTCTTTGCAGCGGCGGCCACACCCCGGGCTTTACCTGCACACGAGCTGCGGCGTATAGCGGAGCCCTTGGGCTATCACGGTGAAGCGTTTCCCTCCGTGGAGGCCGCTTTCCATGCCCTCTTAGGGGCCGGTCAGCCTGCCCTCATCACGGGAAGCGTTTTTGTGGTCGCCGAGGCTTTACGCGCACTTCGCACACTTCCCCACTAAGAGAACCCGCTCCACCCGCCCAGGCCAGGGCAAGTGAACTTGCACTGTTTCATCGGGCAGGCAGGTTGCCCGATGGCAGCTTTCGCAGAAAAAGTGCGCATGCGAGGGGTTTTCGGTGTCGCATAGCACGTAGTAGGGTTCGCCTGTGGTGAGGTAGACGCGGTAGATGAGGCCGATTTGCTGGAGGGCAAGGAGGTTACGGTACACGGTCACCCGGTCCAGGCCCGTGAGCTTCAACAGCTCGGCGTGGGTTTTAGGGCCGCTTTCCAGGGCTTCCACGATGCACCGGCGGGGCTGCGTGCAGCGCAGGCCTTCGGTGTGCAGTTTTTCTCTAAGAGAGCGCTTCATAGACGAATTTGTACAGGCAGGCTCACATCCAAGTCAGTACCACCCCGTTCCAAACCGAAGTTTTTGTCGTTGGGGTTTAGGTAGTGCTTGAGAACGATGCGAACGGTGCCTGTAGGGAGGGTATCGGGGCCTTGTTTCCAAGTGCCTTGGGCGCCCACGGGCCGCCCAAAATCATCGCTGTCGGTTGGGGTGATCTGAGCTAAGGAGTCGGGCTGCGGTAGCAAGAAAAACCGATGGGTGTTTTTTTCCTCCTGGGTGATGACGGCGGTGAGGTCCTCTATGGGATTACCGCTTTCGTTGAGGACGCGCAGCCTGTAGGTGTACACCAAGCCGGGTCGGGGATGCAAGGTATCTACAGCAGGGGGGCGCCCGCCAGGGCCGTCAGGGTCTTTATAGCGACCCCGTACCGAATCAGACCCCTGCACCAGGAGCACTTCTACGGTCGTTACAGCGCCATGGCCTGTGTCGGCTGTCGCGTCTTTTTTCTCCCGCTTGCATCCTATCGCAAGCAGGAAAACCCCCAGCCCTGCGCTGAGGAGTCGGGCAGTTTGACTCATGCCACAAAGTTACAACAATTACTCCGTTCCGAGTATGACAGGCAGGCCGTCTTTGGGACTGCCGATGATGACGATTTTGGTGTTCTGGGAGGCGGCCAGGGCCTGGGTGGCCTCGATGCCCTTCCAGCGCAAGAGGTAGGGATTGAGGCCCGCACTAACGATGTCCTGGAACTGCTTGATGCCCAGAGCCTCTATACGTTTGCGTTCGGCTTCTTTCTTTTCCTTCTCGATGCGAAACTCGTATTCCATGGCTTCTTGCTCTTGGCGGAGCTTGCGTTCAATGGCTTCGGCGATGCTCGAGGGCAGCTTTACCGACCGGATCAACACCGCATCCAGGTGGATATGTTTAGTGCGGAGGATAGAATCCGTCTCATGGTAGATTTCTTCTTGAATCCGGTCCCGTTTAGAAGAATAGAGTTCTTCAGGAAGGTACTTGCCAATGACTTTGCGGGCAGAAGCTCGGATTTGCGGCAAGACGATCTTGTTCATGTAGTCTGGTCCGATTTCTCGGTGCAGCAGCGGCAGCTCGGGGGGGATGGGGGTAAATCGGATTGAGACATCCATGTGGATGCTGAGTCCATTGCGGGCCAGTACATCCATAGCTTCTTCTTTTTCCTGCAAGCGCATATCATACACCACGAGGCTATTCCACGGAGCTACCCAGTGAAAGCCTTCGGGATAAGTGCGTCCGAGTTCTACCCCGCCTCCGAAAGGGCGAAACATCACCCCCAACTCCCCTGCTCCTACTGTTTCGCACGAAATGAGGGCAAATAGCAGGAGCGCGGACGCACCTCCTAACCCTATTCCCCAGCGTATCATAGGGTTGTTTTTTTGTAGATAGGCACGCTGGAGCAGGCCTCACCGTAGAAAATCAGCCGAGCGTAAGGCAGAGCCCGTCGGAAGAAGGCTGTCAACACAGCGGGGCTTACCGAAGCGCATCCTCGTAGTAGTAGCCGTTTGTCGGTGTAAGCCGTCCAATCCAGCTTTTCCAGGTGGTCTAAGCGGTATCGTTCGGGCAGCTCCTCGGGGCGGCATACAGCATAATAGACCGCATGCCCAGCCAAGTGCTTTCCAACAAGCAGGTAGGCCCAAGGGGGGATGATAGCGTCGGTGCTGGTGTAGATAGCGACGGCAGAGCCCTCATAAGCCTGCCAGTCGTGCCCTTGGAGCGCTTGACGGAAGGGCTTTTCACGCAGCAAGAGCCCCTCTTCCAGAAAAGCCGCTATATCAAACGCCTTGAGAGGGGGCAAAGGCAGGAGCTTCTCTAAGTCTACGGTGAGAAGCCCCGCTGCCTCTACCTTATTGAGGGGGGCTTCCACAGGGCGGGTAGTCGGACTCGAACCGACGGCCTTCTGAGCCACAGTCAGACGCTCTAACCACCTGAGCTATACCCGCCAAGCCAGGCAAAGTTAAGGCTTTTGCTCCATACTTCTGTGACAGCCAAGATGGGCCCCCGCTTCTGTTTCAGGTGACCCCAAGAAAAGTAGCAGTTTCACAGTATCGCAGGTGTTGTAACTTACGAAGTGAAAGCAAGGATATAGTTCCGGAGATTTTTAGTTGTCTATTCCGTTTGGTGATACAAATGCTTCTCGTGGTGAGGAGTCAGGTTGTTTTACACGGGGTGGAGCAGGGTGGCTCTGTAAATCCAGCTCAGGCTTTGGATGTATTCCAAGCTGGCGTTGCGGGGGGCTTCGTCCAGCTCATAGACCTGTAGGGCTCGGTCTTCTTTGGCTCGGCGGCTCACGGTGAGGGTAGCGATGTTGACCCCTTCATAGGCTAAGATGGCAGAGAGGAATGCTACAGCACCTCGGATGTCGCGGGCTTCCACGACGAGGGTGGGAAGCTGCCCCGTGAAGTTGGTGTGCAGGTCGTCTATGGCTTCAATGAGGATAAGGCCGCCGCCCCGAGAGATGCCCTGCACTTCAACCGTTCTGTCGCCGCGCTGGGCCCGCACTATGAGGGTGTTGGGGTGGGCTTTCGCCGAACTGACCACCGCCTCAAAGGAATACGCTATCCCTGCTTGCTTGGCCAAATCCAGCGCCTCGCGGATACGCTCATCATCTACGGCCATCCCCATGAGACCCGCTAAGATAGCTCGGTCGCTTCCATGGCCACGGTAGGTCATGGCGAAGGAATTGTAAAAGCGCACATGCGCTTTTTGGGGAGCCCCGCCTAAGAGTTCGTGTACCACCCTTCCGATCCGCACTACCCCGGCTGTATGGGAGCTGCTGGGCCCTATCATAATAGGCCCCAGCATATCAAAGATGCCACTGGGTTCCTGGCTCATTGGAAGCGGGAACGGTCTTGCGAGGTAGCACCAAAGATGAAACCGACCTGTCCGACAAAGCCTTCCAGGCGGTCTCGTGCGGGGCCATTGATACCTTCAAGGTAAGCGGTCTGGGGGCGTCGTCTCAGGTAGAGGAGGCTTATCTCTGCCCAAGGCAAGGGGGTCCAGCTCACGCCAGCGCCCCATCCTGTTCCGATGGCGGCCACGGTGGCCGGACTGCCGGCCGGCACTTGGCCTTCTTGCGTGCGAGGCTGAGCAGAAAGACGCAGGAAAGTCAGTTCGGCTACCGGCGAGAAGGCTTTGAGGAAAGCTCGCACGCGGAGGGTCAGCTCTATGGCGTTCCAAGTGGTGCGGGTAAAGCGGTGCTGGCTTCGGTCCTGACTGATAAAATGGCCGGCTCTCCAGGCTAAGCCGGGCTGCAGTCGCTTGGTCGGGCGGAAGCGAGCCCCTATAGCCCCCCATCCATAAAAACGATGCCACCGCTCTGAAGGGGCTACCAGGTCGTTTTGGCTGGTATGACCACCCCACTCGCCCCACAATGCGACCTGCATCCACATCGCCAGAAGCATACCCTACAAAGATAAGGGTGGGAGGAGCTTTTCTACTTTTTGGAGGGCCCCTTCCAGACGAGTTAGGGCGCGCCACTGGGCATGTAGTTCCGTGAGGCGCGCCAAGTCTTTTTCCTGGGCGGCTTCAGCCAGCTCGGCCCTGAGGCGCTCCTGATAGGCATCCAAGGCCTGCCGAAAAGCCTGCCAGGCTTCTCGCACTTGTGCAGCGTCCATGAGCTAAGATACGGTCTGCCTTACCTTTGCGGGCATGACTCGACTGGTGGGGGGGCTGGTCCTCTTGGTGTGGGCACAGGGCTATGTACCCCGCGAAAGGCTCGTGGACATGGAGCGGCTCCGGCTGGAGGTGCGTTTTGCCCCTGAAAAAGGGATCGTATACGGCCTGGTCACCGAAGTATTTCGACCTCTGCGGCCTGGAGTAGACAGCTTGGTGTTGGATGCGGTGGACCTTACCATAGAAGAGGTGCGCTTCCACGGTCAGCCCGTGCCTTTTCGGGCTACAGGCAAGGAGCTGATTATCCGCTTTCCGGCGAGCCTTCCCTTGGACCGAAGCGACTCGGTGACCATCCGGTATATGGCTACCCCGCGTAAGGGGCTGTATTTTATCGGCTGGAAAGACCCTACAGGCCGAGCCCGTAAGCAAATCTGGACGCAAGGCCAAGCCACCGACCACCGGTATTGGATTCCTTGCTACGATGACCCCAACGACAAACTCCTCACAGAAACGATCGTGACCTTTGACAGCCGGTATCAGGTCCTTTCCAACGGGACGCTCGTAGATACGGTCCGCAACGCCGATGGGACGCTGACCTGGCACTGGCGCATGCAGAAGCCCCATAGTTTGTACTTGCTGATGATAGCCATCGGCGAATACGGCATTGAAAAGCGGCAAACCGCCAGCGGTCTACCGCTGCTGCTTTACTATTATCCCGACCGGAGAGAATGCTGCCTTGAGCCCACCTACCGCTACAGCGTGGAACTGATAGAAAAACTGGAAGCCGAATTGGGCGTGCCCTTCCCTTGGGAAAAGTATGCCCAGGTGCCGGTGGCCGACTACCTGTACGGGGCTATGGAAAACACCACCGCTACCGTGTTTGGGGATTTCTTTCATGTAGACAGCCGAGCTTACTTGGACCGCAACTATGTGGAAGTGAATGCCCACGAGCTGGTGCATCAGTGGTTTGGCGATTATGTGACGGCGCGCAGTTTTGCGCATCTGTGGCTTCAGGAGAGCTTCGCCACGCACTACGCACGGTGGCTGATTGGGCAATTGTGGGGCGAAGACTACTACCACTGGGGCCGCCGCACAGAACATAACCTGGCCCTTTCTGCCAGCCAGAAAGACAACCTCCCCATCGTGCACCCCAACCCAGGCTACGCCCGCATCTATCAAAAAGGCTCAGCCGTGCTGGATATGATGCGTCACACCTTCGGGAATGAAACTTTCCGCCGCGTCATCACCCACTACCTGCGCAAGCATGCCTACGGCCTTGTAGAGACCAACGATTTGTACCAGGCCTTTCAAGATGCGGCGGGCTTGAGCCCCGCAGAGTTCTTTGAGCAGTGGCTCTATCGGGGCGGCGAACCCCATTACCGCGTGCGTTACCAACCCATTGAGAAAGACGGCAAGGCCTTTACCCAGGTGCTGGTGGAGCAGATTCAGGACACCTCCATAGGGCTTTTCCGCATGCCTATTACGATAGCGGTGCACTATCGGAGCGGCGGCTATGATACGATTCGGGCCTTGATCCGGGAGCGGCGTGAAGTGGTGGAGGTGCCCAATCCCGGCAAAAAACCCATCGCTTTTGTGCTTTTTGACCCTGGCGGCTGGATCCTCAAGCAAGTGACCTTTGACAAAAGCGTAGAAGAGCTGCTGGCCCAGCTGGAGCGGGCCCCCGCCCTCTTAGATCGCTACGATGCGCTCCTGGCCCTGCGGAAGGTTCCCATGGCCGCCAAACGCGAGGCTCTGCTGGCTGCCTATCGCCGAGAGAAGTTTTGGGGGCTGCGAGCTGAGATCGCTTCGCAGCTTGCGGCTGACCCTGCTAACCAGGCCTTTGTTCGCGAAGCGCTCAAAGACCCCCATCCTCAGGTGCGTTTTGCCGTGCTGGCAGCCCTGAACCCTTTGCCGGCGAGCTTACTGGCTGACCTGGAGGCGCTTTTGCAGGACTCTTCGTACGTAGTGGAGGCGCTGGCGCTGGAACGGCTTAGCGAAGCCTTTCCTCGCCGAGTGCCCGAATACCTCAAACGCACAGCTCACGACCTCGGCGTCGGACACAGCGTGCGTATCAAGAACCTGGAAATAGCCGCCCTTCAGGGGGACCGAGCGGCCATAGAAAAGCTGGTGGATTATGCCAGCCCGTCGTTTGAGTTTCGCACCCGTCAGAATGCCCTACGGGCCCTCAAGGCCTTGAATCTGCTGCCGCCTTCGCTTTTACCGCACCTGTTTGAGGCCTTAGTCCACCCCAACGCTCGTCTGGCCGGCGTGGCTCGGGAATGTGTGGAGTACTGGATGCAGCAGACCCGCTATCGCCAAGCCCTCCAGAACTATTACCAGCGGCAGGCTTGGTCCCCCGCCGAAAAAGCTATCCTGGCCCCTCTTTTGGACTACAAGGCGCCTACTTTCTACCAGCGCAGTAGCTGAATAGGATGCGGTGGATAGTCCGGGTCTATGCGCTGATGGAGGACGAAGCCGGACGCTACCTGGTGCTGGAAGAGTACTTCCGGGGTGGGTGGATAGTGAAGTTTCCGGGGGGAGGCGTCCAGTCCGAAGAGGGTCTGATAGAAGCCCTTCAGCGAGAGCTGGCCGAAGAGCTCGCTATCCACCTCACCGAAGCCCAGCACTTTTACACCACGGCGTTTTTCCAGCGGTCTTACTATCACGCTGAAGCGCGATTGCTGGCGGTGTATTATCGGGTTCGGTGGACGGGGGAAATCCGTCCTCAGGGGCCTTATCTAAGGCCTTACTGGCTGCCTGCTTCGTTTATACCGGCCACTTTCCCGGTGGATCGGCATGTGGTGGGCCTGATAGAGCGCCGGCAGGGGCAGGGTTCCTAAAGCGCCAGGGGGCCAATAAGCTTCGGGGTAGTTGGATAGGTTTTAGCGGATGCGGCGAGCCATAACGAGTCGCTTTTGCCAGTAAGGCAGGGAAAGGGTGTCTTCGGTCACGCCTCGGGTGCTTGAGGCGTGTAGGAAGTACACCTGGCCTTGGTGGATGCGGGAGACGATACCCACATGGGTAATGCGGCGGTGGCCCGGCTCCCGAAAAAACACCAGATCCCCCGGCCGGAGCGCCGAGATGGGCACGGCTTGGCCTACCGTGGCTTGCTGGTCGGCGGTTCGGGGCAGGTTGTAGCTTATCGCCTCTCGGAAAACGGTGCACACATACCCTGAGCAGTCCATCCCTTTGCGGTCCATACCCCCCAGCCGGTAAGGCGTGCCTACGTACCGGCGTGCCACCTCCACGATGCGGGAGGAGCCAGCTAAGGTCTCTTTGCCTGCTGTGCGGGCCGCTTTCCTGCCGCAAGCAACAAGAAGCAAACCCGAGCTCAGACCCACGAGAGCGCCCCAGGCTTTCCTTCGCATGGGGCTAAAGCTGGCACGGCGGTTTTACTCAGCGGCCGGTGGGGAAAGCTTCGGGGCTTCCGAAGGGGGATTGGGGATAGGAGAAGAGCGGCGGTTGCAGCGGCTGGCGGCCCGCGCCGTGCCCTCAATCCCCCACCCCATGAGGCACTCCACAATAGAGGGAAGCAGAGCTTGGAAAATGCGCTCTTCCTGCTCGGAGAAGGGACTGAGCACATACTCCACCTGCCGGCCTCGGGGAAAGTTTTTCCCGATTCCGATGCGCAGGCGAGGGAAGGCTTCGGAGCCCAACGCTTGGATCACATGCGCCAGGCCGTTGTGTCCTCCTGCCGAACCTTTTTCGGTCAAGCGCAGAGCCCCCAGAGGAAGCTGGATTTCATCCAGCACCACGATAAGCTCGTCCAGGCCCAGCTCAAGGCGATTTTTCCAATAGGCCACTGCGTCGCCAGAGCGGTTCATGTAGGTGGTGGGGAGAAAAAGATACCACACGATCCCCCGCCAGCTTATGGAGGTGGTGAGGGCATACCGTTCAGCCCGGAAGGGGGGGGCTCCCAATTTTTCTGCCAGGGCCTGAACGCTGCGGTAACCCGCATTGTGGCGGGTCAAGGCATATTCGGGGCCGGGGTTACCCAGGCCGAAGAAAGCCCTTTTTTTCACTTCACACGCAGGTACTGGCCGGGGCGCAACACGGCGCGTGGGGAAAGCCCATTCAGCGCACACAGGTATCGTACCGTCACCCCATACCGGCGCGCAATGCTGTAGAACGACTCTCCCCGACGAACCACATGGTACACGGCGCTTTGCAGGGTGGAGAGGTGAGCAAAAGATTCTGGGCTAAGGTGGAGCTCCCTTTCCAGGAGTTGGCCGTTGGGGAAGTCTATGATAGCGCTCACGTCGAGGGGCTCGCCCATAAAGCGCATCTCAAAATGGAGATGAGGGCCTGTGCTGCGGCCGGTGCTACCGCCTAACCCAATGGGGTCCCCGGCTTTGACGAGCTGCTCAGGCGCCACCAAGAGCCGTGAAAAATGGCCATACACCGTCTCCAGGCCGTTGGGATGGGCAATCACACAGAAATACCCGTATCCGCCTGGGTCATAGCCGGCTAGGCGCACTTCTCCGTCCATGGCGGCCACGACGGTGTCCCCCACCTTGAGGTCAATATCCAGCCCGAAATGAAACTGCCATCCTCGCCGAAAGCCAAAACCGGAGGTGAGCACACCTTTGACCGGCACCACGAAGTACAATCCTTCTTCGGGCTTCTCCAGAGGGATGCGCACCGGCTGGATTATCGTCCGAATATCCTTGGGTCGGCAGGCGCTTACCCATTGACGATCCCACCAAACACGGGGTAGGCTTTCTGAGAGTTTCTCCAGGCCTGCATAAAGCGCCCGAAAGGACGCTACAGCGCTTTTGGTGGTATCGGTGGCGTGACCCCAGCCCAGCAGCAGAAGAAGAAGTAGCCAGAATCTTCCCTGCATTGTGCAAATGTACGACATGCCGCAAAAATTCGCCTCTTGCCTTGTGGACAGCTGGTGTAAAGCTGTTTTCCTCCGCCAGGACTGGCTGACTTTCGTACCTTAGCACCATGCGCACAGGCACCCTGGGGGTCAACCTGAGCGGCCTCTTGCCTATCATCCGAAAGTACCTCTACACCCACAGCGATGTTTTTTTGCGCGAGCTAATTGCGAACGGCGTGGATGCTTGCCAAAAGCTACGCACCATCGCAGCGCAAGAAGGCTTGTCTTTAGAAGAGGAGCTCAAAGTTGAGATTTTCGTCTATCCCTCTAAACGCCAGCTCGTCCTCCGAGACAATGGGATCGGCATGACCGAGGAGGAGGTAGAGAAATACCTCACGGTGATTGCGGCGTCCAGCGCGCGGGAGTTTGCCCAGAAGTACAAGGAAACCGACATCATTGGGTTTTTTGGGATGGGGTTTTACTCGGCCTTTATGGTGGCCGAGAAAGTGGAAGTCCTCACGCAGTCGTATCGGTCGGAGGCACCGGGGGTTCGGTGGATAGGCGACGGCTCCGAAGCTTACACCCTGGAACCCGCTTCTCGTCCTGAGGGGCGAGGTACCACCGTCACACTGCACCTGCTTCCCGAGTACGAGGAGTACGCCCAAATTTGGAAAGTAAGACAAATCGCCGAAAAGTACGCGCGCTTCTTGCCGGTCTCCATCTATGTAGAAGGCAGCCGCATCAACGAAAAGCCCCTCTGGCGAGACCATCCCACCACCCTCTCAGAGGAAGCGTACAAGCAATTTTACCGCTTGTTGTATCCTGATCAGCCCGATCCGGCTTTCTTCGTGCACTTGAATGTAGACTACCCCGTAAACCTGCAAGGAATCCTGTACTTCCCTACGTTGCGCCCTGAAGTGGTCCTGGAAAGGCCTCGCATCGCTCTCTATGTGCGAGGAATGTTTATCACCGACGAACTGCGGGAGCTTCTACCGGATTACCTGACGCTTTTGCAGGGGGTGATTGAGTCCAGTGACATCCCCCTCAATGTCTCACGCAGCCAGCTCCAGATGGACCCTACCCTTCGGAAAATCAGTCAGTACATCGTCCGCAAAGTAGCCGAAAAACTCAGAGAAACCTTTGACCAAGACCGCAAGCGGTACGAGGCGTTGTGGGAACACATCGGGCCTTTTGTGAAATATGGCATGGTGCGTGACGAAGAGTTTGCCCGGAAAGTGCGGGACATAGCGCTGTTTAAGTCGTTTGAGGGTTCCTTCTTTACGGTGCCGGAGTACCTCTCTCGTATTAGCGCCACTCGCGACCCTCGGGGCTTTTCGGTGGGCTTTTATGTGCAAGACCCGGTACGGCAAGGGGCGCTGGCTCGTCTCTTTCAGGCTCGGGGCTACCCCGTGGTGGAAGCCGACACGGTGATAGACCCCTACTGGCTGTCTTACCTTGAGCTGAAGGAAGGGATTCGCTTCTTTCGGGTAGATGCCCAGGAGGCGGCCCGCTGGCTGGAAGCAAGCGACCGAGAAGGAGAACTCACGCAGGAGGAGGTCCAGGCGGTCAAGGAAGCCTTAGAGAAGCTTACTGGCCTGCGGGTTGAGCCGCTACGCTTGGGGGCTGGGGGGCCGGCCGCTCTCTTGGCGCGCCAAGAAGACCAAACACGCAATCCTTTGCAGGGGCTTTCGGCCCCTCCCGCTCGCCTCACCTTCAATGTCCAGCATCCTATCTATAGGCGATATTTACTTTCGCAGGATAGGCGATGGCTGGAACATACCTGGGATTGGGCGCGCCTTCTGAGCGGCGACCTCAAACAAGAAGATCTACAAGCTTTCCTGGAACGCGATTGGGCGCTCTTGTCGGGTATGTAGTGGGCGTGTTGTGGGGATGGACCCCCTCCCCTAAGCTGCCTCCCCTTCTGGCGGGGGACACCGCGTGGGTGCGCGCTCAGGTCAGCCGCCTGTCCCTGGAAGAAAAAATCGGCCAGCTTCTGATGGTGCCGGCGTATTCGGATCCGGCGCGCGCCAACCGCGCCCAATTGGAGCGGTGGATTCGTGAATACCACTTGGGCGGGCTCATTTTTATGCAAGGCAGCCCCACCGCTCAGCTCCTGCTCACGCACGCTTACCAGCGTCTGAGCCGAATCCCCCTGCTGCTGGCCATGGACGCTGAATGGGGCCCTTCCATGCGCCTGGATAGTTTGCCTCGGTTTCCTTCGGCGCTTACCCTGGCGGCCGTGCCGCAAGAGTCACTTGTCTACCACGTCGCCCGCAGCATCGCTTACCAGTGCCGTCGTCTGGGGGTGCATATCAACTTCGCACCGGTAGCCGATGTAAGCACCAACCCACAAAATCCCGTAATTGGGTTCCGGTCTTTTGGGGCTGACCCCCATCGGGTCACCCAACTTAGCCTTCTCTTCATGCACGGCTTGCAGGACGGGGGCGTGGCCGCCGTAGCCAAGCACTTCCCTGGCCACGGCGACACGTACGAAGACTCCCATTATGCCCTGCCCCTGCTGCCTCACGACAGCGCTCGCCTCGCAGCGGTAGAACTTTACCCTTTCCGCCACCTGATTGCCGAAGGCGTAACGGGCATCATGGTAGGCCATCTCTTGGTGCCTGCCCTGGATACTTTCACCGCTACCGTCTCTCGGCGTGTCGTGACAGGCCTTTTGCGGGAAAAGCTCGGCTTTCGGGGGCTGATCTTCTCGGATGCCCTCAACATGAAGGCCGTCTCGCTTTACTTCCCCCCTGGAGAACTGGAAGTGCGCGCCCTGGAAGCCGGCGTAGATGTGCTTCTCTACGTGGAAAATGTGCCCGTGGTATTCCGGGCTATCCATCAGGCGGTGCTGGAGGGGCGCCTCACTGAAGCTGAAATAGATGAAAAAGTAGAGCGCCTCTTCTTGCTCAAAGCCCACTTTCGCCTTTTTGAGCGGCCTAACCCTCCCCCCCTTGAAAACCTCCTTCCTGACCTGTGGGCGGATTCCCTCTTGCGCCCTCTGAGGGAAGCGTATACCCAGGCCGTCACCCTTCTGCAGAATCGGCAAGGCCTACTTCCCTTGGGGCACCTGGGCCAGAAAAAGCTCCTGTATGTGCAAATAGGCTACGAGCGACCCGCGCCTTTTTACCGGTATCTTGCGCAGTATGCCGCTATGGATGCGCTGGTGGTGCCCCGTTGGGAAGGGGTATCCCTTGATTCCCTGGTGCAGGCGCTGGAAGGCTATTCCACGCTCATTGTCGGGGTTTTCGGCTTGAATAACAACCCCCGCCGGGGCTTTGGGGTGCGTCCTCGCTTGCTGGACCTTTTGTGTGAGGCTCAAGCCCGCCAGCGAGAAGTCATCCTGTGCGTATTTGGTAATCCTTACGCTTTGTCGTTTTTTGGCGAAGAGACGGCCACGATCCTGGCCTACCAAGAAGACACCCTTGCCCAGTGGAAAACCGCCGCCGTGCTTTTTGGGGCTTCCCCTCCGGTCGGCCGATTGCCTATCCCTGTGCCTATGCGCTATCCCCGATTCGTGACCTACGACTTGACACCTTACCGGCCCTTGTACCCCTATGCGCAGCCTTATGCTTTTCGCAGGACCGACTCCCTCTTGCAAGCGGCGGTGCGGGAACGGCTAACCCCTAGCCTGGCGGTGACGGTGATCTACCGGGATACGGTGGTCTACAACCGAAGCGTAGGGCGTTTTACTTACAATCCTGCCAGCCCCCCCGTCAGCCCTACGCATAGCTTGTATGATGTGGCTTCCCTGACGAAGGTGTTCGTGACCACCTTAGCGGCGATGGACCTGTATGAACGGGGACGGTTAGAGCTTCTGCAGCCGCTGGGCGAAGGGGTGCCAGCCTGGCAGACTCTCCCCCTGGCTAAGCTTACCCCTTATCAGCTTCTCACGCATAGCGCGGGCTACCCTCCTGTACTTCCCCTCCTCAAAGAGGCCCTGCAGGAAGGGAACGCCTTTTCTGACAGCCTTACCTCCACCCATACTTGGCCGCTAAGCCGGTTTCGGTACCTGCGCACCGACTATCCCAACCAGGTCTGGCAGAAAATTCGCCAGTACGTTCCCTCCCCTACCCGTAAGCCCGTCTATTCAGACATCGGCTTTGTGGTGCTGGGACACTACTTAGAGAAGCTCACCGGTCAAGCCTTGGAGGCGTACGTGATGGAGCGTTTTTATCGGCCTATGGGCTTGTATCGGATGGCTTTTCGGCCTGCGGTGGATTGCCTGGATAGCTTGTGCGTGCCTACGGAGATAGATACGATATGGCGGAAGGACACCCTGCGCGGCTATGTGCACGACCCTACGGCTGCCTTGCTGGGGGGCAGCGCAGGCCATGCGGGGCTCTTTGCCAGCGCCAACGACCTGGCTAAACTCCTTTGGATGCTCCAGAAAGGGGGCGAATACGCTGGTTTTTGCTATTTGTCTCCTCAAACCGTGCGGTCCTTCACCCGCGAAGCGGATAAGCTGGGTCGTGGCCTGGGATGGGATAAACCCTCCTCCGGAAAGAATAGCACTGTGCCAGCCTTTTTTTCGCCGTCCACTTTTGGGCATCTGGGTTTTACGGGATGCGCCGCTTGGTGCGACCCTGAGCGCCAGCTCGTGGTCGTGATCCTCTCCAACCGAGTGTATCCCACAAGCGAGGACCCCCGTTTTGTCCAGCAGAACCTCCGCCGTCAAATTTTGGAAGCCATCGGACAAGATTTAGGTTTAGAACCGTAGGTGGGTCACTCTTCGGTGTAGGTGATAATCAGCGAGTCGCCGGCTCGGATGTCGTCTGAGGTAAGGCGGTTTAGGGTGCGCAGTTGGTCTAAGGAGACGCCATAGCGCTGGGCGATGAGGGTGAGGGTTTCACCGGGTTGCACGGTATGGATGCGCGCACGGGGGAGCTTCCGGCCTTGGGGCAGTTCCTTCTGCAAGCGGGGATCGTCTAAGAAGAAGCGCCTCAGTTCCGCCGGCGTCAGCTCCCGCAAGCGCTGCTGGTAAGCCAGCTCAATGAGGGCCTGTTCGTCAGGCAGGATAGGATACAGCAGCACGCTACCGCGTGGGCCCGGTACCGCAAGGAGCGTACCCGCCGGGTGGAAAGCAGGCCGGAAGGAGATGTGTAGGGGAAAGCTATACTCCGTCAGGCGGAGGAAGGTTCGCCCGCTCCATAGGAGGGCTTTCTGATCCGTGCCGATAGAGAGGATATGCAGGCCTGAGGGGCTCCATTGTACGGCGTAGGGGATGCCCTTATGTCCGGTCAGGGTATGCAGCAGTTTGCCTGTGGAGGTTTCCCAAACTCGGAGGGTAGAGTCGCTGGCGGCCGTGACGATTTTCTGGCCATCGGGGCTGAAGGCGGCGGCTTTGAGGGCGCCAGTATGACCTTGGAGCCGGACTAAGAGGTGACCTTCCCAATCCCACAGCGAGGCCGTGCCGTCCTCAGCCAGGCATAGGAGACGCGTTTCATCGGGCGATAGCACCACCTGTACGATAGGAGCGGAATGGGCTGAGAGACGGACGGGGGCACCTCCTCCTTCTATGGGCCACAGGTAGAGCAAGCCGGTGCGGGTACCGACCGCCGCTTTCTTGCCGTCGGGGGTGAGGGCGCCGCTGAGCGCCTCGCTGTCCGTAGAAAGGGTAGAAAGCGGCTCACCCGAAGGTCCCCTCCACAACCGAGCGGTTTTATCCAGGGAAGTGGTGAGGATCACCTTGGCGTCTCGCGACAGCGCTACATGGGTCAGGTCATCTCGGTGGCCCCAGAGACGAGCCGTGCTGACGCCTTTTTCCAGGTCCCAGATGCGCGCTGAAAAGTCTTCCGCCAGGGACACCAGGTAGCGCAAATCTTGAGAGAAGTACACTTTTTCCACGATGTGGGTGTGCCCTCGCAAGACCTCGCGGGAGGCACCAGTTTCGGTATCCCAGAGGCGGATGGTTTTATCCCAGCTGGCGGTGGCCAGCTGCTTGCCGTCTGGGCTGAAAGTGGCATACACCACCCGGTTTTTATGTCCGATGAGCCGGCGAGGGGGCTTGGGATAAAGGTGGGCGTGGAGAGCGTAGTAGAGGGCGGCTTCGGCTTCTTCTACGTAGGGGCGGTCGGTAGGGTCTCCAATGCGGCGGGGCAAGGCCTTGAGAGCGAGCTGAACCCCGACTTCGGGGTGGCCATTTCGGGTCTGCTCCTCCGAAAGGGCGGCCAGAAAGAGAGACTGCAGAATTAGAGCACGGTTGCGCTGGTTCAGGGCCAGTTGGGTTTGGTATTCGGCCACCGACTGGTTGTATTCGGCGTTGATGCGGGCGGCTTCGGCTAAGCGGGTCTGGTTTTCAGCGATGCGCTGTTGTACGAGGGCTTTTTCCCGCTCCAGCTCAGCGATGCGGCGCTGCGTCTCTGCGATTTGGCGTTGGCGTTCGGCGTTGGCGCGTTCAGCCTGGGCGATGCGCAGCGCATTTTCGGCCAGAAGCTTCTGCTGCAGCGCTATCAGGCGCTCTTTTTCGGCGATGAGTTGTTGGTTGCGGGCTTCCAGGGCGTTGCGTTCGGCCAGGAGGCGCTGTTCTTGAGCCAGTTGGGCTTGGCGTCGGGCTTCCAGGGCGTTGCGTTCGGCCAGCTGCCGCTGCTGGTTGGCGTAGTAAAGGGCTACCAGGCTCAGGAGGAAAAGCACGGTAATCACCCCCAGCGCCAAAAGCAGCAGCCGGCGGTTGCGTTCAATGCGGGCTTTGCTGCGAGCCAGGTACAGTTCAATAGCGTCTCGCAGCGCCAGGGCCTGGGTGAGCGGTTCTACATCCGGTACGAGCTCTTCTGGGGGAATGTAGCGCCGCATCCACGGGGCATTCGGACGCACGCCGTAGTACCATTCCGAGAAGTACTGGTAAGCTCCCCCGCTAAGCAGCAGGCGGGGCGATTGGTTGTTTTCCAGCCAGCGCTGAACCTGAAACTTCAGCTCGCGAAAGATGCGCACACTCTGGGCCTGGGTTTCAGCCCAGCGGATGAGACGGTCCCAGTTGCGAATCAGCGCTTCATGAGAAACGGTGAGGGTGTCGGTGGGGCTCAGAAGGGGAGCCTGATCCGGCGCAAGGGGAGGTTGGAGAAAGCTTACGGCCAGATCGCGATACAAAGCCGCCACCTTCGTGACGGTCTCGGTCGTCAGGCCCTCCAGCCCCAGGATATCGGTTATTTCCTGCACAGAGAGGCGGGCTCGTACAGCCCGGCCTTCGTCTATGCGGGTGAGCGAAACGAAAAGGCCTTCCACAATCCGCTGCAGAAGCTCCAGAGGAAGGCTCTCTTGGTAGCGAGCTGTGTAGAGCTTGTCCAGCTTCTGGTAGAGCCACTCGGCGTGGAAATTCAGCACATTGCGGAGGCGGGGAGTGGTGTACAGGGCTTTTTCTTCGGGGGAGAGGGAGGCCAGGTAACGCTCAAAAAGGGGTCTATCTTGTTCGGGGAGCTTGTTGGGGGCTAACCCACCCACCAGGGCGTAGTGCAGCAGGTCCAAGGGGTCTTTCCCTTCGTTGGCGGCGTGCCAGATGCGGTGTAAAGCGTGTTGGAGCACAGGCAGCTGATCGATACCATCGCCCAAGTCATTCAGAAGGCGTTGGGTGAGGCGGGGGGTAATCCGGTCCCCGTTCAGCTCAATAGGCTTCTCGATCACCGCCTGAAACTCTTCTCGGGTCAGGCGCGGCACGAAGTAAGTGCTCTCGCCAATCAGCTCTGCAAAGCCGTGGAAAGCCACACACTGCCCAATGTAGTCTGAGCGCATCGTGAAGAGCACCCAGATAGGCAGGTTTTCTCGCTGGGCAAGGCGGATGGTTTCAGACAGCACATTGACGGTAATCTGGGCCAGGGGGGAGGCCACGCCAGCCGAGTAATTCTCTTCGTTTGTGAAGAACTCCTCAAACTGGTCTACGAGCACAAGGAGGTTTTGGCCTTCGCGCAGGCGAGCCAGCTTTTCGCTTTCGGATAGCGCTTGGAAGGCGGGGCTTGTGGGGTCTACGTAGGCGGCCGACTCTTTGTACAGGTCCACCAGGGCAGAAAAGCCGTAGGAGAGGCGAGTCTCCACTTCGGCGACGTTGCTGTAGCCCAGCGCGGCGGCGACAGCCGTGGCGAAGTTTGTCAGGGGCTGCTTTTCGGGTCGGAAGCTGGCGATGGTCCAGCTGGGGTAAGGGGCCGACATCAGGTTCGCTCGCAGGGCCGGCAAAACGCCCGCAAAGACCAGCGACGACTTCCCATCGCCCGAAGCCCCAGTGACCATCACGAACTTCTTCTCAGCCAGCTGCTCCAGGAGCCGACGAATGTGCTTTTCTCGCCCATGGAAAAAGACGCTCTCTTCCTCCTCAAAAGGGCGAAGGCCAATGTAAGGGCACCGGCGCCGGGTTTCTGGCCAGACGGAACTCTTGCGGGCTTCTTGAAGGGCTTTTTCAATGTAGGGCTCCATCTGGTCCCATTCCGCAATCTGAAGCCGGATGTTGGGCACCGAAATAGCCAGGTGCCGGTTACGAGGAGGCTCAGGAGGACCTATCAGGAGAATCGGGGTGGGTTGGTGGAGGCCGCCTCCCATTTTCCACAATTGCTGGGCCAGGGCCAAGGCCCAATCGCCTGCCCTGTGGAAAAAGACCACCAGCAGCTGGCTTTGTCGGTACAGGCGCAGGGCTTCCTGGGCATCTTCTTCGGCCTTTTCCGGGCGAAAAGCCAGCGTCTGGACTTTGTGTCCGGCGGAGAGGCTCTCAGCCAGAGCAAAGCAACTTTCTGCATCCCGCACATTGTGCAGAAAGCCGATTTCGTACAGTTTGACGACCTGGCGGGCTTCAACCTGCTCGGAGAGGAAGGTGCGCACCTCGCCAATCAGCAGCGGCAGGCTGGGCGTGCGCGTGAACATTACCCGCTCGGTAAGGGTGTTTTCAACGTAGGTGAGAAGCTCTTGCGCCTCTATGTCGTACAGGTTCGTCTCATCCTGGGGAGCCCAGACGATAAGCCGGAAAGTAGGTGAGACGCTCTGCAGGAGAAGGTCGTACTGCTTTCGCAGGAAAAGGGTGCCATCAGGTAAGACCGGCCCTTTCTCTGGGCCTAAGATAAGCAAGGCGGCTTCGTAGGTCTGGGGTACCTTCGCCACCTGATCCAGCGAAGCCTCGCTCAGCAGGTCTACCTGGTAACCCGCATTGACGAGCATGACGCGCAGCACTTCTCGCCGGGTCCGATCGCTTTCTGCCGTGAGCCCTATCCAAAGGGAAAGGGTTTGGGTTATCGGACCTTGAACCTGAGCCAAAGACGCCTCACCCATGAGGCAAACTTACGAGATTTTCGCTTAGGCGGGAAACCGAGGTTTTCCAGCCTTTTTACACGTCCAGGCGGGCGTACCGGGCGTTCTGCTCAATGAAGCGGCGACGAGGTGCCACTTCTTTCCCCATCAGCAAGGTAAACGTTTCGTCCGCTTCGGCGGCGTCTTCCAGTTCTACGCGCAAAAGGGTACGGGTTTCAGGGTTCATGGTGGTCTCCCAGAGCTGTTCGGGGTTCATTTCGCCCAGGCCCTTATAGCGTTGGACGGTGACGCGGGATTCGTCTCCGCCTCCAAGCTCAGCGATGGCGGCCTTGAGCTGTTCGTCGTTCCAGCAGTAGCGGTGTTGATGGCCCTTTTTGACCAGGTAAAGCGGCGGTAAGGCGATATACAGATGGCCCTTTTCTATGATGGGCCGCATGTACCGATAGAAAAGCGTGAGCAACAGCGTGCGAATGTGACTGCCGTCTACATCGGCATCGGTCATAAGGATAATTTTGTGGTAGCGGAGGTTTTCCAGGTCTCCTTCGTGCATGCCTTGGGGACCCAGCTTACCCACGCCGAGGGCCAGCGCTATGTTCTTGATCTCCTCGTTTTCGTAGATTTTGGTGAGGTGGGTTTTTTCCACATTGAGGATTTTCCCTCGCAGGGGCAGGATCGCTTGGAAGCGGCGGTCGCGCGCTTGTTTGGCGCTGCCTCCTGCTGAGTCACCTTCAACGAGGAAGATTTCGCATTGCTCGGGTTCTTTGCTGGAGCAGTCGGCCAGTTTGCCGGGCAAGCCTCCACTGCTTACTGCCCCCTTGCGTTGTACCATCTCGCGGGCTTTGCGGGCCGCGTAGCGGGCCTCCGCAGCTAAAAGCACCTTTTGCAGGACAGTTCGCGCTACGCGGGGGTTCTCTTCAAGGTAGTCGGCCAGGCCCTTTCCGACCACACTTTCCACAATGCCCGCGACCTCGGAGTTGCCCAGTTTGGTTTTGGTCTGGCCTTCAAACTGCGGCTCCGGCACCTTGACCGAGATCACCGCCGTGAGTCCTTCTTTGAAGTCATCGCCGCTGACTTCAAATTTGACCTTGCTGAAGAGGCCCTCCTTTTCGCCGTAGCTCTTGAAGACTCGGGGTCAAGGCCTTGCGGAAGCCCACCACATGCGTGCCGCCTTCGTGGGTGCGAATGTTGTTCACATAGGAGTACAGCGTCTCGTTGAAGGTCTCGTTTGTACTGCAGGGCCACCTCTACCTGGTAGAGGCCCCTCAGGGTCGGTGCCTTGGATGAGAATGGGTTCGTGGAGGGTTTGCTTTCCGTGGTTGAGGTGCTTTACAAACTCCAGCAGCCCGCCTTTGGAGTAAAAAACCCGCACGAGGGGCCGGCCTGCCTCGTCCAGCTCCCGCTCATCGCGGAGGGTGATTTTGACGCCGGGGGTTCAGGTAGGCCAGCTCCCGAAGGCGATTCGCCACCAGGTCAAATTGAAACTCGGTATCCGGGAAGATGGTCGGATCGGGCTTGAAGCGGATTTCGGTGCCTCGTTCTCGGGTGGGGCCAATAGGGCCTACGGGACACTGGGGCTCTCCTTTCTTGTAGGATTGGTACCAGATTTGCCCTTCGCGGTAGACGCGGGCTTCCAGCCACTCAGAGAGGGCGTTTACGCAGGAGACCCCTACCCCATGCAGGCCGCCAGAGACCTTATAGGTGTTGCGGTCAAACTTGCCCCCTGCATGCAAAACCGTCATCACCACCTCCAGAGCTGAGCGGCCTTCGGTGGGGTGCGTATCTACGGGGATGCCTCGCCCGTTGTCTTTGACCGTTACCGAACCGTCGGCGTGCAGGGTCACCTCAATCTCGGTGCAGAACCCTGCCATCGCCTCGTCAATGGAGTTGTCTACCACTTCAAAGATGAGGTGGTGCAAGCCTCGGAGGCCAATGTCCCCGATGTACATGGCAGGCCGTTTGCGCACCGCTTCCAGCCCTTCCAGGACCTGGATAGAAGCTGCGCGGTAGGACGAGTCGGCTTGCGGTGTGACGGTCGTGTCCTGGGTCATCTGGGGCAAATCTACGAAATTTCCTACCTTGGGGGGTGCAGCGCAGGGTGCACCTTGTCTATGAGGAGCTGAGCTGGGAGGAGCTTTCGCCGGCCGACAGGGCTTTGGTGGAAGCGGCTCGCGCAGCCGCCGGCCAAGCGTACGCTCCGTATTCTGGCTTTCCGGTTGGTGCGGCTGCCCGACTTCGGGACGGCCGCCTCTTCACCGGCAACAACCAAGAAAATGCGGCTTTTCCCAGCGGCCTCTGCGCCGAACGCGTCCTCCTCTTCTACTTAGGCAGTCAACAGCTCCTGCCCCAGGTGGAAGCCCTTGCCGTCTTTGCTCCCCACTCCCCTACGCCCGTCATGCCCTGTGGCGCTTGCCGCCAGGTCCTCCACGAGTACGAGCAGCTCAGCCAAACCTCCTGGACCTATATCTTTGCCGGCGCTCCTCCTACTGTCTACCGCTTCATAGGAATGGAAAACCTCTTGCCTTTTGCTTTTGTATGGAAACCGTCGTGAGTTCTGCTGTAGACCAAGCTGCAGCTCTCCTCTCTGCGGGTCAGGTCGTGGCTATTCCCACGGAGACGGTGTACGGCCTTGCGGCCAACGCCCTGGACGAAGCGGCCGTGCAGAAAGTCTTTCAGCTCAAGCAGCGCCCCCTCTCGGATCCGCTTATTGTGCATGTTCGGGACTCGGAGGCCCTGGCAAACCTTGGGATAGAAGTGCCTTACTGGGCGGTTCAGCTTATGGAAAAGTTCTGGCCAGGGCCTCTTACCCTGCTGGTTCCTCGCAGCGAGCGCATTCCTTCGGTGGTGACGGCGGGTTTGCCTCGGGTGGCTGTCCGGGCTCCTGCCCACCCTCTTCTTCAAGCCCTTTTGGAGAAGGTGCCCTTTCCGTTGGCTGCGCCCAGCGCTAACCCTTTTGGTCGTACTAGCCCCACCACCCCCGCGCATGTATACGCTTACTTTGCTGGGCAGATTCCTTTCATCCTGGACGGGGGGCCTTGCTTGCATGGCTTGGAGTCTACCATCGTAGGAGAGGAAGAAGGCCGGTTTGTGCTGTATCGCCCTGGCGCTGTGCCCCGCGAAGCCTTGGAAGAGGTGCTGGGTGAACGGCTGGTGGTGCGCAGCTCGAGCAGCGTGCCCCACAGCCCAGGTCAATTTCCCCGCCATTATGCCCCTACCAAGCCTCTTTTGTACGGATGGGAGACCCCGCCTGACGAACCTTCGGCATCGCTGGTGTACTTTACCCCGCCTGCCCAACCCCCAGACCATCCCCATCTTCATGTGCTAAGCCCGGATGGACGCCTTGAGGAGGCTGCTGCGCGGTTGTACGATACGATCCTTCGCTGCCAGGCCGAACCCACCGACTTCATCTTGGTTCAGCGTTTGCCTGTCACAGGCTTGGGCGAAGCGGTACACGATCGCCTTCGCCGAGCCGCAGCTCAGGCCCTTTTCCTTTTCAATCACCCCCTTGAATGGGCCGTCCTGGCTCACCTGCTGCGCCGATACGAAATACAAGCTTTGTTAGACCTGCGTCGCCACACGATGTCTCGCCGCTATCCCCACCTTGCGCAGGGACCCCTTCAGAAATGGCTTGCTGAAGTGGGCATCTTCTACGAATGGCAGCCGGCCTTGAATCGGCTCCTTTCTCCCTTACAGCGTTTGCGTCGGGAGTATGCCCACATAGCCCTCTTTTGCGCTGATACGGAGGCTCACAAGTGTGCTTTGCAGGATCTGGTGACTCGTCTTGAAGGCGAAGGGTACACCATCTTGGGGGTAGCACCAGAAGGGCGTCTTTACCTACACCAAGTTTCCGCTTCTTTGCGGGGCAAGCCTACTTGAAAAGTCGTCTCCCACCGGTCTACGAAAGGCTGGACTTCCGTGCGATGGGTGAAAATAACCCAGGTGGCGTGCCCAAAATGCCGGTGTAGGTGTGCGAGAATTTCTTTGACCTTTTCGCTATCCAGGGGCGCGAAGGTATCGTCTAAAATCAGGGCTCCAGGTTTTTTGAGGAGCGTCATGGCCAGGGCGAGCCGTTGGCGCTGACCGCCGGACACTTGCTGACCCCATAGACCTATATCGGTTTGGAGGCCTTTGGGCAGGGCGGCTACTTCTTCGGCCAGGCCGGCCCATTCCAGCGCTTGCCATAGCTCCCGCTGAGAAGCTTCCGGCCGCACAAGCCGCAGGTTTTCGGCGAGGCTTCCGCTCAGCAGGAAGGGCTGTTGAGGCACATACCCTATGCGCTGGCGCAGGTCCTCCCAGCTCAGGTTGGGCAGGGGCACGCCGCCAAACCATATTTCCCCTTCGGTGGGGTCCAGGTGCCGGCTCAGCAGGCGTGCAAGGGTTGTTTTACCGCTGCCCATCGGCAGAGAAAAGGCGATTTTTTCCCCTGGTGCTACTTTACCCCTAAGGCCAGACAAAACGAAGGGTCCGTCAGGGCTGTATCGGAAGCTTAGGGCTTCCCAGGCCCATCCGTGGTGGGCAGGGGGGCGGAGCGAAACCGCAGGAAAACGCAAACGAGGAGATACGGCTTGAAGGGCCAGAAGCCGTTCGGCGCTGGCGCGAGCTTGCTGCACCAGGCTAATCAGCCACCCTACCGCACTGAGGGGAAACATAAGCTGCACTACGTACAAACTGAAAGCTCCGATGGTTCCGACCGTGGTTTTACCTTCGGTCACCCGAATGCCTCCGTAGATGAGCACCACCGTCAGGCTGATCCCTACGAACAAAAGGGTGAGGGGGTGCAGGTAGGCTTCGATCCGGGCTACAGAAAGGCTGGCCTGTCGGTGGGCTTGGGTGCGTTTGTGCCATTCTTTAGCCAGGGCGGAAGGGTCCGCTATAGCCCGCAAGGGACGCAGGAAAGGGTACACCTGCTGGAGGAAAGCGCTCATAGCGGCGAAAGCCTGCTGCTGGCGGTGGCCCCGAGTGAGCGCTTCTTGGCGCAGCAGGTAGGTCAAGGGGCCGATAAGCACCAGAGGAAGCAGGGTAAAGAGCGCCAGACGGGGTTCGGTGTAAAACATCAAAGCCCCCGTGAAGAGCACCAGAAAAATCGTTTGCAAGCCATACAGCACGACCGGCCCTGTGAAGTTGCGCAGGCGGTTCAGGTCTTCGGTAAAGTGGGTGAGGAGTTCGCCGGTAGGGTGCTGGTGGAGGGTCAGAAGGTCCCATTGCAGGAGTTTCTGTAGGAGGTAGGCGCGGTGGTCTCGTTCCACTCGGCGGCTCAGCACGACCAGCGAAAGGCGCATAGCCACCATAAGGGCGGCGCGCAGCAGCATCAGCAGCGCAAGGCCTCCCAGATAGGCGAGGATAGGCATCAAGGCTTGCCGGGCCGAAGCGGCGCGCTGCACCTCGGTAAGGTGGTCTATGACCCGGCCTGTGACCCAGCCCGGCAGGACTGCCAGGAAGTTTACAGCGGCCACAGCCAACACGCCAGCCAGACCCAGCAGAGCGTATCGGCGGTAAAAGGGCCACAACAGCCGTAGGAGGGGTTGCACGGGCGTGCGAAGTTAGGGGGTGCGCTGAATCGGAAGCCGTCCCATAAAGTCCAACGACCAATACCCGTCACAACCTGAGCCGGCCACCAGCCCCAAAGCATCAAGCCGCAAAAAGCCATCTGGGTCGGGGTCGGCTTTGACGCGCACGACTTCCACCGCAAAAATGAGGAGGCGCGTCTTGTTGATGGTAAGGAGGTGTTCCTCTACCCAGCGTAGACGAGCGGTGAGGGGGCTTTCAGCCAGGTAAGGCAACGGTTCATCCGGCTCGCTCTGTAGCGCCAGTCCGAAACGCTCAACTTCGCTTTCCTCGGGGGGGAGCTTAGCGTGGGTGGCGTGCGCTTTCTCAAAAAAAGACCGACCGACCGCATTGAGCGTAGCGTAGGGGAAATGGCGAAGGTTTTCATAGGTGTGGCGAGGCACGGTGGTGGGCCTCAACAGAAAGCCTATATAAGGCGGCGAGGAGCCAATATGTAGGCCGGAGTTGAAAATGGCAGCGTTGATCACCCCTTGAGGGCTTCTTGTGAGCAGCACATGCAGGTTTTTGGGGCCGATGAGCGAGTTCACAAAGTTGATGCGCCAGCTCCGCTCTTGCTGCATGAGCTTTTCGGCCGGATAGACAAGCACAAGAGCCGTAACAAAATTCGTGTTCTACCTTTACCGACATGCGAAGGAGCTTGGGGGTGGGCTACGCTCTGGCAGCGCTGGGGGTGGCGTGGGGGGAGCTGGCGGGTTGGCCTCTTCTCGTAGGCATGGCTAAGCCGCTGGCTATGCCCTTGCTTGCGGCGTGGGCCTGGCCCTGCCTAAGTAAGCAGAAGCTCCTTGTCCCGATTCTCGTCTTTTCTTGGGTGGGCGACATCGCTTTGCTATGGATGCCTGACCCAACGAAGCCTCCTGTGCTGTGGGGCATCCCGCGAGGTACCGGTTTTTTTTCTGGTCGGGTTGGGCAGCTTTGCTGTGGTGCACGGCCTGTACATGCGAAGCTTCTTTCGTCGGACCAGCTCGTTGCCTCTATGGGCGTATGGGCTCCTTATAGCGTATGGCGCAGGTATGCTTTCGTACCTGTGGGTTCACATGGGGGCTTTTCCTGAGCGGAGACCCCTACGGCCTGCGGTGGTTTTTTACGGGCTGCTGATTTTAGGCATGGCTATCGGCGCCGCTTCTCGGTGGAAACAAGTAGAGAAAGCCGCTTTCTGGCAGGGCTTGGTGGGGGCCCTGCTGTTTGTGCTGTCGGACTCGCTGATTGGCCTTAATTACCTGGCCTGGGAGCGGCCCCTGTCGGTTATAGCTGCGGCCATCTTTCTCTCGTATGCGACTGCGCAAGCGCTGCTGGTACAAGCGCTTTGTCTGACACCACACCTTCCTAAGGGCTATTTGAAGACCCCTTGAGGTTCCCTGAGAAGGTAAGTCCAGGTTGGAGGTTATCCTAAGAGCCGCAGGCTGCTCATGCCTCCATCCACAGCCAGGACTTGACCGGTGATCCAGCTACTGGCTGGGGAGAGGAGGAAGAAAATGGCTTCCGCCACATCTTCGGGGTTTCCGATGCGACGGAGGGGGTGTCGTTGAGCGGACTGCTGGATTTTTTCGGGGGTGTTTGTGAGCTTTTCGGCGAGGGGGGTCTGGGTGAGGGAGGGCGCTACGGCGTTGACGCGGATGGTGGGGGCCCATTCGGCGGCCAGGCTCCGCACAAGACCTTCCACAGCGCCTTTGGCCGCAGCGATGCTCGCATGAAAGGGCATGCCCGTCTGTACGGCGACAGTTGAAACCAGCACCACGCTCGCCCCAGGTGTCTTTTTCAGGAGGGGGTAAGCGTGCTGAAGAGCCCGAACCGCGCCCCAAAAGTTGATTTCCCAGTCGCTACGAAAATCGTTTTCCCTCAGCTGCGCAAAGGGCTTGAGCGTAATGGAGCCTGGCAGGTACACCACCCCATGGAGAGGCTCTTGGAGAGCGGGGAGGAGGTCTTTTAGCACATCGCCAGCGTGCCAAATCACCGAGGGCGGTAGGTCGCCGTGTGTGCGAGAGAAAACTTCCACCGTATGCCCCGAAGCAAGAAGTTTCTCTGCCAGCGTCCGTCCTATCCCATGGCTTCCACCGATGATCCAGTAATGCATGTCTGCCCAAACAAAACTCATCGGGCACCGGTTTGCGTATGGCCAGAAAGCTCTATCTTTGCGGTGCCCGCTTAGCTCAGCGGTTAGAGCATCTGGCTGTTAACCAGAGGGTCGCAGGTTCGAATCCTGCAGCGGGCGCATGTAAGAGGGGGCCGGCGCCGCAGGCGCCGGCCCCCGTTCTCCTTTCTTGCCGCTTCCTCTCAGAATTTGTCTTCCTGGCTTACCTTCTGCTCTACTTCATCCGCTACCGAAGCCACACCAATACAGACAGCCTTGAGGAAATCCGGCGTAAGGCTTGAGAGAGGAATTTTCGCTTTGTATACGGCGATGATTTTCCCCTCGCTGACTACGGCTTGCCAAGCTCCGACTTTCCTTCGTTGGGAATCCGCCAAGAGGGCCGTCCATATCGCTGCCCCTTCGTTATCGGCGGCTTGAAAACCGGGAGACCACAGCTCTACGATGGTTTGGTCGGCCATCTGCTCGGTTTCGGAAGTGATAAACACGATCTGAGACCGATCATTTTCAAGTCCAAAGACAAGTTTGAAGTCTCCATCTTTGTCCACCGAGTACTTGAGACCGGCTTTTTCCAGGACTTTTTTGATTTGCGGGTTTTGGGCCCAGAGTAGGCCCATCAGCGCCAGTCCGCTCACGAAGAGCCGACTGAAAGGTAAAAGGTTCATTAGGGTATATACGGATAAGAGGGGGAGTAAGGTTGCAAGGTAACTTAGGGGGTTGGTGAGGCGCTGGGGGTGCGAGACGGACCTTAGCTTTCCACAGGCCGCAGAGGTCGCATCTGGCTGTTAACCCGAGGGTTGCAGGTCCAAATCCTGCAGCGGGCGCATGTAAGAGGGGGCCGGCGCCGCAGGCGCCGGCCCCCGTTCTCCTTTCTTGCCGCTTCCTCTCAGAATTTGTCTTCCTGGCTTACCTTCTGCTCTACTTCATCCGCTACCGAAGCCACACCAATACAGACAGCCTTGAGGAAATCCGGCGTAAGGCTTGAGAGAGGAATTTTCGCTTTGTATACGGCGATGATTTTCCCCTCGCTGACTACGGCTTGCCAAGCTCCGACTTTCCTTCGTTGGGAATCCGCCAAGAGGGCCGTCCATATCGCTGCCCCTTCGTTATCGGCGGCTTGAAAACCGGGAGACCACAGCTCTACGATGGTTTGGTCGGCCATCTGCTCGGTTTCGGAAGTGATAAACACGATCTGAGACCGATCATTTTCAAGTCCAAAGACAAGTTTGAAGTCTCCATCTTTGTCCACCGAGTACTTGAGACCGGCTTTTTCCAGGACTTTTTTGATTTGCGGGTTTTGGGCCCAGAGTAGGCCCATCAGCGCCAGTCCGCTCACGAAGAGCCGACTGAAAGGTAAAAGGTTCATTAGGGTATATACGGATAAGAGGGGGAGTAAGGTTGCAAGGTAACTTAGGGGGTTGGTGAGGCGCTGGGGGTGCGAGACGGACCTTAGCTTTCCACAGGCCGCAGAGGTCGCATCTGGCTGTTAACCCGAGGGTTGCAGGTCCAAATCCTGCAGCGGGCGCATGTAAGAGGGGGCCGGCGCCGCAGGCGCCGGCCCCCGTTCTCCTTTCTTGCCGCTTCCTCTCAGAATTTGTCTTCCTGGCTTACCTTCTGCTCTACTTCATCCGCTACCGAAGCCACACCAATACAGACAGCCTTGAGGAAATCCGGCGTAAGGCTTGAGAGAGGAATTTTCGCTTTGTATACGGCGATGATTTTCCCCTCGCTGACTACGGCTTGCCAAGCTCCGACTTTCCTTCGTTGGGAATCCGCCAAGAGGGCCGTCCATATCGCTGCCCCTTCGTTATCGGCGGCTTGGAAACCGGGGGACCACAGCTCTACGATGGTTTGGTCGGCCATCTGCTCGGTTTCGGAAGTGATAAACACGATCTGAGACCGATCATTTTCAAGTCCAAAGACAAGTTTGAAGTCTCCATCTTTGTCCACCGAGTACTTGAGACCGGCTTTTTCCAGGACTTTTTTGATTTGCGGGTTTTGGGCCCAGAGTAGGCCCATCAGCGCCAGTCCGCTCACGAAGAGCCGACTGAAAGGTAAAAGGTTCATTAGGGTATATACGGATAAGAGGGGGAGTAAGGTTGCACGGTCGCTCAGGCGCTGGGGGCGTGAGGGGGACCTTAGCTTTCCATAGGCCGCAGAGGCCCCCTTGCACACACTCTGTTACCAGAGTAGAGCCTATGGATGGGGCAGAAGCCAGTGAAGAACACACAAGCCCTGAGGTATGAGGAGATCAAAGTTCCCTGCCCCTTGCAAGGCTGCTTTGCTGAGTACATTTACTTTGTAAGTAGGAGAGAAGGGGCTTAGGGTATGGGTGTACGGAGGGTGGCTTTCCACAGGCCGCGGAGGTCGCCTTGGGCAAACCCCGTGGCTTTATCGCCGGGGTAGAGTTTGCGGATTTTGGCGAGGGCTGGGCCATCCAGGTCGGCGGGGGCGCCATGGCACTTGAGGCACTGGGACATCGCTACATAGATCGGGCGGTAATACCGAACCTCCCCTTCCCCTGCTGTCCATATCAGGCTTTCTTGGGAGCGAGTCTGGAGGAAGTGATTGTAGGCGGCTTTGTCCAGCGAATCGGCCAACGCATTTTTAGGCTTGCGGTAGCGCAGGGCTACTCGCTGCAAAGAGATGCGGGCGTCTCGGTAGGTGGTGAGGGTATCGGCTACCAGGTTACAATATTGCACCGCCCCAGCCCATCCTTCCTTTTCTGCCACAGAGAGAACTTTGGCCAAGATAGTGCGCTGCTTTGCTATGGTTAAGCTGTCCATCAGGGTTCGGAGTTCGCTGTAAGGCTGGCTTGCGCCTGAGGAGGGGGCCTCTGTGGGTGGAGGGGCCTTACTGGGTCCGCTGGGCTGGCAACCTATGAGTATAAAACCCCACAAAACCCCTGTTCCAAGCAAGAGGCTAAACTTAACCTGCAGCCTGGCAGCCATCTTTCTAAGTCGTGCGCAAGTAGCCTTTCCGATACAAGGTTTTGAGGGCGCGTGTGGTAAGCTTGAGCTCCATACTTATCCCTGGAGCGAGGGGCAGGCGCTTCTTTTGCAGGTTGATGTCAAAGCGGCGTTTGGTGTGGCGATTGGAGTGGGAGACGTTGTAGCCTGACCGGGGCCGTCGGCCCGTGATTGCGCATACGCGTGCCATGCTGCAAAAATACGACAACTCAAGGAAGCAGGACCAGCTTACCTCGGTAAGGGCCCACTTCCCACAGGTAAGTGCCGGCAGGCAAAGGTGGTAGGGCGTACCAGCTTCCAGGCTTTTGCAGGGGGGCTTCCCAAACCAGTTTGCCTGCTGCGGTGTATAAGCGAAGGCTTCCCGCGGCCTCTGCGGGGTACCCCAGCCAGAATCCCTCCCGTGTGGGGTTGGGGTGCAGAGTGGGCGCCCCAGAAGCGCTGCTCAGGTTGGAAGTGACCGTCACCGTGATTTCCCAGGCGAGGCTATCCTGGCAGCCCGTCGCAGGGTCCTGCCGCAGGAGGAGGAGCGTATAGGTGCCAGCGCTGGAGAAGGTGTAATTCAAGCTGGGGCCGGGAAACTGCTGCCAGCCCGAGGGGGTCTGGAGCCGCCAGGTGTATTGATAAGGGCGGCCACTCTGCTCAGTAGCCTGGAAGGGCTGGCCCACCGCCACCATTAGGCCAGGGGTGAATTGTACTTGGGCCGCTTCCAGGGAATCTACGGTCAAGAACACCTCATCATAGCCCCAGCAATCCTGGGCATCCTGGACGAGAAGCCAGTAGAGGCCGCTCTGAGTGGGGTAGATGAGTGGGGTGGCGTAGCCATTGGACCAGGTGTAGCTGACCATGCCCGGCGGGCCAGCGAGGCTATCCCCTCGGCAGAGGCGTCGATCGGGTCCCAGGTCTACCTGAGGGGCATTACCCCGCACAAGGCAATCGTACCAGGCCAGGGCTGCTTCAGCGCCCATCTCAAGTTCGGTGAGGGAGTAGCCACCTACCAGAGCCAAGGCGACGGTATCGGCTCCACCCGCAGGAAGGTCCACGCCTCGGGCCGCAATCAGGGTAAACACATCGCCTGTGGTGGAAGTGACGCCTCCCGGCTGGCGAGCCAGGCTGATGTAACTGGGGGGGATGGCTGAGAAGGTATCCACTCTTCCGATGCGCCGGTGGAGGGTTTGCCCTGAGAGCAGCACCGCCCCGATAAACCGGGAAGAGGCGCTGTTGTAAGCGTACACCAGGGGCAGCGTGGGATGCAAAGCCGAGCGGTCGGTGGCGGGGTTGTTGCCCACATCAAAGTCCAGCCACCACCCCACCGACAAGTCCTGGTAAGACTCCGTTGCAGAGTAGTTCTCAAGGCGGTATACGAAAGCCACAAAGGGGTTGGCGGGTTCTCGGCGGGCAGCGTAAGCTTTTCCCTGGATAGTGAGGGGCTTGGGTGCGGTGATACCGCCCCCTACCAGCATAGCCTACTTCGCCGATTTCGTACAGTCCCTGGACGGTGTGGGTCGCCGCTTGGGTGGGTGTAAAGTGGTTGTACATACTTCCTAAGGGGGCCCGGGTGGAGAGGTGTGCGCTGGTGTCGTCTATGATAAAGAGTCCTCCCTCAAAGAGCCAGGATTCTGTGCTGCCGCTCCAGCGGGCCCCCCGCCCCTGGGTGTTGGCAGGGGTATCGTAGTACCCTACTCGGCCGTTTCCGCAGAGGGTCGTGCGCAGTTGAGCGGAGTCCAGGTGCACATAGGCCGGATTCAATCCGGTCAGCTCGATCACCTGGTAATCGCTGTAGCCCCCATCCCCTTGGAAACGAAAGAGCACAGGCAGTTTGGCGTTGAGGGGGCAAGAAGGCTGTAGGGTAAGCAAGAAGGGCGTGGTTTGGGTATGCGACTGTAAGGTGCCCAAAGAGCCTATCATATAAGGCCCACTGTTGACTTGCAAGTGGGGGGTAAGAGATTCCAGGGAGACGGTGAGGTTGGAGACAGGGGCGAGGTAGTTGGTGTACGTGGCGGAGAGAAAGAAGGTTTCCCCAGCGAAGAAGAGCGAGTCATTGCCATCGTAGGCTCTCCAAGCGGTGATGCGGCAAGCGGGGGTATCTCGGGTGGCCACGGCCCTGGCGAGGTTGAGGCGGCGCCCCAGCCTATAGCGAAGGTGGGGCAGATTTTGAGGCTCCACGGAGTCCGCCGTAATGCGCAGCAATTCAGCTACCTGATAGGCGTTCAGGTCAGGGCGCCAGGATCGCAGCAAAGCCGCGCAGCCGGAAGCGATAGCGCTTGCGCCCGAAGTCGTGGCCCCCATCCGAAAATAAGAATGGTCGGTTCCGGTGTAGCTGTGTAGCGTGGTGCCTTCGCCGGTGGTGGCTATGTCTATCCCATAGCCAATCTGCAGGGTGCCCCACCACACATCGTGGGTATCCACGCCGGTCACGGCAAGCACGCCCTCGTAGTTAGCGGGGTAAAAGGTAGCTGGCGTGTCAGGGGGGATGTTGCCGGCGGCGGCTACCACGAGTGGGTCGTAGGTCTGTATCAGCTGCCGAAGGAAGTTTTGAGCAGCTTGGCTGTAAAAGGTGCCCCCCCAAGAGCAGTTGATGACCTTGGCGCCGTGCTGGGCAGCGTATAGGATACCATCGTAGGCCGCGTACAGGGCCCAGCTGTTGTCTGGGGCGACCTTTACAGGCAGAACCCGGCATTTGAAGCTGGGAGCGGCTATGCCCGTGGTGTTGTCTGTGGTAGCGCCGGCAAGGCCCGCCATCCATGTTCCATGTCCGCTGCTGGACGGTAGACGAGGATCATTGTCCGGTGCAAAAGGCCCAGAACCGCTATACGAAGCCCCTACCAGATCCCACCCCTGAAAGTTATCCACATAGCTGTCCCCGTCGTCGTCTAAGCCGTTGATAGGGTCGTTCCAGTTGTAGGCGATGTTGTCCACGAGGTCGGCATGGTCAAACTTACAATCGGTGTCCACGATAGCTACGACGGTGGCGGTATCACCGTGGGTGCTATCCCAGGCCCCTACTACTCTCAGGTGCCGCAGGAAGGGGTTGTCAAGAGTATCGCTCGGGAGGTAAGTGAGTTGGGTGGGGTCTTCTTGACGAGCGGCGAAAGGAACAGGGAGGTATTCGGGTTCGGCGTACAAGACGGCGGGGCTGCGGCGCCAGAGTTTAGCCACGTAGGCAGGGTGTAAGTCGGCCGTGTACTCTAAGAGCCAGATGGGCCGGCTGGCAGGATCTTTCAAGGGCAGTTGAGGGAAGCGTAGCCGCACCTGCCCTCCTACCCTATCGCGCAGCTCCGCCAGCTCAGGGGGGAGCTTTTCAGCTGAGAAGCCCTCACGAAGCTCAAAAAGGAGGCGTCCGGGCCATACGGTCTCCTGCGCCCATAAAAGCAAGCCTACCCCCCACGCCATCCACCTCATGGGGCGAAAGGAATCTCAGGTTCACTGGAAATCAGTTCCTCCATAGGGTATTCTCGCTCTACAAACTCTTTTCCTTCTCGGCTCAGGCGTACGATGAGCGTATCGGCCCGCTGGATGGCCAGCGCAAAGTTTCCTTTTTCATCGGTGCGGGTCTCGCCCAGCACTTGGCCTGTGGCTTTGTTGACAAACCAAATGCGTACCCCTCCGAGGGGGGTGCCGTTTTTTTCCACGACCTTCCCGCTAAGGGTCTCCATGATTACGACTTCTTCAGGAGCGGGGCGAGGGACGCTTCGCACGGGAACGCTTCGGGTGGCGGGAGGGGCACCGGTAGGTTGACGAGTCCGACTCTCTTCCTGCGCCCACACCAGCGCTAAGGCCAGAACGGCCCAAAGGGGTCGCATACAGCAAATTTAGCAAAAAGCGCGCCAAAATCACATGTCAAGGCCCCACGAACACGGGCGCTTTAGCTATGTAGCCCTCCTGGTGAGCCCACACGTAGTAGAGCCCTTGCGAAAGGTGCATAAGGGGCAAGCTCGCAATCTTGACTGGCCTTGGCAGGTCCTGCCTAAAAAGTCGCCGCCCGTGAAGATCGTACACTTCTAAGGTGAGAGGAAGGTCCTTCCATCCTTGGAGCTGTACTTGTAAGGCTTGGGCTGCGTTTACGTAGGCAGATAGGGTAGGCAGGGTGAGCTCGGAGTAGCCTTCCAACCGTAGCAGAGAGGAGGCCAGATGCCCTCCTTCTGGTGTCTCTATTCTGAGGCGATACCAGGTGGGGCCGGGGGGGGGCCGCTACTCGTACATACTCTCTGCTGTCAGAGCCTAAGCTGTCAAGGGGCGTTAGCTCTGAAGGCGAGCTGCCTGCCTCTACCACAAAGCCCCGCACTTGAAGCGAAGGCGCTACACTCCACCACAGACGGTGGCCTCCGGTATGCAAGACCTCCCCTTCCCACGCCGTGATCCCTTGAGAAAGGGGCATGCACGGATAGGAAGAGGGGGGCGTAGCCGGCGTAGGAGCCGAAATAGTGAGGTTGCTAAAAGTACCTCCTCCACTGCTATAGTGATTCAAAATAAAATGGTAGGTTATACCGGCTTGTACATAAGCATTTATGGTTTGATCCCCTCCTCCATATATAGCCCCATTTACACAGGCCGCATTATCTAAGCCATCTGAACAAGTTATCTGCCCCTGACAGTATAAGGCCCACCCTGTGTAGGTAGAGCTTCCTGTGATGGTTATAGTTACATTGCCTGAGGTGGAGGGAGTAAACTGCCAAATCCAGTCTGGTCCTCCATTGTAAATCGCGTTTCCGCAGGTTCCTGAGTTACTGTTGTTAAAGCGGTCACGCTGGATTTGTGTGCTGCCAGGGCCGTGGCTATAAGGCAGGCTCGTGACGTAGGTAGCCCCATAAATAGGTACTTCCACGGGCTCAATGAGTAGGCTGTCAAACTTACCGCAGTTGGTGGCGGTGGTCGTGCTCTGGGTCTGGTTGAAGACGAGGTAGTAGGTTTGGTCTGCGTTTACACAAGCGTAAAGGCGTCGGTAACCACTACCCCATATGTCCTCATCTATGCAGGTTCCGCCGCTCAGACCGGTGCTACAGTCTGTAGGGGGAGTGCCCCCCTCGTATAGGGTCCAGTGGGAGTACGGGTTGCATCCCCATATCTGGATACGGATTTCTCCGCTTTGAGAAGGCACAAATCGCCATACCAAGTCTTCAC
>BPGW01000008.1 GCA_026003235.1 Bacteroidia bacterium | reverse complement strand
CTACATCCCACCGGCTGCCCAAAAAGCCGGCCACCGGCGCCGCACTCGGAAGCGTGGCCAGAAACCGCGTGTCGCTATCCGCCAAGCGCCGGGCCGCCGCATGATCCCCCATCGCCGGCACCGGATAGCCATAATGCGCCTCAAAAGCCGCCTTATCCTGCGCGCTCATGCTGTAATCCAGATAGCCCCCATACGCAAGCAGGTACTGCACAAACCAGTCACTGTGGGGCTTGACCGCAGCAAGGAGGTTCGCCCCCAGAATACCCATCGGCATAGAACGGCCCCCATTCTCCCGAAGGGCATACAACCGCAAAAAGCCCCGAGGATGCCCCAGCTCGGCTTTGTACGCTGAAAACAGGAAGTTCTGCAAAGCATAGCGGGTATTAGCCTGGTAGACCGTGCGGCCATTGGCCAGATGAAAAGAAAACTGGACCTGGAGCTGGTCCGAAAAAACGGTAAAAGAGCCCGCCTGTGACCTTGCCAATTTGCGTACGCATGTCTACCAAGTCAGGCTCCAGCCAGCCGGTCCGAGCCAGCCAAAAAGGCGGCATGGGACGACCGTCCACAAAAGGAAGCCCCCTAATAAGGGACCGAGCGTCCTGCCCATAGCCGTTGACCGGCACATAACCCGGGTTGCCTGAACCCGCCATCGTATAAGGCGGCACAGCCCCCGCGTACACACCTCGGTCGGTGGTGTCCGTGGCCCACCAGTCCTCTGCCAGGAGGCCATGAAAGGCAACCTTGAGACCCAGCCGATTGCGCCAAGTCCAGCATACCGAGCCTGTACATCGTAAAGCGGCGCAGGTGAACGCTGGTCATTGCTTACATGATTGACCCCAAGCCGGACTTGCGCCGAAAGACCGGGATACTGAAAAGGATCTTTCAGCGTGGTCAGCATGGCCCCATTGAAAGCGTTCGGCCCGTACAGCGCTGAAGCCGGACCCGCTATCACCTCCACATTGGCTACATCCAGATCCGGCGGTGCGGTGAACGTAAGAACAGGCACATTGAGGGCCGTGGACTGCATCTCAACGCCATCCACCCGATTGATAAAGCGGGGGTTTTGCGTGAAGTTGAAGCCCCGTGCATTGACCACGGGAAAAGTTAGGCTGGAATAAACTACGTCCACGCCGGGAAGAAAAGAGAGGGTTTGGGCCGAAATCACGGCCGGCTGCTGCGGATAGCAAGGCCAGAAAGCTGCATCACCTGCACGGGCGAGCGCAGGAGCTTCTCTTCCACACGGGAGGCTGAAATAACCACTTCCTGGCCGACAATATCCTCCGGCACAAGGAAAATAGGAGCCGTAGGCGAGCCTTCTGGCAGCGGGGGTCAGCGTCAGGCGCCGCGTAGCATACCCCACAAACGACACCTCCACCTCAATAGGGGTGCGCAACGTAGTCGGTATCCGAAAAACCCCTTTCTCGTCCGTCACCGCACCGATGACACTGCCGGGTACGCGCACGTACGCTCCGCTCAGGGGCTCTTTCGTGGTGCTGTCCAGCACCTGCCCCCCTAGCACCCACCGTATACCGCTCGGCTCCTCAGAAACCGTCCTTGGGGCCTCCCCTGCGATTTTTTGTCTCACCTGCACGCGGCGCAGCAGAATCTCTTGCCCCCAGCTTAGACTCAGTAAAAAGAGAAACAACCCATGCTTCATCATGACAAAGGTATACACAAAAGCCGCACTCATCCAAATGCCTCCGATCTGGGGCATCCCATAAGCCTGCCCACCCTATTTTTGTTTGTACCCCGAAAGGCTATGACGATCGAGGCCACTTATAAAGTAGTGGGCATGAGCTGTCAAAGTTGCGCGGTGAGCGTACAGACCCTTTTGGAACATGTGCCAGGGGTAGAGAAGGCAGAGGTGCACTTTTCCACCGGTGAGGTGCAGGTGCGGCATGACCCCGAAAAAGCCCCTTTTGACCAGCTCAAGGCCGCGCTAGAACCAGCAGGGTATACGCTACTGCCCGATGCTTACGCCCAAGTGGCCGCCCAAAAAGCCTACTTAGCTCGGTTACGCCGGGCCTTGGTGATAGCCGGCCTTTTCGCCTTAGGAGGGATGGGGCTCCACCTAAGCCCTGGGAGGCTCCCCCACTTCGTGGACAGCTTATTTTTCCTTCTAAGCCTGCCGGTCGTGGTGGGCTTAGGGCAGCACTTTTTCCGGCCAGCCTGGCAGCAACTGCGTGTGCGGCAGCTGACCATGGATACCCTCATCAGCTTAGGCCTGCTGGGAAGCCTGGCCCTGGGAGGCTTTGAGCTGCTGCAGGGAAAAGGAGGACATGCCATAGGCGCCGCGGCGGAAATTCTCTTTTTTGTGCTGGTAGGCCGCTATCTGGAGGAACGCGCCCGCTACCGCACCCAGACTGTGCTGGAAAGCCTCTCGGCCTTGGCCGCCCCTACCGCAAGGCGACTCAGCCCAGCCCCTGGCACCGTCCTGACCACCCACCTGGCCCCAGGCGACATCATAGAAGTGCTGCCAGGCGAGACATTCCCCATAGACGGCGAGATCACAGAAGGGCATAGCCACGTGGATGAAAGCCTCCTCACAGGCGAGAGCCTTCCCGTGGAGAAGGGCCCTGGACACCGGGTGTGGGCTGGCACCCGTAACCTGGCCCAGCCCGTTCAGGTGAGGGTGACGGTTTCCGCTTCCGAAACCTTTCTGGCCAAACTCATTGAGCGGCTGCAAAAGGCGCAGCGGTCGCAAGCGCGGGCCCAGCGGCTGGCCGACCGCGTCTCAGCGGTGTTTGTGCCCCTTGTCTTAGTCCTGGCTGCCTTCACGGTGGGCTATCACCTCTGGAGGGGAGCCGAGGCCGCGTTCGCCTGGGAAAGAGCCCTCAGCGTGCTCGTCATCTCCTGCCCGTGTGCCCTGGGCCTGGCTACCCCCCTCGCCGTCCAGATGGCGATCGGAGGCGCAGCCCAAAAACAGCTCCTTTTGCGAGAAGTGTCCCAGCTGGAAAACCTCCCCCTGGCTACGGTGTGGGCTTTTGACAAAACCGGCACGCTCACCCTCGGCAAAGCAGCCGTCCAAAAAACCCAATGGTACGCCCCTCAGTACGCTGGCAAGCTGGCCTTCCTCCTGCGTCGCAGCACCCACCCCTTGGCCCAGGCCCTGTCAGAACACTTGGCCCTCTCCGTTCAGCCCGAACCCATAGAACCCCTCGCCTGGGTAGAGTTGCCCGGCAAAGGCCTGCTCATCACCCTACCCGGCGAAAAACTCTATGTAGGAAACCCTCGCTGGCTGGCAGAAAAACACCCCAACCTCCCCGTGCCCGATACCACCGCCGTGGTCGCCGCCACCGAGCACACCCTCATCGGCGTTTTCACCCTTTTCGGATCCCGTGCGCACCGCCCTCAAGCCTTTTTTGGCCCAGCTCCAAGCCCAAGGGAAAAAATGCGTGCTGCTGACGGGGGATCCGTCGCCAGTGGCCGACAGCGTAGCGCAAGAACTGGGCTTAGAAGCCGTGTGGAAGGGCCTTTCCCCCGTAGAGAAGGCCCGGTGGATTGAGGCGCAGCAAGCCGCCGGCGAAAGGGTGGCCTTCGTCGGGGATGGCCTCAACGATGTGCTGGCCCTTCAAACGGCCTGGGTAGGGATAGCCGTCTACCGCAGCGCCGGAGCGGCCGCACACAGCGCCGACATCGCACTCCTCCAAGACACGGAAACGGCCCTGCCTGCCCTCTATGAGCTTAGCTTGCGCCTGCGCCGCATCATCGCCCAGAACCTCGCCTGGGCCTTCGGCTACAACCTGGTGGCCCTGCCCCTGGCTATGGGGCTCTTCTCGCCTTACTACGTTTCTCCCCGCCTTGAGCGCCCTCCTGATGTCTTTCAGCTCGCTGACCGTGGTGCTGAATAGCCTGCGCCTCTCGGTCAAGATCCCCTCCTCAAGGCCGCCCTCGCGCTAAGTCAGGATCCCACAGCCCAGCGGGCGCATCCACATACAGGCGGCCTGTCGCTCGGTCCAGCTGCTTGACAAAGGGCGCCGGAATCCAGAACACCTCCCTCTTTTCGTTCTGCACGATAAAAAAATCGTAAGCCGCCCCTGGGAAAATATCCACGAGCTGCCCACGCAAGTGGCCCTCCATATCCCAGACCGAGGCCCCGATAGCTTCCACGTAGTAGAAGTGCCCCTCAGGTAGGGGGGGCAGGTAAGCGCGGGGCAGGTACAGGTCAGCTCGCCGGAACGCTTCAGCCTGGGTACGTGTTGTGACCCCCTCCAGTTTCAGGCGCCAGCGGCGACCGGACTTAGCGGCTTGGCCGGAGCGTTCCAACTGCAAAAAAGTCACCCGATGGGGATGGGCTTGGCCTTGTCCTGGGAAAGCCAGCCAAAAAACGGTTCGGTCGTAAGCCTGGGGGTTTTCAGCCAGCGCCTCCACCAGCAAGGCCCCTTGCAGCCCATGGGGCCGCACAACACGCCCCCACAAAAAAAGCTCCGACAGCGGCAGCGGCTTCAGCTCGCGGCTTTGGCGGCCTTCTGCGCCTTCCACGCTTGATAGGCAGCTTCAATCTCCTCCGGCGTCTTGCCTTTGCGCCACAAATGCAGCTTTAGCAGAAGGCCCTCCTTGGAAAGGAGCGAACGCACGGTCTCGGTGGGTTGAGCCCCCTGCTGCAGCCAATACAACACCCGCTCGTGATTAAAGTGAATCTGAGGCGGGTGGGTGTTGGGGTTGTAGTAACCCAGCTTCTCAATGAACTTGCCATCCCGCGGCGCGCGCGAGTCCGCCGCAACCAAGTGGAAAAAAGGCGTAATGACGCCGCCCATCCCGACGCAGACGCAGTTTTACCGCCATGGCCGGCAAAGGTAGGGAAAATCTTTCAAGGCAGAAAAGAAGCGGTCTGCGCGGCCCAGTCGGAAGCGGTATGCGGCGCTTTCAGCAGGGATCGTCCTACGACCACAAGCGCCGGAAAAAGCGGTGCGCCGGCGGGGAGCTGACCTCCTTGCGCTCCCAGGCCCGGCACCAGGAGCCAGGAAGCCGGATCCAGCTGGCGTAAGGCCTTCAGCTCAGCCCCATAAAAGGCCCCCCACACCCATCCAATCTGGGCTGAAGCGGCGGGTCTGCTAAGGATTATTTCCTGCCACACCTGGCCTTGCCAAGGGGGGGCCTCCGTCGTGCGCACCAGCACAAAGACCCATTTGTCAGGCCAGTCCCAGAAAGGCTTTAGCGCCTCCCACCCCAGGTAAGGATGCACCGTCACCGCTTCAAAGCCCATCCGCTCAAAAAAAGCCTCCGCGTACGCTCGGCTGGTGTAGGCGATGTCGCCTCGTTTGGCATCGGCGATAGCCAGCACCGAAGCAGGTAAGAAGGCCCGCAAACGGCTTAGGACTTCCCACCCCGCCGCCCCCCACCGCTCATAAAAAGCCACATTGAACTTGTACGCGAGGGCCCAGGGCTGGGTAGCTTCTATCACCTGCCGAAGGTACGCTTCTATAGTGGGGAGGCCGCCCTGCCACACCGCCGGCGGTAAGGCCTCTTCAGAAGGATCCAGCCCCACACACAGAAGGCTTCTTTTGCGGCGGGCCTCCTCCATCAGCTCAGCCGGCTTCACCGCAGATCTATGACTTGCACCCCCGGATGCTTCTTCACATCAAACACAAAGAGCGAATCCGCCAAAGGACGGGTATCATACCCCCTAAGCTGGTATTCCACCACCGTCCCATCCCGATTGGAAAGGCGCATACGCTGCGGCAGCTCCGTCTGCGCATCAATCCACACTTCCACCCGAAAGTATTCCGTCGTATCACTGATAGGGAAAAGCGAAATCTTATGCACCACCCGACCCTGCACCGTCTCCGTCTTGTCAAAACGCACCTTCATGTCTTGGTCATACACCCGAAACACCCGATCCAAACTAAACCCCTCCTTCGGATCGTAGGTGGAAATGTTGACTTCCTTCTCTTTTTTCAGAAACTGCCACAGCGTCTTACCATCTGAGATGACGACGATGTCCCCCATGTCCACAACAAACTTGTTCTGTCGGGGCCGATAGCGCAGGAGGCCTTGACGGACAATGCGCTTTTGGGTGGTGTCGGCTCGGTTTTCTACCACATACGTAAACTGCACCGTGAGGGTGATCCAGGCTTTTGAGCCGTTTACGGGAGTTGCGTACGAGCTGGTCGGCGCGCGGATCCACTTGCGCTAAGGCGAGGGCGCCTACCCCTATCCATACCCATCGCACAGCACAAAGGTAACCCTTTACACTTGCATCGCCAGCAGGAGCATATCATCGGTCTGCGGCGTGCCCATCGCCCAGTGCGCCAGCGCCTGCCGCAAAAGCGAAACCTGCTCCTCCACCGGCAAGTAGCTGTTGGTTTGCAAGAAGCTCTTGAGGCGGCTGGAAGAGAATCGTTTACCCTCGGGGTTCAGCTGATCGGTCACCCCATCCGAAAAAAGGTACAACCGATCCCCCGGCAAAAGGGTAAGGCTCTGCGGTGTGGGCGATTCTTCTCTCCAGTCAGCCCCTGTAACGCTCAGGTCTCCTCGGCTTCCACTGACGGGGTAGATTTCGCCGCTGCGCAGCACCCAGAGGGGCCGCCCTACCCCCAAATAGGTCGCCCGCCGAGTCGTCGGCTCATAATACAAGAGCGCCAGTTCAAACCCCTCGCTCAGCCCCTCTGGCCCTCCAAAAACTTCTGTCAAATCGTCCATGAGGAACCGATAGAGGGCCTCCAGGTTCACTCCCTGCTCCCGCACCCCACGCCGCAAAAGCGTCATCGCATAAATGGTTAGCAAAGCCGCGGGCACCCCGTGCCCCGTGCCATCTCCTACCCCCACCAATACGCCCCCTTCCACCGGAAAGGCCTGGTAAAAGTCGCCTCCTACCTGTCCTTGGGGTAAGTAAAGCACCCCCACCTCCGAAAAGTACTCTTTGAGCTTTTCTGCTCCCGAGAGAAACTTTTCCTGGATGCGGCGAGCATACCGCAGAGAAGCTTCCAGCTCGGCTTGCTTCTCCTCTAAGAGGCGCTTTTGCTCACGCTGTTTATGCACATTCAGGAGGGCGCCGACGTAGTGGGTCACCTCGCCCGCCGCGTCGTGGATAGGCGCCAAGGTGAGAAGCATCCAAAATCCCCGCCCTTCTCGGTCTCGGGCGTAAATTTCCTCGGTGAAGGGCGCCCGCACAAAGTGGGCTGTAATGAGGGTATCTGGGCCAGGCGTGTCATCAGGCCCTCGCAGAAGGTGAGCAAAGCTGCCCCCTATCTCCGACACATGCTTGCCCACCAGCTCTTTGGCCTCCCACCCCGAGGCCCGCTCAAACGTCCGATTCACCCACACCACGCGCCCCTCCCGATCTAAAATAAACTTCATGTTGGCGGAGTAGGCCGAAGCGGCCGCCAAGAGCCGAAGCTGTTCACTTTTCTCCCGCAGCTCCTCTACAAGCTTTTGCTTCTCAGCCAGGGCCTGCTCTACTTGATCTACCTGCTGCTGAAGCTCCTCCGAGTACTGCAGCAGCTCCTGCTTCATGGCCTGGATTTCGGTCACGTCTTGGAAGCCCACCAAAAACCGACAACACTCGCCTTTTTCGTTGGGCAATCCCATCCAGAAGCCCTGGACTAACCGTTCTCCCTGCGGGGTGCGAACCCGGCTTTCAAACATCCCTTCCCGAGCGCCTTGGGTGTAGAGACGCGTGAGGGCCTCTGCGGGCCAAAAATACCCCTCTAAGAAGGCCTGCGCCCCTGTCTTTTGAAGCCGCTGCCCGTCCATGCCCAGGAAAAGCATACCCCCCGGACTTGCCCACTCAATCCGGTCTTTCTGCTTATTCAGCACAAAGACCGGCATGGGAAAAAACTTAGCCATGAGGTCCGCCAAGCGAGGATCCAAAGGCATCTCCGCCAAGCCCAGCGTAGAGGCCTTGCCGTCTGGCTTCTGTACCAGTTTAGCCAGCAGCTCCATCATAGAGGCCATACGGCAAAGATATGCACTTTCGCAGACAACCTACGCAAAAGTCGGGGGGGGGGGGGGGGGGGGGGGGGGGGGTACGAATGCGAGCTTAGGAAATTTTACTTAGAGCGTTTTTGAGGTCTTCTATGAGGTCGTCAGGGTCCTCTACGCCTACGGAGAGGCGGAGGAGGCCTGGGGTGATACCGAGGGCCAGCCGCTGCTCCTCGGGGATAGAGGCGTGGGTCATGGTGGCAGGGTGGTTGATAAGCGACTCAACCCCTCCGAGGCTTTCCGCCAGCGTGAAGATCTGCAGCGCTCGCCAGAAGCCTTCTAACTCCTCCACCGAAGCGACCTTGACTTCAAAAGAGAGCATGCCCCCCGGCAAACGCATTTGCTGCTTGGCCAGGAGGTACTGGGGATGCGTGAGAAGCCCAGGGTAATAAACCTTGGTGACTTTGGGGTGGGTAGCTAAAAACTCGGCGATTTTGAGGGCGTTTTCGCTGTGCTTTTGCATGCGCAGGGGGAGGGTCTTCACCCCCCGCAGCACGAGGAAGGCGTCCATAGGTCCCGGCACAGCCCCCACGGCGTTCTGGAGGAAGCGGAGCTTGTCATGCAGGTCGGCTCGATTCAGCATGAGAGCGCCCATCACGACGTCCGAATGGCCCCCCAAATACTTGGTGGCGGAATGCACCACGATATCGGCTTCCATCTCCAGGGGGCGCTGAAGGTAGGGTGTGGCGAAGGTGTTATCTACGACCAGCAGGGCCCCGCGGCTGTGGGCCAGGTCCGCCAGCGCCGCAATGGGCGAGACCTGTAAGAGGGGGTTACTGGGGGTTTCCACCCACACCAGGCGCGTAGTAGGACGAAAGGCGGCCTCCACGCAAGCGGGGTCTGTGGTATCTACAAAATCCACTTGGAGGCCCCACGGCTCAAACACCCGGCGCAGCAGGCGGTAGGTGCCGCCGTACAGGTCACGGCTTGCGATCACATGGTCACCCGGGGCCAGAAGGCGAAGGACGGCGTCGCTGGCCGCTAACCCCGAAGAGAAAGCTAGCGCATAAGCGGCACCTTCTAATTGCGCCAGCGCCACCTCCAAGGCTGTGCGGGTAGGGTTATGGGTGCGGCTGTACTCGTAGCCCTTGTGGACGCCAGGCGCTTCTTGCGCGTAGGTAGAAGTGAAATACACCGGCACCATGACCGCGCCGGTAAGAGGGTCCGGTTCGGTGCCTGCGTGCACCGCCAGGGTGTGCCATTTCACGGTGCAAAAGTAGGTCTTTAGGCTCGGCTGATGATAGCGGAGGCGGTTCGGGCGCGCTCGCGCGCCTGCGGGGTGAAATAGTAGCGGAAGGTAGCGTGGATATGGCTTTTGCGGGCTTGGGTAGCCTCCAGCACCGCCAACATGGCTGGATTGAAGTCCCCTACCCAGCTCAGTTCGGCGTGGGTGATGCCCATTTGCACGACGGGGGGCACCGGCAGGTAAGCCAAAGCCGACTCCAGACCTCGCCGCTGGTATTTAGGCCGCACGCCCATCAACATCACGCGGGCCCGGGTCAAAATGCCCCGCCGACGATACCAGGCGTACTTACGGCGCTTGCGCCACAAAAAAGCCAGAAGCTGAAAGAGAGAAGGCTTACCCCGCCAAGGACGAAATATCTGGTTTAGGTCCGGCAGGGCCAAAATCACCCCTGCCGGCTCCCCTTCCACATACGCAAAGTAGATCATTTCCTCTATCAGGACGGGCCGCAAGCTTTCCACCAGCCGCTGTACCCGCTCCTCCGAAAGCGGCACAAAATGCTCATGGTACTGCCAAGCATCGTTGTAAATCGTCATGAAGTCCAGGGCGTACTTGCGCAGGTGGCGCAGGTCTGGGTAGGCAAAAGTGACGCCTTCCTTCTGGGCTGCGCGCTGAGCAATGCGCACAATCCGCTCGGGAATCTGGCGCAGATCCAGTTCTCGGGACTCTTGGCGGAAGTACAGCTCAAAGCCATACCGGGCTAAAAAGTCGGCGTAATACGGCTTATTGTAGGGCATCCCGTAAGCGGGCGGCTGGTCAAACCCCTCTATGAGGACGCCCCAGAAGCGGTCATTCTCGCCGAAGTTGACAAAGGCTTCCATGGCTTGGAGGCCGCGTTCTGCCAGCCACGCTTGGGCGGTGCTGAGGAGTTCTTCGGCCACCGCATAGTCTTCCACACACTCAAAAAAGCCGAGGCCGCCTATGGGTATGGGGTACCTTCGGGCTTTGGGCCAGTAAACGAAAGCGGCGATTCGTCCCACGGGCTGACCCCGCGAGGAATAGGCTACCCACCAGTGCGCTTCTCCCTCGGCAAAGTGGGGATTTTTGCGGGGGTCAAAGAGGGCCTTGAGTTCAAGGTCAAGGGGTCCCACCCAATGGGGGTCGTCTGCGTAGAGGGCTCGCGGCAGGGCAAGGAAAGCCGAGCGGTGGACCGGCTTGGTAGCAGAGACGACAGGCATGTAAAGGCAAAGTTAGCGCCGCCGACGAGAAACAGGCGCGGACCAGAAGGTTTTGTCCACGCGGCTCTCCAAGCGGGCTTCCAGCGGATCCGGCAAAGCCGGCCAGAAGTCTACCCCCGTCACCTTTTCCACCGAGTCCACCGGCACGAGAAACTCCAGGGGAGGGCGACGACTGGGCTTGTGAGGCACCAAAAAGCCCACCGCAGCCGCCGGCGCCTCGCCCTCAAGGGCATACACCACTTTATAGAAGGCGCGCGGCACAGCCACACGATTCGGCCCAATGTACCCTGAGGGTCTGTCCAGCACGGGGCCCGTATACACAACCAGCCGTCCCTTTTGCCGAGCCCAGGCACGCACCGTGCTTTCTACCTCTTCCCAAATGCCTGCGTTGAACTCATGAAGTTGCGGGCTCATGTTGGACAGGTAAAAGGTTTCGCTCATCCCCACCGAATCCCATTTGAAGTCACCCGCTGGGACGAGGTGCCCTCGATCGTAGCCTGAGCGCGCATAGTCTTGCAGCTGAGCGGAGGCGGTGGCCACGGCCGCATCAGGCCGAAAGTCCTGGGTGCGCCGCACCCGGCTCTGGGCCAGACGCCTACCCTCCAGCACATGCACCGTCCAGCGAGCCTGCTCCGCCGCCTCGTCATAACACAAAGCGTAATACCGATGCCGAACCACCTGACACCCTGAGACGCTGGCGTACAACGCTTCCAGCGCTAAGCCTTTAGCGGAGGCTGGAGGGGTGCTAGGCTGCTTGCTGGGACGCGCAGGCTTTTCCGGAGACCTCACGCCAGAAGCCGCCTCCTGGAGCGTATCCGTGATCTGTACCGGAGCTTTTTCCGCCTCCTCTGCTGGAAGGGTCTTGCGGCGCGCCGCCAGCTTATCCCACACCAGCCAAGCCGCCAGCCCCACCAGAGTCAGGAAAAACAATAAGGCTATAGGACGCATGGGTTTTTTACTTTTCTCGCGACAAGCCTAAGGCATTGAGCAGCGATCGGGCGTATTCCCGACTACACATATATACCGTGCCGGTATGCAGCACGACCTTATAGCGTCCGGAAAACCAGGGCACCACTTCTCGGACCGCATCCAGCTGGACGAGGCAATCTCGCGCAATGCGAAGAAAAGCCCCTGGAGGGAGCATCGCTTCCAGACCCTGGAGGGTGTAAGCTCGCGTTTGCAGCCTATCGCCCGTCCGGGTCTCTATGTGCAGGGTGCGATCCTCCACCCGCACGGCCAGGAGATCCGTCACCGGCAAAAGGAGATGCCCTTCGTGAAGGGGGATAGGGATACGTGGCGTGGTGGCTGGCCTTTCTGCGGTCTGACGACGACGCAGGGCGCGCTCCAGGGCTTGCCTAAGCCGCTCCCTGGAAAAAGGTTTGAGCAAGTAATCTACCGCGCCGCCCTCAAAGGCTTTCACCGCATGCTCGGCGTAAGCCGTGGTGAAAATCACCGCAGGCGAGGGCGAAAGACTTGCGCAAAAATGCATGAGGGAAACCCCATCCAGCCCAGGCATTTCAATATCCAGCAGGACGATGTCCCAGGGGGCTTGTTGGAGCTTAGTGAGGGCCACTTCGCCGTCGACGGCTTCGTCCAGCTCAAGGTCCCCCAGCTGCTCAAGGTACCGCCTCAGCAGCCGTCGCGCGGGCTCTTCGTCTTCCACCACAAGCACCCGGGCCCTCATCTCGGGCCTAAGTTAGACAAAAAACCCCAATCCCAACAGCCACGCTTCTCCTTCCACAAAACCCACCCGAATCCGCCGCTCGGCCCCTCCCCGCCGAAAAACCACCTCTTGCCCGTCAAAAAAGAGTTCCCGCCGAAAGGACACAGCGTCAAATTCTGAGCATAGTAGCTTGTAAGCCAGCTCTTTAGCACACCAAAAATGCCAGTAAGTCAAATCTGTATGCTGAAGCTGATCTCTTTCAGCTTCTTGCATGAAGTAAGAGGCTACGGTTTGCGGAAAAGGGCGTCGTCTTTCCAGGTCTATGCCTACTGGGAAGGGGGCGGTGGCGGCGGCGGCCCAGGGGTAACTGTGCGCCAGGGAACCGTAGCCCGTCCAAGGAAGGCTTTGTCGCGCCGCCCGAGCCGCCAGCGACTCCATCCGACGACGGGGATGAGCTATGGCGGTGAGGTACGCCGCCTCAGGTGAGGATAACTCGGCTTTTTTCCACAGCTCTTCTTCCTCCTCCTCTATCTTCCACACCGCCCAAGAGACGCCTTTCCACTGGCCGGTGTATCTTAGGGGCATGGAACGAAGGTGGCATTTTCTCCTGGAGCGGAGCCTCACCCCAGCTGAAGAGGCTGCGCTGTCCGAGAGCCTACACGCCGCCCTGCAAGGCTGGCGCAGCCACGGCCGGCCGATCGCTTTCCGAATCGCGTTTCCGTACCACCACTTCATTGAGGTGATAGCGCAGGGGCCTATCTCGGGCTGCGCTACCGACACCCTCTGGCGCCTCGTCAGGGAGACCGTCCACCGCCAAGGCCTGCGCCTCCTCCCCACCGAGTGGGTAGCCATCCAAGACGAAGGCAATATTTTTTTGAAAAATTTTTCTGAAATAAAAAAAATATATCTTACAGGGGCTTGGCCCTCCAGCTGGCGCGTGATAGAGGCCCAGGAAGGAGGTTTGCGCTGCGTTTCGCTTAGAGAGAGTGCGTTAGCGGCGCCTTTGCGGCTACTATGCGAATCGCCCTCATAGGGCCAGCCCAGGACCTTCATCTGCGGCGGTGGGGCCGTGCTCTGCAGGCGGCCGGCGCAGAAGTGGTTTTTGTAGGGCTGGAGCCTCCTCCCTCCGATGTGCATCCCTACCACAGCGTTGGCCCTCCGGTGACCCGCCCCCGGTGGATGGACTTTTATAGGCGGGCCCGAGCCTTGCGCCGACTGCTTGAAACGCTCCAGGTGGCGGTAGCCCATCCTTTTCACCTCACGCCGTCAGGGGTATGGGTCTGGCTAAGCGGCTTTCGGCCGTATGTGCCCTACGCCATGGGGGCCGACCTGTTGGAATACACCCCTGGCGCTCCTCCCCTATGCTACAGCTGGAGCCTCCAAAGCACCTCCCCTACCCTGCCCCGCCTGGCAGCCGCCTGGCTGCGCCGCCGCCTCCTGCCCCCCCTCCTGCGCCAAACCCTCCAAGAAGCCGCCTTCGCCCTGGCTGACAACTATGAGCTTTGCAAAGCAGAAAAGTTTTTTGAAAAAGAAAAAAATTATATTGAACTACCAACAGGACCTGAACGGGTGGGGGGCAGTTGGGAAGGGGAGGAGCGGGTAGGTCTCCTCTTCCCGCGGGGGCTGACACCCTTCTACCGAGCCGATATCCTCCTTGAGGCAGCCCATCTCTACCTCGCCGCCCAGGGCCGCCTGCTTCTCTTTTGCCTCGCTGGCCCCTACCCTCCCCACCCCCACCTCACCCGCCAAGCCAAGGATTTAGAAAAACGATTTCCAAACAAATTTTTCTTGTTTGAAAAAATTTTAGATAAAAAAGAAATAGCTAAGCTATGGCGGCGGAGCTTGGCCTTTGTCTCGGCTCCCCTGTACGACGGCTATAGCTATAGCCTAGCAGAAGGCCGGGCGTACGGCGCCTTGCCCATCATCCCCGCCTTGCCCGCCTACCTTGAACTGCTTACCCACGGCTACAATGCCTGGTTTGTTGAACCCTTTACGCCAGAAAACCTGCGTCAAGCCTTCTTTGCCGCGGAGAAATACCTTACCGAGCCGCCCTTTTGGCCAGCCAGAAACTTAGCTTGGGTGGAGCGCTTCTCTGACCTGCGCCGCAGCGCAGAGGCGTTCCTGAGCCTGTTACAGGCTTACCTGGACCGCCAGCCCAAAGAGGGCCGGGAAAAGCAAAAGCAGCCCCAGCGTCGCCAAAAGCCCTAATAAAAAAGGCCAGCTTGCGCGCACCACCTGCCCCATCGTTCGCTGGAAGTAGCCCATCGCCACGAAGAGATTGAGCCCCACGGGCGGCGTAAGGTAGCCCACTTCCAGAGTCAGGATAAACACCACCCCTAACCACACCGGAGAAATCCCCAGCCCCTGCGCCGCCGGCAAAAACGCCGGTGCAAAAATCAAAATCGCCGACAACACATCCATCACCATTCCTGCCAGCAAGAGAACCCCCACCACCACCAGCCCAAAAGCCCCCACCGAAAGCGAAAGCTGTTCCACCCACTCCACCACCCTAAAAGGCAGTTCTACCAGGAGGAGAAAGTAACTCAGCAGCGAAGCCATGAGCACAATGGCCAGGATGCTGCCGAGCGCCACGGTGGCTTCGGCAAGGGTGTCTTGCAGCACGCTCCAGCGCAAGGAGCGGTACACCAGCCCTTCCACCAGGAAAAGGTACAGCACAGCTATGGCGGCGGCTTCGGTCACATTGTAGAGGCCGGCATAGATGCCGCCCAGCACGACGAGGGGGAGCCCCAGGGCAGGGAGCGCCTCCACCGTCTGCCGTAAGGCGGCACGCAGGCTAAAACGCTCGCGAGGTAGCCGCTTGACCCACCCCAGGACCAGCGCTACCCCCACCAGGAATGCCCCCGCCCATAGGCCTGGTACCACACTCGCCAAGAAAAGCTTTTCAATGTCCGTACGCGTCACGAGGCCGTATACGATCATAGGGATGCTGGGCGGGATCAGGATACCCAACGACCCCCCTACCGTCACACTCCCCAGCGCCAGGGCGTCGGGATAGCCCGCGCGCCGCATGGCTGGATATAAAAAGCTCCCCACCGCCACCATGGTGACGGGCGAGGAACCTGAAATAGCCCCGAAGAGCATGCAAGCTAATACCGCCGCCACAGCGAGCCCCCCCGGCAGCCAGCCGAGCCAGGCTTGCGCAACCCCTACCAGCCGCATCGCCGTACGACCTTTGGCCACGACCGCCCCAGCCAAAATATACAACGGCACCGACAAGAGCGCTGGCTTGGTCAGCGTCTCCAGCATGTACTTCAGCAGGGCCTCCGAAGGCAGCTCCTCATACAGCCCAAAAAGCCCGAAGCTTAGCCCCCCCAGCAGCACAAAAAGCGGCACCCCCAGTACCACCAGCGCCAGCACCACCCCCGCTATCAGCGCCCCCTTCATACCAGGACTTTTTTCTGGAAGGCCTCCGGAAGAAGCTTGCCTCGGACCACCGCTACCCACAAAAAGGTGCCTATAAAGTAGCGCACCGCAGAAACCCCCGCTGCCAGCACAAAGAAGCTATACACCGTCCAGAGCGGCAGCCCCAGCACAATGTCCTTTTCGCCGCCCTCGTACAAAAAGCGCACAAACCCATACGAAGCCCAAGCCAGGTACCCTAAGAAGCCCGCCGTAAACAGCGAAGCTACCGCCGAGAAAATCGCGCTCCAAAATGGCGACAACCGATGCCGAACCACCCCCACCGTAATGTGCTCTTGGTATGCGCTGGCCATCTGAATGCCCCAAAAAGTAAGCACCACAAAGAGGTACGTAGCCAGCCGGTCCGTTCCAAAGAAAGGCTCTTGCAATAGATAGCGGGAAAAGACCCCTGCCAGCACTACCCCGCTAATAAGGAGCATCAGAAGGGCGGCCACCAGCTTCTCTACTCGGTAGAGGGCGGCTTGCAGGCGTAGGTAACGCTGGGTCATTTGCGGGTGCGGCGGTATTCGGCGATTTTGGCTTGAACTTGGGCGAGGAGGGCTTTGCCGGCAGGGCCCAAATGCGCCTCAAAGCGAGCACGGGCTCCCTCCACCGCCTTGCGAAAAGCCTCCCGCTGCTGCGGCGTAAGGCGATAAATCTTGACCCCCCCCTCCTTCTCTACCCCAGCCAAAATAGACTGCTCTTCGTCCCGCACAAGCTTGCGTCCAGCGGCCTGAATAGAGGCCCGCTTCTCCTCTACCCGCAGGGCCTTCTGCAGCTGGGGGGGCAACTTATCAAAGACCTTCTTGGAAATCACAATCGCCCCCGGCTGAAAGACATGCCGGCTCAGCGTGTAGTGCTTAATTTGGCCCATCCAGCCCGCAGACACAGCAAAAACCACCGTCTGATCAAAGCCATCTACCATGCGGTTCTTGAGCGCCATAAGCACGTCTGGCGTAGGCATGGGAACCGGCGTAGCCCCCAATAGCTTGTACAGCTCAATGTAGAGGGGGGTTTCTTGGGCCCGCATTTTGAGGCCTTTGAGGTCAGCTGGGGTGAGGATGGGTCGGCTGGCACAGCCAAAGTTGCGCCACCCGTTGACCCCCCATAGCACCAACACGATCCCCTTCTCTTCAAGCCGGCGCGAAAACTCCGGGAAAAGCGCATCCATCACATAGTCCACCTCCTCATCAGACTCAAAGAGAAAAGGCATCTCCAGCACAAGCAGTTCTGGCATGGAGAGCCCCTCGGCTAGCCCGCCTACCGACAGTACGCCTATATCTAAGGTGCCCATTCGCAAGCTGCGCACCATCTCCACTTCTCCCCCAAGCTGCCCACTGAGGTACTTGCGGAAGGTTACCTGCCCCTTGCCTGCCGCCTCCTCTACGGCTTTCAGGTAGGTGTCCAACGCTTCTTCCCAGGGGCTATCGTAAGGAATGGTGGAGCCCACCCGCAGCTTGACTTGAGCCAGCAGCAGCCCCGCCAGAAGCCCGACTCGTAGCCACCTCATACCTTAGTCAAAAAGCTCGGCTTCTTGGGCCAGCAGCGCTTCGGCTTTTTTCTTGGCCAAGCGGTTTTCAGCCGCATAGTCAGGATCCTCCCCCACCGGTGCCGCTTGCACCTCCTCAAGCAGCTGGCGAAAGCGCTTCCGGTCGGATACCTTCGGATGCGCCGCGTACGCCTCTGCATACAGCACCTTCGTCTCAAGGTAATAAGGCGCCACTTGCACCGCCTTTTCAAAGTTTTCACGCGATTTGTTTACGTCTTGCTCGCCCGTAATCGCCGGAACCAGCGCATAATACCCCCCAAAAAACCGATACGCCCCCCCATGGAAGTAGGTAGGGTCCAGCGCATACACCCGGTCCCAATAGAGGCGGATGCGGGAACGGGCAGCTACTTTCTCGCGGAAAGGAGCGTGTTTGCCCCAGCGGGCCAGGGCCGCCGCAGCCCAATAGAGCAGCGGCAGGTGGGCCTTATCCGCCTTGGCGACGATTTCCTCGTCCTTCACGCCCTGGGGGAGGCCCAGCGCCTCTACCAGCCCAGCCCGACACCGCTGAAAGGCCTTATCGTACAGCTCCAGCCTCTCCTTCTTGTCAGCCGCCTGCTCCCCCAGAAGGTAATACAGGCGAGCCAGCCGCACGACGCTTTCCTGATCGCTTGACTTCTGCGCAAGCAGCTTTTCTAACGCCTGTACCGCTTCGCGAGCTTTTTCGGGATTGTCTCGCTCAGCCCACAGCGCATCCAATGGGGTCTGCGCCCACACCAGGCCCAGTACGGCTCCTATCCAGCGACGCATGGCGCAAGATTACGGAATTTGTAGGATTTGTCTAAAGTTTGATTGTGCGGGATGTAGAGGCACTTGGGCTTGCTATAGCCGCCAAGGTCGTGTCGGAAGGAGCACGAATTCCCTTCTCGCTGGTGCTCAGCTGCGTGGGCAAGACACGGGCAGCCAGAGCGTGCTCCTCAAGAACGGCATAAGCTGGGGGTTCTACCTCCCACCAAGGGCCCCATAAAAAACCGCTAACGCCACTTTATGCTCTTATGCCATTCCGTCTGGACTTTTCAGGTGTGTGGAAAAATTCCGTCTTTTCCACGAGCTGCTTTTTTTCTCTACCCTATGGTTGGGGAAAAAAGGGCCCTGCACCGCTACCCGAGGGCGCAAGCGGGATAATCAGCGCTTGGAGCAGGATGCCGGGGCCTGTGAGGGGCCAAACTTTTGCTATCTTTGTCTAAAAGCCCTCTTCTGCGTATGTACAGCGTCTTGACCCTGAACCTGGCCGAAGCCAAAGCCCTAAACCTCATCGCCGACGAAGAGCGCTTTTTTGCCTGGCTGGCTGCCCAAAGCGAGTTCGCACTGGAAAAAGACCGAGCGGGAAACCTCCTCTTTATGACTCCTACCCATTCCAATGCAGGCAAAGTCAACGGAGAGATTGTCGCCCAGCTTGCGTTCTGGAATAAACAATACAGGCTTGGGGTAGTTTTTGACTCTTCTACAGGTTTTCGCCTGCCCAATGGAGCTATTCGCAGCCCCGACGCCGCTTGGATCCGCAAAGAACGCTGGAACGCCCTCTCCCCTGCTGAAAAAAACACCTTCGCCCCCCTCTGCCCTGACTTCGTGGTGGAGCTACGCTCCCCCTACCAGCCCCTACACACCCTCCACGAAAAAATGCAAGAGTACCGGGAAAACGGCGCCCTCCTCGGCTGGCTCTTTGACCTGGAAAGCCATACCATTTACATTTACGAGCCCCACCAGCCCGTCCAACAGCGCCAGGGCTTTACCGGCCGCCTAAGTGCAGAACCCCACCTCCCCGGCTTTGAACTGGACCTGGACGAGCTCAAAAGCCTCCTGGAAGAGTAAAGCCCCTCCCTCTTTTGCTAAGCGTTCCAACTTGCCTTGGAAAGTACGAGGACCCTTATTCAGGGCTTGTGGAAAAATCTCATCTTTTCCACAAGCCGCTTTTTCTCTACCCACCAGCATGGGCAAGGCGATCCCGCACAATCACCGTGTGGCGCAAGGCTGTAACCAGCGCCCCTGTGCCTTCCTCGTAAATGCGAATATCCTACACGCGGCTAGACGGCTCCAGCGGGGTCTGCGCCCACACCAGGCCCACTCCTGGCCTACCCATGCCTACTTCATACTCACCTTCGCTTGACCTACCCCTTCCACAGTCGTGCTAAATGAAAGCAAGCATACAATGGCTAATAATCCCCGGCTTGGGCATAGGGAAGGAGAAGGGATGCGTACCGAACCGGTATCTTTGCCCCATGCAGCAAAGCTGGCGCTGGCACTTGCCACGACTGTTGCCTCTGGCAGCTATAGGATACATGGTTTACCTGGCAGCTTCTTCTTATAAGCTATATTTATGGAGTGACTGGGTTCACGAATTTTTATACTTTTCTATAAACAAATACGGAAGCACATTAGATTATATTATTAGCAGGATTAAGTCTGCTTCTCTGGCTGAAAATTTGATAGAAATAAGACATTTCTTCTATATTCCAAATGTAATCTCTGTCTTTTTTTTGAGTAGGGGTGGTACGCTTGAGCAGGGAGTTATAGCTTTTTCTACATCCTTGCTCCTGATAGGCGCACTATTTTACTTAGCTTTTTATCCGACCCGATTACCGGCCCACTTCCTATGGCTTCCTATTGCTTCTTATTTTTTTGCTCATGAGCTCTTTTATAGCACGACCAGTAACATCACGACTCTCTCCATTGCAGCAGGCAGCTACATGTCCTACCTCTTGAGTCGTATGCAAGAGAAACTCCACCGAAAAAGAATCTTTCTTGGCATAGCCATTTTTTTGGCTTTTGTGTCTCTCTATTATACGCACCCTATTAGCTCTGCTTTCCTCGGATGGGCATCTATTTTGGCTCTTTTAGAGGGTACTGATATCAAAAAACGACGTGTAGATCTCCACGCCTTAATCTTTGCAGGCAGCATACTACTTCTAATAGCCCTAAAGCACACTATTTTCCTAACAGAATATGAAAGATGGAGAACAAGCTACATTAGAACGGTAAAAATAATAGATTTGTTCAATTGTACATGGTTCTCGAAATACTTGCTTCTACATCTTCCCCGGGTCTATTCTTTCCTTCTCACAAGCACTCTCTTGGTGGGAACCTACCTGCTTCTTAAGACACCCAAGAAAGCCTTGCCTCTGCTGGGTACAACCCTCTTAACTGTAGGCGCTCAAGCCATATATCTCAATCGCTATCTTCCTACCCAATTTCCTAACGACTTTCATGGTGATATGTATGCACTCATTCTTCCATTTTTATTATTTGCGTTTATCGTACAAGCTACTACCCTCCTGCAAAAGCCCTGGGAAAGGATACTGAGCCACCTTCTCCTCCTTGGTATTGCCGTAGAGGCCTTGTGGGAAACTTGGAAAGCTCAACACCCCCTCTCCTACAGCATGCGATACATAGAACGGATCGCAGAAAGCTGCCGACAGACCGGCGAACGAAAAGCCCTCTTAGACTATCGTGCGCTCTCCCCTGAGACACATCCCTATTTGCTACGATATGACTACTTCCTCGCCGGCAGTATGTGCCTAACTGGGCTGAAAGGCCCAGACTCCGCAGTGGCCCTCTGCTTCCACAGTCCTGTCTCCTACGTAGATAGCCTCGCCCAGGCTACTCAACACCGCCAGCTATTAGGAGCTCAATACTGGACCCCTCTTTACGGTACGTTTGCCTACTTCAACCCTGACTACTATCGCTTCCCCGACACACTTCGCTATAAGGTCATCACCACTCCCCAAGATAGTACTGTCTACACCGCTATAGAATCCGGCAAAATAGAGATAGAAATTTTAGATACAGTGGTTTACGCTTATACTAAGGTGATTTCTGGACCTGACTACACCGTAGCTGAGGTTCGTGTGCACCAAACCTACGCCGAAAGGATCCCTTGCCTCCCTCAGCCTCATGCGTGGGCAGGCCTCGGCTACCTCCTCTACGACGAACAAGGTAAGCCTTTGATGAGCAAGCCGCAGTTCCGCCCTTTTGAACGGGACCTTCCCCGCACATACACGCAGGGGGTCTTCCTTTTCGTGCCGCCCCCTGGCCGCTACCAGGTACAAATCGGCCTCCTGAGCGGTAAACACGGCTTCCTACCCCAAGGCCGAAGGATCTGGCTCATTGTAAAGTAATCCACACGTCCACATACAACTCCGAAAAGCCTGTATACAATTGGCCCCTTTTCCCCACCTAAGAAAACTAAGCCCATTCATAAGGAAAACTCCCTCTTCACCTGCTCTTTTAGTTTCGCTCTCCTTGGATAGGAGATCTACTCTTTTGCTCGGGAAAAGAAGAAGGCTGCGTGGATAACAGCTTTTCTCTCTTCTCTTGGACTGGACGGTGGGCAGGCCTTTCTTAGGACCTATGCGGAATGGAGTACTTTGCCGCAGACCGGCTTAGCGCTGCATTTACCGCTGGGCAAGGCGATCCCGCACAATCACCGTGTGGCGCAAGGCCGTAACCAGCGCCCCCGTGCCTTCCTCGTAAATGCGAATATCCCACACGTGGATGGTACGGCCCAGGTGCAAAGGCCGGGCCTCCGCCCACACGTATCCTTCTCGTACGGCTTTGAGGTGGTTGGCGTTGATCTCCAGGCCGATGGCGTAGTGGGTGTGGGGATTGATCACCAGGTTGGAAGCGGTGCTGGCGACGGTTTCCGCCAAAGCCACCGAAGCGCCCCCATGCAACATCCCCAGGTATTGGCGGGTGCGGGAGTCCACCGGCATGCGCGCCCGAAGGTAATCGGGGCCTATTTCCGTGAAAACAATCCCCAGCGCTTCCATGAGGGTTCCTCGGCCCATCTCGTTGAGCATGGATGGGCTAACCTCCACCTGCCAAATAGGGGCCTGGCTGCTCATAATTCTATCAGCCGGAAAGTCTCACCCCGCTCATACCGTCCCTCCGGCGTTTGCCGCACCGTACTGCATTCTACCTGCGCATCGTGCTCATAAAAGACGACGACCTCTTCCTGGACGAGCCAGGGCAGGAAGCGCTCCCGCTCCTGGAAGGTCACCAGAGGCCGCACATCGTAGGCCATCACGTAAGGAAGAGGCAAGTGGGCACTGGTAGGAAAGAGATCAGCGCCGTACAGGATCCACCGCCCCTTGTAGCGCACCTGCACCAGCTGCTGGCCTTCGGTATGGCCATTGACCACGCGCAGCTGGAGGCCTGGTAGTATCTCCTGCTCCCCTTCCACCAGGACCAGCTGGCCGTGTTCAACGAGGGGATCGTAATTTTCAGGGAAGAAGCTGGCTCGCTCACGGGGATTAGGGTTATGAGCCCACTCCCAGTGGCTGCGCTGCACGTAGTAGCGCGCGTTAGGAAAAGCCGGGACGAGTCGCCCATCGTCTAACCGCTTGGTGCTGCCCCCCGCATGATCAAAATGCAGGTGCGTCAGCACCACATCCGTCACATCCGCTGCCGTAAAACCTAACCGCGCCAGCTCCCCCTCCAGCGTATGCTGACTGTGGTCTATGGCGTAGATATCTGCAAACTTGGGGGTGTACTTGTGCCCCACGCCCACATCCACCAGCACAAGGCGATCCCCACTCTCTATGAGGAGAGCCCGCATCGCCATGGGAATGCGATTGCGGGCATCCGGCGGGATGAGTTTGCTCCACAGCGTCCAAGGCACCACGCCAAACATGGCGCCCCCATCCAGGGCAAACCGCCCCGTCTCTACCGCATACAGCCGCATGCGCAGAAGGGCTACTTCTGCCGCTGGCTCAAAAAGCCCTGAAGCTGATCCGAAGAGATGAGCTTCTTATGGAAACGAAGACGCCCATCAGGCTGCTTCACCGGATAAATCACCCGAGTCAAACCGACCTTTTTGTCTCCAGACCGAAAGGTTGCAACGGTTTTCTTGGCCATAGCTTAGGTTATTTGACTTCTCTATGGATGGTATGACGGCGTAAGATGGGATTGTATTTACGTAGCTCAAGACGGCCGGGGGTATTTTTGCGGTTTTTCCAGGTGTAGTACCGCGAAGTGCCCGGCAATCCGCTGGCCGCATGCTCCGTACATTCCAGAACGACTTGGATGCGGTTGCCTTTTTTCTTGGCCATGCGGCAAAGGTACAAAAAGGCGCGGCTCCTGTATCTTTGTGAAGAGATGCTTGAAGTAAAGTCGCTCACGGTACACTTTGAGACGCGAGCGGGGCTTTTGCCGGCCGTGGAAGGCGTATCCTTTTCCTTAGGCAAGGGCCAAACCCTGGGGATCGTAGGCGAATCCGGCTCCGGCAAAAGCGTCACTTCGCTGGCCATCATGCGCCTGATTCCTACCCCCCCAGGCCGCATTACCCAGGGGGAAATCTATTTTGACTCGCCGTCGCTGGGCCGGGTGAACCTTCTGACGCTGCCCGAAAAGCAGATGCGCCACCTGCGCGGCAACGAAATCGCCATGATCTTCCAAGAGCCGATGACTTCGCTTAACCCTGTCTTTACCTGTGGGGACCAGGTCGTGGAAGCCTTGCGACTTCACCAGAAGTTGACCCCCAAAGAAGCAAAGGAGCGAACCTTAGCCCTTTTTGAGGAAGTGCGCCTGCCTAACCCTCCCCGGATATTTCACGCCTACCCTCACCAGCTGTCAGGCGGCCAAAAGCAGCGCGTGATGATAGCCATGGCCATCGCCTGCCATCCCGCCCTGCTGATTGCCGATGAGCCCACCACCGCCCTGGATGTGACCGTCCAAAAAACCATCTTAGACCTGCTTCTGGAGCTGCAGGCGCGCCACGGCATGAGCATGATCTTCATCTCGCACGACCTGGGGGTTATCGGCGAAGTCTGCGACGAAGTGCTGGTGATGTATCGGGGCCGAGTCGTGGAGCAGGGCCCCATCCAAACGATCTTCACCCACCCCAAGGACCCTTACACCCAGGGTCTGATGGCTTGCCGACCCCCGCTTGACCGGCGCCTGCACCGCCTCCCCACCCTCGCTGACTTCCTCAAAGCCGAAGGACGCCTTACCGTAGAAGAGGCCCTGCGCACCGAAACCATCCCCGAAGAGGCCTACCGCACCCGCCAAGCCCAATTGGCCCAGCAAAAGCCCCTCCTGCAGGTGGAAACCTTACAGGTGCACTTCCCCATCACCCGGGGGCTTTTTGGCCGGGTGGTGGGCTATGTAAAAGCCGTAGATGGGGTGAGCTTCACCGTCTACCCCGGCGAGACCGTGGGCCTAGTAGGCGAATCCGGCTCCGGCAAAACCACCACCGGCCGCGCTATTCTACGGCTCATAGAACCCACCGGCGGAAAGGTCTTCTTTGAGCAGCAGGAAGTGACAGCCCTCCCTGCCCAAGCGCTGCGCCGCCTGCGCCAAAAAATGCAAATCATCTTTCAGGACCCCTACAGCTCCCTAAACCCCCGCCTGACGGTGGGGATGGCTTTGACAGAACCCCTCCTGTACCACAAAATCGCTTCGGATGCGCGGGAGGCCCGCGACATGGCTATAGACCTATTAGAAAAAGTCGGGCTGGAAGCCGACCACTTCTACCGCTACCCCCATGAGTTTTCTGGGGGTCAGCGCCAGCGCATCGCTATCGCCCGGGCCCTGGCCGTGCGGCCCCGCTTCATCATCTGCGACGAAAGCGTCTCCGCCTTAGACGTCTCTGTCCAAGCCCAAGTGCTCAACCTCCTCCTGGACCTGCAAGAACAGTTCGGCCTGTCCTACCTCTTCATCTCCCATGACTTGAGCGTGGTGAAATTCATGAGCGACCGGCTGCTCGTGATGAACCAAGGCCAGGTCGTGGAAAGCGGCTACTCCGAGGACATTTACCGCAACCCCCAGCACCCTTACACCCAGCAGCTCATTGAAGCCATCCCCAAAGGCCGCCTCCAAGACATAGAAGCCGCCTTAGAACGCCGAAAAAAAGCCCGCACCTCCCTCCAACCTGCCTCTTGACTTTCATAACCAAGAAATTTGTACCTTGACGCTGCGTATGGCTGCGTAGAGGGGTCACACCCCCAGCCCTTGCGGGGGAGGGGGGCGTTTCGCTGAGGAAGAGGGACAGGCTGGTGCGCTCTCTTCCTCGGAGGGACCGGCCGGGCGAAGCCGCCCCTCCAGAACAAGCCGTCGCAGCGCCTGGATCGCCTCTTGCTGGCTGAGCGCCTGGGGAACCATCTGCTCCAGCACCACCTCCACGTCCCTCGCCTGCACAGGACGCCTTAGCACATACGCCCGCCGGAGAGCCTCCTGAAAAGCCTGTTCTATCTCGGCCCCGCTAAATCCTCTGGAAGCCTCTACCCACCGATCCCAGGGCATCTCCAGGTTGGCTGCTTGGGCTGCCCCACCCTGCCCACGCCCCTCTACATACCGCCGCCAAATCAGCTCCCAGAGCTCCCGACGCTCCGAAGCCGCCGGCAGATCCACAAAAAATACCTCATCAAAACGGCCACGCCGCAAAAGCTCAGGACGCAAGTTGTCTATGCGGTTAGCTGTGGCCACCAGAAAAACCCCATCATGTTGTGAATCTAACCACTGAAATAGGTAAAACAAAAAGTGGTCTTCCGTTTTTCGGCGCTTAGGACCAGTCGGAAATAAGGACTCCAAATGGTCTATCCAGAGTAGGCCTGCGGGGATCTTGCTCAGGAACTCAAAGAGTTGGCGGTAGTTGGCTTCTCTCTCGCCTAAGTAGGGATTATTAAGGAGAGCGCTAAAATCCAGCCGGAAGAGGGGGAGGTTCCATGACCGGGCTAAGTAGTGTACGGCTAAGCTTTTACCGGTGCCGGGGGGGCCCACTAAGCAGAGCCCCCGAGACTTCGGCAGCCCAAACAAGCGGCCCTCTTCGGTGAAAGCTGCCTTTCTGGCGTGTATCCAGGCCCGCAGGTAAGGCAGGCCAGCCAGTTCTACTTTTTCGGGCAGCGACACCGGGATAAGGGCCTTCGGGAAGGATAAGCGAGCTGAGCACCGCTCCCACAACTGCATAGCAACATTCGTCTCCCCCTGCGCGCACGCCAGCGCCGCACGCAGCTGCTGCATGCCCACCGAAAAAGGCACTTGCCCCAAAACCCGACGCACCTCCGCCTGCAGCTTCGGCGAAAGAGCCTCCCATTTTGTCAAGCTCTCTGGATCAGAACGAAGCGCCAAGGCAATACTCTCCATCTCCGGCTCACGCAGCCATAGAAGCGTAGGCCGCTCAAGCAGCAAAGGCCCAGCCAAGTCCCCGCCTATGTCTATGAAAAACAGCGCTGTGAGCCTTTTTCTCGTATAGAGACGGCCTACCTTCTCGCTTATTTTCTGGCTGTAGGCCCAGGAGGGAGAGAGGAGGGAACGCTTCCTTGAAGCCCACTTCTCGTAGGGCACTACAAAGAAACGGCCTTTGAAGCCCAAGCGTAGGATAAGGCGGGGAGGAAAGAGGTTGTATGAGCCCATTATCTTGAAGCCATATCCCAAGGCCTTAGCCACTTGCTGAAGCCAGGTGATAGCGTAGCCTTGGTCCCAGGTGCGTACGACAAAAAAGCGCTGACCTTGGCACAGCTCTTGGAGGAGCTGCCGAGTAAGAGGGCACCGGTTAGAGGGGGTCATACCTCAGACCCGTAGTAAGGGATTCGGACAGGCTCTTCGTCCGAAGGGGACACCGAACGGACACGGCCTTCCCGCACCAAGCGCCGGAGCTTATGTATCTGCTCTACCTGGGTATAGGCCTGCGGGATAATTTCCTCCAGGGCCCCTGTCAGATGCCGCATGGCCATCGCCTGACGCAAAGCAAACGACTGGTAAAGCGCCTTCCGAACAGCCTCCTCAATCTCGGCCCCGGTGAAGCCCTCTGTGTGGGCCGCTAACTTATCCAAGTCAAAGTCCTCCGGAGAGGGAGGCGTCACCTTCCACCGCGCATAGATGGGCCGCCGCTGAGCCTGGTGACGAAACACATGCCGGTTTAGCATGACCTCCCATATCTCTTTGCGCTCGGAAAAGGTGGGCAGGTCCACAAAAAACACCTCATCTATCCGGCCTCGCCGCACCAGTTCAGGGGGGACCATCGTCAGGTCGTTGGCGGTGGCAAAAATCACGCTGCCCTCCCTTCGTTCTTGCATCCAGGTCAGGAGATAGGCCCGAACCCGCTCTTGCGTGCCCGTGGAGGAGGTCTCTTTGACAAAGAGTTTATCCAGTTCGTCCAGCAGCACGACGGCGGGACCGAAAGCTTCTAAGCTGGCCAAGGTTTCTCGCATGTAGGCCTCACTCTCCCCTATGTAAGGGCCGAAGACGGCGGGCAAGTCCAGGCGCACCAGAGGAAGGTTCCAGGCGTGAGCCGCGAGCTTCGCAGCCAGGCTCTTGCCTGTGCCCGGCACCCCCACCAAAAGAACCCCGCGAGGAGGCTGCAACCCAAACGCTCGCCCCTCCTCTGTAAAGGCCCCCTCCACTTCCCACAACCACTGCCGCAGACCTGGCATGCCTCCTATGGTTACCTCCTCCGGATCGATCTCTACCTGCTGGAGCGTCCGATTCATCAAAAAAGCCCCCGATCGGTTCTTCTGCACCGCCAAAAGCACCTCCTCTATCGTATCAAACTGCGTGAGCCAACGAGCCAGCATATGCGCCCCAGCCCGATAGCTGGCATGCGAAAACAGCGCTTCGGTAAGGAGCTGTTGGTCGCTGCGAGAGAACCTTTTCCACACCTGCAAGGCGTCTGGGTACCGCTGCAAAGCCAGCTCCACATCGCCTACCTCAGGCCTATCCAGCCGCAACATCACCGGCCGCTCTATCTGCAGCGAAGCCGGAAGCTCCACCACCCGATCTACTATAGCTACCGTGAGGGGAAGCCTCTGCCGCCACACTTGAAATAAAAGTTCTCGCAGCCCGCTAATCGTATTGTAAAACAAAGAGCCCCTCCTTGACGAAGACTCCCATCCCGCATAGCTTTCTGAGAGCCCCACAAACATACAGAATAGCCTTGTAGTGCGGGCCAGTGTGAGGAGCGTTTCACGATCCTCCTCGTCTAAGCTACCCGTCAGGATCTTAGGCTTGTAGCCGGCTTTGGCTACTACGCCATTGATTTTGCGGACGGCGTACTCAAGGTCCCAGGCCTGGACCGCCAGAAAAGGCGTCTGCTGGCGCAGCTCGGCCAACAGCGCTGCGGAAAACGGTTTTTGCTGCCGCATACGAAGCCACAAGCCTTTCTTCTCCTAAATATACGCTCCCCTGCGCCAAATGTTGCAAAGATGGATTCGGAGCTACGGACTCATCGTATACGTCAAGGCTAAGCTCCAGCTGGTGAGCAGCTGGAGGCGCTGAGCGCGAGGCAGGCGAGGATCGTAAAGGGCCTGTTGGGTGAGGGTGATCGCCAGCCACTTTCGCAGTGCATAGGCCGCTTGGAGCTGAGATACCACGACAGGCCCCCATGGCCGTTGCGTGTAGCTCCCAAAAGCATCCAGAAAATGGCTTACCTGGAGCCCTTTTACAGGCGTAAGCGCAAGCCGCGAGGTAAAACGCCCCCCTGCTTCCCACAGGGCTTGGCGGGCAGGGCGCACGACCTCTCCTGCACTATCCCGCTCAGCCGGTGGCAAGCCAAAAGCCCCCGCATCCGCCAGGTACTGAAGGCGCACCCAGGTAACCCGCCCCGAAAGCGGCGAGAAGACCAGGGACCAGCCCTTCACCGGCCGGTAACGCAGACCCACCGCAAATTGCCCGTACAATGGCGCCAGAAACGCCGACGTAGCCGGCTTCACCACAGAGTCGCCTACATACGCATAACTCGGTGCCCACTGGGTTCGGGCATCTGCGAGAAGGGACAGGGCTACCCTCCCTTCTTCCTGGAAGCTACGCTCTGCCTGCATCACCAGCAGGGCAAAATCCTGCGTTTTGCGGTAGGTGCGCTGGGGCACCACACGCAAAACGCCGTACTGACCCGAAAGGTCTACTGAAAAAGTGTAGCGTCGCCGCGCATAAAGCCCCTTGAGGTGCCCCTGTAGGCCCGCCCCAAGCTGGTTCTGGCCCCCTGCCTGCCAGTTTGAGAGGGCCGTCTGCGCTGCCTGCAGACCTAAAAGCGCCTCCACACGCCAGGGCTTTTTCACCGTATCCTGCCCCCAGAGAACGGCTATGAGCGTGAGCAGTCTCCACCCCATGGGCGCAAAGGTAACGGTCAGGGAATGGCCTTCACCGCTTCCCAGAAAAGGCGTGGGGCCTCTTCTAGGTAGTGCTTTTCTCGGGCTTCGGGGGGAAAGGCGTACCAGAGAGGCTCCATGGCCAGGCTCCATTGCAGGCTCAGCACAAAGCGTAGAGGCCACCGCCGCACAAGTCCCACCTGCTGGGCCTGGGTGAGGGCCTCTATCCAAGGAGCCATCTCCAGGGCCCGAGGGTCCCGTAGGAGAGGCGGCAGCAAAGCCCAGTTCCCTCCTTCCCACCCCAAAGCCTGCGTAGCGGTATAGAAACGCCGGTAAAACTCCTGCACCCGCTGAGGCAGAGGCAAGTCCGCTGCTTTGAGAGGCTCCATCACTTCTTCCAGCGAAGGAGGCTGAAGGTGGGCCTGCACCGCTTCGTAGAGGCCTTTCTTAGAGCGGAAGTAATAGTGAATCTGGGCTGTGTGCACCTGAGCGGCCCGAGCGATGCGCTCCAGCCGTGCCCCGTCATAGCCGTATTGGGCAAATTCCTGGATGGCGGCCTCCAGGATGCGACTGCGGGCGTCCATATCCACAAATGTAAGGTAGGACCCGCACGCGCCTGCGGAAAAGAAAAGGGATTTCCACAGGACAGTCCGGTCAGGTTTTCTCGCTTCGCTTGCTTGGCGGTCTTGTCCTTCTCGCTGGCAGGTCTCCCCTAAGTCAGCTTACCGACCCGTCGCATAAGCCATCTGATTCCAGGCCGCCTGATAGGCGTACGCCAGGTCGGCTATCTTACTCACCAGGTCCCGATAACTCTGGAAGAAATCCACATACGCCAGGAAGCTCACGCGACCGGCCAGGAGGTTTTCCCGGTAAGCAGCTTCTGCTTGGCGATAGCGTTCCAAGAGCCCCAAATCGGTTTTTTCCCACTGGCTGCGCACCACCTGGTAATTGCGCCAAGCCCAGAGTACTTCGGACTGCGCCGTGAGGTACGCCGCTTCCCATTCGGCTTGGGCAGCTTCGGCGGCCTTCCTTGCGGCAAGGATACGCCCCTGGTTCCGGTTGAAGACCGGCAGCGCCATACTAAAGCCTACTCCCCACTGCGGAAACTGATACCCCCCCAGTCGGTCATACGAAACGAGAGCGTCCACATTGGGCACGGCCATGGCTTTCTCCAGCTCCCACGAGCACACGGCGTATTCTCGCCGAGCTTGGGCCATTCGTACATCTGGCCTTGAGGAAACCCAGCTCAAAAGCGTATCCAACGGGGGAGGTTCCTGGGCCAGCGCGGCCGCCAGACCCGTCGTATCTATCCAGACTACCGGGCTGCCTGCTTCAAGATGCAGGAGGCGGCGTAGGGTATGCTGGCCTTCTTCCCACCGCTGGCGCACAGAACGCAAATCCGCCTGCACTTGCAGAGCCAGGTTCTCTACGCGCAGGTATTCAGGCAAAGGCACCAACGCAGACTGGCTGAGGCTACGGTAGCGCTTAGCCAAAGATTCCAAAAGGTGGGCCTGCTCCACGAAAAGGCTTATCAGGAATTGATCCCGAGCCAGTCCATAGACCCCGAGTCGCAGCTCATAGCGCAGTTGCCTGAGCAGCTCTGCCAAAGCCGCCTCCTGCAGGCGAAGCGAAGCTTCGGCCAGGGCCACCCCTTTGAGTCGCTTGCCTGCGGTAAGCAAGGTTTGCGAAAGGTTCCCAGCAATCTGGTTGATGCGCGGCGTCTCTAAAAAGGGAGGCAAAGGCCCCTCCGCACGGGTAAAAATGTCTATCTGGTCTAAGGTCAGTTGGGGGTTAGGCCAGAGACGAGCCTGCCATACCAGCGCTTTTTCGGCGTCTATACGCAGCTTCTGCGCAATCAAAAGAAGGTTTCGCTCCAGAAAAAGCCGCTCCACCTGCTCCACCGTGTACCAGACGGTGTCCTGCCCCCACACCAGCACCCAGCCCACCAACCCTATCCAGCGCATGATAGCAAAGGCCCTCGCAAAGGTAGCGTATAGCCGCTACCTTTGAGGCCATGCAAGCTGAGGCCGGGCAAATCCGACTGCAAAAGGCGCGCTGGATTGGATGGCTGGTATGGGGCTCTTACTGGCTCACAGCTATCTTAGGTAGGCTTCTCCCCCTTTCCCCTGAAGCGCACCAGTTTTACTGGCTCGTGTACGCAGGGGGGAGTTTCGTGTACCTGGCTGTGGTGCTCCTGCTCTACCTGCCTGCCACACAAGACCATCCTCTCGTACGGTTGCTTATAGCGAGTCTGGCTTACCTGCCCCTCCTGATAGAAGCAGCATTTCACACCCCGCTTCATGGAGGGCTTCTGTGGTGGGCTGTTTTTGTGGCGGGGTACGGGGCTCTTCTCCTCCTGGATCCCCTCCAAGAGATAAGGTATGCCTATAGCCTCATTGGTACAGCTACCCTGCTCTCCCTTCTCACAGCGCTGGTGCAGCCTTACCTGGCGTATTTGCCTCCCGATAGCTTGAGCTACGGCTCCCTACGCTACGCTGTACTTACAGGCGCTATGGCCATAGCCGCCTTCTTGGGCCTGGCGGCCTATAAGGATATACTGAAAACCGTACTTGCTAAGGAAGAAGCAGAGCGCCAACTGCGCGAAAAAGCCGAGCAGCAAAAAGCTGCCTTGGAAGAGACTGTAGCCGAGCTGACTAAGCTGCGCGAAATAGACCGTAAGCGCCGAGCGGAAGAGGCTTTTTTCCTGGGGTACGAAGGTCTGATGCAGCGTTCGTATGCGGCGGCTATAGCTGTTTTTCTTCGTCGCCTTTTGGAACAGCTTGGGAAGGACTTGCCTGTCTTGGGTGGGGTGGTGTACCTGAGGGAGGGGGCTGGCTGGGTCGTGCGGGCTCACTACGCGCTTCCCTACGCTGAAGGGAAAGAAGCCACCTCAGGCGCCCTGGTGGTCGCTGCCCATGAGCGGCGGCCCTATCTTATCCATCCGGCCCCGAAAGGATGCCCTACCATCCCTGGGGCCCTTTACGAGCACGCTCCTGCAGCGATCCTGTACCTGCCCTTCTGGAGCGAGGCTTCGGGAGAGAGCTTGGCTATCGCTGAGCTTTTCTTACACAGCCTGCCCGACAAGGTAGAACTGGAGCGGACAGAACGGCTTCTGCCCCGCATCGGCACATACCTCTGGGCTCGCCAAGAGACGCAGGCCCTCCCTTGATATGCTGGGAAGTTCTTACCTTTGCACCCACTGGGCCTGTAGCTCAGTTGGTTAGAGCGCGACACTGATAATGTCGAGGTCCGTGGTTCGACTCCACGCAGGCCCACGGAGGTGGTCTTTTGCTGCAAGCAAGCCAGGGTGGGGAGTTAGCTCAGTTGGTAGAGCGTCGGCTTTGCAAGCCGAAGGTCAGCGGTTCGAGTCCGCTACTCTCCACGAGAGCGTGGAGGCCGCCAGACCTTTCTCTCCTGCCACAGCCAATATAGCCACAGCCCCACCCCCACAGGAAGCGCTACCGCTACCAGCGGATTGTAATCCCAAGCCCGCTCCCAGTGTCCATGCAAAGCGTGGTAAGTAGCCCGTGTAAGCCCACAGCCAGGACAATCTACTTCCAGAAGGAGCCGAGAAGGACAGCGAAAAGGGCCATTTTCCACCCACTCGGCGGGCAAGCCCCCAAAGGCCAGCGGAGCGATCAGCACCCCTATCCATACCAGCCGTCGGGCAAACCGTGGCACCCCACAAAAATAACAAGGGCCCCCAGCAAAGCGGGGGCCCTACCTACGGCACCCTGTAGGGTACCGCCTTTAGCGGCTTGCCTGGATGATAGCGTAAATAACCCCTGGCAAATAACACAAGGCGGTAAGCAGCATGGCTATGAGCACCTTGTCCGGGTCCCAGTCAGAGGCGATCCCCACGGCCATCGGCGGTGTGAGAATCGCCAGCACGATCAGGGAGAAAGGCGCCCATCCGCCTAGTCGCTCCGCCAAACCAGCAAAGAAGGATTTCACCCGCTGAAAGAAAGAGGCCTTTTGCTTTTCGGCCTTTTGCGGGACAGCCTTCTTAACTGTCGTGGTAGCCATGCTGACCGAGGTGCCCGTAAAGGCGGTCATCTCTACTGCGCGGGCTTCAAGCCCAGCAAGCATGACGCTTGCACCGAAGAGAAGTACTAACGCTCTCATACGCGTTGAGTTTGGGGCAAAGGTAGGACTTTTCTGACAAATGCAAGTACCCCTGCTGAACTATAGGCCGAGTCGTATCTTTGCTTGTATGCGCAAGGTGCTTTGGGTGGGGCTTCTGTGGGCGCAAGGTCCCCTATGGCAAGTAAGCGTGCCCCGCAATGCGCATATTGAGCTGGGCGAAGATGGCAACCTCCTCGTGATGAGCGGCAAAGAAGGCGTCTGGGCCCTCTCCGGTGAGACGGGCCAGGTGCTCTGGCGCTGTTCGGCCTGCGACCGAGTGCCCGCAGAGAGCTGGCGGCCCCTGGGCCCATCCCCCCTCTGGGAAGGGGGCACCCTCAGCCCGCCCAGCCAGACAGAAAGCGCTACCGGTTCCTTCCAGAACCTCCAGGCAGCCCTTCAGCCTTACCTCATCCTGAACCCTTACACCGGCCGTATCGTGTACGATGCCGATCAGATGCGCCGCCGCATGAACCGTACCACAGGCCGCACCGTAGTCCCGGCCGCCCGCGCCGTCGTGCTTTTCGGCGAAGGCCCCAAAGACCCCAGCAAAACCCTCAGTATGCAAGTGTCTCGCCTTATGGCCGTAGATGCCCTCTCAGGCGATGTGCTGTGGGAACAGCTGGCCGGTGACGAGCCCGTGGAAAACCTCTACAGCAACCTCGCTGTCCACGAAAACACCGTCTACTATCTCACGCAGCGCGCCCTTTACGCCGTAGATGCCCGCACCGGACAAAAGCGCTGGCGCCAACCCTTCGTCAAGCGCTTCAACCTGCGGCCCATGACAGGCACCTACGTCTTCATTGACGAAGAGCGCAACCTCGTCTGCGCCTACGGACGAGGCCGCCTGATTGCCGTACGCCAAGACTCCGGCGAACCGGCTTGGGAAAAGCCCATCCCGCTCAGCCGAGACAACGTCCTACTGGCCTTCAGCACGGCGCAGGGCCTCTTGCTTTTCACCGATGACTTACCACTGGGTTCTACCCAACGGCCCACCGGCAATGCCCTCCTTACCCCTCCTTTGGCTTTCCTATTGGATTACGAGACCGGTCAAAACCGCTGGGGGGAAAGGCTCAAAACCCCTGGTCTCCTAGCTGGGTACATTCCCCTCTCTGAAGACCGGATCTTCCTGCTTTTCCAGCGGGAGCGCGCCTTCACCTCTGGCCGTAATCTGCCCGACGATTGGGCTGTAGAAGTAGACGTGCTGGACCTCAAAGCGGGACGGTTCCTCTTCAAGCGACCTAAGCGCCTGATTGGAACCCCCTTGGCTGCCCAAAACGTGCCAGGGGGCCTGCTGGTTCAAACCACCCGCCGCATCCAGTACCTCAGCGAAGAAGGCGAAGTCCTCTGGGAGAAGCCCCTCAAGCGGCGTATGAACCTGCCTTTTGCCGTGCGCAGCGAAGGAAGCCTCTTCCAGGCTTATATCGTAGACGAGACGGGGCAAGTCTACCGGTGGGACGGCCCAGGCACAACCCCCCAGCCCATCGGCCAGCCCCTCAAACTCCTTCTGTCGGATCCAGCCCAGGGCATCGCCTGGGAAAAAGGCCGCCTCTGGATCTGGAACGGCTCCTCCCTCTGGGGCCTGAACGAACAAGGCCAAGTGGTGTGCAGCTTTGAGAGGCCGGCACCCGCTTTCTCCCCGCTGATACGCTTTGTCGGAGGGGCGCTCTCGCTGGCAGGCTACGCCGCCTCCACCTACCTCACCTTCAAGGCCATCCAGACCGTAGCCCCTGACCCGCAGTCCGGAGACCGACCCAGCTTGGCCATCTCCCTCAAAAAAACCCTCACCGCCACCGGCTACGCTTTCGGCGCTGTAGCTTCCGCCTTCATGGCCGAAATGACCTGGGAAAAAATCGTCCAACGGCGCACCCAGCGCATGGGCACCTACGAGAACCTCCACTTCTCCCTCGGCATGGAAGACAATAAAAACGTAGCCGCGTACCTCTTTGACAAAAGCCGGTGCGAACTGCGCTTCAAAAAGGTGCTGGGTCCCCTGCGCCTTTCCGCCACCTCCGACATAGAGGTGGATCCTTTTGCTGAGCGCCTTTACCTGCTTAGCGAAGGCCAAGTGGAAGCGTACTCCTTTGCTCCCTGAGCCTATGCAAAATACGCTGCCCCAACCCCGTCCTTTGCGTGCTTTTATCGTACGGATAGAAGGACCTACCGAAAGCCCTGAGCAAAGCGAGGAATACCTGGAGGAGCTTCTCTTCCTTGTGCGCAGCGCCGGCCACGAGATAGCCGCCGTTCAAGCCTACCGTTGGCGGCGCCCAGACCCGGCTACCTTCCTCACCCCAGGCCGCGTGGAGGAAATGCGCACCCAGCTGCAGGCCCAAAAAGACGCCGTTGACTTCGTCCTGGTGGATGCCGACCTCTCACCCGTCCAAGTGCGCAACCTGGAAAACGCCTGGGAGAAGCCCGTCACAGACCGGGAAGGGCTTATCTTGGAGATTTTCGCTCGCAATGCCCGCACTGCCCAGGCCCAGGCGCAGGTAGAGCTGGCTCGCCTCCAGTACGAGCTGCCCCGGCTGGCCCACCGCTGGACCCACCTCTCCCGTGAAAGGGGCGGTATCGGCCTGCGGGGGGGCGGCGGTGAGCAGCAGCTGGAAGCCGACCGCCGAAAAATACGCGCCCAGATTGCCCGCCTACGGCAGCGCCTCAAGGAGTTCGCTCGGCAGGCGGCTGTCCGGCGAGACCGCCGCGACAGCCTTCCCCGCGTCGCCCTCGTGGGCTATACCAACGTCGGCAAGTCTACCCTCATGCGCCTCATCACCAAAGCCCCCGTGCTCGTGGCCGACCGCCTCTTCGCTACGCTGGACACCACCACCCGACGCGTCGTGCTGGAAGGCATGCCCTTCCTCCTGTCAGATACCGTAGGCTTCATCCGGAAGCTCCCCCCCACCTTGCTGGAGGCCTTCCACACCACGCTGGCCGAAGTGCGCGAAGCCGACCTCCTCCTCCTCGTGGCCGACCTCAGCAGCCCAGGCTACATTGAGCAGATCCGCACCGTAGAACGCACCCTGGAAACCATCGGCGCCGCCGACATCCCCATCCTGCTTGTGATGAATAAAATAGACCGCCTGCCCCCCGACCAGCGCGAACTGGTGGAACAAAGCTGGCTGGCCCAAACCCGCTACCCCACCGTCTTCGTCTCCGCCACCCAGAAGGAAGGGCTGCCCACCCTCTACCAGACCCTGGTGAGCCTCCTGCGGCAAATCCGACCGGACGCAGCGCGAGACGCACGCTTGTCCCCTCCCCTTTGAGCCCCTCTCCTACCTCCAATCCAACAGCCCAGCCACGCTATTCCGTCACCCCTTGCCGGAGGGCGTTCATATTCTGGATCACGATCACGAAGTCCGCTGCCGTGACAGCTCCATCCGCATCTACATCTGCAGGGGTGAAAGTCGGTCCTGTGACCCCATTGCGGTGTAGGAGAAACTCATAATCGGCCGCATTGATGCGGCTGTAGTCGGGCGGCGTCTGACCAGGGTAGAAGCTGCTCTGGAAGGCGTCATCGCAGTTACCTCCCCAGGCGGCGGCGCGCAAGCCGCCAGGCAAAACCGGATCAGGTACAAAAGTGTAATGTTCTCCTGGGATGCCGTCCAGCCAGCTTGGATCGGTCAGGTCTACCTGCGCTGGAGCCGCCGGATCGGTAGAGAGCAGCCCCGCCCCCAGGGATAGCGGACCTGCGCTCCGCAGCGGCAGATGATGGGGCGTGCGCACCACCAGCCACTTGGCCGTCGTCGTATCGCAAGCGCAGAAGCTCAGCAGACGCCCCCGATAGTAAGAACGATCCGGGTGCCAGAGGTTGTCTGTAGAATCCACCAGCGGAGGGTTCCAAACCCACACCCATCCCGAGGTATCCACAAGGCCCCAAGCCCTATCTACCACAGGCCCCTCCGGTGCCTCCCGCAGCTCTACCCGACAAGGACTGACCCAGAAGGGCTCACGCCACCTAAGAGGATTCCAAAAAGGCAGGGTATCGTCCTCGTAGGTCTCGCCTCCTATTCGGTCCCACACGAAGCTCTGGTCAGACCAAGGTGTAGGCAGAAGCCAGAGGCTATCCTGCAGAGGACCGCTACCAAACGACGCCGCCAGAAGCAGGTTCTCTCGCGTGAAAAGGGGATGGGGGTCCATGTAGGAGGCGCTACTTCGGCGCGTGGAAGGCCCCTCCAGGAGGAGGCGCACTTGCAGCTGATAGCCCCGCCAGATCGCGAGCTGCCGCTCCCAGCTCGTGCCCCCCAGAAAGGCCCGCCAGAAGGCTGAATCCGACACCGTGGTCATACCCCGCACCCCCAGCCTAACCCTACACTGGGCGCAGCTATCCACCGCCGCAAACCTCGCCCCAAACGGCACAGCAGGCAGCACATTATACGCATTCATCCGCTGAAGAAGCCGCGAGGCCCGCCCAGGCGGACTCACCTCCATGTCAAAGCGGCCTCATCAGTCCAGCCAGTCCACACACCTCTCCCATTGCATAAGCACGCTGATAAGCAAGGAAAAACTCATCCCCTCCATACCCCACCGCCGCATGAAAGAGCTGCCCATGACACACCCGGCTGGGCGCACTCACAGTCGTCTCAAAGGCCGGAAGCACATAAACCGCTGAAAGAAAGGTGCGCACCCCCTGCGAGCTTCCAGGACAGACCTCTGCCTGCCACCACACCGAGTCTCGCCCAGCCCTGAGGGAATCCACCGAAAAGAAAACTCGTCTGGAGCCTTGCATGCCTGCAGCCACATCCCTGCCGGGGGTACTGAGGGCGCTCAGATCCATAGGCGACCCGTAAAAAGCCGTGTCTCGCATGCGGGGCCGCTGCACATACAAGGGCACCGCCGCCAAAATCTCATCTTGCCCTCCGCCCCCTATCGTGGAGAAAAGAATCATCCCCCCACGCGTGACCTCCAGGTTATGGAGCGCAGCCCAGAACATATCCACTTGCCGGTCAAGCCCATAGCTGCAGTAAGCATAGGGCACGGGACCTATGAGCGTATCGCGAGGCTGAGAACGGCCATCCAGCCAGTAGCGAAGGATGTACCGGTCTGACTGGCTAGAGAAGTTTACACTGGGCAGCGTCATCAGCAGATGAGGCGCAGGATCCGCTCTCCACACCATCGCAAACCGCACATCGTCTAAGGCATTCAACCCGGTGAACATCCGCCACAGCGTATCTACCGTGATAAGCCCTGTGGGGGTCACCGCCCGCAGGAGACCATAGACCGGAGGGCTACAGCCTGGAGAGTTGTGCCCCACGTCTATGAAGTAAGCCAGCGTATCCCCTACTGGCACCGGCGCAATCGCCCGCACAGAACTGATCTCAGAAGGAGAAAATAGCGGTTCACACCACGAAACCGGATTAAGATTGGAAGCCCGGGAATAAAGGTAAAACGCGGTTGATGTGCTGTATTCCTCTCCAAGAAAAGGATAGTCACTCGGTGACATGCGCGTGAGGCCTCCAATCCAGAGGCGTCCTTCCCGGCCTGCCGCCACCAGGTAGGGATGAGAAGAGCTCCCGCCCTCGGTCATATAAGTGGTGAAAGGCACGAAGGCACCGACCTCGGGCGCCAAGCCCAGCGGCACCACCCGAATCCGAGTATTCCCCTCCACAGCCAGGAGCACCCCACGATAGGGATTGTACACCAGCGAGGAAATAGCAGCAGATACCTCTTCGCGAGGCGTAAAGAGCCCACTACCGGCTATCTTCCAGCCACGCACCCGCTCTACCTGGCCGTCCGCAAACCGGAGCCGGTACAAGAGGACCGAGTCTGTATAGTTCACGGCCACATACAGGGCTTCGCCGCCCAGCGTCGGGTCGTAGGGCACATACGCAAAGGCGTGCGAGCTGCCGTCTATCCTGGCGCTGAGGCGGTAGAAGGGGCCGTTCTGCGAGGCCTGCCGCCACCCTATGGAAGCCGAAGCGTTTCCCACGTAGCGCATCACCCAGTACCGCTCCACGGAGTCGGAGCGATGCAGCGGCGCGTAAGAAGGTCCTCTTACCTGCCACCGAACCCGGGCTGTATCTAAAGCATCCACGCTATCCAGAGGAGTGGTGGCGTCGGCAGCAACCCAGCGCAGAAGAGCCGGCCATAACTCCCAGGTACCGGTCTCCTCTCGCCCAGGAAAGGTGACTTCGCTCACAGCAAGGTGCAGGCTATCCGGCCGATTTCCAGGTGACAGCGCAGCCCACCCCAGCCGATACCGATGCCAGTAGGCCCGGTCATAACCGATGCGATCCCAGACCCCTCCTATGGGGTCCCCCGCAGCAAACCGCCCCCACAGCACATACGAGAAGGGCCCCCTATGCACGCTGTCTGGCGCACAGCGCTGGATCGTCTCGCTGGGCCCCTGCCACCGATACCACAATAGCCGCCCTATCCACCCTCGCCCCTTATCTGATCCCCCATAGGTAAGAGGAAGATTAATTAGCGAGCTCGGCTCCGCCGTGGGCCACACCGCATGATACCGAAAAGACACACTCTGCCCCGCCCCGAACCCGTACAGATGGCCATAGCGATCGACCGCAAGGCCATACCATACCAGAGCCGGATTCCCGAGTAGAACCGCCCGAAAACGGGAGCCGAGACCACCACCTTCCCACCGGAAGCGCCCCAGACTGAGAGACACCGAAGGACCCAGAGCCAGGAAAACCTCTGACCCGTATCGAGCCAGACCCACGACACGGTTGTAGGAAGCGCTCTGCCATAACACGCCGTTTCCCGCGCCATTGAGCGGCAAGAGAGAAGCTGTGCCCAGCCCCGCCCAAGCCATCAGATAAGGAAGGTTGAAAGGAGAAGAGTAGCTCTGGCCATTGACTTCGGTCTGGCGGCTATCACTCCAGGCTACCCACAGCGTGTCTTCCCTGCGCTCCACATACAGATAGCTCGGAGAAGGCGTACTGCTGCCATTGTATGCCCACAGCTCCTGAAGCCAGAGTGTAGCAATAACAGTAAGTGGCTGCAGGTCTCCTTTCCTCATGCCCACCAGAAACACGCGCGCAGGCAGGCTCCCGAGAAGAGAGGAGAGATCGACCATTGTAAAAAAAGGCGGCAAGACAAAACCGCTCCAGCCCGCGTTGAGGGTGGTAAAAGTCGCCAGATCCCTCCGCACCCCCAGCAGGAAATAGAGGGAATCGCCCTTCACCACCAGGGCTCGGCCATACCCCTGCATCATCCCAAGCGTGGGATAGAAGGTCGTAGTGTGGGTGAGGGTTAGAGAGCTCCCCGTCGCAATCCGCACCACAAAAGGAATGGCCGGCTCCGAGGTGCCCCGAGTAGGAAAAGCGGCGTTGAAAGTACTGGAGTTGAAGGAACCGCCTATAGACTGGCCGGTATTAGGTCGCCTCGTGGTGCCGCTCACATAGAGCACGCCCGGCTCCCGCACCAGACTCCACAGCCCCAAAGACAAGCCTTCATCGGTCTGATTGTTTTGCCAATGGAAGCACAGGTTCGTAGCCTGAGAAGAAGGGCGTATGACCTGCCACACCTGAGCCGTAGCGGCCTCATAGTGTAGGTCAAAAGCACATTTATTTACCCAGCCTACGGCTGCAGCCCCACCCAGCCCCCCTGCTGGCGTCCACCGATACAGTCCGAAGGTAACACCCGGGTCTATCGTGAGAGTACCAGAACCAGGTCGGGATCGGCAGCCGCCGTAAGGCAAATCTACAGCAAGCCAAAAGGTACCCCCCCCCCACCGCAAAATCCCGAAATTCAAGGGTAAAGGACTGGGTCGGGTCCGCGTGAGCGTACCACACTTCCAGGAGCTGGCCCGAGAGCCGATCGTACGCCGCCAGAAACCCAACACCGAGGTAGCCCTGACCCGCCGTGTTGGGATTGCGCACTATGGCCTGCATGCCCCCTCCCTCTGGGAGATAGAGGGTATCTCCCTCGCGAAGGCAGGCGTTGCCCATCACCCAGAGGGTATCTCCCACCACCTGCATGCGACTGTACAGCCGGCTGCCCACCGCGCCGCTGCCAGAAGGAACCAATTCACCCTTGCCGGCCAGCGCCTCCCCATGCCAGTCCCACACATACTGCGCCAGAAGCACCTGAAACATCACCATACCCGTGCAAGCCCGAAGTAGTCGAAGCATGAGGCGAATATACAGCTTTCTGCCAGCGTGCGGCAAACTACATAACAGACTTTTCTATAGGTACATTACGCTCGACAGGCTGCCACACGCTACTTGTAGGCCGCTGCAAATAACGAAAAAAACCATACAAAAGCGCATAATTCATATATACAAAGTGTGTGATAAAATTGAAACCTGGGACGCGCATAGCTACACGCCTTATGAGGGGAAGAAGCATAAGGCCTGTCATCCCAGCTGCAAAGTAGATGTAAATTCCTCCTTCGTAAAGAGCCAGTGGCCAAGAAGCAAATGTAGAAGTAAGTAAGAGAAAAGGCGTTATCCAGCGAATAAACTTATGAGAAAAGAAGTGAAAGAAAGGTTTTCTCATAGGATTGAGCAGAAAACTTCTATAGTAAAGCATATTTTGATAGTTTCCTATAGAAATTCTGACCTTTCTTTCAAATTCTTCTTCTTGTTTTTCGGGTATATCCTCAAAGCATATTGCCCTACTAGCGAAGGCGACTTTATATCCACTAACAATAACAGCCATCGTAATGAAGAAATCATCCATAAAAAACCCCACAGGGACTTCCACTAAGAGGGAACGCCGGATAGCGTAACAACCACCTTCTACGCCCATGATGAGGCCACTGAGAAGCCATTGTTTTTGTTTGATGGCGTTTTCTCGCTGAATGTAAGCTTTTTCTACTACTTGCATCCTTTGCAGTTTGCCTACACCTCGCCGGATATTTGCGGAAACCATGCCCACAGCCGGATCAGAGAAGTATGCGACCAGTTCGCTAATCACCTGGGGTGTAAAAATCACATTTGCATCGGTGGAAACGAGAATTTCTCCACGAGCTTGTTTCTTTAGAGCGTTGATAATCTGAGCTTTCCCTGTACGCCCCTCAAACCGAACCAACCGGATAAAAGGATATTCCTGGGCATATCGCTGAACAATCTCCTCCGTCCGGTCCGTAGAAGCATCCGACCCAATCCAGACCTCCAGCTTTTCCCGAGGGTAGTCCAAACTCAATATAGAATCCAACTTCCTCCCGATTACAGCTTCTTCATTGTATGCGGCTATCAAGATACTGACAGTAGGAAATTCTGAGATATTAGAATATGATTCACCCTCTTTGCGCCTAAGGAACCAAGAAGCAAGGGAAATAATCAAGGGATAGACAACATAAGAATAAAATATTAACGCAATGGAAATAATAATGAGAGCTAAAAGATAATGCATATCGCCCTAATAAACATGGAGTAGTTCAACCTGCATAGCCAGGCAACAGAAGAGCCACATCGCAGTGACTTCCCTTAGAAGGTACAGAAGCAAGAGAGGGACGGCCCGAAATGATTGCATACGACCCTTCAAGCGGAGCAAAAATACGCCCTTTTGCTCGTAACCTGACCGAAGCCCTAAGCCAGCATTCTGCCTCTGTTACGCTGCTTTTCCCCTTCCCACAAAGTGAACGAAGATTTTGTTCAGGTCGGTATGGGAACCTTTCTGATGCTACTGGGACTCGTTACAGACTCTGCCCAAGTGGTACGGGTGCAGAAGCGGCTCCTGCACCTGCTGGGCGGGTGGGCTGGCGGCAGCGCAGCGGTGGGTACTTACCAGCTTCTGCGCGCAAGTCCTTTTGGGCGGTATATGGGCATTCAGCACTTGGCTTGGGGAGCTGTAGATGGGGCCATCGCTGGGTATGGCCTGTACAGCCTGCACAAATCCTTACGAGCAAGCCAGCCAAAAGATTGGGCGGCAGAAAAACAGCGCCTACGCCGCATCCTCCTCCTGAATGCCCTCCTTGATGTGGGTTATATGGCCGCCGGAGCGTACCTCGCTACCCGCAGAGATGTGCGGTGGCAGGGCACAGGATGGGGCATCGTCATCCAAGGGGGATTCTTGCTTTTGCTGGATAGCCTACACGGCTTAGTCCTGTAGTCAAGGCAGGAAGAACCGCTGGACCTGCCCGCCTGCCCTAAGGACATACGCTCCTGCCCCGAGCGGAAGCGCAACGGCCCCCGATCCGGCGTGGGTTTGCCACACCAGCTGGCCCAAGAGGGTATAGACTTCCACGTGGACCGTTTCTCCTGAGGGGGCCTGCACTATCAGCAAACGCTGGGTGGGATCTACTTGGACCTGGGGCTGGACCGCTTGCGGCAGAAGCTCTATCGTACGGGAATAGTAGGGCGCGACGCCAGGCTCTTCCATGCGCAGGCGGTATAGCCAGCGGGGCGCAGCTGGGGGGTTCTCATCCCGCAGTTGGTACGGGCGGCCGGCGCCATGGACCGGCACAAAGCGCACCGGCACAAAGTCTGCGCCCGTCACGCCTCGCTCCACCCAGAAGCCTGATAACCCCGACTCCGCCGTAGTAGCCCATTCCAGCAGGTTATAACCTGGATACACCGCCCCCCTCAGCTCCTGGGCCCATACCACAGGCAGCACCACACACGAAAGCGTCGCTTCATCTCGGCAATAAGGGTACTTCTGCGAGACTGAGCTTACGGTAAAGGTGATCGTAGCCCCACTCCCGCTGCCTGTATAAGGGAAAGTCAGCCACACGTGGGTCCAATTAGGGTCTGAAGTGTCCATCACCGTATCAGAAGCGGTGGGGTCAAGCAGCCCAGGCGGGTCGGTGGTGAGATTCCAGGAAACGGAGCTAAAGGGGATCTCATGCCAAAACCAGAAGTGCACTTCCACCCCATTAGGTCCACCACAGTTGACAATTTCAGAAAAGACGCGCCACTTGTCTGGGTCTATATTCAAGACGAAGGTATGTTGCTCGGTGTTGGTGTACCACCAGGTGTTGATGACTTCGGGGTTGAAGTTGTTGGTGCCGCGGTTTTGCCAGCGGTGGCAGGCGGGGTTATTGGGCGGCGGAGGAGGGGTGCAGCCCGCAAGGTTCTGTACGCCATCCAACGAGTTACCTGGGTCGTTGAGCAAGATATCATCCCAGTACACCATAGGAGGGGGAAGCGGTGTGCCATTGGGACGGGTGGTCGGCCGCACAAGCTGCACCCGAAAGCCGTTTGTGTGATGCTCTACATCTACCAGAGGCAGATGCGTCAGGCCCGTGAAAAAGTCCAGAACGGCGTTCACCACCGTACCGTTAGGTACAGGATTACCGGCCCCGTCTGTACCGTCCCAGGGGATGCAATTAGGGCCGGCGTTGAGATTTTGGATAAAAGTCCGAGGTGGGCGGTTAGGGTTAGTAAAGTTCAGCGTTACAGACACCTGCCCAGGCTTAGAGAGGGAGACATACAGACAATAGCTGGACTCTGTGCAAGGGATCACGCTGAAAGAATCCACGCTGGCTACGATGCCAGTAGGATAAAACTCCATATCGGGATCGTTGAGAAAGATGGGGTATTCTGGTGCTGCGGGTATGCCGCCTGCGTTGAGGATGTTTTGGCGGAAGTTAGATCGGCGGCGCTGCTGGGGCGTACCTACCGTAGAGGCCCCAAACGAGTTACAGCTCACCTCAAAGCCCCAGGGCTGCATCCCATTGAAGTCGAAACGAGTTACGACAGAATCAAGTGAGTAGGTGTAAAGCTGGGCCACAAAGGGATTGTTCCCGCCGCGCGTCGTGAAATCCCATTTCCGGCTCCATACACGCCCCTTCTTCTCTACCCAAGCGGTTCCATTCCAGCGAGCTACTGTAATATCAAACCAGCGAAATATCCTTTCCAGAACCGTATTCGGATTGTTACCCACCGCAAACTCTATCCAGTAGTTTCCTCCGCCTCCCAGGGGCACATTATACACGAGAGCGTTGTATCCCCCTGGGAAAAGCTGTACGGGACCGGTGATAGCTTGGTTACAATTGCCAATCCAGCCTGGCCCCATCGTATTGGTGAGCTGAATAGGCCCCATCACCACATTGCCGTTAGGATCTTTTAGGCGAAAATAGACATCCGTCGCAATGGTATTATTATTGTTGTCGAAAACGACATGAAAGCCCATGTAAATGCGCTCACCCCCAGCTGCTCGGATGTACAATCGGGCATACTCTGGACAGTCATAGGTAGCAAAATTTCTTAGAGGGTCGTTGTTGTCCCAGATTTGGATATAGCCGTGGTTGGCGCAATTGCCCGCTAAGAGCTCCCGACTTCCTTCGGCTCGCAAGCCCACGAGCCAGCCTGCCGCAAGACCTACCAGAAGGGTTCGCACAAGACAGATACGCAAAACCTGGAGAGAAGGTTGCACTTTAGCGCCCAGCGAGAGGAGGCGAAAAGCCCCCTTTTGCATATAGCGAATATAACACTTTTCTTGCAAACAAAAGAAGGGGCCTACTTAGGCTGGAGCTCTTGGGCGGAGAGGGATTTTTCCCAGAGTTTCTGGCCTGCGCTATTGTAAGCGGTGATCGTGAGGGTGCGGGCTTTTTCGGGGCCGCTTACGCTCAGAAGGAGGAAGTTGCGTTGGGGAGTTAAGGTGCCCTCCAGGCGATAGGGGTTTTCCTCGCGCTGGGGCGCCTCCGTAAAAGGCGAAGCGGTAAGCGGCGAAGCGGTTATCTCGTAGACTCGCTGGCCATTGCGAAGCCGAATGGAAGACACCTCCGAAAAATGCCGGTCTCCCGTAAGAAAGATGACGCCAGGTATGCCTTCCGCTTCTATGAGGCGCAGGAGCTGATCCCGCTCTTCTGGGAAGTTGATGAAATTTTCGTAGCCGGTGGTGGGGTTGAGGATTTGGCTGCCGGTGCAGACGAACTTGAAGGTGGCTTTACTGGACTTGAGGGCGTCCAGAAGCCACTCCAACTGAGCTGGGCCGAACATCTGGCGGGTGCCCGTAAGACGACGGTTAGGGGTGCGGTAAGTTCGGCCATCCAAGAGGAAAAATTCCGCATCGGCCCACTCAAAAAAGGTGCTGAGGCCCTCGGGCGCTTGGGGCACCCCGAAGGAGGGGTTAGCCCAAAAGAGGGTAAAGGCCTTTCGGGTAAGGTCTCTGGCCCAAAAGCTGCGGTCGCTGTCGTTAGGGCCAAAGTCGTGGTCGTCCCAGATAGCATAGTGAGGACAAGCCGCCAAGAGAGGCTGCAGTTCCGGCAAGCTGCGGGTATGCGTATAGCGGTACCGGATGCCGCTCCAGCTATGCCAGTCGGCTTCGCGCAGGTAGACATTGTCGCCGAGCCAGATCATGAAATCGGGCTTCAGCCGGGCGATGCTGGTGAAAATCTCGTATTCTCCCCCGTAAGGCTTGCCGGGGCGGTCATAGAGGGAGTCGTTCACGAAAGCGCAGCTTCCCACCACAAAGCGGAAGTCCGGGGGAGCGGTGCGCCACTTCCACAAGGGCAGGGTGCGAAAGTACAGGGGATACGGCAGGGATACGGGCTTGCCGTTCAGGTAGACTTGGTAGCGGTAAGTGCGGCCAGGCTCAAGCGGGCCAATCACGAACTTAGCGGTGTAGGCGGTAGAGTCGTGGGTAAGGAGCGGCGGGGTGCGCTTTTTCTCGGCGGGGCGGGCCGTGTCGGCGTATTCTATCTGGACCTGGGCCGGACCGGTGGTTTGCAGCCAGAGGGCCACCTCACGCATTTGCGCATAGCCCAACATGGGCCCTGACTGAAGGCGCACCTGGGCCAGTACAAGCGCCCCGCCAAGAAGGCCTATCAGACGGGCTGACATGGCTCAAAAGTAGGGTATTTGCCGTGCCCTATCTTTGCCGGGGTGAGTGCCCTCCCAGAAAAAGCCGCCCAACGCCGCCGCTGGTGGCGAGAGCTGCTGATTGCGCTGGCGATTATCCTCTTTGTGCGCACCTTCCTGGCCGAAGTTTTCCTCATTCCCACCAGCTCCATGGAACGGACCTTGTTGGCTTGGGACTTGGTCTTTGTGAGCAAATTGCACTACGGCCCCCGCTTGCCTATGGTACCGCTGGCCATTCCTTTCATTCACAACCACATCCCTTTCACCGGCATCCCGTCGTACTTGGACTGGATCGTGCTGCCCTACAAGCGCCTGCCGGGATTCAAGCCTATCCAGCGCGGGGATATTTTGGTCTTCAACTACCCCGCCGACGACATTTTGCCCAACAGCCCCGACGTAGGCCCTGTGTACATCCCCTCTATGAAGGAAAACTACGTCAAGCGCTGCGTAGCGGTGCCTGGAGACACCCTGGAGGTGCGGGCCGGCGTGGTATACATCAACGGCAAGCCGGGTTACCAGCCTCGGTACCTTCAAATGCGTTACATAGCACGCGCTCGCACGGGACCCCTAAGCTACCGCGCGCTGGAACGGTTTGGCTTCCGCCCTCCCGGCAGCTCCAACCCCAACTGGATCCCCTTAGACGACCGCACCTATCACCTTTTCATGCCGGCTTACCTGGCTAAAGCCTTTGAGGAAGCTTTCCGAAGCGACCTGGATACCTTTTACCAGCACCTTCAGCCCCCCAACGAACCCCTCCGAGAAATGTACCCCCACGATACGGCCTTCCGCTGGAACCTGGACAATTGGGGTCCCTTCTACCTGCCCCGCAAAGGCGACCGCATACCCCTCACAGCTCAGCATATAGCCCTCTACCGCCGCCTCATTGAAGGCTACGAAGGCCATACCCTGGAAGTAGCCGAAGGACGCGTCTACCTGGATGGAAACCCCGCCTCCCACTACACCTTTGAGCAAAACTATTACTTCGTAATGGGCGACAACCGATACAACTCCTTAGATGGGCGATTCTGGGGGCCGGTGCCCGAAGACCACATCGTAGGCAAGCCGGTTTTCGTCATCCTGTCGATTGAGAACTGGAAACCGCGATGGGAACGCTTCTTACGAGCCGTGCAATAGCGGAGAAAGCAGGCCTTTCGGCCGCAGAGTACGAGCGCATTTTGGCTTTGCTGGGACGGGAACCCAGTCCCGTGGAAGTGTGGCTTTTTTCGGCCCTGTGGAGTGAACACTGCAGCTACAAGAGCTCGCTTCTGCATTTGCGAAAGCTGCCCCGCCGTGGGGCGCGCACGCTTCGCGCCGCAGGTGAGGAAAACGCCGGCCTCCTTGACCTTGGAGACGGGTGGGCTATCGCCTTCAAGGTGGAGTCGCATAACCATCCCAGCGCCGTAGCGCCCTATCAAGGGGCGGCCACCGGCGTAGGGGGCATCCACCGGGATATCTTGGCGGTGGGAGCTCGCCCTATCGCCGCTCTCAACTCCCTTCACTTTGGCTGGCCCATAGACCCGGCCACGCAGCGCATCATAGAAGGCGTCGTCCGAGGCATCGGCGACTACGGGAATGCGCTGGGGGTTCCTACCGTCGGAGGAGAAACCTACTTTGCGCCGGAGTACCGGGGCAAGCCTATCGTGAACGCTTTTAGTTTGGGTGTGGTGCGGGTGGAAAACCTGGTTAGCGCTCGCGCCCAAGGCCCTGGCAACCGGGTCTTGTACCTGGGGGCTGCGACAGGCCCCGACGGCATAGGAGGAGCGGCCTTCGCCTCGGAAACCCTAAGCGGAAACACCGCCGAAAACCTGCCTGCCATCCAGGTAGGCGACCCCTTCAAGGAAAAGCTCCTCGTGGAAGCTATCCAAGAGATGGTGGAGGCTCGGCTATTGGTGGGCATGCAAGACATGGGCGCCGCTGGCCTGGCCAGTTCCACCGCAGAAACCGCCGCGCGAGGCGGCACAGGCATGCGTATCTGGTTGGATCGCGTGCCCCTCAGGGGAGGCCTAAGCCAGCCCCACGAAATCCTCCTCTCTGAATCCCAGGAACGGATGCTCCTTATTACCGAGCCTCACCACGTGCAGAAAATCCAGGCTATCGCCGCCAAGTGGGAGCTGCTCTGCACCGAAATCGGCGAGGTCACGGATACCGGCCTGCTGGAATACTGGTGGAAGGGGCAGAAGGTAGCCGAACTGCCCCCTTCCTTGCTCATGAGCGGCGAAGGAGCCCCTGTGTACGACTGGCCGCAGAAGCCACCCGCTTATTTGGAGGAGGTTGCGCGTTTCTCTGAGAAGGAGGTTCCTGACCTGGAAGGTCCGGAGGCTTTTCTGGAGGCCCTTCGGAGGCTGCTTACGCATCCCAATCTCGCACACAAAGGGTGGATTTACGAGCAGTATGATCGGATGGTGGGGGCAGCCACGGTAGGGAGTGCGGTGGGGCTTCCTGGGGCAGCGGCGGTGGTCCGGCTGCCTTATACCGATCGGGCGCTGGCGATGCGGCTGGATGGCAACCCCTGGTGGGTGGAGGCCGATCCCCGGGTAGGCACGGCCCTGGCCGTAGCCGAAGCGGCTCGGCAAGTGGCCTGCACCGGGGCGGTACCCCTCGGCGTGACCAACTGCCTAAACTTTGGCAGCCCCCAAACCCCCGAAGTGTACTGGCAGTTCGTGCAGGCGGTGGAGGGGCTGCGGGAAGCCTGCCAAGCCCTCCATCTTCCCGTTACCGGCGGCAATGTGAGCTTCTACAACCAGGACGAAGCAGGAGCGATCCTGCCGACCCCCGTGATAGGGGTTGTCGGCCTTTTGGAGAAAGCGCTGGAACGATGGACGCCGGCAGCTTTGCCCGCCGCCCCCGCCCTCCTCTACCTCATTGGCGACAGCGAAGCGATTTTTCGCCCTACTCTCAACAGCAGCCATTACCTGCGAGAAGTGCGAGGGGTTCGTTACTCGCCGCCCCCCCGGCTGTCGCTTCCGGCCGAGAAGGTTTTGATTACGCTCTTGCCCCAGCTGGCTGCGGAAGGCCTCTTGCTGGCAGCCCAGGATGTCTCAGACGGTGGGTTGCTGATTGCCCTGCTTGAGATGGCCTTTTGGGGGGAAGCAGGCTTCAGGGTACGCCAACCGGTTGGCTCTCGTACCGATGCGTTCTGGTTTGGCGAAGATGGGGGACGCGTGGTCGTAGCGGTAGCCCCCGGAGACGCCCAAACCCTGGAAGCCCGCACGCAAGCCGCAGGCTTGGCCACCTATCGCCTGGGAGAAACCGTGCCTTCCCTCGCGTGGGCCGAGCTGGAGACGGGGGCCGGCCGCCTAACCCTGGACCTCCTGAGCTGGCAAGGTCTCTGGAAAAGCGCGCTGGAAAAAGCTCTTCTTCGCTAAAGGGGGGAGGACCGAAGGCAGATCCTCCCCCCTTTGCGTATGGCCTGACCGCCTAACGAAGCAGGGTCACCGTACCGCTGCGCTGGACAGCCTTCCCATTATTGTCTGTGCCGGTGAATATGAACACATAGGCGCCCTCCGGTAGCTCGCGGCCGTTTTTGTCGCGTCCGTCCCAGATGCGAGCGGGATCACCCCCATTGGTCCACACTTCTGCCCCCCACCGATCGTAGATGACCACGGTATACCGCTGAAAGCCCAGCGCTTGGATATTCCACCGGTCGTTGATGCCGTCTGCGTTAGGCGAGATGGCGGAGGGGAAAATGAGTCCGCTGCAGGCCACCAGCTCCACCGTGAAGGTCGTCTCTGCTACACAAACCCCCCCGCTGCTGACCTGCACCTGCACGCGCGCCGGCCCACCCCGCAGCGGGTCGTAACTATGCTCTGCCTGAGGAACCTGGGTGGTCTCTTGGGTGCCATCGTCCCAAATCCACCGGTAAGAGAGGGGCGCTACTCCCGTAGCCACCACCTCGTACTGGTACTTCTTAGCTGGGCAGTCTTCAACGATCTGGGCCGAGACCCTCTGAATTTGCGCGTCGTAGGTATACCCCACTGAGTAGGTGAGCGGGCCCAGGACACAGCCTTTGCGGTCAGTAACTTGGACGGTATAGCTTCCCGGAGCCAATCCAGAAGCGGTGCTGGTCGTAGAGGCCAGCGGAGTGCCGCCCGGAGCTGTCCACTGGAAAGTATAAGGGGGGTTGCCGCCCGTGATGGTGAGGGTAACGGCCCCATCCGAGCCGCGTAGGCAGGTAGAAGGGGTGATAGCAGAGTCTTGAACGGCTAAGGGAGCGGGTTCAGGTAGCACGACCGTGAGCGTATCATAGCAGCCCACGCCATCGGTTGCGCGCACCAGATAAGCACCGGCGGGGAGGCCCGTGAAAGTGCCCGTGGTGGAGGTTTGCCCTCCTGGCGTGAGGACGTAGGTAAAGCCTCCTCCATTCCCTCCGCCCGCCTGCACCGTGAAGCCGCCCGTCTCGCCTGCGCAGCGCACCGTGTCCACCTGCACCAGCGTCAGCGTGACAGGATTCCCCGGTTGGACGGTGACCGACCGGGTGGCTATACAACCGTTGGCATCCCGCACCCGAAGGGTGTACGTGCCTGCCGTCAGCCCACCAAAGTATCCGCTTGCCTGCCAGGTAGGAGAAACCGGCAATACACTGAACTGATACGGAGGCGTTCCGCCTGACCCATTGAGCTGGACATAGGCCCGCCCTCCACAATCTCTGAGAAGCGAGTCTTCCACCACGACAGATAGGGCAGGCGGATCCGCAAGCTGAATGACCCGCCGCTGCACGCAGCCCATGGCATCCCGCACCCAGACGGTGTAAGTGCCGGCCGCTCGCCCCGTGAAAGTGGAGGTAGGCCCCCACCCCGCCGCCGGCGGCGCACCACTTGAGCCTGACACCAGAGCGTATTCGTAAGGAGACTTGCCTCCAGACACCTGCATGGTTACGCTCCCTGTTGCGGTACCCACACACCGAGGGCTCGTGGTGGAAACCTGAATAGCCAGCGTATCCAGCACCGTGAAGGTGTACGACGTGGCGGAACCTCCCACAGGGATATCGGGCAAAGGCACTATCACCCCGCATTGGTCTCCTATCGCATTTCCATCCGAAGAGCTCCCATTGTAGGCTACGTGCACCGTATAACCGCGGCCGGGCACGAGGGGCTGCCCCAAGGTCAGCTCTACGGTATTGGTTTGGGGGGGATTTACGGAAGAAGCCGCCGTTACAGGGATAGTCGCGCTGGTGGTATTGTCTATCACCGCGAAGTCACCGCCATTGGCAGCCACCGTAGAGACATTTATCAGCTCATTGAAGCGCACCCGGATGCGCGTCAGGGCACCCAGCTGGTTATCATACGACGGGCTACACACCCGATAAGCGCTATCCAGCTGCGGAGGCGTGTTGTCAAAGTACTGCGCCGTGCCGTAAAAGGTGATTGAGAAGCCGACGTTGTTGTTACTCCAGTTGTCAACGAGCAGAAGAAAAGTTTGGCCTGCGCTCACATTGAGGCCCGGCATGACCGCGGGCCCAGATGCATTGTAGGAGAGCGGACCTGGTACGGGATTGGTGTGGTCCAGGCCGGTCAGGCCGTCATTGCCGCAGGTGATGCCGCCGCAGCAGCTCGTTTGGTTCGGTACAGAAAAGTTACACCGGATGGGGGCAGGGACATTGCCCGTGCCCTGGAAGATGCTGCAGGGGTCCGAGAGGCCGGTCACATCCCATAGCGCGAAGTCGTAGTCATTGCCTGTGGCGGCGTTGGGGCAGATGAGAAACCCAAAGGTGCCCCCCGTCTGCACCGTGAAGATGAACCACACCGAGCGATGCTCGCCCCCCAGCAGGCAGGTGCCTCGGCCATCGTTAGAGAGCTCGGAGACGATGCCCGCATCGGGGATACCCCCAGGGTAGTTGTAGGTGTTTGAACACAGGCGGATAGCACCGCTGCAGTCAGACTCCGGCAGCGTGAGGGGGCGAGGGGTGCCTGGAGGAGGCGGTGGAGAAGCGTAGGGATTGATACCTTGTTCCTTGAGGCGGATGTACACACTATCAGGCAGGACTTGCGCTCCTACCAGCCCAGCCAGCAGAATAAGGCAAAGCCGAAACGGCATGCAGCAAAATTAGGGCAAACCATAGGACAACCGGGTGGGCTTTTGCACAGAAGGTTGCACCAAGCAGCTGAGTGGTCGCCCAAGCTGCCTGAGTGGTAAGGCTGGTGTACTTTTGGGGATGCCGTGGGCTGTCTGGATAAGCCTGGTGTGGGCGCAGACGCTATCCCTGCCGGCTATTTGGAAGGAATACCGGTTTTATGCGCGCACGCATGAGCTGGTAGCAGGGCCGGATGGCTGGTACGGCCAGTCAGAGGAGGGCGCGTTGTATCGTATTGGGAGCGAGCTGCGGGCGGAGACGCTGGGGCGGGGGGCCGAATGGCCGCGGTATCTTCCTGCCCCCGAAGGCAAGGGGGTGCTGGCCTGGACTTCGGTCCAGCCTATCTTTCGCCGCTCCAGCCAAGGCCCTGTAGAGTGGATACGAGGCGCAGAGAAACGCCCTCTTCCCGGCCAAGCTTGGAAAGAAGCCGCTTTCACGCCCGATGGAGAAACGGTAGTCCTGGCCGACGAACAGAACCTGTACGCGTACCGGTGGGCAGCTGGCCGCCTGGACACGCTGACCCGGCTGACGGGCCTGCGCCAGGCTGGCACCACCGACTGGCTCTATGAAGAAGAGCTAAGCTTTACCCGCGCTTTTGAAATAGCCCCTTCGGGCCGGTACGTGGCCTACCTAACCTTGGACAACCAGCGAACCCCCACTTATCCCCTGGTTTTCCACAGGCCTAATGGAGCCTCCCTCGGATACCCAAGGGTGGTCCCGCTGCCTTACCCCCGCGTGGGTGAGCCGAACCCTGAGGTGCGACTTTACCTACACGACCTGGAGACAGGCCAAACCTGGCAAGTGTGGGCCGACACCACAGGCGGATACCTGCCGTGGCTAAGCTGGAGCCCTATGGGGGATGAGCTGTATTTCGTGCACCTAACACGCACCCAGAACCGCTTCACCCTCTACCGGTACGAACCTGAAAAGGGCATGCCTACGGTGTTCTTCTCTGACAGTACGAGGGGGTTTTTCTCCTGGGATGATCGCAAGCTCCTTGTATGGCGGACTGACCAGCCGGAGCTTTTCTACCTGGCGACGGGTCAGCCCATACCCGAAATCTGGCGCTACGACTACAAGGGCCGCCGATTGGCCGTGTACAGGGTACCTGGCCTGCGCAAACTGGTAGGCTATGCGGCGGGCCGGCTCTTCTTCTTGGCCTCAGGTAAGACCCCCCTGGAACAGCGGGTAGGCTACCTCAACCTGAGTCAGCGCCAGCCGCAGCCAGCCTGGATCAGCAGCACCTTACCTTGGACCGAAGCCGAGCTGGCCGGCGACCTCCTCTACCTGCGGGAAAGCGACTTTCTGACCCCACCCCGAGAAACGATCCGATCAGCTCGGGACCCTCTCCGCCAGCTTACCCTGCCAGACTTGAACAAAACGCTCCCGATTCCTTCGGTTCAGGTGCGCTTTGTGCTGTTTGCCGGCGCAGGAGGGAAAAGCCGATGGGGCTATCTACTCCTGCCTGCAAACTTTGACTCTACGCGCACTTACCCGGTGGTGCTAACTTTTTACGGCGGGCCTGGATCGCAGCAAGTGAGCCACGAGTTTCAGAACATCTCCTTTTTCTGGCAAGCCTATCTGACGCAGCAGGGCTATCTGGTGGCGTGCGCAGACGGCGTTGGGACGGCCTTGTACCCCGAAGAGCGCTTTGCCACGTATGGGAAGCTGGGCCTTCTGGAGACCGAGGACTTGGTGGCGTTTGTGCGATGGCTACGAGAGCGGCCTTATGTGGGGAAGGTAGGGGCCTTTGGGTGGAGCTACGGGGGCTATATGGCGCTGCGGCTGGCGTATGCGGCGCCGGACGGCCTGGCGGCGGCGGTGGCGGTGGCCCCCGTCACAGACTGGCGCCTGTACGACAGCGCTTACACCGAACGGTTCATGGGGCTGGCCTCAAGCAACGGCTCCGGTTATCAGGAAACCGCCTTGCCCCCCACCGACAAACCCCTGCGCGTGCCAGTCCTCCTTATCCACGGGGAGGCCGATGACAATGTGCATGTGGAACACGCGTACCAGTTCATAGAACGGGTGCTGCGCATGCAGCCGGAGGCCCCCCTGGAATGGCGCATCTTCCCTAACCAAAACCACGGCCTGGGACGCTACCGGTACCGAGTCTACTGGGAAGCCGAACGATTTTTCGCTCGGCACTTGCGCTAAAGGGAAAGGATTTCCACGAGCCGCAGGAGGAAGGGATGGGGAGGGGCGTGGGACTTGGTGGCTTTGGAGAAGGGGGTAAGGGTGATTTGCCCTTGTACCAGGCCCAGCATAGCTCCCGAAGCGCCTTCGTGCAGGTATTGCACGGCGGCGGCGCCAAGCTGGGTGGCCAAGATGCGGTCTGTAGCGGTAGGCGCTCCCCCTCGCTGGATGTGCCCCAGCACCACGGTCCGAATTTCATAATGCGGGAAGCGGCTCTCCAGCTGCCGGGCTACATTCAGCACGCCGCCTGCTTCATCGCCCTCGGCTACGACGATAATAGAGGAGGTTTTTTGGCGCTGCCAACCCCGCTCCAATACGCGCACGATAGCGTCAAAGTCGGTAGGCGTCTCGGGGATGAGGACGGCTTCGGCGCCGCTGGCCACCGCGGTATGCAGAGCAATGAAGCCTGCATCGCGCCCCATCACTTCCACCAGGAAGAGGCGGCCCATGGCTGCTGCCGTATCTCGCAGGCGATCTATGGCTTCTACGGCGATGTTGACCGCTGTGTCAAAGCCAATGGTGAGGTCCGTGCCGTAAAGGTCGTTGTCTATGGTGCCGGGCAGCCCGAGAATCTGAAGGTCGGGGTACTCTTCCAGGAAGGTCTGGGCGCCTCGGGCCGTGCCATCGCCTCCTATCACGATGAGGCGCTGGATGTGGTGGGTCTGGAGGGTCTGGTAAGCTTTTTTTCGGCCTTCTGGCGTGCGGAAGGCGGCGCTGCGACCGGACCGGAGGATAGTGCCCCCCCGCTGAAGGATGCCGCTCACATCGCTGGCGGTGAGGGGCTGTACTTCCCCGGCGATAAGGCCCTCATAGCCCCGAAAAATGCCCACCGGCTCATAGCCCAGGTACAAGGCCATGCGAACCACCGCACGAATGGCCGCATTCATGCCGGGTGCGTCCCCTCCCGAACACAAAAGGCCCAAACGCGGGCGCATAGCTTAGAGTTTGCCGGCGGCGATAGCCTTGCGAACCTGCTCCTCTATCCAGGCGTAGGTGCGTTCCAGGCCTCTGCGCAGGGGCTCCGAGGGCTTCCAGCCAAGCTTTTCCTGGATGAGGGCGTTGTCCGACGTGCGGCCCCGAACCCCTACCGGCCCCGGCACATGCCTAATCTCCAGTTGCACACCGGCTATCTCCATCAGGAGGGCAGCAAGCTGGTTGATGGTCACCATCTCTTCGGAGCCGATATTGACTGGGCCCGTGAAATCCGAGCGCATGAGCCGAAGGGTCCCTTCCAGGCATTCGTCAATATAGAGGAAGGAGCGGGTTTGCTGTCCATCTCCCCACACTTCAATGTAGGGGAGGCCTTTGAGTTTGGCCACGGCGACTTTTCGGGAGAGGGCGGCGGGGGCTTTTTCGCGGCCGCCTATCCAGGTGCCTTCGGGCCCGAAGATATTGTGGTAGCGGGCAATGCGCACTTCCAGGCCGTAGTTTCGGTGGTAGGCTAAGTAGAGCCGCTCGCTGAAAAGCTTTTCCCAGCCGTATTCGCTGTCGGGGTCAGCGGGGTAAGCGGTGTGTTCGGCGGTTTTGGGGTTTTCGGGGTCCATCTGGTTGTAAGCCGGGTACATGCAAGCGGAGGAGGAGTAAAAGATGCGTTTGCAGTTGCGTTTGTAGGCGGCATCCAGCACGTTGAGGTTGATGAGGGCAGAGTTGTGCATGATGTCGGCGTCGTGTTCGCCGGTAAAGACGTAGCCGGCGCCGCCCATATCGGCCGCCAGCTGGTAGATCTCATCAAAGCGCCGGTCTATCACGGATCGCACGAAGTAGGGGTCTCGCAGGTCTCCTATCACGAAGTCATCGGCGGGGGTAGGCGAAAACTCGGGATACTTGAGGTCTACGCCGCGCACCCAATAGCCTTCGGCTTTGAGTCGTTTGACGAGGTGGCTCCCGATGAAGCCCCCCGCTCCACAGACAAGGGCTGTCTTCATGCCAGCGAAGGTACAGAATCGGCGTCTTGGCTAAACGAAAAAGGCGCCAACGGAAGCCGCTGGCGCCAAGTAAGGGGGGTGTGAGGGGAGGATTAGGACCGGTCTGAGGGGATTTCTTCGTACGAGACTTCGGTAGCGCCGGAGCCGTCGGAGGCGGTTCCCCCGCTGGAAGGGGCCCCCTGGTACATGCGCTGCCCTACCGAAGCCAGCAGGGTCTGGAGCTGGGGCAGGAAGGTGTCTATGCGGCTTGCGTCCTTGGCCGAGTGAGCTGAACGCAGGTCCCGCACCAGCGCTTCCAAGCGCTCTTTCTCAGAGGCTGGCAGCTTGTCGCCTTGCTCTCGCAGAAGCTTTTCTCCCTGGTAGATCCAGTTGTCGGCCAGGTTGAGCTTTTCCACCAGCTCGCGCCGTTTGCGGTCTTCTTCGGCGTAGAGCTGGGCTTCCCTTTTCATGCGCTCAATTTCTTCCTTGGACAGGCCTGTGCCGGCTTCAATGCGGATGGATTGCTCTTTGCCGGTGGCTTTATCGCGGGCGGTAACCGTCAAAATGCCATTGGCGTCTACGTCGAAGGTCACCTCAATTTGCGGCACGCCCCGGGGAGCCGGCGGAATCCCATCCAAGTAGAAGCGCCCCAGGCTGCGGTTGTCTGCGGCCATAGGACGCTCTCCTTGGAGCACGTGGATTTCCACGGTGGTTTGGTTGTCGGCCGCCGTGGAGAAGATCTCGGTCCGGCGGGTAGGGATGGTGGTGTTGGCTTCAATGAGCTTGGTGAAGACGCCGCCCAGCGTTTCCACCCCCAGCGAAATGGGGATCACATCCAGCAGGAGCACCCCTTGCACTTCGCCGGATAGGACGCCTGCTTGGACGGCGGCCCCCAGCGCCACCGCTTCATCGGGGTTTACGCTCTTGTTGGGCTCTTTGCCAAAAAATTCCTTCACCAGCTGCTGGACGCGAGGCATGCGGGTGGAGCCCCCGACCAGGATCACTTCGTCAATGTCCTTAGGGGAGAGTTTGGCGGCGTTCATGGCCTTGCGGCACGGCTCCAGCATGCGCTCATACAGGTCAGAGCAAAGGCTTTCAAACTTTGCCCGGGTGAGGGTCTTTTGTAGGTTGAGAGGTCCTTTGCGCGGGTCTATCGTGATGTAAGGCAGGTTGATGTCGGTGCTTTGTTGGCTGGAGAGTTCAATTTTGGCCTGTTCGGCCGCTTCCCGCAGTCGCTGCATGGCACGCGGGTCTTTGCGCAGGTCTACCCCTTCTTCTTGCAGGAACTCTTCCACCAGCCAATTCACGATGCGCATGTCAAAGTCGTCCCCGCCCAGGTGGGTATCCCCGCTGGTGGAGAGCACCTCAAACACGCCATCGCCTACTTCCAGGATGGAGATGTCAAAGGTACCTCCCCCGAGGTCAAAGACAGCGATTTTGGCTTGCTTGAGGCGCTTGTCTACCCCATAAGCCAGCGCTGCGGCGGTGGGCTCGTTGATGATGCGGCGCACCTGGAGCCCTGCGATTTCGCCGGCTTCCTTGGTGGCTTTGCGCTGCGCATCGTTGAAGTACGCCGGCACCGTAATCACCGCTTCCGTGACCGGCTCACCCAGGTAATCCTCCGCCGCTTTCTTGAGCTTCTGAAGGATCATGGCCGAGATTTCCTGAGGCGTGTAAAGCTTGTCCCCAATCTGGACTTGGCAGATGTTGTTAGGGCCTCTGACGACTTTGTAGGGCACCCGCTTCACATCGTCCAAGGCCTCGTCGTACGTCTTGCCCATGAAGCGCTTGATGGAGTAGATGGTGTTTTCGGGGTTGATGACGGCCTGACGCTTAGCAAGCTCGCCCACAAGCCGTTCGCCATCGGGCTTGAAAGCCACAATGGAAGGGGTCGTTCGTTTTCCTTCTTGGTTGACGATCACGGTAGGCTGGGCGCCTTCCATGATAGCGACCACCGAGTTGGTGGTGCCCAGATCTATTCCTACGATTTTAGGCATGGGGGAACTTTTTGCAAAGCTTGTGCCTTACTGCCAAAGTGGCAGTCTCACGGCGTGAATCGCTGGCGAGGCGGCGCGTCTTTTTCAGGCAAGGTAAACTGAATGTAGGGCTTGCCAGCGGCGGCATGGCAGCTATTGCAATGGCTTACGAGGACCCGCAAGCCTTCCTGAAAAGCGCGCGGCTCCTGAGCTTGGATAGCCTTTTCTACGGCTTCAAGGGGCTGCAGGAGGTTAGGGCGCATCATTTGGCTGACAGGAACGCCGTCATCGGTCAGATTGAGCTTCTCCAGCTGCTCGGCCGTCTCTTCCAGCTCTTCATAATAAAAAGCCGCCAGGGCCCAATTTTGAGCTTGGCCCGCCGCATGGAGCTTGGTCAAGAAGCGCTCATACGAAGCCATGAAGGTAGCCAGCTCTACGGGCCGCTCTGCCAGGAGGTGTTCCAGCTTTTTGACTTCGGTCTCCAGGAGCCGATTTTCGCGATGCACCGCATACAGGGCGTACGCCCCGCCAACCAGCCCCAGCCCTACCAGCCAGAGCACCCACCGCGGAACCCACATGCCGCAAAGGTAGTAGATTCAATCCAAACTACACCCCTGCGGAAACCCTGATTTCGCCCTACCTTCGCTGGGATGACGAGTTATATGGGGCTTTTGCCGGCTGGTGTGCTCCTCGTTGGGGCGTTGGTTCTGCTGGTAGGGGGCACCTTTGCCCGACTGCGAGCTTACGTAGCTGGGGCCAGCGTGGCGATAGGGCTCCTCTCTGCCCTTCTGTATGGCTACATAGCCTGGGCTTTTCCCAAGCCGCAATCCACCTTTTTCGGCATGGTATGGGTAGGGGGGGTGTATAGCCTGCTGGGGCTTTTTGCGGGGGTGATAGCGGCGATAGGGCTGGCTTTTGCCGCTCGGACCCTGGCCGAAAAGCCCGAAGGATGGGAAGCTTTTCCCCTTACGCTGCTTCTGCTAGTGGCCCTGAGCCTCCTGCCTGCCAGCAACCACCTTCTCCTTGCTGTCGTAGCCGTAGAGACCGTCTCGCTGGGCAGTTATGTGCTGGTGGGCCTGTCCTGGCAAAACCGCCTCGCCCCCGAAGCGGCCGTCAAGTATTTCCTCCTTAGCGCCGTGGGCTTTGCCATCTTGCTTTTTGGGCTGTCGTACCTGTATGGCTTGACCGGCACCCTCTACCTGCACCACCTTTGGGCCGTTAGGTGGACAGCTTGGCACGGCCATCCGCTCTTTAGCCTGGCCGCAGCCATGATAGCCATAGGCCTGCTTTTCAAGCTCTCCGTGTTTCCTTTTCACTGGTGGGCTCCCGATGTATACGGTGGGGCCACACCCAGCTACGCCGGCCTCGTGGTGGCCCTGGGCAAACTCAATGCGGCTTTTTTAGGCGGCCTGCTGCTGCACTACATGGAAGTGCCTTCCTCTTGGCTGGGCGCCTTTGCCGTCATCGCCGCCGCCTCCAGCCTCTACGGCAACCTCTCTGCTTTGGGACAAACTTCGCTGCAAAGGCTCCTGGGCTATTCCTCGGTCGCGCATGGGTCCTATATCCTGTTGGCGCTTGTGAGCGGCCCCGAAGGACGGCTGCAAGCCTGGGCCTATGCCCTCGTGTACGGCCTGATGAGTGTGCTGGCTTTTGGGCTGATAGGGCTCAAGCCTGAGCCCCTGAACGAAAAAGCCCTGCGAGGTCTGGGTTACCGACACCCCGCCTATGCTCTGGCCCTGGCCTTGACCCTGGCTTCTCTCTCGGGCATGCCCCCGCTGGCGGGGTTTTTCGCCAAGTACGGCCTTTTTGTGGCGGCCTTTCGGGCAGGGCACGGACTGGCAGCCCTCATCGCTCTGGTAGGAGCGCTGATTGGGTACGCCTACTACTGGCGTCCCATCGCTTGGTTGTACCAGAGTGGAGAAGGCGTGACGGCGCGTGCCCCCGTTCTGGCCTTAGGCGCGCTGCTATTGGTGGTGCTGGGGCTCCTCCCCTCCCTTTTGTGGGGATGGCTGGATTACCTGTACGGCATAGCGGGTTTCTTCTTACCTCGCCCCTAAGATGAGCCGCCCAAAAGCTCTATGGCGTACAGGGGGGCTGCTGCTGGCCCTAATCGCAATGGAAGCCGGCCTGGGTCGGCGATGGGGACAACTCCCTCCCTTGGGCCGTTTCTTCTCGCCTACGGAGGGCTTTTGGCGCAACGCCGAACCCCCTGAGACCCAGCCCCCCACCCAGCTGCTCATCCCTACCCTGGAGGATTCTGTCTGGGTGGTATGGGACAAACGGTGGGTTCCGCACATTTTTGCTCGCAAGGAAGCAGACTTGTACCGAGCCCAGGGGTACATCCAAGCTCACTTGCGCCTCTGGCAGATGGAAATGCAAAGCGATGCGGCTGCAGGGCGGCTGAGCCGGGTGCTGGGCGAGAAGTTCCTGCCTTTTGACCGGGCTATGCGCCGCTTGGGCATCCCTTACGCCGTAGAAAAAGCCCTGCAAGCCGTCCAGCAAGACTCAGCCACGTGGGCCATGCTTAATGCCTTCACCGAAGGGGTAAACGCCTACCTGGCCCAGCTGAGCCCCCGCGAGTATCCTTTTGAGTACAAGCTGCTGGGGTACGCTCCGGAGCCGTGGAGCCCCGTCCGTTCCCTCTACCTGGTCAAGTACATGGCCTACGACCTGAGTGTCAAAAGCCAAGACAAGTACCTCACCAAGCTCCTTGTTCAGCTGGGCAAAGGCGTGATAGACACCCTTTTCCCCAACACGGCCCCGTACGGTCACACCACCATCCTAACCGGCAGCTGGCAGGCTTCCAAGGAAGTGCCTCCCCAACCTGCCGAGCTGTACAGTCGGGCTTACGCCGAAGACAGCTTGGGTCAGGCTGAAGAGCAAGACCCTTCCTGGGTAGGCAGCAACAACTGGGCCGTGAGCGGCCGAAAGACCGCTTCAGGGTACCCCCTCTTAGCCAACGACCCCCACCTGGCGCTGAATCTGCCTTCCATCTGGCTGGAGATGCATTTGGTCGGCCCTTCTGTAAACACGTATGGGGTTTCGCTCTTGGGCGCGCCCGGCATCATCATCGGCTACAACGAAGCGGTCGCTTGGGGCGTGACCAATGTAGGACCGGATGCGTTTGACTTTTACCGGCTGAGGTATGCCGATAGCCTCCAGCGGTCGTTTTACTACCATGGCGAGCGGGTGCCTCTCCACCCCCGGGTAGAAACCCTTTGGGTACGCACGCCGTGGGATGGGCACCGGCTGGTGTGGGACACGGTATGGTACACGCCTTGGGGGCCTGTCGTACACCGCAGCCGCGACGCTATCGCGCGCCCTCTTGAAGGCAAAGCTCGGCACGCCCCCATAGACTGCGCCCTGCGCTGGATCAGCTACGAACCCTCCAACGAAGCGCGCTGCTTCTACCTGCTCAACCGAGCCCGAGGCCTGGCCGACTACCAAGAGGCCCTGCGGCACTTTGGCAGTCCAGCTCAGAATTTCGTCTACGCCGACACGGCGGGGCATATCGCGCTGTGGGTGCGAGGATTTTATCCCCTCCGCTGGAAGGAACAAGGCAAATTCGTCCTGGATGCCGAAAAGCCCGAAAACCACTGGCGCGACTGGCTGGATATGGAAGAAAACCCGCACACCCTAGACCCCCCTGAGGGGTTTGTACGGTCGGCCAACTCTTACCCTGCGGGCCCCGCGTACCCCTACTGGCTGGGCTGGTACTTTGCGCTGCCGGACCGCGCCGCCCGCATAGAAGAACGGCTACGAGCTTTAGAGAAGGCGACCGTGGACTCTTTTCGGGTGCTTCAGCTGGATGTGGAGAGTTTTTTGGCGCGGCGGGCGCTGCCTCTGATGCTGAGCTATGTGCAAGGCGACTCGTCGCGGTGGCTGGACACCTTACGCCGATGGGACTACCGGTTTGTAGGCGCTGGGCGGGCCCCCACCCTCTTCAAGCGGTGGTGGGTAGCGCTGCACCTGGCGGTGTGGGAAAACCTCCCCTTTCGCCGGCCTGAATGGGAAATCACCCTCAAGATGCTGGAGGAGACCCATGCGGCTCGCACCGCGGGAAAGCCGGCTCCCCATCCGCGCTGGCTTTCGGTGGCCGACAGCGGCCCACGAAGCTTGCCCGTCCTGATCCGCTCGGCCTGGGAAAAGACCCGAAGGTGGGCCGACCAGGCTGGCGACACCCTGGTGTGGTGGCGGTACAGAGCTGCCCAGGTGCGCCACCTGGCCCGACTCAAGGGCTTCAGCAGCGACACGCTCCAAACCGACGGCGATGGCCAGTGCATAAACGCTATCGGTTCCACCGCAGGCCCCTCCTGGCGTATGGTGGTGGACCTGAAGCCCCCTGTGCAGGGCTACGGCGTCTACCCGGGCGGCCAGTCGGGCAACCCCGGAAGCTTCCATTACATGGACTTCCTCCCCGCCTGGCAGCAAGGACAGCTGTATCGGCATCTCTTTGTGCGGGATCGGGCGGCCTTCCCAGACACGGCCGTGGCAGGCTACACCCTCGGCGCCCCCAAGCGGTGAGCTTTGGCGCAGGCGCTCTTTGTTTAAAGACCCATGCGCCTCTACCGCCTGGAAGCCGCTCAGCTCATCCCAAGGCCCATGGAGGAAGTGTGGGATTTTTTCTCGCAGCCAGAAAACCTCAAGCACATCACCCCACCCTACATGGAGTTTGCCATTTTGTCGCCCGTACCTGCCAAGATGCGAGCCGGCCTTATTATTGAGTACCGAGTGCGGCCATTGCTGGGCCTACCGATGCGGTGGGTTACGGAAATCACGCACCTGCAGGGGCCCCACGAAGGGGAACCGCCGTATTTTTTCGTGGATGAGCAGCGCTTTGGGCCGTATCGCTTCTGGCATCACCGGCATGAGTTTTTTCCCACGGCGGAGGGGGTTCTGATGCAGGATCTGGTGCACTACGGCTTGCCGGCGGGGCTTTTGGGGCAGCTGGTGCATCCCTGGGTGGTGCGGCCCCGGCTGGACGAGATATTTCGCTTCCGGCAGGAAAAAGTACGCGCCCTCTTCGGCGGCGAGGTAAGAAAGCCCCCTCGCTTTACATAGGGAACTTTCCGGGTTTTTTTTCGTTAACGGAGCTGCCATGAGTAAAAGACCTATTGACCCGCGTGACAACCACGCCAACCAGCTTAACCCAAACAAGGGGACGCCGGGAACCAACCGGCAGTACGACCAGGCCCAGGGTAACCGAGGCAAACAGCTCAACCCCACCTGGAAAGGAGGCGGCCAGGGCAGGAAAAAATAACCCCCCGCCCCGAAGTCCCGGTAGCCGCTCCGCAGCAGGGGGCAGGCCCTGGGTGGACCTGCCCCCTGTTCGTTGGGCTATCCTCCGGCCCTATGGGCTGATCACCACTTTCACTACGGCACCCGTACTAACCTGGCGCAGGAAGGGCGCCCCTGCCGGCAGGTCCTCGTGTAGGGTCAGGGAGCTGCCTGGAAGCTCATAGCGGCGCAGCACCCTGCCGCTGGCATCCCGCAGCTCCACCACGCCGCCCCCCTCACACCGCAAACGCCCCCGCCCTCAGGCTGGGATACCCAGCCACACCACCACAAGGAAGTAGCACCGCCCAAGCCTATCTTGGGTCTATCTTCGTCACAAAGACACCCAATCCCACCCCACGCGTCGTCTGAAAAGCCCCGCTCGTGGTAGGGTAATCCTGTGAATTTGTAATGCCCATGATGTAGGCCTGCCCACGCCCATCCACCGCAATGCCAAAGCCCCCATCCTCCCCACTCCCCCCCAGGTAGGTGGAATACACCAGCGCCGTGCCGTCCGCATTCAGCTTCGTCACAAACACATCCACCTCTCCCCCCCCATGCGTCGTCTGAAAAGTCCCGCTCGTGGTAGGGTAATCCTGTGAATCTGTATCGCCCGTGATGTAGGCCTGCCCAAGCCCATCCACCGCAATGCCACGGCCCACATCCCAATCACTCCCCCCCAGGTAGGTGGAATACACCAGCGCCGTGCCGTCCGCATTCAGCTTCGTCACAAACACATCACCCCATCCCCCAAGCGTCGTCTGAAAAGCCCCGCTCGTGGTAGGGTAACCTGACCCTGCAGAGCCCGTGATGTAGGCCTGCCCAAGCCCATCCACCGCAATGCCACTGCCAAACTCATAAGAACTTCCCCCCAGGAAGGTGGAGTACACCAGCGCCGTGCCGCTCGCATTCAGCTTCGTCACAAACACATCACGGAATCCCCCCCCATACCTCGTCTGAAAAGCCCCGCTCGTGGTAGGGAAATCCAATGACCCTGTAGTGCCCGTGATGTAGGCCTGCCCAAGCCCATCCACCGCAATGCCAGTGCCCCCATCATCCCCACTCCCCCCCAGGTAGGTGGAATACACCAGCGCCGTGCCGTCCGCATTCAGCTTCGTCACAAACACATCATCCCGTCCCCCAAGCGTCGTCTGAAAAGCCCCCTCGTGGTAGGGTAATCCGTGAATATGTGTTGCCCGTGATGTAGGCCTGCCCAAGCCCATCCACCGCAATGCCATGCCCCCTTCACTCTCACTCCCCCCCAGGTAGGTGGAATACACCAGCGCCGTGCCGTCCGCATTCAGCTTCGTCACAAACACATCCCCGTATCCTCCAACCGTCGTCTGAAAAGCCCCGCTTGTGGTAGGGTAATCCCGTGAAGACGTAAGGCCCGTGATGTAGGCCTGACCAAGCCCATCCACCGCAATGCCATGGCCATCATCACCCCCCCTCCCCCCCAGGAAGGTGGAATACACCAGCGCCGTACCGTCCGCATTCAGCTTCGTCACAAACACATCCACCCCTCCCCCATACGTCGTCTGAAAAGCCCCGCTCGTCACATCGTAGTTTGCTGACCCTGTAAAGCCCGTGATGTAGGCCTGCCCACGCCCATCCACCGCAATGCCATAGCCCCTTTCATCCCTACTCCCCCCCAGGAAGGTGGAATACACCAGGGGGTCTATCACCAGCGTCTGGCTGCGGTCGTAGGGACCCACCCCTACCCCGTACACGCCCCCAGACCCCTCAAACCAGCTCGCCACCAGCTGGCCATCCCCAGCCTGATACGAACGCAAACCCCCTATCTCCACCTCCCCTAAGCTCGTCCCCAGCCGAAGCTTTGACCCCGCCTCCTCCACCCACTCCGCCCCCTCCAGCTCAAACCTCACCCGACTCGCCTCACCCCCAGGCCTGACTATAAAATCATACCGCAAATACCCCCCCTCCACATAGTACCGCACATCTACCCCCTCCCACACCTCCTTCACCACAACCTCCCCGTACAAACCTACCCCCGTGGCATACTTGGAGGGGTCGTTCCCGATAAAGTAGTTGTAATACCCCGGCCGCTTGGCTCGCCCCTCCGCCTGCACGCAGTTGTTTGCCCCCACATACCGGCATAGCACCCGATGCCCCACCAGCCGAGAAAAACCCCTCTCCCCCCGCCTGCTCCACCTCTCCTCACACCCCTCCTCCCTCTCCAGCCGGTAAAAGGTGTAGTTCACACCCCAGCGCGTGATCCACGCATCCAAACCCTTCAGCCGGCATAAGTACAGCACATCCGGATGCCATTGCCCACGGTTCTCAATAAAAACGGGCTCCCGCTCATACCGAAAAGAAGCCCTCTCAGGCGCCTCCTGCGCCCACCCAGAAAAGGCCAGTAGCACGGCCCCTACTGCGACCTTGCGCATAGCAAAAAAGTTTTGACAAAGGTAAGCAAAGTCTCCCTGACAAGTCTAAATTTCACGGCACGCGCAAGCGCTGGCCGGGGTGGATGGCGCTACGGGGGGTAAGGCCGTTGGCGCGGCAGAGCGCTTCTACGGAGATGCCGTAGCGCTGCGCAATGCTCCACAGCGACTCTCCCGTCCGCACGGTGTGGTACCTGACAGCGGGAGAGGCAGCCCCGCCTGAAGCCCGCTGGGCCGGTATGCGAAGGGTCTGCCCCACCCGGATCAGGGAGCTTCGCAGGCCGTTGGCTTGGCGGATCGCAGCCACCGACACCCCATACCGCTGAGCGATTTGTCCCAGCGTTTCTCCGGGCCTGACCTTATGGTACAGGTAGAGGGGCCGGGCCGGCACGTAGGCCGGCGCCCCGCCCGCGCCGCCAAACCGAGACAAAGAGGGGGTGAGGGGAACCGGAGGGGGGGCAGGACGCCACAGGCTCTCCGGCAGCGCAAGCGCTTCTCGGGCCTCCTGCGCGGGGTCAGGCAGGCTATCCCGCAGAAAGTCCACATAACTGCGCAGGAAAGCCTGCGCAAAGTACTGCCCTTTGAGGGCGTAGCCGGTGGGGTTCAAGTGAACCATATCTGGCAGAGCCAGGCCGGCCAGCCGCCAGTCTCGCATGCTCCCGAGCACCGTGTGGGCATCCCATACGGCTACGGCTTTGCGGGCGGCAACCCATCGCACAAGCTGAGCCGCCTGAGCCAGCCAAGGCAGAGGCCGCATGCGCCGGTAAAAGTCCTGCGGCGTCGTGACCAGAATGACCGCTTGGGGTAAGGCTGCCCGAATCGTGTCTATGGCCGCTTCCAGGGCCTGACGGAAAGCGGGCAGCGACGCTTCAGCTGCGTGAAGGTCGTTCGTTCCCAGGTCTAACACCACCAAGTCCGGCGCCAGCAAGCGCAGGCTCTCCTTGAGAAGGGGGAGTTGGGCCCAGTCGGAAAGTCGGGCTCCGTTCACGCCCAGGGTGTGCCAGGAGAGGCCTCGGGTGCCTTCTTCCAGGAAAAAGCCGTGGAGCTCGCCATAGCCCAGGGAGTCCTCGCCTTCCCAGCGGAAGCGGCCCCGCAGGAGAGCAAGGGGCTGCGGAACCCGGCAGGAGACCTTTGCATAGCCGGCTGGCAGATCCAGGCGGATAGGCTGGGCGGTGTCGCTAAAGGCCAGTTCAAGGCGGATTCCCGCTCGCAGGGTGCGGGTCAGGCAGAGGAGCTGCGCGCCGGAATCGGCCGCCGGAGCCCAAGGGGGCACCCAGCGCACTTCCCATTCGGCTGAAGGGTCGTAGGTGCCTACGGCCATGCCCGTCACGCCCAGGGGTAGAGCGGGTTGGAGATGGACGCTGCGGGCCCAGAGCCACTGCCCCCGCCCCAGCGAAGTGCAGTCGTAAGGCGAACTGGTGCCTGCGATGGCGTAAGGAAACCCGTACCCTCGTCCGCCAGGCCCCCAGACCGCATACAACCGCCGACGAAGCTCGCGGCCTTGCACCTGGCCCTGGAGGTGGGAGTCCCCTATGTGCAGCACGCGGACCTTGCGGGTATTGTCTCGCAGGAGGGCCCATACAGGACGCAAGTGCGCCGCCAGAAAGAGCCGATTCCCCGCTTCGTTCACGAAGGGCAGGTGCGTATCGGGTACGCTCCAGACCTCTACAGACTCCGGGATAGCCCACTTCGGAGGGGGAGGAGGGTCCTGCCCCCAGCAAGCCGTCAAAAGCCCAAGCAGCAGTAAGCCTCCTCTCTTCATTCGCCGAGGTAGGCTATGCCCGAGATTTCTATGCGGGCGCCTTTGGGCAGGGCGTGCACGGCCACCGTCTCGCGGGCTGGATACTGACCCTGCGGGAAAAGCCGACCATAGTGCTCGTTCACCAGGGGGAAAAACGCCATGTCCGTGAGGAAAATGGTGACTTTGACGAGCTGCTCGGGGCGGGCGTGGGCGGCAGCCAGCACAGCTTGCAGGTTAGCCAGCACCTGCTGGACTTCTTTTTCCAGCGAACTGGTCTCCACAGAGCCATCCGGTCGGAGGGCGATTTGTCCTGAGATGAAAAGCCAGGGCCCCACGCGTACGGCTGGGCTGTAGGGCCCTACGGGCGTAATACCTGGAACCGAGAGGCGCTCCACGGTGCGAGTATAGGACTTTTCTCCCAATGGCTGACCCCACAGGGCAGCCCCGGCCACAAGGCCCCCAGCTATCCAGGTTTTCATCCTTGCAAAGGTGGCCCTTTTCGGCAGAAGTCCTCCTCATGTGCTACCTTTGCTGCATGTCCTGGCTATTAGGCATACTGGTATTCCTGCTGGTGGTGGATGCCCTGCTTCTGACGCTGCTGGTGCTGATTCAGCAGGGGAAGGGGGGAGGGCTGGCCACCGACATCCAGGGCGTGGCCCAAGCTTCGCAGATTTTGGGGGTGCGGCACGCGGCGGACTTTGCAGAAAAGGCCACTTGGACGCTTTTTGGGGCGCTGATTGCGCTCACGCTTCTGATTCATGCGGTCCATAGCGGGATGCGAGGCGCAAACTCGGCCAGGCCGCGTACCGCCGGCGTGGTAGAGAATGCGCCGCTTCCTCCGGCCTCTTCGCCGGCACCTCAGCCAGCCCCTGCCCAACCCCAGTGATATGGCTGCACCCGCCCAGCAAGCCCTGGCTTTCGCGTACGACGCCACAGGGCTGGACCGAGAACTGCTTCTGCGGCTCTGGCGAGAAATGCGCTACGCCCGCCTGATTGAGGAAAAAATGCTCTCCCTCCTCCGCCAGGGCAAAATCAGCAAGTGGTTCTCCGGCATCGGCCAGGAAGCCATCGCCGTAGGAGCCACCCTGGCCCTGCGAGAAGAAGACTATATCTTTCCCCTGCATCGCAACTTGGGGGTTTTTACCAGCCGGGGCATGCCCCTCCAGAAGCTCTTTGCGCAGTGGCAAGGGAAAGCTTCGGGCTTTACCCAAGGGCGGGAACGGTCGTTTCACTTCGGCGCGCCAGAGTACCGCGTGATCGGGATGATTTCCCACTTGGCGGCCATGCTGCCCGTAGCAGATGGCGTAGCCTTAGCCAGCAACCTGGAGGGCGCCGAGTACATAGCCCTGGCCTTCATCGGGGATGGCGGCACCAGCGAAGGCGACTTTCACGAAGCCCTCAACGTGGCCAGCGTATGGGACCTGCCGGTCCTCTTCCTGATTGAAAACAACGGCTACGGCCTCTCTACGCCCCTCTCGGAGCAGTACCGCTGCACCCATCTGGCTGATCGGGCCGTAGGCTATGGCATGGAGGGCTTGGTGATAGAAGGCAACAACGTCCTGGAAGTCTACCGTACGGTGCGCACCTTAGCCGAGCAGGCCCGTCGCGACCGCAGGCCCCGCCTCATCGAAGCGATCACCTTCCGCATGCGCGGCCACGAAGAAGCTTCCGGAACCAAATACGTGCCCCCGCACCTCTTTGAGGAGTGGCGCCGAAAAGACCCCATAACCAACTACGAACAGTTCCTGTTGCAAGAGGGCCTGCTGACTGAAAAGGAAAGGCAAGAAACCCTTCAGGCCCTGAAGAAGCACATTGAAGCGGCTATCAAACCTGTGTTGGAGGAGCCTGAGCCCACGCCTGACCCAGCCTATGAGGAAGCCTCTGTGTATGCCCCTTTTTCTGAGCCTTTGGTGCCTCCTCCCCCTGACCCCGGCCCTCGCACGCTCCGCTTCGTAGATGCTATTTCCGAGGCGCTGCGCCAAGCCATGGAAAGAGATCAGCGCCTGATCCTCATGGGGCAGGATATCGCAGAGTATGGGGGCGTCTTCAAAGTAACGGAAGGGCTGGTGGAAAAATTTGGCAAGGCGCGCGTGCGCAATACCCCCCTCTGCGAATCCGCCATCCTGGGTATGAGCCTGGGGCTGGGGCTGCGAGGCTTCTCCAGCATGGTGGAAATGCAGTTTGCGGACTTTGTGAGCTATGGCTTCACGCAGATCGTGAATAACCTGGCGAAGAACTTTTACCGGTGGGGCGTGCCGCCGAAAGTGGTGGTGCGTCTGCCGACGGGAGCGGGTGTGGGGGCAGGACCCTTTCACTCGCAAAGCCTGGAGGGGATTTTCCTGCATGTGCCCGGCCTGAAGATCGTCTATCCGGCCACGGCCTACGACGCCAAGGGGCTCTTAACCACGGCTTTGCGCGACCCCAACCCCGTCTTGTTCTTTGAGCACAAAGCCCTTTACCGGAGCCTGCAGGATGCCGTACCGGAACCGTACTACAACCTGCCTTTGGGGGTAGCCCGCATAGCCCGACCCGGAAGCCGCCTTTCCCTCATCACTTACGGCATGGGCGTGGTCAAAGCCCTGCAGCTGGCCCAAGAGATGCCCGAACTGGATATAGAAGTAATAGACCTGCGCACCCTCCTGCCCTGGGACAAGGAAACCGTGGCTGCTTCTGTGCGCAAGACCCACCGGGCGCTTGTGCTGTACGAAGGCACCTACACAGGGGGCGTAGGGGCCGAAATCGCCGCCTGGATCGGGGAGCATCTTTTTACCTGGCTGGATGCCCCCGTTTTGAGGGTGGCTTCGCTGGACACGCCCGTGCCTTTCAGCCTCACCCTGGAGGCCGCCTTCTTGCCCTGGGGCCGCCTGCGAGAAGCTGTACTAAAACTTGCCGCTTTCTGATATGGCCCCCCTAAGCGCTTACCTGGGTCTTTTCACAGGAACCCTCATCACCGGCATGGGGGTTTACCTTTACCTGCACCCTCTGCAAGGGGGGCCCGGCTGGCTTGTCGGAAGTGTCCCCTTTCTGCTCATGGGATATGGCCTTTTCCGGGCAGGCTTTAGCGCTTACCTGTTGTGGCGACGGCGAAGCGGACGCTTGCCACCAGGGGCTTTGGCGTTTGTGGGGCTGGCGACCCTTTTCGGCTGTCAATCAGACCCCGAAGCCAACCTGCGCATCCGCATGCCTTACCATGGGGAATGCTCGGCCTGCCCCGTGAGCCGGGTAGACTCGCTCCTGCGGGTTTTCTTTCCTGCAGGGTTTGTAGCAGCTTCCTACGATAGCACCACCCAGGAGGTGATCCTGGATATAGACACCCAGCAGGTTCGGTGGGATACTATTCGCACCGTGCTACTGGCTTACGGCTATGAAGTGGAGGAGGAGCTTCCGCTGGACCCTATTTTGTCTCCCTGCTGCGTCGTGGCTTCTGCCCCCTCAGCACCCGAGCAAAACCCCCTTGCCCTGCCCGCTCCGGAGGTCACCGAAGGCATGACAGAATTGGAGGCAGAACTTGAAGCGGAACTCCTCCCTGAAAGCACCCCCCTCAACGAAAAAGACCTCACCTTAGACGAGGACCTGGGCGGACTGGAAGACATCAACCTGGACGAAGACCTGGGCGGTTCTGAAGGCCTCGGTGTGGAAGACCTGGACCTGGATGCCGACTTGGACATGGGATTAGAAGACCTGGAGGGCCCCCCTTCCAAGCCTAAAAAACCTGCCTCACCCCCTAAGTAACGAGCACCCGCCAGACCCATTTCAGCACCTGCGAGGCAGGTATCTGGGCCGTATACCAGTGCAGGTCGGCTCTCCGATAAGCAGGTCGGCGAGCTTCTATCAGGGTGTGCCATGCCTCTTCGGAGCGCCCCACCAGCAGGGGCCTATCTGTTGCGGCTTTGAGACGCTGCCGCAGCTCCGGCCAAGGAGGATCGATCCACAGGCAGTAACCCTGGCTAAGCAGGTAGTCCATCGCTCCAGGCTGCGCTGGAAAGCCCCCTCCCACCGCATAGATTCCGTAAGCGCTTTCTTGCACAAGCGCCTTCAGGATCTGCCATTCTTGGGCACGGAAAGCCCCTTCTCCTTGCGCAAACCACTGGGTGATGGAGAGGCCTGTACGCCGCTCTATTTCGGCATCTGTATCGTAGAAGGGCAGGTCCAGTTCAGCGGCCCAGCGCCGCCCCCACCAGGTCTTGCCTGCTGCAGGCGGCCCCACCAAAAACAGCCTCGCCGGCTTCAAGGACCCTCCTCCTGAAGGAGGTTCTCATACACGCTGAGGTTGTTGGGGTCCAAAAGCTTCATCGCCGCTACAAAACGCTGCTTCTGCTCCGGCGTAGATCTACGAAAAGCTTGCATGAGTTCTGTGCCCTTGGTGTCTACAAAAAGCCGCACGAGCGCACTATTGGGGTTCTCCTGGCTGAAGCGCACCATCTCAGCCAGCACCTGCAAGAGCACCTCCCGAGCGGCCACAGGGTCTTTATGAAACTTATCCAAGCCTTCTCGGTGGTAACGGTAAAAAAGCTTGTGGAAGTTTTTGTAGCTGGCGTTGAGGAGGTTTTCCAGGATCCAGTAGCGCGAGCGGAGGAAGTTGCCGCCGGGTTGCCAGCCAGGTTCTGCGCTGTTGGCTGCGGCCAGATTCATCACTTGCTGCGCCTTCTGAAAAAAAGGCAGCCCCGCCTCCGGCCCAAACGAATCGTAGTCCATCCCCAATATGAGGTAGGCGTAAAAGTTGAGCAGGGAGGTGAGATTGTCCACGTAAGTATTTTCCGAAAACTGCAGCGTTGTCGTGGCGTTGTAATCAATTTTGAAGTCCGGATCGTTGAAGTTGAAGGTGAGGGTTTCGTAGGTGCTGCCGTAGACGGGGCGGATGGCTTGTATTTGCAGAGTCCCCTCAAAGCGGGTAGGGTTAGGTAAGGCCGTGATGACGATGTTGAGGAGGCATTTGATGCGCTCGTTGGGAGCGAACTGGTCCTCAGAAAAGCGCGTGGTGCTAAGGTATTGCGTGATGTCCCGCTGAAGCTGCTGGAGAATAGTCCTATCCACGCCTTGTATGCCTGGCGCCTGGATATTGACGATGGGGAGCAGCTCTTGGGCCAGGAGCCACCCCGTCCAGCCTATCAGCCAGCCTCGCATACCCCTAAAGTAAGGATTTTAGGCGCCCGTAGATTGAGCCAGGTAAGTCAGAAGTTGGCGGGCGATAACCGGTTTGGAGGCCAAAGGCAGTTCGTAGCGGTGGCCCCAGCGGCTCAGCAGCGTGATAGCGTTGGTAGGGCTGGCCATCCCCGTCTGAGGGGTGATAGGGTTGTAAGCCAACCAGTCAGCCCCTTTGCGCAGGAGCTTCTCGCGGGCTGTGGACTCTGCGCCTTCCTCTTCTAAGGCAAAGCCTACGAGGAGCTGGCCAGGCCGACGATGGGCCGCCGCCCAAGCCAGAATATCCGGAGCCGGCACCAGGGAAAGGGTAAGGTTTTCGCCGGTCTTTTTGTGTTTTTTCGGCTGGCGCTGCGCAAAGGTAAAATCGCTCACCGCCGCCGCAAAGATGAGCCAGTCGTAACGCTGGTACACCGCCTGGAAAGCCTGTAGCAAAGCCTCGGCGGTGGGTGTAGAGGTAAGGCGAAAAAGCCCCCGGGGAAAGCACACTTCGGTATGGGCGGCCAGCACATGGACCTCCGCTGCACCCAGGGCATACGCCGCTTCGGCCAGCGCCAGCGCCATTTGGCCGGTAGACCCGTTAGACAGAAACCGAACAGGATCCCAGTACTCCCGGGTAGCCCCCGCTGTTAGGAGGATTTTCTTGCCTGCCAGGAGAGGGGGGGAGACGGCGCGTTCCACGGCGGCCACCAGGCGCGACAACGCCGCCAAACGCCCGATATCGTGGGCTCCGCTGGCTAGAAACCCCTTCCCCGGCGGAATAATCTGGACATGAGGCAATGTAGCCAAGCGCCGAAGGTTGGCCTGCACGAAAGGGTGGCGATACATCTGGCCTTCCATAGCTGGGGCTATGAGGACAGGCTTGCGTGTGGCCAAAAACACGGCGCTACTGAGGTCGTCGCAAAGGCCCTGAGCCAACCGGGCAATCGTATGGGCGGTCGCTGGAGCAAAGAGTATTGCATCCACGCGCTGAGCCAGCGCAATATGCTGGGTCCACTCGCCAGGGGCGGAGCCGGCTTCGGCCGTGCTCCATAGGTCACGCAGCACGGGCCGCCGCGTTAGCACCTCCAGCGTAAGCGGAGCCACAAACGACTCCGCAGCACGCGTCAGCAGCGCCGTAACCGCATGACCCCGCTTCTGCAAAGCCCGAACTATCTGGGGCGCCTTGTAAGCCGCAATGCTGCCCGTAACAACCAGAAGAACCTCAGCCACCCGTAGCTTCCTGCCCGTAGAGCTTCTCCCACAAGGCAATAAGGGTGGGCTTAGGCAAGCCCCGATACATTTCTACCCACTGCCGGATCTCCCGCTGCAGCTCTCGCGAAGCCTCCTCATCACGCAAAGCCGCATCCTCGTAGGTGTCTAACTCCTGTAGCTTTTGCCTTAGTTCTTGCGTAAGCTCATCCAGGATAGTCTCCGCCCTTCGGCTCATCTCGGATACCACCTGGTAGATATTTCCCTTCGGTGCTCGCTGGAGAAGCAAACTGATGGGTATGGCTTCCAATTCCTGGGGCACCCCCAGTTGGTCAGCGAGGGACTTGTAGTACTCTCTGCGCGTGCTCATACTGGCTATGCAAAGTTGGCAAATACCGGCTGGTTGGATAGGCCTGAACAAAGGTACGATAAAGCTCTTCAGCTTCGCGAAAGCGGGGGAGCTGCTTTTCGGTGATGCTGTTTTCAGCCACAAGGAGGGCAGCCATCGCTTGTTTGAAGGCGGCCTCTTCGCGCAGGTCAGGTTGGGTAGCGTAAGTCAGAAAGTCGCCAAAAAGCACCTTGGCCGCTCGGTAGCGCCCGATTCGGTAGAAGACTTCCGCCGTATGGAAAGCCTTCAGCTCTAGTTTGCGCTCCAGCTCTCGGAGCATGGTTTCGGCTTCGGCGGCGTGAGGGCCGTCCGGATACAGGGTGAGGTACACCTGGAGCTGGTCTATGGCGCGGCGTGTCTCCCGCTGGTCAAAGTCATAGTCCGCCGAAAGCAGGTAATTCAGCCGAGCCTGCTGGAAAAGCGCCTCAGAGGCCCGGGGACTAAGGGGGTACTGCTCCACCAGCTGGCCGAAGTACTTTTCCGCCGCATAATAGTCCTTGAGGTGCATACGGGCCAGCGCAAGATGATACAGAACTTCGGCGGCGCGGGCGTTGCCCCGGTAGAGTCCCACAAGCTCCTCAAAAAGCTGAGAAGCCGACTCGTACTGCCGTTTGCGAAAGTAGCCAAACGCCGCCGAATCCCGGTCAGCAAGGTTAGGGCTTTTAGCTAACCGACGATACGGGTCACACCCCCCCACCACCAGCCCCATCCCTACGAACCCAACCAGGTAAGTTCCGAGCCGCCTCATACCTCTTTGAGCGCTTCCACGACCGCTTCAAGGCTCTTGCGGGCATCCCCGAAAAGCATGTAGGTGTTAGGCTGGTAAAAGAGGGCATTTTCCACGCCGGCAAAGCCTGGATTCATGGAACGCTTGAGCACCACCACGGTCCGGGCCTTGTCTGCGTCTATGATGGGCATGCCGTAGAGAGGGCTATGAGGGTCAGTGCGCGCGGCGGGGTTCACCACATCGTTGGCCCCAATCACCAGGGCTACATCCACTTGGGGCATGTCGGGGTTGATGCGTTCCATCTCGTAGAGCTTCTCGTAGGGGATGTCGGCTTCGGCCAGGAGCACATTCATGTGGCCGGGCATGCGCCCTGCGACAGGGTGGATGGCAAATCGCACCTGAACCCCTCTTTTTTCCAAGGCGTCGGTGAGTTTTTTGACCGCATGCTGGGCCTGCGCCACCGCCATGCCGTAGCCGGGGATGATGACGACTTCCTTGGCGTAAGCAAGCATGAGCGCCACATCCTCGGCCGTGGTAGAGCGGACGGTGCGGCCCTCGGCGGTAGCCGCGGGCCCTTGGGCCCCGACAGCCCCAAAAAGCACATTCCAGAGGGAGCGATTCATGGCGCGGGCCATGATTTGCGTGAGGATGAGGCCTGAAGCCCCCACCAGCACCCCCGCGATGATGAGGAGGTAGTTGGTCAAGACGAAACCGGTGGCGGCGGCCGCCAAGCCTGATAAGGAGTTAAGGAAAGCCACGATGACGGGCATGTCGGCGCCTCCTACTGGCAGGGTAATCCACACCCCAAGGATAGCCGCTGCCGCCGCAAGCACCCACAGCCCCAGCTCTTGCTGCGCGTACAAGAGGTACCCCATGCCCGCTAAGCTCACCCCGAGGAGGAGGAGACTCTGCCCGTGGTGCGCAGGTAGGACTATGGGCCGGCCCGTCATCACCTCCTGGAGTTTGGCAAAGGCGATAAGACTACCGGTGAAGGTCACGGCGCCAATGAGCACACTCAGCCCAATGGTAAGTAGCGAAAAGAAGGACAAGTCTGCGAGGGAGCCGGTGTACAAGGCGCGGCCGGCTTCGGCGCCCGCCACCAGCGCAGAAGCCGCCCCCCCAAAGCCATTCAGAAGGGATACCATTTGCGGCATAGCGGTCATTTTGACGGTGAGCGCCAGCCAAGCCGCCAAAGCAGCCCCCACGCCTACCCCTACCCCTATCCACTCGTAGCGCACGATCTGCCGATGTAAGAGCGTGACCACCACCCCGATCAGCATGCCCAGCGCGCCCAAGAGATTCCCTTGCCGGGCTGTACGGGGCGAGGCCAGCAGCTTAATCGCCAAAATAAACAGCACGGAGGCTATCAGGTACCCCCCCTGCACCAGCAGCTCCGTCATCGGCGCCGGAAAAATTTGAGCATCCGGTCTGTCACGAGGAATCCCCCCACAGCATTGAGGGTAGCCAGCACGACGGCCAATACCCCGACCGCTGTGAGGAGAGGTGTCTGCTGCTCACCTGCCACCACCAGCGCCCCCACAAGGGTAACCCCAGAAATAGCGTTGGAGCCAGACATAAGAGGCGTGTGCAGCGTGGGAGGTACCTTGCTGATAAGCTCAAAGCCTAAAAAGGCCGCAAGCATGAAGATAAACACGAGGAAAAGCGCTTCGGTCATGTGCTTATGCGGTTTGGGTTATAGGCTCGCCCTGCCACACAAGGCAGGTAGCTTGGAGAATCTCATCCCGGGTATGAAGCGCAGGGGAGCCTTCCTTTTGCCGGAAAAGACCCAAGAACTCTGTAAAGTTACGTGCCAGCATCTGGGAGGCGTGTACGGGTAAGGTAGCGGGGAGGTTGACGGGCGCAAGGAGGGTTACCCCGTCTAACACTTGGGTTTGGCCTGGAACCGATTCTTCGCAGTTGCCGCCTGTTTCGGCTGCCAAATCCACGATGACGGAGCCGGGTCGCATCGCTTTGCGCATAGCTGCGGTGAGGAGCTTCGGAGCCGGGCGGCCCGGTACCGCCGCCGTCGTAATCACCACATCGGCTCGGGCCACATACTGGGCCAGGGCTTCACGCTGACGAGCTTGTTCCTCAGGGGTAAGCTCGCGCGCATAGCCCCCTGTCCCTTCACCCGAACCGTCCAAGGTAAGGGGGAGAAACTTAGCGCCCAGGCTTTCTACTTGCTCTTTGGCGGCCGGACGAATGTCGTACCCCTCCACCTGCGCGCCTAAGCGGCGAGCGGTCGCAATCGCTTGGAGTCCAGCCACCCCCGCTCCAATCACCAGCACCCGAGCCGGCACCAGCGTACCCGCCGCCGTCGTGAGCATCGGAAAGACCCGAACAAAATGATCCGCCGCCATCAACACCGCCTTATAGCCCGCCAGCGCCGCCATAGACGAGAGCACATCCATGCTTTGCGCGCGCGTGATGCGAGGCAGGCGCTCCAGCGCGAAGACGGTCCAGCCTTTCTCTTGCAGCGCAGCGATGGCCTCGGGGTGCCGCCAAGCCTGAAGCAGCCCTACCAGCGTCTTGCCCGAAGGAAAAGCCCGAATCTCTTCCCCAGAAGGGCTGTGGAGCCGTAGGATCAGGTCACTGGCCTGGACGACCGCCGCCCCAGAAGGAAGGAGTTCAGCCCCCGCTTCGCGGTAGGCCTCGTCAGGGAAGAAAGCGCCCTCGCCCGCCCCTGCTTCTACATACACCGTAAAGCCCCATCCCTTCAGTCGCACCACCTGCTCCGGCGTAAGAGCCACCCGACGCTCCCCTTCCCTTCGCTCGCGCAGCACCCCTACTTTCATCCGCAGGCAAATATACAGCAGCGCTACTTTTGCGGGCAAAATGGCCATACGAGTGCTGCACCTGGCCGGTGTCATCAACCGCTACGACTTCATAGATACGGTTGTGCGGCATGTACCTCGGGATCGCTTTGCGGTAGAGGTGGCCACCTTTGTAAAAGAGGCCAACATTGAGGACCCAGCTTACGCTGAAGCGGGGGTTCCCCACCACCTCCTTTCTGTTCCTGCCCTAAACGCTTACCCGTCTTATTTGCGGGCAGCGTGGAAGCTCCACCGCTTGGTACGCAGGCGTCAAATACACCTTCTGCATACCCACCATTACTACGAAGGGCTTGTAGGGGCTTTGGTACGGCGAGTTAACCCCCAACTCCGGCTGGTTTTACACCGGCACTACACTTACGATGTGCTCCATCTACAAGGCCTCAAGCGAAAGGTGCTCCTGAAGGCCGAAAGGTGGAGCTACCGGCAAGCAGATGCCCTGGTGGTGCCGACCCGCACCATCGCCGAGATCGTTCGCCAGACCCACCCTACCCTCCCAACCCCCATCCATGAAATCCCTTATGGCTTTGATTGGGAAGCTCCCCGCTATAGACCCCTCACTCCCGAGGAAAGGCAAGCAACTCGCCAACGGTATGGAACAGGAGAAAAAACCGTAGTCATCGCCAACTTTGGCTCTCATCGCCGGCAAAAGGGGCAGTTTGAGCTGCTGCAGGCTTTTAGCCAAGTATTTGCCCAGCATCCCCATGCCCGTCTGTGGTTTGTGGGGGAAGGCCCTGAGACCCCTGCCCTTCGCGACAAGGCGCGGCAGCTTGGGCTTACGGAGCCCGAGGCTGACCCACCCTGTCGGTTCTTAGGCTGGCAAAAGGCCGACCAAGTGCGGCTGCTTATGGGCAGCTGCGATATAGTCGCCCACCCCACCCACTCCGAAGCCTTCCCCCAAGTCATGGTAGAGGCCCTTATGCACCAGCGGCCGTTGGTGATTACCCCTGTATCCGGCGTAAAAGAATGGCTTCACCATTCCACCGACGCGTGGATCGTGCCCATTCAAGACGAAGCCGCCCTACAAGAAGCCCTGACGGTCCTCCTGACCCAAGAAGGCCTCCGCCAAGAGATAGGCCGCCAAGCCGCTGCCCGCCTCCGAAGCCAGCTCGCCTACACCTCCATCAATGCCCACTACGAGACCTTGTATCAGCGCCTATGCTCCCCGTGAGCGTCATTATCCCGGCTCGGAACGAAGCTTCCAACCTGGGGCGGCTGCTGGCAAGCCTCCAGGCGCAGACCCAACCCCCCGCCGAAATCATCGTGGTAGACGCGGGCTCTACCGACTCCACCGCCGCCCTCGCTGAAGCGCAGGGCGCGCGGGTGGTGCGGGTAGATAGGGCCTACCCCGGCCAAGCCCGAAACGTCGGCGCCGCCCACGCCAAGTATCCCTTCTTGGCCTTTTGGGATGCCAGCATGTGGGCAGCCCCAACGTGCTTAGCGCACCTGGTTACCCCCCTCCTCCAAAACAAAGCGGACTTGGTCCAAGGCCACTTGGAGGTTCGTCCCCAAAGCCTTCCTTCCCAACTTACTTTTTTAGTGCTGATCCCTCCCTACACCCACGAGATAGCTGGGCACCCTTTTAATGCTCCCCCTGTAGCTTGCACCGCTCTGCCTAAAGCTCTCTGGGAAGCGGTGGGTGGATTTCGGCCTTGGCGAGCCCGCGAAGACAGCGACTTTCGCCAGCGGGTGGAAGCGTTAGGGATCCGCGTGCACTTTGAGCCCAGAGCTATCACCTACTGGGAACCTGCGGAAAGTTGGGGTTCCCTCCTGAGAAAGGTCCGTCTCTACGGCCGCCATAACCTCCTATCTGGCAAGCCTAAAGACTGGTACGGGGGCCTTTTGCGCGTGTACGGTCTGTATGCTGCTCTCACCGTAGGAGCCGTTACCTGGAGCGGCGCTTGGGGGGCTCTGGCCTTTCCGCTGCTCACGATGGGGGGAGCTGGGTTTCGGGCCTTTCGGCGGATCCGGCGCTTCGGCCGTTATCCGCGGCCTCCGCTGACTCGCCCCCCTCTACATCCTCTGACTCTGCTAAGCGCCACCGCCCTGCTTTTAGCCACCGACCTGGCCTCGTTTGTCGGCTTTTTAGATTGGCTTTTCAAGGACCCGCCTCCGCCTCAACCCCGAGACCTTCCCGGAACCTCGCCTTCTTACCTGATATTTGCGCATGCGGCGGCCCCTGATCGCACCTTCCCTCTTGGCGGCGGACTTCACCCGCTTAGGGGAAGAAATCACCGCCCTGGAAGCCCTTGGGGTAGATTGGCTCCACTGCGACATCATGGACGGCGTCTTTGTCCCAAACCTCTCCTTCGGCTTGCCCGTCTTAGAAGCCATCCGCCAGGTTACCACCCTCCCCTTAGACGTACACCTGATGATCATCCACCCCGAACGGTACCTTGAAGCGTTTGCCCAAGCTGGAGCGGATGTGCTTACCTTTCACTGGGAGGCCACGCCCCATGCGGACCGGTTAGTCCAGGAGATTCACCGACTGGGCAAAAAAGCCGGCATCGCCCTCAACCCCGCCACCCCCGTGGAAGTCTTACAAGACATCCTGCCGGAAGTGGACCTGGTATGCGTGATGAGCGTGAACCCGGGCTTTGGAGGCCAGCGCTTTATCCCCTACGTAGCAGCTAAGGTGCAGCGGTTGGCTGAGCTTCGGGCGCGCTGCCGAGCCCACGCCCTCATTGAAGTAGACGGGGGCATTACTTCAGAGACTGCTGCGTGGGTACCCCAAGCCGACGTTCTGGTAGCCGGTCAGGGTCTGGTACGCGCAGCTGACCGGGCCCAAGCCCTCCAAGCCCTCCGCCTCCCCCCTTCCACGCCTGCCTGAAATGCTTACCTTTGCAGCATGCCTGCTACCTGCCGAGCTTTGGGCATAGCCCTCCTCTTGGCTCTCTCATGGGCCCAAGAAAAACCCGACACATCAGCCCAAGAAGACCGACCCGAACCTGCCCCCCTTGTAGAAGAACCCCCTCTTACTCCAGAAAAAGCCAAGCGCACCCTCCGTAGTGGGCACCAGGCCTATACCGAGATAGCCTACAACCACTGGCTTAATGCGCCGGACTCCCTGCGCGGTTCGTTGGAAGGGCTGGGCTCTATCAAGCTCAATTTCAGTTGGCTGCCTCATCTGCGGTTAGGTGCCCTCTACCTGGGCACAGGGTTGGGTCTTACGATTCGGGAGACCCGCTTTGAGGAGCCCGTAAACCTCTACCGCAGCGGCGAAGCCCTATCTTACACCTTAGACAGCCTGCCCGCTTCGGTCCAAGCCAAAAGCAAACTTCAGCTGGGCTACCTACGCCTGCCCATTGAGCTGGGCCTCTTGTATAAAAAGTTTCACCTGGCTGTCTTCGGTTACGGCGAATACCTCCTGTGGGCCAAACACAAACGCAAGTACCGCGAAGGAGACGACCTGGCCAGGTTGGTTTTTTACGGAAACCGCACTTTTCTCACTACGCCTTTTCAATATGGGGTAGGTGCCCGGTTGGGGTACCGAGGGATAGGGATTTTTGCCTCCTACAATCTCACTACTTTGTGGGAGAAAGGCAAGGGTCCCGCAGACGTGCGTCCTCTCCAGGTGGGGCTTTACTTCTTTGATCCTACCCCCAGCACCTCCAAGGGAAAACGCCGAAAGGCCGGCTTTACCGCCACAGCTTTCTGAATGGATTCGCCCCGGCAGCAAGGCCTGCGCCGGAAGCTGGTCCAGCAGCTCCAACGAAAGGGCATTCGGGACCAGGCTGTCTTGGAAGCCCTGCAGCGGGTTCCCCGGCACCTCTTCGTAGAGCCGACGTTTGTAGAGCTGGCGTATGAAGACCGAGCTTTGCCTATTGCCTGCGATCAGACCATTAGCCAGCCTTACACCGTAGCTTACCAGACGGAGCTGCTCCAGGTGGGCCCCGGCCTAAAGGTGTTAGAGATCGGAACGGGCTCAGGCTACCAGTGTGCCATCCTGTGCGAACTGGGCGCGGAGGTGTATTCAGTAGAGCTGGAGAGGACCTTATACGAGCAGGCGCGGGAAAAGCTAACGCAGCTGGGCTATAGGCCTTTCTTGCGATGGGGGGACGGCCGGCTGGGGTGGCCCACCTATGCGCCGTTTGATAGGATTTTGGTGACGGCGGGAACCCCCGAAATCCCCCCTGCCCTTTTGGATCAGCTTGCGGACGGAGGGCGGCTCGTGGCCCCCGTCGGAAAAGGCCCCAACCAAACTATGGTGGTCATCACCCGTCAAGGCTCTCAGCTGCTGCGCGAGGAGAAAGGGCTTTTCCGCTTTGTGCCGCTTCGCTCACCCGACCCAAGGCAGACCGAATAGCTTACAAGCGGTTTGGGTGGTCCCTTCCAGGACTTGATCCTCGGAAAGGCCTTTGAGCTCCGCTATCGCCTTGACGACGTAGGTGAGGTAAGCGCTTTCGTTGCGGCGGCCTCGGAGGGGCACCGGCGCCAAGTAAGGGCTATCGGTTTCCAAGACGAGGCTTTCCAGGGGCAGGCGTCGCACGGCCTGTCTAAGGGGTTCGGCCTTGGGGTAAGTGAGGACGCCCCCTATCCCCAGGTGAAAGCCCGCATCCAGGATAGCCCGAGCTTCCTCGTAGCTGCCCGTAAAGCAGTGAAAGACGCCTTTCACCTGGCCCACCAAGGGCCGCAGCACCTGAAGGGTCTCGTGAAGCGCCTGACGAAAATGCACGGACAGCGGGAGGCCTCGCTGCCGAGCCCACTCTGCTTGGATGTACAACGCCTCCTGTTGCCAGCTAAGCGTGGAAGGGTCCCAATACAGGTCCAGGCCAACCTCCCCGATCGCCACCCAGGGATGTTCGTCCAGCACCCGCCTAAGCTGCGCCAGCTCCTCGTGAAAGTTTTCCTTTACGTGCGTGGGATGCAGCCCCACCATACCGTAATAAAAGTGGGGCGCTCTCTGCCAGAGAGCCAGCAGGTCCGGCAAGCTTGCCGCGTCCAGGTTGGGCAGCAAAACAGCCTGGCATACCTGCTGCGCACGATAAGTGACCGCGTCCCACTGGCCCTCAAACTCCTTCAAAAACAGGTGCGCGTGGGTGTCCACCGCACGGATCGCCATCGGATCGTAGGATAAATGCGTTCTAACTCGTAGCGCATGCGTTCTATGATAGGGGCCAGCGAATCCTCAGCCCCAGCCACCTTGAAGTACGAGGCAATCATTACCGCATACCGCACCGAATCGGTAAAAAACAACAGCGCATGGGTGGGCACATCGCCATACAATTCGTAGAGAAAGCCTTTCCCGTACGGTCCGCGAACGGGCCGTTCTCCAATGTCAGTGGCCCGAATGGCGTGCTTGTAGATGAGCTTGCGGTAGATCTCAAGGGCTTTAGCAGGGGTGGTGTGCAAACTCTGCAAGTCGTGGGCCGTCACATGCCAGTACGCATCTAAGTCCGGAAAGTACAGGTCAAACCAGCAGGAGTCTTTGGGCACATACTGGAGCCGAGCATAAGCTGGATAAGCAAAGCGCACGGGGCAAATGGCGCAGTCCAGGGTGTCGTACCGGCCCACCTCAGGAAGCGTCAAGCGAGGGTAGGTTTTCGGGCGGGGCAGAGGGCTCTCCCGACAAGAGGGCATAAGCCCGAACCCGCTCAATGCGATGAGGAGTACTTTCCACCACTTCAAAGGCATAGTTGCGATAAGTAAGCACCTCGCCGGGGGCGGGAATGCGTTCGGCCAGCGAAAGTAAGAACTCTGCAAGGTTCTCAGCGTTGCGCACGCTTTCTTCGGCGAAAAAGTCGCTGGGAAGGCCCAATTGCTCCTGGACAAGGAGGAGAGGCACCTCAGCGCGGAAGCAGACGCTTCCATCGGGCTGGAGTTCATAAAGGGGCTCAGGGGATTGCTCTTCCTCTTCCCCGTAGCCGAAAATACCCTCCAAAAGGCGCTGGAGCGAAATCAAGCCAGCCACGCTCCCGTATTCGTCCACCACAATGGCCACATGCTGGCGACGGCTCTTGAACTCCAAAAGAAGTTCGTAGGCGTTTTTTCCCTCAGGCACGAAGTAGGCCGGCCGAATCAGCGCTTGCCAGTTGGCTACCTCGGCTTTATCCCAGTGCGGCAAAAGGTCCTTCACCAGCAAAATGCCTCGCACTTCGTCCAGGCTCTTGCCATAAACAGGCACGCGTATGTAAGGAATCTCAGAGAGGGCTTGTTTTAGCTCGTCCCAGCTCAAGCTGTCCGGAACGGCCTTCATATCCATGCGGGATATCATGAAAGAGCGTACAGGCAGCTGGCGCAAGAGAAGGATATTCTTCAGCACTCGTTTCTCAATAGGGGGGGACAGCTCGGGAGGAAGCTCTTCAATCAGGTGGGCCAGCGTTTCGGAGGAGGCTCCTGGCTGCCAGCGCCGTTCCACCCAGGAGCGCAGCCCCTCCAGCCCCTGCCCCAAAGGATAGCTCAGCCACAAGACCAGCTGGACCCAAGGCGTGCCGGCACGCAAAAAGAAGAGAGGCTTGGACAACGCCAGGCTTTTGGGCAGAATCTCGCCCACGACCACGATCAGAGCTATGGCAAGCAGGCCTGAGAGGAGTTCGCCGTAAGGGCCCCATGCCCGGCCCAGGTAAAAAAGCAAGAGGGTCAGGCCCAGGTTTGCCAGGGTGTTGCCAACCAAGATCACGCTCAAAAGGAGCTGAGGCGCTTGTGAAAAGTAGAGTAGCCAGTAGGCCCAGGGGCGGCGTCGGTGCTTGTGCCCTAAGGCAGCGATTTCTTCCGGGCTAAGACGGAAAAAAGCCGTCTCGTAGCCCGAAAACAGCGCAGAAAGCAGCAGGAAGCCCCCAGCGGCAGCAAGCGGTACAGGGTCCAAACCTGCTACAAAGGTAATAATTTTGGGGAGGTGGGAAGCTTTTTCTTGCAGCTGTGGGTCCAAGTGGGGGCGCTCCTTCAGCCAGCGCAGGCTTGGCCGGCGGTGGATCCGCTCACCTACGCTCTGCAAGACGCGGATAGCCTACTTCGCGCTTTTGGGCTGCAGGACACCCTCACCCTTCTCATAGACCCTTCCCAGGAAGCGATCCACCTCAAGCGAAGCCAGCCTACCACCCTCCTGGCCCCCGATAGCCTAAGCGCAGCCCATGCCCTCTACCTCCTCCTGGAGGAAAAACACGGTCTGGCCTTCGTGCATCCCCAGCTTACCGTGCGCACCCCGCATGTACGCCCCTGGGTCAGCCTGCGTGCGGTGCCAAGGTTTTCTTGGCGAGGCTTCCACCTGCACACGCAGCACCCGATTGAACTGACCGAACCCCTCCACGATCCCGACTTCCCCCAAGGCGAGCAGCTTGTGAAGGCATACCTAACCTGGCTGGCCCGCAATCGGCAAAACTACTTTGAGTTTTGCCTGCTGCGTACCGTAGACCTGCGGCGGTGGGTGCCCTATTTTCGGCGGATTGTCAGCTATGCGAAGGCCCGAGGCGTGGCGGTGGGGTTAGACCTGTCGCTGCGCATGCAGCAGCAGCGGGCCTTTCAGTTGCTGCCCCGCTATAGCCTCCGAAGCAAGCGCTATCGCCTCCGCTCCCGCCTCTGCCAGCTGGCCTCCACCGGCATCTCCCACCTCAATGTAGAGCTCACCGCAGCCGAGTTTGTGGGGAAAGATTGGGGGCCTTGGATAGATAGCCTCCTGGCCTACGCCCGTGAACTGGGCCTTACAGTACTGTCTCGCCAGCATGTGGTGCCTCCCGAAGCTTACGCCGCTGGGACCTTCTCCCCCGCTCAGCTGCCCCCCTCCCTCACCTTGTGCGTCCACTCCGTCATGTGCTACAGCCTCCAAGACACGCTGGCCCCCGTCTACCGCTGCCGGAATTTCTCCCACCTGTACGAAACCCTCCGCACCGAGAAAAAACGCCGCCCAGTATGGTACTACCCCGAAACCGCCTATTGGGTCACCTTTGACAACAGCGTTCCTGTGTGGCTGCTGTCGTACCTGCGTAGCCGTGCAGAAGACATGCTGCTCGTAGAAGGCCTTGCAGAAGGGCACCTGACTTTTTCCTCGGGCTGGGACGTAGGGTACTGGCTTTTTGACTGGAGCGTAGCTCGCTGGAGCTGGCGCTACCAGTACGACGGCAAGGAAGCTCACCCCCACCCTGCCGAAGGGCTTGTCCGGCTCCTCGGCGGCGACACCGCCTCTTGGGCTACCCTCCTTCGCTTCCAAGATAGCCTGCTCGTAGGCCGAAACCTCCTCAGCTACATCACCCCCACCACCCCCATAGACGAAATAAGCTGGAACCACCTACCTGCCTTTCAGCCTCGGCTGCCCGTGCCCCCATGGAAAATATACCGGCGCCCCCATCGCTACCAGAGCCTATTTAGGCCGGTGCTGGACGGGTGGGCTGCGGCGCTGCGAACCTGGCCTACTTGGCCGAAGGTACACCCTCCAGACAGCGCCCGCGCCAGGATAGCCCAAGAGCTGGCCTTAGCCTGGGAAATCACCCGTTTGCGCGTCCTTTTTCGGTACCACTGGCTTGAAGGGCTCCTCAGCCAGCGAAAAAGCCCCCAAGAAGCCGCCCACTTAGACACCCTTGCCCACCTGCTCAAGCAGGCCGACATCCTCGTAAGGAGCCTCCCTATCCGCTACCCTTGGAGCGCAGCCCCACGCCTCTGCCGTTCGGGCCGTCGCCCTTGCCGCCATCCTCACCCCAGCTACCGCTTTGGCTACTTGCAGCCCGCCCTTAGCCTGCACTTCTGGCGGCGAGAACTCAGCCAGCTCAAAGAAGGCCGCTGGAGCCCCCTCTACCAAAATATGTGGGACATCCCCCGCATTACCGGCCTGTGGTAAGGTAAGCCATCGCCTTTTGAAACGCCTGGGCTCGGTGGGAATGCACCTGCTTCCAGGCCTCTCCCAGCTCAGCTACCGTGCGCGACTCGCCCGCTGGGAGGAAAATCGGATCGTACCCAAAGCCGCCTTCCCCTCGCGGGGCTTCGGCCACCCTGCCTGGCAAGTAACCCGTAAAAAACCGGTACTTGCTGGGGGACCACCAGGCCACCACCACCGCCGCAAAGTAGGCACGCCGAAGCGCCACGCCCTCCATCGCTTGCAGCAGCCGAAGGGGGCCTCCATACCGCGCCGACCGCACACCTGGCTGCCCCCCCAGCGCCACCACAAAAAGCCCACTGTCCTCCGCCAACACCGGCCGCCCCAACAGCTCCCCATAAAACGCCGCCTTGGCTAAAGCGTTGGCATGCAGAGCATCGTGCGGCTCCTCCGCTTCGGGCAGGTCAGCCGGCAGCGCCTCCAGCCGCAGCACCTGGCCCACGATCGCCTGCACCTCGGCCAGCTTGTGGGGGTTCTTCGTGGCAAAAACCCACTTATCCGCCACTTCGCTTCACCGTATGCCCCTCAGCCCGAAGCAGCTCTATGACCTTTTCCACGAAATTGCCTTGGAGAAGGATTTCTTTTTCAGAGGCGCTACCGCCGGTGGCGCAGGCCTGACGCAGGCGCTTAGCCAGGGCTTCTCGGTCGGCTTTTCGCCCTACAAAGCCCGTGATGACCGTCGCTTCCCGGCCGCCTGGTAGGCTACGCCGCTGCACTCGGAGGTTCTGCCGCGCCGGCGTGGGCTCCTCCTCCGGCCCCCGCTCAGGCAGCCCACGCGTGGAATACACCCACCGATCCTCAGATACATCAGCCATGCCCAAAGGTACTACTCTCCCAATTACTACTCTACTTCCCCCACCCCAGGCTTGCATATTTCCGAAAGTCTCTTTATAACTTTGGGGTATGCGAAACCTGGTACTACTTGGGCTTGCTATTGCGACCTTTGTGGCTGCTCAAAATGTGGGCATTGGCACGGCTACGCCGACCCAGCGGTTGGATGTAAACGGTAATGTGCAGTTCTCAGGGGCTCTCATGCCAGCTGGCAACCCCGGTGCCATCGGACAAGTGCTCGTCTCCCGCGGCCCTAACACCTCCCCTGTCTGGGAAGGCCCCTACTACAAGCTCTTCGCTGTAGACGCCTGGAACCCCGCCACCTCCGCCACAGAGTACCGAGGATGGTCCTGTACAGGCTGTGCCAGCACACCTTGGACCAGCACCTGCGGCCAAATGCGCCTGCTCGGAGGCTGCAACGTATGCGGAAGATGGATGCTACTTTGAAAAAACTTTCACAGGTCTACCACTCCACAGCGAAGGTCATGGTAGAGGTCAGTACTGGGCCAGTAGATAGCTGGGAGCTGAGACAAACTCCTTCTTACTACGACCATGTGGCCTTGCTCATAGCGTCACTGGTAGCGGGACCTCCGGTAGACGCGAAGTGGGGCCCAGCCCGCAGACAGAGCTGCTGGGGGCCACCCTGCGGCAAGCCAGCGGGCAGTCGGTCGCAGCTGGATCGATCGGGGGCCTTACCTCCTGGTCGGATGGGCTGAGCACACAGCGGCTACGCTCACCGTACGAATAAGCGCGGTGTTAGATCAAGCTGCTCCCGATGAGTCCCTCGGCATAGCCGCTGTGCGGGTGTGGCTTCGGTAGGCTACGGGGCTACCAAACCCTTACTCGTCGGGCTACGCCCCCTTGGCTCCCCCAAAAGCTGACAGCGTATACCCCCGCGGGAAGAGAAAGGGTAAGCTGCTGGCCTTTGCTTAGAGGCTGCTGGTGCACCAGCTGACCTAAGGAGCTGTAAAGGAGGAGGTAGCCCTCAGCTTCCGCTTCCACCTCCAGAAGGCCCTGACCCGACCTTAGGCGCAGGGGAAAGGCGCTCTCGGCGGAAGTAAGAAGGGCGGTAGGGCTTCCGCCGTACTCTATACGAAACGGTTGGACGCCCCCGCGCTGCGTACCAATAAGGATCACCACGCTATCGGGGGTGAGCCAGGTGGTAGGGCTAGCGCGGCGAATCCCCAGGCCCCCCTGCGACAGATCGCCGACCAGCGTCCAGCTCGCCGTTGGCTGGGACCACTGGGGCAGGTACACCCGCAAAAAGCCTGTGAGATTCCCTACCAGCAGTTCGGGCACGCCGTTGGTGTCCAGGTCTATGAGGGCCGGCCGCGCAAAGCCCAGCAACGTACTGACCGTATCCCGCACCTCAATCTGGCCCAAAAAGTCGGTAACCAGGGTAAAAGCCCCGCCCGCATCCTGGCGATACAAGGAGAGCCGGCCGTTTCGGCCTCCTACGATAAGGTCCAAGTCACCATCTCCATCGTAGTCATAGAGCAGCGGCGCTGCATAAGGAGGCCCCGACAGGCCAGCGAAATTTTGCGTGACCAGCGAAAAGTCCGCGGCGCCGGCCGCCGTCTCCTCCCAATGCCAAAAAGCCCCTGTGCTGGTGCCAGCCAGCAGGTCGGTCCGGCCATCGTTGTCCAAATCGCCCACCGCAAAGACCGGGTTGCGCAGGCTGTAGCTGGAGAGGCTGAGCCAATCGGTATCGGCGAGGCTAAGGCCGCTTGGCCCCCCCCACAAGAGGAACGCGCGGGCTTTCGGTCCACTGGGGGTGTAGTAGCTCTCGCAGCTCAGGATAAGATCCAGGAAGCCGTCCCGATTCAGGTCGGCCAAGGTAGGATGCGCAGCTGTGCCCACGTCCAACTGGGTGGTATGAAGCCAGCCAATCTGCGGCATCGCCCAAGACGGAGAATCCACCCGACCGAGGTTTTCGTACATCCACACGCTGCGGCTATCCTCGCCCGCTAAGGGATCGTTGTTGGCCACGATAAGGTCCGGCTTACCGTCCCCCGTAACGTCCTCGTAATACGCAGCAGGAAAGCTGGGCAGATAGACCGGATTAGCCGGAGGGTAAGGAGCGATCGCCGTAGAGGTGGGGATATGAGCACTGTCCAGCGTACCCTCATTGAACCCCGCAATCAAATAGGGGGGGCCATTGTCCCCGACGATCAAGTCTTTTAGGCCGTTGCCATCCAGATCGGTTACCAACAGCGTACCGCCGCTGTGGTAGGTTCGGCCAAGGGGCGGTTCCCCTTCCAAGCGCTGGCCTGGACCACAAAAGTAAGGCTGAAAGGAAAATACATTCGTTTGGTAGTCGTAGTTTTCAAACACATGGCCCCAGCAGGCGGACTGGAGCTGCAGAACGAGGGTATCGGGACGGCCATAGAGTTCTTGGGCCTGGTTGCGGTGCCACTCTATGAGGGTGCCCAGCACTTCATAAACCAGCACATCCAGGTCGCCATCGCTATCTACATCCACCAGCCCAGGGATATCGGTAGAGCTGGCATACAGTGGGGTGACGTAATTATAATAGCTGGAGCGGAGCGTATCGTACCAAGCCGACCAGAGGGGGGCAGTTCCAGAAGGAGCCAGGTTACGAAAGACACGCACATTGGAGTTGCGGTTGGTGAAAAGGTCTTTGTCGCCATCGCCGTCGGCATCCCGCAGGAGCACCCACGCCGAAAGGTGCCGGGTTGGAAAGAGCGTATCAGCCTGGGGAAGATATTGCCACGAGCCTGCTACCCAGCGAAAAATCTGTAGGCTGTTGTCAGTGCGGTCAAAGACGAAAAGCTCCTCCTGGCCGTCTCCATCCAAGTCTATCCGGGAAAATTGCGGCGCGTTCCAGCCGCCTGTCCAGGCGTTGGGGAAGCCGGCTACCGGCCACTGGAGGGGTGTGAAGACAAATTGTGCAAAAGCCCAGCTTAGCCCTACCACCCAGACGCTCCGCATACCCAGCAAATCTACTTACATTTGCCGATATGCGATGGCTACTTGGTATCGCCCTCCTCTCCTTTCCTTTGGGGTGGGCTCAGCAAAAGAAAAAAGGCGGCGACCCCCAAAAACAGCTAAAAAAAGAGTGGAAAAAGAAAGCCAAGCAGTACGTCAAAAATCCCTTAGCGCTCAAAGCCCGTGAGGAAAGTTATCAAAAACAAGTGCAAGATCGGGACCGCCAGATAGAAGAGCTTCAGCGACGCAATCGCGAACTCTCTGAGCAGCTGGCCCAACTTGAAGATCAGCTGCGAGCCCGGCAGTATTCGTTTGACTCGCTGCAAAGCGAGATCATCCGGCTCAAAGCCGCCTACGAAGCGGAGAAAAAACAAGCGCGCCTTGATGTGATGCCAGGCCTGGTGTTCAAGGTCCAGATAGGGGCTTTTCGGCTCTTTGACATGCGCAAGTATGCCCAAGACAACCCCTTCTTTGAGGCCGAAGCGCTGGGCGACATCAACCGCTATACCGTAGGCCGCTTTCGTAGCCTTGAGTTGGCGGAGGCCTTCCAGAAGGACCTCAAGAGGCTGGGCATCCGCGATGCGTGGGTCGTGCCCTTCAAAGACGGCGTGCGCATCACCATGAAGGAAGCCAAGGAAATCTTAGCCAAGGGCAGCTCCCAATAGATGCTGATAGGGCTCCTCTGGCTCCAGCAAGCGATCTTCCTGGTGGGGGACGCAGGGGCTCTTACGGAGACCCAGGTGCGAAAGTACACGATCTTCTGGCAGAAGCATGCCCACAAGGAAGACGTGCTCATTTGGCTCGGAGACAATATCTACCCCCGCGGGCATGATGGTTCTCCTCGTGCGGTCCGCCGGTGGAATCGCTTGCTGGCGGTTTCCCGGGCCTTCCCGGGCAAAGTCTACGCCCTGGCAGGCAACCACGACTGGAAAAGCGGGATAGCGGGGCTCCTGCGCGAAGATCGCGACCTTCCCCTGCTGCCCCCACCAGGTCAGATAGGTCCCGCCGCCCTGGAGAATCCGCCTTGGCTGCTGATCGCCCTGGACTCGGAGCTGTACATCCAAACAGGCGGAAAGGCCTTCCCTTGGCAGGCCCTGGACTCTCTGGTGGTAGCGGCCCACAAGAAAAACCTTCATCCCCTCCTGCTCTTACATCATCCCCCTAAGACAGCGGGGGCTCACGGGGGGTACTTTCCTCTTGGCGCTCATGTGTTTCCGCTGCGCATCCTGAGCCGGTACCTTTACCTGCCCCTACCAGGGCTGGGTACAGCCTTCATCCTGCTGCGTAAAGCGGCTCACCACCCTACGGATCTGAGCTATCCCACCTACCGACAGCTTAGCCAAGAGCTGCTGCGGCGCGTGGACTCCCTTGCCGTGCCCACCTACATCGCTTCTGGGCATGATCACAACCTTCAGGTTCACCGCCTGGGGACAAGCAGCTGGATGATAGTGAGCGGCAGCGGATGCAAGACTGAGCCCGTCTCGCGCCGCCGAGCCACCTGGGCCCGGGCGACCGTGGGCCTTTGGCACCTCACCCCTACCACCCTCGCCGCCTATGCCCTCACCCAACCTGACCAGCCCATTTGGAAGTTTCCCGAAATCGCCGTACCTTAGCCTCAAACCTCAAAACCTATGCGCGCGATAAGCTTCACGCTACTGCTGGCTTGCGTGGGGGCAGGCCTTGCCCAGCCCTACCTTTTCTACAATCAGGGAGCCCTCGTCTACGTACAGTCAGGTGCCCTCGTCTACGTGCAGGGCGGCATGCAGACCAACGACAACGGCGCTAACAATGGCGTGCTGGAGAACCTGGGCACCATCAGGCTGGTAGACGGTGCAGGAGGCTACCTGGGACACTTTTACATCGGCCCGGGCGGCGAAGTCAACTCCCGCCCCAATTCAGACATCTTCATCCAGGGCAACTACCACAACAACGACGGCTACCACCGCTCCACCGGCACCTACGCCGCTAATGGCAACACGAACCTGGGCGGCACCGTGACCTTCAACGGCACCCAGACGCAGACCTTCCAGGTGAGCGTAGACGCCACCACCGGAGCTAACGCCCAGAATTGGACCCTCAACAATGTCGTGATCAACAACACGGCTGCCCTCGCCAGCCGACATATCCAGATCGCCAACCACCCCACCGGCGGCGCTGACAGCGACCGGGATATGTGGATAGCGGGCACGCTGACCTTCACTTCTGGGCGGATACACACCGAAGGAGCCACCCTGAGCGGCGGCGCGCCCGCCGAAGTGCGCGTGCTGAATAGCGCTACCACCGCCATAAGCCGTACCCCTTGGCCGCCTGACGCTTCCAGCTTCACTACCCTCGTTGCAGACAACCAGGACAGGTACGTGCACGGCTACCTGCGCCGAAACCTCGTGGCAGCAAATGGAGCTTATCGTTTTCCTGTCGGCGGCGCAGCCACCACAAAAGGCCTGCAAGGCATAGATGTAACCGCAGCAAGCGACCACTATGTGCGGGTGTACTTTGAGTCCACGCCCGTAGCGGACGCTACCCTGCCTACCTACTGCCGCCCAGGGGATCCTACACCCTCTTACCTCTACACTGCTTTGGATAACGGCCGATGGCGAATAGAGCCCTTCAGCGCCGTAGATGCGACCACCCCGGGCACCCAAACAGGGCCTGCCAGCATAACCATGTACAACCGGGTAGTCACGAATGCGGGTTCAGGCGCTTGCCCGGCTGCGGGAACCTCGCCAGACGACTACTGGCCGACCAGGCCTACCGACCGGTGCTATGTTGGCTTCAACGCCACTGCCGCCCCCGCTGTCCAGCTTGTCCTTCCTAACAACTGCGAAGGCAGCAACAGCGGCCTCACGGTGACCCGTACCGGCTTCACGGGGGCTGGATACAACACCAACGGGAGTGTGCTTTTCGCTACCTCCTGGACCGCTAACCACCCCCTACCTGCCGAGGATATTCGCCTTACGGCTGCGCCAGCAGGTTCTGCTATCGCTCTCACCTGGACTGTGAGCCCCGAGCGGGAATATGTGCTCGGCTACGAACTGTACCGCAGCACCGACGGCGTGAACTTCTCCCGCATCGCCCAGGTAGACAAGCAGGGCCGCACCACTTACAACCACCGCGATGCGTATGTGCAGCCTCTGACCCGCTACTTCTACCGGGTAGGCCAGCATGATATATTCGGTGACGTACGCTACTCCAACACGGTGGAGGCGATGCTGCCCGCCAGCGAAGGGTCCTTCTCCGCCCAGCTCCAGCCCAACCCCATCCTGACCGAGGGGTACCTGGTAGCTACGCTCCCTGCGGCCGGCACGCTCAGCTTCCAGTTGTACGATGCGGCGGGCAAGCTCGTCGCTCAGAGCAGCTACGACCTCCAGGCGGGCACCCATCAGATCGACCTCTCTCCCGTCCTGGCTCAGGTAGCTGCCGGCAACTACAACGCGCTGGTATCCTGGGGCGGCGAGATGCGCACCCTGCGCCTCATCAAGGCCGATCTGAGCCGCTGACCCAAGCACCTTACGCATAGCACGCATAGGGCCTCGCTAAAAGCGGGGCCCTTTTTATTTTACCCACAATGCGGCGATAGCGAAAGCGCCAAACACCACCGAAGCCAGGCCGTTGTGGGTGAAAAAAGCCCGGTCAATGCGGCTTTTGTCTCGGCTCACCCCGTGCTGGCGCAGCACAAAAAGCGCAAAGGCCAGCCAGCCTACAGCATAGAGCCACCTCCCACGCTCCGAGTATAGCATAGCCCCTACCGCAGCCAGCAAGGCGATGGCCGCAAGATGACTAAGGAACGCCATGCGTCGCGCAGCGGCCTCCCCCACTCGCGCAGGAAGGCTATACAGCCCTTCTGCTCTGTCAAAAGCCTCATCTTGGAGGGCATACAGGGTATCAAAGCCCCCCACCCACAGCAGGACCGCCAGGCCTATGCCCACCACCGGCAGCGAGAAGCGTTCGGTGACGGCAAGGTAGGCTCCCACGGGGGCCAGGCCCAGGGCCAGGCCCAATACATAATGCGAGAGGGCCGTGAAGCGCTTAGTGTAGGAATAGCCCAGTAGCACCAGGAGCGCCACAGGGGCCAGCCATCCGCAGATCGGAGCCAGCTGCCAGGCCGCCAGCACGAACACCCCAGCCGCAAAACCCGTGAGGGCGAGCGCTTCGCGAGGGCGTACCTCTCCCCGGGGGATTTCTCGCATCGCCGTGCGGGGATTGCGGGCATCAAGCTGACGATCGGCCCACCGGTTGAAAGCCATAGCCGCCGTGCGGGCGCTCACCACAGCCACGATCACCCACGCCAGACGACGCGGCCAATCAGAAGGCAGCGCTTCCCTGACCCCCACAGCAAACCCCCACAACGCAAAGGGCAGCGCAAACACCGAATGCGCCAACACCACCAGCCGCGCATACTTGCCTATCATCCCCACAAAGAAAAAGCTCCACCTCTATACAGGTGGAGCTGAGCGGGAGACGGGATTCGAACCCGCGGCCCTCAGCTTGGAAGGCTGATGCTCTACCGGCTGAGCTACTCCCGCAGCGTGGGGAGTGGAGGATTCGAACCTCCGTAGGCAAGTGCCACCTGATTTACAGTCAGGCCCGTTTGACCGCTCCGGCAACTCCCCGTCTGCTGCACAAAGGTACGAACTTCTCCCCAAAGAAAAGGGGGGGCTGACCCCAGCCAGCCCCCCCTTCTTGCTTAGCTGGCTTTAGCGTACTACGACCAAGCTCTGCGAGAGGCGGACCGTGCCGGTACTCAACACAACCCGATACAAGCCTGCCGGCAGCGAAAGGGTATGCCGCTGCTCGCCCGCACTGTACAAGGCCCTATACGCATACACCTGACGGCCGTCCGCCGTATAAGCTTCAACCGTGACCGGCGCAGGTACATGCAAACCAAAGCGCACTTCCGCCTCGCCATACGCCGGATTCGGTGAAACCACAAAGCTGGCCACTTCTCCCCGCCCCTGCGATAGCGCCGAAGGAGATGGTAGAGCGTGACGACGACCAGGATACCGGAAAGTGGTGTCAAGCCAGGCATCTTGACCCAGCAGTCGTGGGGGTCAAATTCGTAGTATCCTTGTTTGGACCATCGCCAAGGCCTGGAATAAAAGCCCGCACTCTCACCCGAAGGGTGTCCGAGCCCGCCGTGGGCCCTCCCTTGACACATACGCGCGCACAGCCAATAGGAGGCGATCCCCCCGCTGCGCCTCCAGGATTTCGATACACCACGAAGTTGGCATACCGATCGGGATTGGAGGCATACTGCTTGTATCGGTGCATTTGATCAAAGGCAATCGGACCCGCCGTAGGATTGCTTGTATTATAAGCGAAAGGCGCGCCGAGACTGAGTAGTAATGAGCCCCCGATCGAGCTTAAGGCTATCTACCCAGATGGCATAGTTGGGATACACTAGAAGGTTATCTCGGCGCACTGAGTCAGGGAAAGTAAAATAAATCGTGAGGCTCGTATCCACGCCTGATCGCACCTCCAGGAAAGCCGGGTTGAACCCGTAAGGCGTCGGACTTTGGCTACTGTTAGGGGTGCAATTCCCGCATTGCGCGTACAGAAACGCGCCTACTGCATACAATACTACTACGTACCGCATACCAGAACAAATATACGGCTTTCCGGGAAAATGCAAGAGGCTGACTTACCTTTGTCTGTATGGCCCGGTATCGGCGCCCCCTGCTCAAGCTGGAAGAAATCCTGGACACACCGTGGCAGCGCGTGGTTTACCGCCTGGCCGGACCCTGGGTAGAAAAGCTCCTGGGCATAGAAAAACTCAACCGTTTTTATGCATTGTGCGAGGACAGCGGGGCCAGTCCGGGGGAGTTTGCTCGGCGAGTCTTAGAGCTCATTGGCGTGCGCTATGCGCTCCCCCCCGAAGCCGACATGGCCCCCCTGCGCGCCCACACCGGACCCCTCCTCGTGGTGTGCAACCACCCCTTCGGCGGCATAGAGGCTATCTTCCTGGTGCTTTTCCTGAGCGAGATCCGCAAAGACTTCCGCATCCTGGCGAACCTCTTCCTGGAGCGCGTGACAGAAGTGAAAGACACCCTCCTGCTGGTGGACCCCTTCGGAGGTACGGGCGCACGGCAATTCAACCTGCAGCCCATCAAACAGGCTATCCAGTACCTGAAAGAAGGAGGGCTGCTCGGCCTCTTTCCCTCGGGTGAGGTGGCCAGCCTGGACCTGCGCACAGGCCGCATCCGAGAACCCCAATGGAACCCCTTTGTCGGCAAGCTCATCCTGCAAAGCCAGGCTACCGCTCTGCCCTTGTATTTTCATGGCACCAATAGCTGGCTGTTTCACCTGGCCGGTCTCCTTGATGCTCGGCTGCGCACCGGCCTGCTGATTCGGGAGTTCGTGAACCCCGCCTCCCGTAAGGTGCATTACCGCATGGGGCGGCTTCTGCCCTATGAGAAGTTAGCTTCCCTCGGCACGGCCGAACAGATCACCGAATACCTGCGCACCCGGACCTACCTGCTCGGCGAGAGCGTGGAAAGCCGGCGAAAGCGGCTGCTTCTGCGCAAAAGCCGGGTTCGGTCAAGCCCAGAACCCGCTCATCCCGAACCCCTGGCCGAACCGCTCCCCCCCCACCTTCTGCGGGCCCAGCTGGAGGCCCTGCCGGCCTCCCAAAAGCTCCTTGCCCAGGGTGAGTGGGTCGTGTATTACTTCCGGGGCAGTCAGCAACCCCTCCTCCTGGCAGAACTCGGACGCTTGCGGGAAATGACCTTCCGAGCTGTAGGCGAAGGCACTGGCAAAAGCCGCGACAACGACCCCTACGACCAATGGTATGACCACTTGGTTCTTTACCACACCACCGATGAGACCCTTGCAGGGGCTTATCGGATCGGCCGTTGTGATGAAATCCTGCGCACCCTGGGCCTGCGAGGGCTCTATACCTACTCCCTCTTCCACATGAAGCGCCGGCTTTTCCACGAAATCCACCCCGCCCTGGAACTGGGCCGCGCCTTCATCCAGGAAAAGTACCAGCGCTCTTACGCGCCGCTCTACCTCCTATGGAGAGGCATAGGCCAGTACCTCCTCCAGTATCCCCACTATCGCTTCCTCCTGGGACCTGTCAGCATCAGCGCACACTTCCCTGACCTCTCTAAAGCGCTCTTGCTGGCTTTCCTGGAGGATAAACACAAAGAAGCCGACCTTATGGCTGAAATCCGCGGCCGCACACCCTACGAGATACCCAAAAAGTACCGCGACTACTACTACACCATCTCTGTGCAAAGCCTCCAAGACGTACAAGACCTGATTGAAGAGCTGGAAGGCAGCCACATCAAAATACCCATCCTCATCAAGCACTACCTACGAATGGGTGCTCGCATCTTAGCTTTCAATATTGATCATTCTTTCAGTGATGCGCTGGACATCTTGATGGTTACCGACCTCCTCAAAGCCGATCCCGACCAAATGCGCAAGTACATGGGTGAAGACGGCTATGCCCGCTATCTGGCCTATCATCAAGTCCAACCCTCTTCGCAGCCATGAAACTAAGGGCTGAAAAGCTTCGGAAAACCTACGGGCAGCGGCGGGTGGTGGATCAAGTCTCGCTTTACCTGGAGCCGGGCGAGATCGTAGGGCTCCTTGGCCCCAACGGCGCAGGGAAAACCACCACTTTTTACATGATTGTGGGGTTCATCCGGCCCGATGAAGGCGAAATTTACCTGGGCCAGGAACGGATTACCCCGCTGCCTATGTACCGCCGAGCTCAGCGAGGTATCGGGTACTTACCCCAGGAAGCGTCCGTCTTTCGGCGCATGAGCGTGGAAGACAACCTTCGCACCGTGCTGGAATTGCGGGGAGGCCTCTCAAAAAAGGACATTCGCGCCCGCGTGGAAGCGCTCCTGGAAGAGTTCAGCCTGACCCACGTGCGCAAATCATTGGGCCAGCAGCTGTCGGGGGGGGAGCGGCGCCGAACCGAGATCGCCCGCGCCTTAGCCACCGAACCCCGCTATTTGTTGCTGGATGAACCTTTCGCTGGCGTGGACCCCATTGCCGTGGAGGAAATCCAAGCCATCATTGTACGGCTGGCCCAGCGGGGGATCGGCATCCTCATCACCGACCACAATGTGCACGAGACCCTCAGCATTACCCGCCGCGCTTACCTGCTCTACGAAGGCCGCCTCCTCAAAGAAGGCGATGCCGAAACGCTGGCCACCGACCCCGAAGTGCGCCGCGTGTACCTCGGAGAAAAGTTTCAACTGATCCGCTGAGATGCGCAGCCTTTTGTATGGGTTAGTCCGGCGACCATACCGCCAGCTCAAAGCCATGCGTGAAAACCCTCTTGCCTTTCAGCAAAGATGGTTGGCTTATCTACTCCGGCAAGGGGCTAAGACGCGTTTTGGGCAAGCTCACCGGCTTGCCGCCGGCCTCTCTTACGAGGCTTTCCGGGCCCGCGTGCCGGTTCGCTCCTACGAAGAGCTCTACCCTTGGATTGAGCGAGCCCTGCAGGGAGAAGCCAGTGTTTTATGGCCTGGGCGCGTGCGCTGGTTTGCCCGCTCCTCCGGCACGACCAACGACCGCAGCAAGTTTATTCCCATACCCCCTGAGAGTTTGCGCTACACCCACTTCAAGGCGGGAAGAGAGCTTTTCGCCACGTACCTCACGCTTTACCGGGAGGATACCCACCTTCTGGAAGGCAAGCTTATCAGCATTGGGGGCAGCCACCAGATCAGCCATGTGGGCCCTCATGCCCGGTATGGGGACCTGAGTGCGGTCCTGCTTGCGCAAATGCCGGCGTTTTATCGGCTGTTTCGGGCGCCGGAGCTGGAGATTGCGCTGCTGGCCCGCTGGGAAGAAAAACTGCCCCGTATGGCCGAAGCCCTCCTGCGTCAGCGCCGCTCTATCGTAGGCCTGGCCGGCGTGCCTACGTGGACCGCTGTGCTCTTTGAGGAGCTTCTGCGGCGCACCGGAGCCGCCCACATCCTGGAGGTCTTCCCCCGCTTTGAGGTGTTCTTTCATGGCGCCGTGAGCTTCACCCCGTATGAAAGCCTCTTTCAAAGGTACCTACCCTCCCCCCGCGTGCGCTACATGGAGATCTACAACGCCTCTGAAGGGTTTTTTGCCTTTCAGGACCAGCCAGAGTCAAAGGATCTGCTGCTTTTGTGCGATCATGGGGTGTTTTATGAGTTTCTGCCCCTCTCAAGCTGGGAAAGAGGTTCCTTAGATGAAGCCGTACCCCTTGAAGCGGTAAAAACGGGAGAAACCTACGCGCTTATTCTGACGACTACGGGGGGCTTGTGGCGCTATCTGATTGGAGACACGATCCGGTTTGTAAGCACTCGTCCTTATCGGTTACGGATTGTGGGGCGCACGCGGCACTACATCAATGCCTTTGGCGAGGAAGTGATGGTAGAAAACGCCGAAGCCGCTCTCCGCTCGGCCTGTGAAGCCAGCGGCGCCATTGTGCGGGACTTTACTGTAGCGCCGGTGTATTTGGAACAAGGCCGACGGGGCGCGCACCAGTGGGTCATTGAGTTTATCACCCCTCCAGCGGACTTAGCGGATTTTACGGCGGTACTGGATCGCGAGCTGCGCCGCCTCAACTCTGACTACGACGCCAAACGCGAAGGCGATTTGGCGCTGGGGCCCCCTCAAATAACAGTGGTACCCCCCGGCACTTTTCACCGATGGCTCGCCCAAAAAGGCAAGCTCGGTGGCCAAAACAAAGTTCCGCGTCTCTCCAACGATCGCACCTATGTGGAGGAAATCCTGGCTCTGGCTGCTGTCTCTTGAAGCATGCAGACCGGCTGCTCCCCCCCCGCCTGTGGCCGAAGACACCGTGGTGGCTATCTTAAGCCCTATTTACGCCTACAAAGCCCTCCTTCAGCTTGAAAACGCCCCACCCGCCTACCAAGAGTCTCTCTTGAGAAGGCAAACTTTCCATCTTTTAGCCCACTACCGCATAGATAGCCTCCGCTGGGCCAAGCTCCGGCACTACTACCTCACCTACCCCGACCAGTGGGAACGGCTCCTGGATCGCCTGCTCGTAGCCGATTCAGTTCGGTAGGGAAGAACGCTTCAAAGCTTGCTTGAGTAGATTGGCGAGCATGTCATGGTCCTCTTCGTGCCCAGAAAGGGTAAGGAGAAACTGAAGGGCCCCCATCAGGAAGCGGTGGATGGTGAGCTCTACAAGCTGATCAGGAATACCCACCTCACAGTCCAGATGGAAGTCCCCGTAAAAGTAGCTTTCTCGCCAGTAGATACGGGGCCAGCGCCGCTCCCTGTTCCATTGGTTAGCTTTGCGCAGGGCTTCCTCCTCTGAGAAAACATAAGGCCCCTCATACCGAGCCACCAAGGACAGAATCTCTCCTTTGGCACCTTCCTTCAAGAGGAGCAACCGAACCCGAACCGGCAGATCCGAAAATCCCACCACCAAGTGAAAATCGCCATCGTCATCTACCTTATACTTGAGCTGATGCTTGTCCAGGTAGCTGCGGATCGCCTGGTCTAACCGCTCTGCAATGTTCTCTTCCATAGTTTCAGCATTTTTGGATTGAGTTTAGTGAGAAGGCCCACGTATGCATAAACCTCCGTCATTGAGCCCACCTTTCCCTCTAAGTCCGACAAAAGGGCTCAGAGGAGCTTTAGGCCTCACGCGAGCCATCTTTGTCAAATATACGTATGGAAATTCATTTATGTGGCAAGAGGGTCTGAGCGGTGACGAGGGCGAAGTCGTAGCGGAGTGGATCGGTTGGGGAAAGTTGGCGGAAGAGGCTAGTGAGGGCCAGGACGGCTTTCCAGGTGGGGGGTCGGTGAGGGAGGAGTCCCCACTGAGCGGCCCAGCGGGCTACATGCACATCTACGGGCATGAAGAGCACCGCTGGAGAAAAACCTTCCCAGGGGCCGGGATCGATCACATCCCGCCGGACCATCCACCGCAGCCAAAGTTGAAGCCTCTTTGAAGCGCTGCCGGCTCGGATGTAGCCTATATGTCGCCGCAAGGAAGGGGCTGAGCTTAGGATAGCTTCCTGAAAAGCGGCAATGCCCTCCTCCCACCGCTGGCGATAAGGGTAAAAAAACGCTTCCAAGCGGCCGTATCGCCGATATAGGCGCATGAGGGCTTGCCACAGCGCAGCTATATCGGTAGGACTCCAGGTGCGATGGCGGAACGAGACCTGTAAGGGATAGCCCTCCCGAAGGGCAGCAGCGGGATGGGGCCCCACAGCCTGCAAGAGCAGGCGAACCTTCTGCATGGCTACTTCGCGCCGCCCCCACGCAAAAAGGGCTGCCCATAACCCTACTACCTCCTCATCAGCCGGATCAGAATACTCCCACACGACCGATACGGGATCCCGGTCCCGATAAGCCAGACGATGATACCGCTCATGCAGGGCTTCCAGATGCGCCTTTAGGGTAGAAAGCTCCGATGGCGCCCCCTCAGAGAACCCTCCCTTGCGCGACGGCATGGCTGGGCCTTCCCCCCTCAAGCGCTGAACCGGGAGATGACCCACTTCTCAAACTCTTGGAAGGTCTGGGGGTCTGATTGGGGGCTTTTCCAGGTCTGAAGTAGCGCCTGCGCTTCCTGCAGGGAATGCGCCTCGTTCAAGCGCTCCAGGGCCTGCCGAAAGGCTATCGGATCCCCTTCAAATATCCGCTGAATAAACACAAACTGCTTGTGGATAGGAATCGCATCCAAATCAAAGCGCTTGAGGGTATCGGCCCGGCGAGGCGGGGCCTGAAAGCGCTCACGCAGCACTTGGCGGGGCTCGTAATCAATCGCTGAAAGCAAGGGGTTGCGAGCGCGAGCCTCTCCGGCTTCGGAGGGGCCTTTCGGAGAGGTGCCAAAGAGGTTCTTGAGCAGGACATCCTCCCCTGTGTCTTCTGTAATGACCGACTTGATGAGCTCCTCGGACTGCTCCTCCAGCCTTTGCCAGTGCTCTTGGATCTGCGGCCATCTTTTCTGCACAAGCTCTTCCAATAGGCGCTTCTGATAAGCCTCAATGGGTTCTTGGGTCTCTTCTTCGTAAACCGTGAGGACGCGTGGGGCCTTTTCCTCCCAGAGCTTTTTATCTATGACTTTCAGCCCCTGGCGCTCAGCGTAAGACAAGAGAGCCGAAGGCAAAAAGTCAAAGTACACCACGTATCGGGTGTAAAAACCGAACTCTTCCAGCATAAGGGCTGCACGCTGCCCAAAGTAAAACTGACCCAACGCCGCCTGCGGCCGCAAAAGAATCTGCAGGCTATGGTACAGGGCATTGAAGAGTAGCGTTGAAAGCTGGGCAGGACTGAGAGCCAGTTTTCCCTCGATCCGATCAAAAAAATCGCCCATTTGGGCGATGAGCTGCCCATCTTCCCAGTCCCAAAAACCCATATCCTGCATCTGCTGCAGCACTTTGCTCTCTATTTGGAAGAGAATGAGCTTCACCACTTGCTGGGAGGGGAAGTTTTCCTGGAGAGTGGGCAGGGACCAGGTGGAGTAGACCTTCCCTGCCAACCAGGTGCGTTGAAGCTCCCGAGAAAAAGCCTCAATGACGGCATCCGAAGGGGCGGCCAGCATATTGGCCAAAGATACGCAACGGGCGCCTTATATTGCTGAGGTGAGGATGCGGTGGGCCGCGCTCGTCATAGGCAGCTTGGGTTGGGGATACCCGCAAGATTCCTTAGACCCCCGAAAGCGCCTTCATCCCTACGAACTGGCTCGCAAACAAGAAGGATGGGTGATTGTGGGCTATCCAACGGCTGGATACGACCCCTTACGTGGGCTCGGAGCCGCTATAGTAGGCTCTATCGCCTACAATGGGCTACGCACCAGCCCCACTTTTGCTTACCAGCCTTACAAACACTACCTTTTCCTGCAAGCGGGCGGTTTTCTAAAAGGTGCTCGGTATGTTCGTCTGGTTTACGATGCGCCGTGGCTTCGTGAGCGGCCCTACCGCTTGACGCTGCGAGCCCAGTACCGCTATGAAACCCAAGCGCAATTCTGGGGGCTGGGAAGCTCCTACCTGGGTGAGTGGCTGCCCACTTCGCTGGCCCGTTACGAAAAGGCCCTTCAGACGCCCTTCCTGAGCCCGGATGGGCGCTGGTATACACGGCTGGGGCAGTATCACTTTGAGATTCACCAGGGTCAGGGTTGGCTGATTGGCGAACGCATCGCTTACCGGGGGCTCGTCCGCCTGCTGGGAGGCATACGGGCTGTGCATGAAAAAGCCCTTTCCCTGGCAGGCCAATCCTATGACCTTTACGCCTCTCACGGCCAAAAGGTCTCAGCGCTGCAAGGACCTACCCTCTTAGATTCGGCGGCTGCGGGGCTTATCCCTACGCCGCCTGGGGTGATCGTGCGCCCAGGCCTCAGCACCCGTCTCTTCGTAGGGGGAGCGTGGGTATGGGATAGCCGAGATTTTGAGATTAGCCCGAGTGCGGGCTGGTGCGCAGAGCTGGCCCATGAAATAAGCCTGAGCGCTGCCCCCACGCAAAAAACCTTTCTTAGCGGGCGAGCTTACCACACCTTGTACCGTAGCCCTTCTGATAAAATCCAGCTCGTGAGCGCCGTGAATGGGCTTGTTTCCTTCACCTACGGTCGCCAGGTGTTTTTCACCGACCTATACTACGCCAACCGCTGGTCCGAAGGACGCTCATTTGCGATCTTAACGGGACCCACCAGCGTGCGCGCCTTCCGCGAAAATCGCTTTGTCACGCCGTTCGTTTACCTGCTGCAAATAGAGCTTCGCAGTCGGATAGGCGAAGTGCGGATCCTGCATCAGCACTTCACCGGAGGACCCCTCCTCTTCTGGGATGCCGCCGGGGGGAGCGACAGGCTTCGTTTGCCCCGCTATGTCATTCACGGGGGAGGCGTAGGAATGCGCATTCTGTGGAATATGACCACTGTGTTGCGCGCCGATGCCGCTTATGGGGCTGAAGGCTGGCAACTGCACTTTACGACCGGGCACACCTTTTGAGCAAGAGGCCCCTTAGCTGGCAAGCAGCAAGTACCACGCCGCAGCTACCCACAGCATCGCATCCACTCGGTCCCACACCCCTCCATGGCCAGGCAGCAGCGCGCCAGAGTCTTTGAGGTCCTTTTTTCTTTTCCAGGCCGACTCCCATGCATCGCCCCAGAAAGCCACGAGAGCCACGCCGGCCCCAAGGAGAGCTCCAGGCAGGCCTTGGTCTGGAAGACCGCTCCAAGGTACCGCCCAATGACCCCACGCCGCCGTAGCCAGGACAGAACCCACAAGGCCTTCCCAGGTTTTGTGGGGGCTGACCCGGGGTAAAATCCGAAGCCGTCCCACCGCTTTGCCTGTCAGGTAAGCGGCCGTGTCAGCTACCCACACCAGCGAGAGAAACGCCAGGACAGAGCTCATGGCGTAGCGCGGCCAGAAAAGCCACAGAATCGCCCCCCACCCCACACTCACGAAAGCCATGCCCCAGACTACACGATAGAAGGCATCAAGGTCCCTTTTGGGCTCCAGGAAGAACACCGAGGCCCCCAACCCCACCAAAACCGCCCCCACAAAAACTTTCCAACCGTAGGGGTACAGGGGAGCTACCCACAAGAGGACGGAGAACAAAGCGAAAGCCAGCGCCCAGGGCCAGGGGAGGCCTTCGCCTCGGCGCCACTCTTCTATCAGCATCAGCCCTCCCAGCAGCCACAGTAGGCCAAAACCCACCCTCCCTATCCCCAAGAAGGCTACCACCACCGCTATGCCCACTATGGCGGTCAGCACGCGCTTACCCACGCGCGAGGCGACGATAAAGCTGATACCCTGCCAGGCCAGCTATCGCAGCTCCCACAAAAGCCAGTTCCAACGGCGGCCGATAGGACGACTCCACCCATTCTGGTGCCTGCAGATAGTGCAAGCCTACATAAGCCACGACCGTAGCGTAAAAGTTATTCAGGAAGTGGGCCCATACCGCAGGCCATAAACGCCCACTGCCCAGCGTGAGATATCCCATCACGACCCCCAGCAAAGCCCTTGGGAGCAGCCCATAGACTTGAAAGTGCACCAAACTAAAGAGAACCGCCGTCACCCACACGGCGGCGTGGCGATTCATGAGGCGGCTAAGCTGGGTTTGGAGAGCTCCCCGAAAGAAAAGCTCCTCAGCCAGGCCAGGGGCGGCAGCCAGACACACCACCAGCACCGGTAAGGCCCCATGCCGGATGAGGGCTTTCATGAGGGCCTCTATCTGCGCTTCCTGCGCTTCCAGGCGAGCCTCCCAGCTTGATAGGCTGGAGGGCAAACGAAAACTCTCCGCATCCAGCCCCAGCCAAGGAAGCACCAGGAAAAGCCCCGCCATGAAAAGGGCTATCCACCCATAGAGGGCGAGACCTCCCCCCGACCCCTTCAAGAGGCGCCACCCCTGCTCAGGCCGCACAAGAAGCAGGTACAGAAACCCGGCTCCGCCAAAACCAAGCAGCAAAAGCAGGGCGTTTCCTCCAGCGGCGCGATGGGCTTCCGCCTGGGTTGTAGGTTCTCCACTCACTCCCAGCCCCAGGCCTTGTACCAGGAAGCTCCCTGCCAATAGTAGCAATCCAACCAGCACCAAAAGCCCTGCTAACCGCAAAAATTCTTTTACCACTCGGCAAAGGTATGAGATTAGGCTTACCTTTGGGCGGTGCGCTCCCTTGTGATCGCGGGTGTGAGCAAGGCCTTCCGGGGGCCTCAAGGTCCTGTACAGGCCCTCTCAGCCCTCTCCACCACAATCCCTCCAGGAAAGGTGGTAGGCCTATTGGGTCCAAACGGTTCAGGTAAAACGACCCTCCTACGGCTCATCATGGGGTTGGCTTTACCTGACGCAGGGGAAATCCGCTACGGCGACGAACCCATGCACGCTGCCATCCGACAGCACTTTGGCTACATGCCCGAGGAACGAGGGCTGTACCCTCGCATGACCGCCCGAAGCCAGCTTCTGTATCTCCTCCAGCTGAAAGGCCTCTCTCGCCCCGAGGCGGAAGCGGAGATCCAGCGCTGGGCCAAAAGGCTGGACACGCCCTGGCTTGACCGGCAAGCCCGCACCCTCTCCAAAGGCATGCAACAGAAAGTGCAACTTATCCTGGCGCTGGCCGGCCAACCTTGGGCTCTGCTGCTGGATGAGCCGTTCTCCGGTCTGGACCCCCTCGTCGCCGCAGACATAGAGGCCCTACTCCAAGAAGAAGCCCAAAAAGGCCTGCTGATCCTGCTTTCCACCCACCGCCTTGAACAGGTAGACCTCCTGTGCCAGCATGTGCTGCTTATTCACAAGGGGGTGCTGCGCCTGGCCGGCGACGTCCCCACCCTCCGCAGAACCTACTGGGACCACACCTACGAGATAGAGACGACGCTGCCTATCGCAGAAATAACCTGGCCTGAAGGCACAACTTGGCAGGCCTTGGGTTCCCACCGCGCCCTGCTGCGGATCCCCCCCGACCAGCCCATCCGCCCCTTCCTTGAAGCGGTCCTGCGCCAAACCGACATCCGCTTCTTTACGGAAAAGCTCCCTACCATAAAAGACATCTTCCTCAAAGTCACCGAAACCGTATGAGATCCTTCGCCCTTATCTACCTGCGAGAAATAAAAGTACGGCTGCGAGACTGGCGGTTCTGGCTCGGTTTTCTGCTTTTGCCTTTGATAGGAGGGCTGAGCCTCTTGCTGCCTCGCTTGCTGGAGCGCCCCCCCAAGCCCCTCCAGGTGTATGTGATAGGCGACAGCAACCTCGCCCAGATCAGGGTAGCAGAGATGGCCTTCGTGCCCGTTTCTGCCGCAAGCCCTGACAGCCTGAAAGAACACCTGGGCCCTAACCAAGCCCTGATCGTCGCAGGAAAGGCCGGAAAAGCCTTCCAAATCTTCTCCACAGAGGACCTGTCCCTCACGCAGGAAGAGGCCCTACGGCGGCTACTCCACCAGGTGAAAACGCTGGAAAAAGCCCGAACCCTCGGGCTATCCACCCAGGCCCTGGCCGAGCTCCAGGAACCCCCCGAAGTGCACTTCTACGTGCTGGGCAAAAGCACAGAAAGTCGCAAAGGCTTGGTTATGCTGCTCTCTTCTCTGACAAGCAGTTTGCTCTACATCCTGATCATGATGACAGGCTACAGCATTTTGCTCAGCACGCTGGAGGAAAAGACAAACCGGCTGGTGGAATACCTGCTGATTTATGTAAAGCCTGGGCAGCTCCTTACGGCCAAGGTGCTGGCTATGCTGAGCCTGACGATGCTACAGCTGGCGGGATGGGCGGGGATGGGACTCCTGGCCCTGACCCAGGTGCCGGAAAGCCTCCTTAGCACCCTGACCGGGATGCTGCGCGGCGTGCCTTGGCTTGAGATAGGCTTTTTCGTGCTGGCAGGAGTCGTGCTGTACACCTTTCTCTATGCAGCAGCCGGGGCCACTTCCGAATCGGTGACCGAACTTTCTGGCCTGGCTCAGGCGCTCCAATGGCCCCTTTTGCTGGGTTTTTTTGCCCTGTTGACCCTGTCAAGCGACCCGGCGCATCCCCTCCTGCGGTTTCTCTCCCATTTCCCGCTCACGGCCCCCCTGGCCATGCCCATCCGCCTCATAGCCGGAAGCGTAAGTCTCGTGGAAGAAAGCCTTTCGCTCCTTCTTCTGCTTTTAACCGCCGCTGGGGGAGGGTACTTTGCGGCGCGGGTTTATCGCGCGGCCCTGCTTCTGTACGGGCAAAAGCTGAGCTGGAAAGCCCTCTGGCAGCTCCTGCAAGCCTAAGTACCGCACCTGTCCCAAGGGCAGCCACACCGGCAAAGGACTGCAAGGAAAGCCCGCCCACCGACGACTCACCTGCCAGATACCGTGCCCATGATAAAGAGGTATCACCGGCACCTCCTGGCTCAGCAGGGACTCCGCCTGGGCATACAGCGTGCGCCGGACCGAATCCGAGACCGACCGCCTGGCCGCCTGCAAAAGGCTATCCAGCAGCCGATGCGCAAAACGAGTGGTGTTCGGACCTTGCGGAACCCACTGCGAAGACTCAAAAAGCAAGAGGAAATTTTCCCCGTCGGGGTAATCTGCCAGCCAGCTTGCTTTCCAGAAGGCGACTTGACCTTTGCTAATGAATTCTCGCAGCGAGGGCCCCAGAAGGTATTCTATGCGGAGGTCTACGCCGTAGGAGCGCAAATGCAATTCAAGGTAGTCGCACAGCTCCCGGAAAGCCGGCTGGGCATACAGCGTCAGACGAAGCCCCTGGAGTTTTTGGAGGAGCGTATCAGCGAGGGTGGTATCGCACCGCGGGAGGTAAGCCAGAAGGGGGGGCGGCACAAAAGAACGGGCTGGCGTGGCATGCCCCCCCAGAAGCTGCTCCACAAGGGGGAGCCGCCAGATCACGGCTCGTAGAGCCCGCCTCACCCCTGGATCGGCCAGCGGGCGACCCGGTCTCCCGTCCATGCCCAAGTATTCTGTGCCCAGCTGAGGGGTCTCTATCCGCACGGCCCACCGGCGCCACGTAGAGTCTGAACGAAAAAGGTACTCCAAGGCCCGGTCTTGGCCTTCAAAGGCGTCTATTTCACCCCGCTTTAGGGCCTCCCAAGCCCAAAGCCGATTGGGAAACCAGCGAAAAACCAGCTTCTGCACGAAAGGGGCGGGTGCCGGCTCATGCCGCCGAAAAACCAGCAGCCGTCCTGGCTCCTGCCACTCCAGCTGGAAAGGCCCACACCCCACAGGCTGCCGACCAAAGGCCCGACCGAGGCTTTCCGCCGCTTCCGGTAGCACCACCATCGCATAAGGCAGAGTCAGCAAGTGCAAAAAAGGCCCATAGGGGGCCTCAAGCTCTACTTCAAGGACAGAGTCGCTCAAGGCCCTCAGGCCTGCGATGGTGGGGGTTTTTCCTTCCTGGAAGTCTTTCCAGCCTCGGATGAGCCCTCGGAAAAGGTAGGCGCCCGGCGAAGCCCACTTCGGCGAAGCAAGCCGATGCCAGCTGTAGACCACATCGGAGGCCCGCAAACGCCGAAAAGGCCGCCCATGGAAGGTGACGCCTTTGCGCAGGTAAAACCGATAAACCCGAGCATCTGGGGAGATCTCCCATCTCGTGGCAAGGCTCGGAATAGGCCGCAGCAGGCTATCGTAGCCCACCAGCCCGGCAAAAAGCTGCTGCACCAACCACGCACTTATCTGGTCTCGCGCATAGAGGGGATCCAAACTGGTATAAGGCGCAAAAAGCCCAATGCGGAATACCCCTGCCGGAGGGGGAGCTTCCCTTTGACAGCCCAGGAGCCCCCACCCCAGCACTTGCACACCGATTGTCCACCGCAGCCGCCACACCATCCCTCACAAAGTAGCGGGGTTTGCGTAGCTTTGTACTGCAGTATGGGCAAAGTCATCGCCATCGCCAACCAGAAGGGTGGCGTCGGCAAAACCACCACCGCTATCAACCTGGCCGCTTCGCTGGCGGCGTACGAATTCAAAGTGCTGCTCATTGACGTAGACCCCCAAGCCAACGCCACCTCCGGCCTGGGCATTGACCCCCGCAACGTCAGACAAACCATTTACGACGTGATCCTGGGCAACATCACCGACCCCCATCAGCTCCTCCACCGCATACCGGGCTTAGAGACGCTCCACCTGATCCCAGCGCATATTGACCTCGTTGGCGCCGAAGTAGACATGATCAACCTGCCGCAGCGGGAATTCCGCCTCCGCAAGGCGATTGAACCCGTGCGAGGCGAGTATGACTTTATCTTTTTTGACTGCGCGCCTTCGCTGGGGCTAATCACGGTCAACGCCCTGGTAGCGGCCGACAGCGTGCTGATTCCCGTGCAGTGCGAATACTTCGCCCTGGAGGGCCTGGGCAAGCTCCTCAACACCATCAAGATCGTGCAGCAGCGCCTGAACCCCAGCCTAACCATTGAGGGGATTTTGCTGACCATGCACGACACCCGCCTGCGCCTCTCCCGGCAGGTGGTAGAGGAAGTGAGCCACCACTTCTCAGAAATTGTATTCCGGACCGTGATCCAGCGCAACACCCGCCTAAGTGAGGCCCCCAGCCACGGCAAACCGGTGATTCAGTACGATGCCTCTTCGCGCGGCGCGCAGGACTACATGGCCTTGGCGGAAGAAATCCTCCAGCGTAACAACATCCCCGTACCCGCATGAAACCCCGGGGCTTAGGGCGAGGGCTGGGCGCTATCCTACCCGTTGACGAAGAGGCCGTCCAGAGCTCCCACGCTGTCCAAGAGATCCCCATAGAAGCCATTGAGCCTAACCCTTATCAGCCGCGCCTGGATTTTCCCGAAGAGGAACTGCAAGAGCTGGCCGAGTCTATTCGCCAGCATGGTCTGATTCAGCCCATCACCGTCAGGCAAGTAGGGCAGACCTACCAGCTCATTGCCGGCGAGAGGCGCTGGCGAGCCGCGAAAAAAGCGGGCCTCACCCATCTCCCCGCTTACGTGCGGACGGCCGATTCCACTGAAATGCTGGCCTTTGCCCTCGTGGAAAATGTCCAGCGTTCCAACCTCAACCCCATTGAACTGGCCCTGGCCTATAAGCGCCTCATGGAAGAGTGCGGCCTTTCCCAGGAAGAAGTAGCCCGCTATGTGGGCAAAAGCCGGCCCACCATCGCCAATACCCTACGGCTCTTGCGCCTGCCGCCCGAAATCCAAAAAGCCCTCAAAGAGGGCACCCTCACCGAAGGGCACGCCCGCCCGCTCCTCACCCTTGACTCGCCCGACCTGCAGCTCCAGATCTTTCGGGAAATCCAGGAAAAAGGCCTTACCGTCCGCCAAGTGGAAGCGCTTGTCCAGGCTTATACCACCCCTTCGCCGGCACAAAAAGCCCAGAAAGCCCAGCGCCCCCTCTCCGAGTGGGAAGTGCACCTCAACGAGCTGGCTAAAACCCTCACCTACCGCTTCCACGCACCAGTGCAGATCCGGGCTCGGCCCAACGGCCAAGGCGAACTGCGCATCCACTTCAGCTCCACCGAAGACCTGGAACGGCTGCTGGAGCTTTTGCAGGTCAAACCATGATCCGCTTCACCCTATCCAACGGGCTGGAGGTTTTTCTCCTGCCCTCAGAAAGCCCTTTTGCGGCGGTGGTGCTGGCTTATCGCGTAGGCGCGGCCCACGAAAGCCCCGGCACGTGGGGGCTGGCTCACCTGCTTGAGCACCTCCTCTTTGAAGACGAACACATCGGCTACGATAAACGAATTCAGCAAATAGGCGGCAGCACCAACGCCTACACCGGCAAAGACTACACGGTGTATTACGCACGGGTAGGACGCGAGGCCGTCTCCCTTCCCCTTCAGCTGGAAGCCCAGCGTCTCTTTGCGCTGGACCTGACCCCCGAGAAGGTGGCCATCCAACAGCGCGTCGTGGCTGAGGAGTTCCGCCAACGCTACCTGAATCCCCCCTACGCCGACCGGTTTTTTTTACCTGCTGAAAGCCGCCTTTCCGGGCCATCCCTACGCGCACATGGTGATTGGCGAAAGCCCCGAAAGCATCCTCCAGCTCCCCTACCAGGCGCTTGAAGCCTTCTACCGGTCGTACTACGCCCCTTCCCACGCCGTGCTGTGCGTGGCGGGCGGCTTAGACGAAGGGCTCTCGGCTTTCATTCGGGAGACTTTTGAGCACCCCAAGCCCGGCCAACCTCTACCCCCCGTCCCCTCCACAGAAGGCCTGCCCCGTGAGCCGCTGGTGGAATTAGAAAAAAAGGTTCCCACGACCCTCGTCACTTGGGCCTTTCGCTTGCCCCCCTTAGACGACCCGGATGTGCCAGCCATAGACTTGCTGGACGACTTTATCGGAGATGCCCGAAGCGGCCTGCTATCTGAAACACTGGTTCGCACAAAACGGCTGGCTTCCCAGGTGCAATCGTATGTGTGGCACTTCCATCAGGGGGGGCTCTGGCTCATAGAAGGCTACTTAACGCCAGACACAAGCATAGAGGCTTACGAAGCCGCCCTCGCCCAAACCCTGGAAAAGCTTCCTACCCTGCCGCTGGAAACCGTACTCAAGCGCTACCCGCCCTCCCAAGTACCTGCACCTTCACAAGCAGCGCGAAAAGGCCCTGGATCAAGCCCTGGCTTTAGTCCATGCGGCCCTTGCCGGTCATCTGGAGTGGTACCTTGATCCTCTCCGCCCTTACGAGGAACTGAGTCCCTCCGCCCTGCAAGAAGCCGCCCAAAAATACCTCAGGCCTGAAAGGCTTGTGCGCCTGCACTACAGAGCCCACAAAAGCGGCGCCACAGGATAAGTGCCTGCGCCATATTCGGCGCTGAGGGCCTCTACCACTTCCCGGACATGCCGCCAACCTATCGTCTGACCCCACTCCGAAATCGTACGGGGGTAATTCAGGCCCAACCTGACAGCCAAGTCCAGAACCTCCATCGGCAGAGCAGCTTCCCCCGCTAAGAGAAGCGCCTCGTTGAGAAGCAGGCATACGATCCGGGCGCTTACCATGCCTGTAGCATCTGGCACACGCACACTTTGGGGTTCCCAAGCCTGGAAGCGGGCCCACGCCTCCTCGGAAAGGGCGGTCGCTTCCACAAGGGGCCGCTCACAAAACCCCGGCAGCAGGTTCACCCCCACGCACCGTTCAGCCCACGCAGGGCTTGGAAGGATTTTCCGCAAAGGGCGCTTGACACTCTGGAGCACCCACAGGGCGCGGCTCGGCACAGAAAACGCAGGCGAAGGACGTTCATCCGCCTCAAGGTCCACGATCACGTCGTAGACATTCCAGCCAGGGCCCACACGGCTGGGCCAAACCCATGTGTCAGGATTCCATCGGGCCCCTACCCCCCGCATGAGCGCTTCCAACCGCTGCGCCGAACCGATAACAAGGGTTGGCATCGGCTCTAAGGTGCAGAGTTTTACGCATATTTGCGGCGATGTCGTACCTCTTCACCTCAGAGTCGGTAGGAGAAGGGCACCCCGACAAAGTGGCGGACCAGATCTCCGATGCCATTTTAGATGCCATCTTAGCGCAGGATCCCCAAGCCCGCGTGGCCTGCGAAACCCTCGTAACCACAGGCTTGGTGGTGCTGGCGGGCGAAATCACCACCTCAGCCCGCATTGACTACGAAGCTATAGCCCGAGAAACCATACGAGAAATCGGCTATAACCGCTCGGAGTTGCGCTTTGATGCAGACAGCTGCGGGGTAATCGTAACGATTCACCGGCAATCCCCTGACATTGCGCAAGGAGTCAACCGGGGTCAAGGCCTGGATCCGGACTTAGGAGCCGGCGACCAGGGCATGATGTTCGGCTATGCGTGCCGGGAGACCGAAGAGTACATGCCCATGCCGATTGCCTACGCCCACCGACTTCTGCGTGAGCTTGCCCACATCCGCAAAGCCGAACCCCATCTGATGCCTTACCTGCGTCCTGATGCCAAATGCCAGGTCACGATTGAGTACACCGATGCCGGCCAACCGCTACGCGTGCATACCATCGTCCTCTCTACCCAACATGAGGAGTTTGCCGAGGATTGGCGCACCATGCATCGCCGCATTGAAGAAGACATACGCACCATCCTTCTGCCCCGGGTGTTACCGCCCCAGATGATAGACGAGCGAACCCGCCTTTTTGTCAATCCTACGGGCCGTTTTGTTCTGGGAGGGCCCCATGCCGATACAGGCCTTACCGGCCGCAAAATCATTGTAGACACGTACGGGGGGCGGGCTCCTCATGGGGGAGGGGCTTTTTCGGGAAAGGACCCCACCAAAGTAGACCGCAGTGCCGCTTACATGGCCCGCTACATGGCGAAAAAACCTCGTGGCCGCCGGCATCGCCGACGAAGTCCTCATTCAGGTGGCTTACGCCATTGGTATCGCTCAACCCGTGGCCCTCTATGTGAACACCTACGGCACAGCCCGAGTACCCCTCTCCGACAGCGACATCGCCCAAAAACTGTTTGAGCTTTTTGACCTGCGGCCCGCCGCCATCATTGAACACTTAGGCTTGCAGGCGCCTATCTACCGCCCCACGGCAGCTTACGGCCATTTGGGCCGCACGCCCACCGAAATCACCTTCACCCACACCACCTGCCTCGTGGAGCAGACCTCAGACGGCCCCCGCGAAATCTACCGCTCCGAAACCCGCAAAGCCCTCACCTTCCCTTGGGAAAAACTGGACCAGGTAGAACGCCTGCGCGAAGCTTTCGCCGTACCAGAAACTCTCTCTAACTAAATAACCTATGGCCACTGCTACGACAATCCGAGAAGTCCGTTCGCTTGAGGACATCGCAGACCTCTTAGGAAAGGAAGCGGAGAGCCTCCTCCATCACACCTGCCAAACCGTTCCCAAAGAACAGCTCCACTTGCCGGGGCCCGACTTCGTGGACCGGGTGTGGGTGCACAGTGACCGCAATCCCCAGGTGCTGCGCAATCTCCAAGCCCTCTTCTCCCATGGAAACTTAGCGGGCACAGGCTACCTCTCCATCTTACCGGTAGACCAGGGGGTGGAACATTCCGCGGGGGCTTCCTTCGCGCCTAACCCCATCTACTTTGACCCTGAAAACATCGTGCGCCTGGCCCTTGAAGCGGGATGTAACGCCGTGGCCTCCACCTTCGGCGTGCTGGGCAGCGTAGCCCGTAAGTACGCTCACAAAATCCCCTTCATCGTCAAAATCAACCACAACGAACTGCTCACTTACCCCAACAAGTACGACCAGATCCTCTTCGGCACGGTGAAACAGGCCTGGGATATGGGAGCCGTCGCCGTAGGAGCCACCATCTACTTCGGCTCAGAAGAATCCAGCCGCCAAATCCAGGAAATCGCGGAAGCCTTTGCCTATGCCCATGAGCTGGGGATGGTGACGATCTTGTGGTGCTACCTCCGCAATAAAGCCTTCAACGCCGACAAAGACTACCATCTCGCTGCCGACCTCACCGGCCAAGCCAACCACCTCGGCGCCACCCTCCAAGCCGACCTCATCAAACAAAAGCTGCCTGAAAACAACGGCGGCTACAACGCGCTCAAGTTCGGTAAAACCAGCAGCAAAGTCTACGAAAAGCTCACCACCGACCACCCTATAGACCTGTGCCGGTACCAGGTGGTCAATAACTACATGGGCCGCATTGGCCTTATCAACTCGGGGGGCGCATCTTCGGGCCAGTCAGACCTAGCAGAAGCGGTACGCACCGCCGTCATCAACAAACGCGCCGGTGGTATGGGCCTCATCATGGGCCGAAAGGCCTTCCAGCGGCCCATGGACGAAGGCATAGCCCTCATCCGCTCCGTGCAGGCCGTCTATAAAGACCCCCGCATCACCATCGCCTGAAAACCCCAGCTACCTCTCAAAAACCAGAGGCGGAGGCCCTATAGCCTCCGCCTCTTCGCTTTACCCCCGAAAAAGCATCCCCTTCACGGCAAGAAGGGATCGTACACCCACTGTACATAGTACAGCGAGCCTAAGGTCGGCCCCCCTGGCACTTCCACATGGCGGTTGTTGAGGATGTTTTGCCCACCTATACGAAGTTGGCTCTTGATTTTGGGGAACTTATAGCTCACTTGCAGGTCCACAAGCTGGTAAGTGGGGATAATGCGCTCATGGAAAGACTCCTCAAAAAGATAGGCGTTGACCCAGCGATAACCTGCGGTCGCACTCAGACGCCGATTTTTGAGAAGCTCACGCGCAGAAAAGTAGACATTGGCTTTGTACCTGGGAGTATTAAACTGCGCGATGAGCTTATCCGTTCTGGCCTCTTCACTAAGGATAATCTCAGCATAAGTGAAGTTAGCATTGAGGAAAAATCGGCGACTAATCGTATACTGCGCTGTGAACGAAAAATGATGGGTGAATACCCGCGAAGAAGTATTGTAGTAACGCCGGTAGGGCACATAGGCACCCGCCGCCGCTGAATCCGGTGTAAGCCGACCTATAAACCAGGTGCCATCCGGCTGCAGATACCTTCGAGGCCCTACCAGGTCTATACTACCCAAGAAATCCGTAAACCGTGAGTAAGCGTAATCCAGGTCAATATAAAGCCGGTTCGCAATCAGATGACGAGACCCTACCTCAAAGGCAGCCACCCGCTCGGGCTTGACGTTCTGAATAGGAAGCACCCGCAGAAGGTCCGCATAATCGGCGGGATTGCTGCTGCCCCGCGTGCGCCGAGCCAGGGAATCCCGAAAAGCCCGCACCGACTCCCCAGAGTAGTTGTTGCCAATAATGCCGTAGTACTCATCCGAAGGCCGAAGCCCCCCTATCAGTTTGAACGGTCCAATATTCAAGTCTAAGTATTGGGCTTGAAGGGTAGGCATGCGAAACCCTGTCTGGTAAGAAGCGCGCAAGTTATGATTTTTTTGCTTGTCTAAGGCAAAAAGGGCTCCAATCCTGGGCGTGAAGCGCCCCTGAAAGTTGACGTTTTTATCGTAGCGAAGAGACCCAATCAGACGCAGCCGCTCTCCCCAAAAAGGTTTGGTGGCCTGCACAAAAGCTCCGCCTTCCCACACGCCAATCGGTCCGCTGGTATCGGAAAATATCGTCCCCCGGGAGTTCATCAGGAAGTAGCGGAAGTTGCCCCCAACCAGGAGATTCACCACCTGAATCCGGCGTGAAAGGTCATATTGCCCTTCCACATGGTAGAACGAACTGCGATCGAAAAACTTGGCGCCGCCCTGAGCGAAGTTAGGCTGCTCGATGACACGCCGGAGCGCCTCCTGAAAAGCCGCACTCCCTGGCTCCGGACGAGCTCCCCCCTGGAAAAGGCTGTATATCTCAGAAGGAAAACCAAAGCCCTGCATCACTGGAACGAGCTGCGCCGCCCGATCCGAGTCGGCATAATTTCTCGCCGCCGCATGATCACCCCCCTGCGGAATACCATAATCCACCGGGTTGAGTCCTAAGTAGTTCTGCACAGCGCGATACAACTGCCCCGTATAAGCCAAAATATACTGTACCATCCAATTGGTGTGGGGTTTGACCGCATTGAGCAGGTTGAGCGCCGCAAAACGGCTATCGTAACTGCCGCCGGAGTTTTCCAGAGCCGCATACGCCCACACCCGAAAGTCTGGCCCTGCTACTTCCACCTTATTGACCCCAAAGAGAAAATCACGCAAGCTATACCGATTCACGCCTTGGTACACCGTAGCCCCCGTAGAGACAAACCCTGTATAACTAAGCTGTAAGCGATCAGAAAGCCTATAGTATAGACCCACTACGGCTTTTCCGACCCGGGCGTTGTAGCGAATCACATCCCGCTCCCAGTAGCCCGTCCGAGCGAGGTAAAACCCCAGATCGTTCGTATCGTTGGGAACGCCACCTCCTATGCTCGGCCCAAGATTCGTGGCGATAGTGCGTACCGTGGCCGGATCGATGCGCGCTTCGTCCCCGTAGATATTTACCGCATCATAACCAGGATTTTGGGGCCCAGGCACCGCATACCGCCCCACCGCCCCTGCATACACCCCCCGATCCGTGGGGTCTTGGGCAATCCAATCGTGCCCATCAAACCAATTAGCAAACACTTTTATGCCCAAGCGGTTGTTCCACACCTTGGCATAGCGCACAGCTACATCATAAAGAGGCTGTGGCGTGGTATCTATGCGGTCCAGATGGTTGACGCCTAACCGCACAGAAGCCGAAAGCCCCGGAAACCGAAAAGGATCTTTGCTGTACACATTCATAATGCCGCTAAAAGCGTTTGGACCATACAAAGCAGAGGCAGGTCCAGGTAAAATCTCTATGCTCTCAATGTCTAAATCTCCTGTGTTGGAAATAGCCCCAACCGGAAAGTTTAGGGCAGGGGCTTGCATCTCTATTCCATCCAGGCGCTGAACAAACCGTGTATTCGTCGTGCTATTGAAGCCACGCGTATTGACCACTTGGAAGGTCAAGCTGGAGAAACCTGCTCCACGCCTTTGACAAAGGTGATGTTCTGGAAAAGGTTGAGGCCAGGGGCTTCCTGCACCTCGCGCGCGCTCATTTTGAGGACCGTAACGGCGGAATTCATCACCGTTTCGCTGACACGGCTGGCGGAAATGACCACCTCCTGGGCACGAACCCCCGTCTCCTGCAGCTGAAACACCACCGGCTGCCCCACTTGACCAAGCGGCACAGAAACCGCCGCCGGATCGTAGCCCACAAACGAGGCTTCCAGCTCAATCGGGTCCGAAGGCGAGAGAAGTACCAGCCGAAAGCTCCCATCCGCCCCTGCTACGGTGCCTTGGATGGTGCCTTTTACCTTCACATAAGCGCCTGGCAACGGCTCACCCTCGGCAGAGAGGACTTTCCCCTGCACCACAACGCTGGTGGGCGCCTTGGCCGGAGCTTCCTTACGAGGAGGGACGACACGAGGCTGCTCCCGCTCCTCCTGCGCATACAGGAAAACGGCTATGAAGCAGAGTAGGAGAGAAAAACGCATGTCACAAAGGTAGATACTTTACACAAACTCCACCAGCACCACCGAGATGTTGTCATGGCCGCCGGCGGCGTTGGCCGCCTCCACCAGGCGCCGGGCCCTCACCTCCACGGCAGCTGGCTGCGCCAGAATAGCCGCTATCTCTTCGTCCGTCAGCATACCACTTAGCCCGTCACTACAGAGCAAAAGCATATCACCCGGCTGCACCTCCAGGGGTTCAGGGGCTACTTCAGGCTCAGGCCGTGAGGACAGACCCAGCGCCCTCAAGATTACATGCCGCCTCGGATGAAACTGCGCCTCCTCCGGCGTGAGCAGCCCCTGCGAAATCAGAAACTGGACATACGAGTGATCTTGCGTTTTTTGCACCAGCTGACCCTCGCGATACAAATACAGTCGGCTATCCCCCACATGCGCATAGTATACCTGCCCATGGGTGTACAAAGCCAGCACGCACGTGGTGCCCATGCGGCGGTACTGGGGATACAGCTGGCCGATTTTGTAGATAGCTTCGTTGGCTTCGTAAAGGGCCAGCTCCAGAAGCCGAGGAGGGGCCTCTTCAGGAGCCCTGGAGAAAAAATCCACCACCGCCTGAATAGCCAGTTCGGCGGCTTTCTCCCCCGCTACATGCCCGCCCATGCCATCACACACCATCCAGAGAATACCACGGGGCGTACGGGTATGAGCCACCCGGTCTTCGTTGTGAGGACGAACCCGCCCCGGATCCGACAGCGCCGCCGCCCTATAGCTTATAGCCATCGCCGTATCGCTGCCGAAGCTGCCGTGTCTTGTGTCTTTCCAGCCGAACCCGCATGGGCACGTTCTCTAAAGGACGGTCTCGCGCATCCCTTTCCACCTCAGAGATCGCCTTGGCCACTTCTATCCCTTCCAGGACTTGCCCAAATACCGTGTAGCCCCCATCCAGAAAAGGGGTTCCTTGCGGCGCGACCACGATGTAAAACTGGCTTCCGCTTGAGGCGCGAGTGGGATTCACGGCATCACCCAGACGAGCCGCTCCTACCGCCCCCAAGGTATGCTTGAGATCCGGACGGATTTCAGCGGGGATTGTATAGCCAGGCCCACCCATACCGTCGTTATTGGGATCAGCATCCCGGGAGTTCGGGTCGCCGCCTTGTATTACGAATCCTGGCACCACCCGGTGAAAAGTCGTGCTGTCGTAAAACTTAGCCTGAGCCAGCCTGAAAAAGTTAGACCGATGGAGCGGCGTCTCCCGATACAACTGCAGCTTCATCACGCCCTTAGGCGTCTCTATGACGACCAGCGTATCCCACTTAGGGAGCTTAGGCGATTGCGCCAGGGCGCTACTCACCAGAACGAACCACTTCCACTTCCGCATAAGCACTCTCGGCTAAGATACCGACTGGCGGATGAAGTTTATGCACACGCACGCGCACCTTTTCCACACTTTTCCACTTCTCCAAAATCGCCTGTGCCAGCCCTTCAGCCAAGTGCTCTATCAAATACCCTTCGGTGGCAAACCGTTCTCGGACCAGCGCAGCTATCTCCCGATAGTCTATAGGCGGCGCCTGGCCCACCTCCTCTACCCGGTATTCCACATGCGCTTCCACGCGGAAGCGGCGGCCCATCTTCCGCTCTTCGGGAAAGTAGCCTATGTGACCATAGACTTCTATCCCACACAGGCCTACGGCTCGACGAGTTCTATGCATTGTTTGTCAGCTTTCCATTGGAGTTGCAGGGGTTCTTCTTGGCCGGCCGGCACGACAAGGAAGGTTTTCTTTCTTCGGTCCAAAAGCCAAGAGACCCCGGACGAAGGCCCCGCAGCCCCTCCCACTTCCCACCCCTTCTCCGAATGAGCCAGCAACACCGAGACTTTCTTCTCTCGCACCTCAAGCCACACAAAACGCACATGCTGGGCTGAAAGCGCCGAATCGCAGGAAAACAGGTATTCTCGGATGCCGTTTTCGTTGATGTCTAACGGCAGCCCCGCATTCAGAAGGTAAACACGGCAACCTAAGAGACGCTGCGCTTCAGCATGCAAGTACGTTTCGCGAGCCTCTTCACGAATCGTAGTCCCCTGGCGCCAGAGCGAGAGACTAAGCCCCAGAATCGCCCCCCCCAGAACCAGAAGCCATATTTTTCCCCAGCTGTCCTTCATAAGAGGGTAGGGTTGAGCAGACGATCCAAGCGCTTTCTAAGCAGCTTATGCTGGAGCGCCTCGCGCAAGGCCGCAATATCCGTTGCATGATGCAAGTCGCTGCCAGCAAAAGCCACCCAGTTCTTCTCCAGAAGGTATTCGGCCTTATGCTGGGCTTTTCTGCCGTATTTGTTGGCAAGAGAAAGCAAATTAATCTGCATGAGCACGCCCTTCTCGTACCATTCTTTTAGGTTTTTCTCGTCAGCATAATCATACCGCTCTGGATGAGCCAGTATAGGCGTATAGCCCGCTGCGTGCAGCGTGAAAAAGAAACCTTCCCATCCTAGGGGAGCCGCCCACCAGCCGAGTTCAATAAGCACATATCGCTTAGGGCCAAAGGTACGCAGAGAAGAAAGTTGGGTCTGCAGTTCCGGCTCAAGGAGGTATTCCGCCGCCACCGTGAGGTGAAGAGGAATTTCCTGCTCCAGCAGCTGCGCGTGCAGCCGCTGAGCTGCAGCCTCTATCGCTTCGGGGGAAACCTGCATGTAGGTATTCTGGTGGGGGGTGGCGATGACTTTCTGGTAGCCCATCTCTGCCCAGAAAAGAAGCATTTGCATCGCCTCTTCCACGGTACGAGCCCCATCGTCCACGGCCGGCAGAACGTGGTTATGCACCTCTACCACCAGTTCCGCTCCGAGGTTGATAGGTAGGGACCTGCGGGAAAAGAAAACCATACGCTTCAGACGGGAATCCATTCGCGAACCCGCTCCCAGAAGCTGGTGGAGCCGCTGCGGTAGTACTTACGAGCGTAGCTTTCCCCATAGTAGCCATAGCCGTACCCGTACCCATACCGAGGGCGAGATAGCCGGGTGCCATTGAAGAGAAGGTAGACTTTCTTCAGGTGATGTTTCTCAACGATGTCCGCCAGATGCGAAAGAAAAGGGATTCGCGAGTAATCGGCCCGGAATACATACAGCGTAACGGCATTTTCCAGGTGATGCAAAATCGCGAGGGTATCGGGCACAATGCCCACAGGGGCGGTGTCAATCACGATATAATCAAAAGTACGACTGGCTTCGGCTATAAGATGGGAGAAAGCTGGCGTTTCCAACAATTCCGGAGGATTCGGGGCGCTGGGCCCAGCCGGCAAGAGGAATAACCCCGATTGCTCCAAGGGCACTAAGAGCTCTTCATAGCGTTCTATGTCCACCAACCGGGCCAAAATAAGCGATAGCCCTCGTTCGCGCACCCCAACACCCTGAGAAAGCGAAGCTCGCCGTAAATCGGCATCTATTAGGAGCACCCGATATCCCGCCAGCGCATGCACATAAGCTAAGCTGCGAGCTACAAACGTCTTTCCTTCCCCGCTCACCGTGGAGGTGACCAGCAAGAGGCGGGGCTTTTCGCTTTCCCATACGAATCCCAGCGCTCCCCGTAAGGCCCGCAGAACCTCCAGCTGCAAGGGCGCAAGAGAAAACCCCGCTTGGGACTTCGGACGCTGGTAGGGCAGCTCCCCCAGGATCGGCACTGGAGCTATCTGCTCAAGATCCACACGATAGGACACTTTCTGCTCAACAAGGTGGCGCACCAGTACCCCGCCTACCCCTATAATACCCCCCCCCACGAGAAAAAGCACATAGACTTGCAGAGGATTGGGATACAAAGGCGTTGAGGGAACCAGCGGCGGCTGTGTAACCTGGATGGCCGAGAGTACCGCTTCTCGTTCAATGGCTATTTGCATTTTTTTCTCGAGGAGGCTCTTGTAAACCTCCCGACGAAGCTCGATGTCTTCTTGCAAAAGAGCGATTTGCCTCTCAGAGAGTACATCCCTGTATAACTGCGCTCTACCCTGCAGGAAATTTTGGCGAAGGGCGCTAAGCTCGTAAAGCAGCTCTTGTTTCCTTTGCTCCACCAGCTGCAATAAAGCCATTAAACGGGAAAGAACAAGTTGATTATGCGTCAGTAGAATAGGAGAGCGAGGTTGATAGATCTTGAGAAGCCGAAGGCGCTGCTCTAAGAGTTGATTCAGATCGGCAAGCGGCCCCTGCAGCTCGGGCAAAGTCCCACCAGGAAGAGGCCCTACCTCAGCTCCTGGATCTTTCCTCAAAGTATCCACCACACTTTGAAGCCTTTCTGAGATAACATTCAGGTTTTTTAAGAGCAGATTCTTATCTATTTTTTCTACATCCTGGTATAAGCTCAACGCTCTGCCTTTTCTTGCTTCCATGAATAAAACATCACCTTTGATTTCCACCTTATACAAAGTATCCTGGGCAATGAGAAGCTGGTTTTGAAAGAAGCTTATAAGCGTATCTATGTAGCTTAGTGCCTTAGTATATTGGACTTGGCGAATGTTTCGCTCATGTTCGCGCGCCCGCTCAATGAGGGTAGTAAGAAAGCGAGCCGCTCTCACCGGCGAAATATCGGTTACACCCACCTGTAAAATGGTGAGCCCCCGCTTAGGGATGACGCTTACGCGACGCTGCCAAGCGAACGCCGCGGCTTGGGGAGAAAAGAGCGCCACTTCATACACGCCCTCACTTGGGCAGGTAGGCTCACAGTCTATCTTCACGTGGGCAGACAAAGCGCCAGGCAAGGTCATCCACTGGCCTACTTTGCCCGAAGCCACCTTATCTTCCCCGCGCCACACTTCCACCTTGTTTTCTGCCTGAAAGATAACCCTTACCTTACCTGCCTGCCAAAATAAAGTCTCTGCCCTCGGGGAACTGAAGGTCATTTCAAAAGGATGAGGAAAAACCAAACTTCGGCCTACTTTGCCTACTGAGTATACCTCATAGTTGAGCTTAAGCTGCTCAACAACCTGAGCAATCAGGTCATACCGACTCCACAACTCAAGGTATGCGTCGGTCAGCATCTCCATGGGGAAAAAACCTTGGCCGGCGTTTTGCGCTTGGAAACCCCCTACCATTTGGGTCAAGTTGACTTGCACTACGGCGGTAGTCTGGTACGTAGCTTCCGTATACCGTAAGTAGGCCCACGCCGTGAAAGCCGCAAAAACCAAAGAGAGAGCAGGCCACCACCACTGCCGACTCAGCACAATCAGGATTCTCCGAAAATCCCACTCTTGCTGAACGCGCATAGGCTACCTGACACGATAAACGAAAAACAAGAGCAGATTGGCTATTTGCAGAAGACCGATCAAAGCAAGGTAATTTTGTAGCTCAAGGCGCAAACGCACAATACCTCTTTGTTGTATGTAAAGGATATCTCCACTTTGTAAATGAAAATCATAAATCAGGGTAGGTACATCTCGCACATCTACCAAAAAAACTTGCATAGAGTCTACATTGCCCCGTAGTATTTTTACCTGACTGAAATCGGCTTCTCTCGTTTGCGCTCCTAAAAAAGGGAGGATCTCCACAAAGGAGACTTTTCTTCGGTCCAGGAAGACGGTTCCTGGTTGCGGCACGGCCCCGAAGATATAGTAGGGATAAAGCGGATAGACTCGCAAGCGGGCGCCGACAAAGATGCGCTGCGCAGCCCCCTCCAAGAGCTTCTGCACCGAGTCACGAGGCAACCCCCCAATGCGTATCCCACCTGCCCACGGCAGGTATACAAGGCTATCTTCATACACCCGCAGCGTATCTACCCGAATAACGGTCCAGTGAGAAGATTCTTCTCCCAGCGGCTGAGCTGTTTCCAGTACCACGCGTAAAAATTGCCCTGGCAGAATACGTCCAGAGGCGTCCTCAGAGGCTTGGGTAAGCGGGCCTTGACTCACCCATCCCCCCCCCTGTTTTCGCAGCGCGCGCTGAAGGGCCCTATCGTAAGGCGTACGAAAGAGATCGGCCTGCTTTCCACAGCCTGAAGCTACCCAGCCGAGAAGAAGCACGCCCAAGCAGGCTTTCCACCGCATCCCCTGCAAGGTTAAGAAAAAAGGCGCAGGCTCAAGGACCTGCGCCTTCCTTACGCTCCGCTGACGGAAGAGCTTACTTCTTAGGAGCGTACTTAGACTTGATGGCTTCTTGCTGGGCCTGGAGGTTAGTTTTGAAGTTAGTCAGCTTGCCCTGGAGCTCGTCTAACTCCTTCATCATTTCGGAGACTTTGCCCTTTATTGCCTCCCACTCTTTTTTCAGCTCCTCCTCATTCTTCTTTTGGGTAGCCAACCCATCTACAAAAGCTTGGGCTTCACTAAGCGCACTGTTGAGCTGGTTCTCCACTTCAGGCACCTCCCCAGCAAGATCCTTGGCCTCTTTTTCCAGAGAAGCGATCTTGGCGCTCAGCTCTTTGTCCTTTTCCACCTTGTCCGTCCAGGTTTTGCCCAGCTCCTGCTTGAGCGCTGCGAAGGGATCCTGCAGGCTCGCTACCTCGTTCTTTAAGGCATTGAGCTTGTCTGCCGCACCCTTGAGGTCACCCAGCTCGGTCGTAACCTGATTGATGAACTCCTTGCTAGGCCCGCTTTGGCAGGCCACTACAGCCCACAGAAGGGCTGCTCCTGCGATGTACTGTGCGTACCGCATAGTGTGTGTGTTTGGGCGCAAAGGTATGACTTTTCGGTCGCACATTTGCAAGCGATGCTGGACTCTCTTCGCGGACGGGTGGTCCGGGTGGCCCCCCACCAACTACTCATTGAAGTAAGCAACTTGGGTTGGCTTGTGCGGGTGCCCCTCTCCGTGAGCCGAGAGCTGGCTCCCGGAACCGACATCACCTTGCTCACTGTGCTGATCCTACCCCGGGAAGAAGGTGAGCCTCTTCTCTACGGTTTCCTCACCGAAGAGGAGCGCCGCCTCTTTCTGCTCCTGAGAGGGGTATCGGGCGTAGGCGCCCAGAAAGCCCTGGCCCTTTTGTCGCATTTCTCCCCAGCCCAGATTACCCAGCTCATCCGGACCGGTAACGCCCAGGCCCTCACGGCTGTAAAAGGCATTGGAAAGAAATTAGCCCACCAGATCCTCCTGGATCTGGGGCAAGCTTTCGCCAAGCTCCCGCCCTCTTCTCTACCGCCCGCCTACAACGACGCCTACCAGGCCTTGCTGGCTCTGGGCTTTGCCAGCGCAGAAGCCCAGGCTCGTCTGGAAGCTGCACTACGCCAGGCTCCCGAAGCAAGCGCCGAAACCCTCGTCCAACTGGCACTGAGAAATGCGTAGATTTGCCCCCGATATGAGCAAAGTACCCATCGCTGTGGCGTATGGAGATGGCATCGGCCCTGAGATCATGTCGGCCTGCCTGCATGTACTCCAAGAAGCTGGCGCGCAAATTGAACCCCATGTGATTGAGATCGGCGAAAAAGTGTACCTCCAAGGCCACTCCGCCGGTATCACTCCTGAGGCCCTGGAGATGATCCGCCAAACCCGCGTCTTCTACAAGGCCCCTATCACCACCCCCCAGGGCGGCGGCTTCAAAAGCCTCAACGTCACCACCCGCAAGCTCTTCAACCTCTTTGCCAATGTGCGACCTGTCGTTTCGTACCATCCCTTCATTGAGACCAAATACCCTGGCATGGACGTGGTGATCGTGCGCGAAAACGAAGAAGACCTCTACGCCGGCATCGAGCACCGCCAAACCCCCGAAGTGTACCAGATCCTCAAGCTCATTACCCGCCCAGGCACCGAAAGGATCATCCGATACGCTTTTGAGTACGCACGAGCTTACAACCGTAAAAAAGTGACCTGCATGACCAAAGACAATATCATGAAGCTCACAGATGGTCTTTTCCACAAAATATTTGACGAAATCGGCGCAGAGTACCCGGAAATTGAGAAAGAACATTGGATCATAGACATCGGCACGGCTAAGCTGGCCGATACCCCCGAGCAGTTTGATGTGGTGGTGACCTTGAACTTGTATGGGGACATTTTGTCAGATATGGTCGCACAGATTGCGGGGTCGGTGGGGCTGGCCGGCTCAGCCAATATCGGTCCCTCGGTGGCGATGTTTGAGGCTATCCACGGGTCGGCCCCTCGCCGAGCCGGTCAAAACCTGGCCAACCCTTCGGGCCTGCTTCACGCCGGCATCCTGATGCTGGTGCACATCGGCCAACCCGACGTAGCCGAGCGCGTCCACAACGCCTGGCTGCGCACCATTGAAGAAGGGTACCACACCTATGACATTTACCGAGAAGGTGTATCCCGAGAAAAAGTAGGCACGAAAGAGTTTGCCCAGGCTATAGTCCGCCGCCTCGGACAGTACCCCGAAAAACTGCCTCCCGTCTACTACGTCAAAGAAGGCAAAGCCCCTTCCAAGATTCAGATTCCCCCTTACGTCCGGCCTCCTCGGCCTCAGAAAGAACTGGTAGGGGTAGATATCTTCGTGGACTGGACCCCAGGCACGCCTGCAGAGCTTGCCGAACGCATCCAACGAGCCCTACCAGCCCACCTCAAGCTGCACATGATCACCAACCGCGGTACGATCGTCTGGCCTACAGGGGCAGCCGAGACTTTTCTGACAGACCACTGGCGAACCCGGGTTGTAAGCGCCTCTGGCCAGCCTCTCACCCACGCCGACATTTTGTCAGCCCTCCAAGCCTACCTCCAAGCCGGCCTTGACTTTATCAAGACCGAACACCTCTGCCGCTTTGATGGCGTAGACGCCTTCTCCAAAGGCCAGGGAGAATAAACGACGCCACAACCAAGCCCCTCCAAAGGCAAGGCCTCGGCCTTGCCTTTTCTTTTTGGGGCGCCAAGTCTGCCATCTTGTCAGCAGGGGCTTTTGGCACACCCCTTGCCTTAACCCTCCCCCAAACCCAAACCGACAGAGCGTATGGCGATCAACATCAAGCCCTTAGCGGATCGAGTCGTGGTAGAACCGGCTCCAGCCGAAGAAAAAACCGCAGCTGGTATCATCATCCCTGACACCGCCAAGGAAAAACCGCAGAAAGGTACCATCGTGGCCATCGGCCCCGGCAAGAAAGACGAACCCCTCACCGTCAAAGTCGGGGACAAGGTGTTGTACGGCAAATACGCCGGCACTGAAATCACGATAGATGGCAAGGAGTACCTGATCATGCGGGAATCAGACATTTACGCTATCATCAGCTAAAAACCTAACCAACCAGAACTATGGCAACCGGAAAGATCATTCGGTACAATGCAGAAGCGCGAGCCAAGCTGCTCGCAGGTGTAGATGCACTCGCTAATGCGGTCAAAGTGACGTTGGGTCCACGCGGCCGCAATGTAGCCATTGAGAAGAAGTTTGGAGCGCCGCTGGTAACCAAAGACGGCGTCACCGTAGCCAAGGAGATTTCTCTCAAGGATCCGCTGGAAAACCTCGGCGCCCAGATGGTCAAGGAAGTCGCCTCTAAAACGGCGGACGTGGCAGGTGATGGGACCACCACCGCTACGCTGCTGGCTCAGGCGATCTTCCGAGAAGGCCTCAAAAACGTCACGGCCGGCGCGAACCCCATGGAAATCAAGCGGGGCATCGACGAAGCCGTCAAAGTGGTCGTGGCCGAACTGAAGAAAATCAGCCGCCCTATCACCAGCTCAAAGGAAATCGCCCAAGTGGCCACCCTCTCCGCCAATGGCGATGAAGAAATCGGCCAGCTCATCGCCGATGCCATGGACAAGGTGGGCAAAGACGGCGTGATCACCGTAGAAGAGTCCCGCAACATTGAAACCTACCTGGAAGTGGTGGAGGGGATGCAATTTGACCGGGGCTACATCTCGCCCTA
>BPGW01000007.1 GCA_026003235.1 Bacteroidia bacterium | reverse complement strand
CATCCCCATGGATGAGCACCAGCACGATTTTGTCATGGGTGCCGCTGTAAAGGTGGTCCATTTTAGCGCGGGTGGTGCCGGTAGCCACGGGATCTACCGCTTCCAGGTGGGAAGGGTTAGGCAACATAGACAGGTGCACGCGCCGGCCAGCAATAAACGGATCGCTGGAATAGCCCATGTGATACTTCACATCGCCATCAAAGGTGTCGGTCGCCAGCCCTTTCCCTTCAAACTCGCCAAAGATGGCATGGAACGACTTCTGCATGATGTTGGCCAGCACATTGAGCCGGCCCCGGTGCGCCATCCCGAAGACAAACTCCTCAATGCCCAGTTCGGTACCTTTTTCCACCAGCTCGTACAGCGCCGGAATGATAGCTTCGCTGCCTTCTAAGGAAAATCGTTTCTGCCCTACAAATTTGCGGTGTAGGAATCGTTCAAAAGTGGTGGCATTACAGAGCCACTGTAAGATCGTTCTTTTCTCCTTGGGCGAGAAGTTGGGTGCATTTTCGGGCTTTTCCAGCTTTTCCTCAAACCAGCTCAAGATCTCAGGTATCCGAATATAGCGGTACTCAATCCCGATGGTGGAGCAGTATACCTTTCGTAAGTGGGCGATGATGTGGCGCAGGGGAGCCGGGCCTAAGCCAATCTGTTTGCCAGCTTGAAAGACGGTATCCAGGTCAGCCTCGGAAAGGCCGTATTTTTCCAAGGCGAAAGCCTCGTCAAGCTTTTTTTCGTGATCGCTGTACTCACCAAAGGGATTGATACGAGCATACAGGTGCCCCTGGTTACGGTAGGCAGCAATCAGCAGCATAACCCCGAACTCTTTTTCTACGATGTGGTCAGAGGGGGTAGGGGTTTTTCCGTCTTTGAGGGCAGCCAGGTAGCCCTCAAAAAACCGCTGCCAATCTGGGGCTACGCTGCTTGGGTCTTGTAAGTAGGCTTGCAGAAGCCCCTCTATGTAGTCAGGGCTGGCTCGTAGTAGGTAAGAGGCTTCGGTCATAGGCACCTCAGTTTAAGGAGATAGCGTAGTAGGCTTTTTCGCCTTTGCGGTAGAGTCCTTCAAGGAGGAGGCCCCCTTCGCTTTGGTTCAGAATAGCTTGGGCTTCTTCAACGGTTTTGACGGGCTTACGGTCTATGGCGGTGATGACAAAGCCGGGCCGTACTCCTGCTTCTTCCAGGGGGCCAGGGCTCACGCTAATCACCTTGAGCCCGTAAGAGACACTGAGCAGGTCTTTTTCCTCCTCCGAGAGGGGGCGCAGGCGCGCACCTAAGTTGGGGAGGAAGGTGCTGTTTTCGGCACGGGGGCTGTTTTCCTCCGAGGAGCGGCCTTTGAGCCTGACGGTGGCCTCGTAGCGCTTTTCCCCTCGGTAGTAGACGACCTTGATTCGGTCGCCTGGGCGGTGTCGAGCGATCAGTTCGGTCAGTTCGGCGGCTGAACGCACCGGTTTACCTTCTATCTCCACGATGACGTCCCCGGCTTTGAGGCCAGCTTCCTCAGCGGCGCTACCTCCATACACATCGCGCACGTAGGCCCCTTGGGAAACGGGGGCGCCGCTTTCTTTTTGCGATTCCGCGCTGAGAGGCTCTACCTGCACGCCCAAGAAAGCTCGTTGTACTTTACCGTAAGAGCGCAGGTCTTCAGCGACTTTTTTGGCGATATTGGCCGGTATAGCGAAGGAATAACCCGCAAACGTGCCTGTCATAGACGCAATCGCGCTATTGATGCCGACGAGCTTGCCATGGATGTCTACCAGAGCGCCTCCGCTATTGCCTGGGTTGACGGCGGCGTCGGTTTGGATAAAAGACTCTACGCGAAACTTTTCTTTGAGCAGGCCCAAAGTGCGCCCCTTTGCGCTTACGATGCCCGCCGTGACGGTGGAGGTCAAGTTGAAGGGGTTGCCGACGGCCAGGACCCACTCCCCGACTCGCAGCTGGTCCGAGTCGCCGAACTCCAGTACAGGTAGCCCTTCAGCGTTGATTTTGAGCAAGGCCAGGTCCGTGGAGGGGTCTGTTCCCACGACGCTGGCCCGAAAGCTCCGGTTGTCATAAAGGGTGACTTGGATGCTGGAGGCGTTCTCAATGACGTGGTTGCAGGTCAGGATGTAGCCGTCTGGCGAGATGATTACGCCCGAACCGCTACCAGGAAAGGAGAGGTCGCCTTCCTCCTCATCCGGCAGGAAGAAGCGGTGGAAGGCGGGCATATTGCCTGTCGTGCGGGTGCGAATATGTACCACGGCGGGCATGGCCATCTGAGCTGCCACCGTGAAGTCCGCTGGAGGATGGATTTCCCACTTCGCGGGGAAGACCGGCTGAGTAAGGGGCAGAGGAGAAGGAGCAGGCGTCTTTTCGCGCACCAGCCACCAAGTCAGCAAACTCGCTAAGATGGCTACAGCCGCATTTCCGAGCAGGCTTCGCATACGGAAGGACTAAACAAATCTGTGTCAAAGGTACAACATTTGTCGGAGGTATGCGAGGCGTGCTCTCCTACGGGCGAAGTTTAGGGCTTCTGCTGGTGGCAGGAGGCCTTTCGTGGTCGCACTCCCTGATTAGTGTGGGAGTAGCCCTTCTGGCGGCCAGCCTCCTCCTGGACCGAAGAGCCTGGCCTTCTTTTCTCCATCGGCTTTCGCTGCCCTTTCTCCTGCTGTATGGGCTGCATGCGCTGAGCTACTTCTGGACCGAAAACCTTGGCCAGTGGTGGGTGGAAATGCGTATCAAGCTTCCTCTTGTATTTCTCTTGCCGGCGACTGTGGTGGCCTGGCGAGAGAGCAGCGAAGCGGTCAAAAAACTCGTCGTAGGCGTTTTTCATGCCGGCGTCTTGGCTGTGGGGGTAGCGACGCTGGGGCGGGTCTTGAGCGACACGAGCTGGGCGTTAGAGGAGATGCGTCAAGGGCGTTATGTGCCCATGGTAGGCGGTATTTCTCATATTTACTATTCGGCTTTGGCGGGGATGGGGCTCTTTTGGCTGTGGGCGTTGGCTGTGCCAGCGAGCCGAGGGGTTCGGTATGGGTTAGCCGGGCTGTACCTGGTGGTGCTTCATGGGCTGGCGCTGCGGACGGGCCTGGTGGCGCTCTACCTGACTGCGGCCTTTCTGGGGTTGCGCTGGGCCTGGGCCGACAGCCGAAGGCTGGGCCTCTACCTGCTGGCCTTGGGGGTGGGCCTTGGCCTTCTGGTGCTCCTGGTGCGCTACTTTCCGCCTTTTCAAAAAACGCTGGCAGCACATCCAGGAAGACCTGGCTCTGTATCGTCCTGGGGCCTACATCACTTACACTTCTCTCACGCGGCGGCTGGTAGCCCTTCAAGCCAGCTGGTGCGCCTTTCGGTGCTCTCCGCTGTGGGGAGTGGGTATAGCTGACAATCAGGACGCTGTTTTTGCTATTTTTCCCCGTTTGCCATACCGGTGGGATAAAGAGTGGTACATTTTGCCGCACAATCAGTTTGTGGAATATGCGTTGGGTTTGGGCCTGATAGGTCTGGGGGTTTTTGGCCTTTTCTGGTGGTGGGCTGCGCGGGAGAAACTGGGAGCTGTGTGGGCAGGGTGGCTGATGTACTGGTTTTTGCTTTTGCAGGGGGAGGCTTTCCTGGAGCGGCAGATAGGGGTTACAGCTTTTTTGTGGGGTATGGGTCTACTTTGGGCTACATTAGCGGTCCGTAAGTCGTAGCTTTGGCCCCATGCGGTGGGCTTCGCTTACGCCTGAAACCACGCAGTGGATATATGCGCTCGGTCGCGGTTCGGCCTTGGTAGCTCGGAGCCATCTGTGTCAGGAGCCCCCTGAAGTGGAGCGTCTCCCTTCTTGTACGCGCCCTGGTGCGGTGCCCCCCGGCTGGGAGAAGTATGTGGCGCCGTACGCGCCAGACTTTTGGCGTGCTTTCCACCCTAAAAGTGGAAGGCGTGCTGACGATTTTCCCTGCGGGGGTGCCTGATTTGGACCGGGGGAAGTTGGAAGAGCTTTTCCAGAAAGCGGTCGGGTACTCCTTGCGGCTGGTTTCGTTGGAGGCTACCGACTGGGAAGCCCTCCAGCAGAAGCTGAAGGAGGTCGGTCGGCACCTTCAGGCCGAGAGCGCTGCCCACAAGTGGCTTTCTCAGGCTCAGGCTCGCTTGAGTCGCCTTCAGTCTGTGGTCTCCAAGGTGACAGCTCGCGCTCGGGCGGTTTTTCTGCAGCCAGGTTTTCCTTTGCGGCCGGTGGGGGGCTGGAGCGCTATCCTGGCTAAGTGGGCGGGACTGGAGGTAGCGCTGCCCGACAAGCCCTTCCTGTGGGAGAAGCTTCTGGAGGTGGACCCGGACCTGATTGTGTTGGCTGTGCCGGGGGGGTCGCTGTCCGCGGCAGGCCAAGCCCTGGCAGCGTGGGCTCGGCAGGCGCCCGTCCAACATCTCTCGGCTTTCCGCCAGAAACGCCTCTACGCCTTCAAGGGTACCGCGGGGCTGTTTTATCCTTCACCTGCGCTGGCTTCTGCGGCGGAGGCCCTTTACGAGCTGGCTTATACCCCGACCTACCGCGCCAACCAGCACCTGGGTTCGCTCTGGGCCCCTTTGCTGTAAGGGTATGCGGTACATCTTCATCACGGGGGGGGTGGTCTCTTCGCTGGGCAAGGGCATCGTAGCCGCTTCCTTGGGGAAGCTCCTCCAAGCTCGGGGGTATCGGGTCACCATCCAGAAGTTTGACCCTTACCTCAATGTAGACCCCGGCACGCTCAACCCCTACGAGCATGGGGAAGTCTTTGTCACCGACGACGGCGCAGAAACCGACCTGGACCTCGGGCATTACGAGCGCTTCTTGAACATTTCCACCAGCCGGGACCACAACGTGACCACCGGCAAGATCTACCAGACCATTCTGGAGCGGGAAAGAAAAGGCGAATACCTCGGCAAAACCGTCCAAGTGATCCCTCATGTCACGGACGAAATCAAACGCCGTTTTACCCTGTTGGCGCAGCGAGAGCCTTATGACATCGTCATCACCGAACTGGGGGGGACAGTAGGGGACATTGAGTCGTTGCCGTATATTGAGGCGGCCCGCCAGCTCCACTACGAACTGGGACCCCTGCGGGTGATTTTTTTGCACCTCACGCTCATTGTGTACCTTGAGGCCACTCGCGAACTGAAGACCAAGCCCACGCAGCATTCGGTGAAGGAACTACAGCAAGCGGGCGTGCAGCCTGACATCCTCGTCTGTCGCACGGCCTACCCCCTTTCGCGTGAACTGAGGGCTAAGATCGCCTTACATACCAATGTGCCTCGCAATGCAGTGATTCAAGCGCTGGATGTGCCTACCATCTATCAGGTGCCCTTCCAACTGCGCAAAGAGAAGCTGGATGAGGTGGTGCTGCGACGATTTCGGTTGCCTGTTCGGGGAGAGCCTGATCTGAGTGGGTGGGGTACTTTTCTGGAGAAGCTCCAGAACCCCCAGGCTACCCTGCGTATTGCTCTTGTAGGCAAATATGTGGACCTACACGACGCTTACAAGTCCATCCAAGAGGCGCTTATTCATGCGGCGGGTTGGCAAGCCCTTGCGGTGGAGATAGGGTGGATTTACTCCGGTGATTTGACGGCCGACAATCTGGAGCGGCGGCTACGGGGTTATCAGGGTATCATCGTGGCGCCTGGTTTTGGGGAGCGGGGCATTGCGGGCAAGATCTTGGCCATTCAGTATGCGCGTCAGGAGGGGCTGCCTTTCCTGGGCATTTGTTTGGGGATGCAGATGGCCGTGGTGGAATTTGCCCGGCATGTGCTGGGCTGGGCAGAAGCGCACTCCACCGAAATCCAGCCCGACACCCCTTACCCCGTGATTGACTTGATGCCGGAGCAGCGGACCGTCACCGCTAAGGGAGGAACGATGCGGTTAGGGGCTTACCCTTGCGAGATAAAGCGGGGTACGCTGGCCTGGCGAATCTACCAAAAGCCCCTTGTTTACGAGCGGCACCGCCACCGCTACGAGTTCAACAACGCTTACCGGGCAGCTTTTGAAGAGGCTGGGCTGGTGGTAAGTGGCCGTTACCCGGAAAAGGATCTGGTGGAGATTGTGGAGCTGCGGGGACATCCTTTTTTTGTGGGGGTGCAATTTCATCCGGAGTTTCGGAGTCGGGTGGAGGAGCCGCACCCTCTCTTCAAGGCTTTTATAGGGGCGGCTGCTCAGTACAGCTCCGGCTAAAAAACACCTCAGGCCACGGCAAGTGGGCTACAGGGTCCCAGAAGTGCGCCTCAAAGTGTTGGATGCGGTCATGCTGCACTTGGATGCCTTCGCTTTCAAGCCGTTCCTGCATGGTGGTGGGGCTTGGGAAATGAAACTTTCCTGTGAGGTAGCCCAGGCGGTTCACCACGCGGTGAGCCGGGACGGGAGGATAGGCGCTGTGGCTGGCGTTGAGGGCATAGCCCACCAGACGGGCGGCCCTCGGTGAGCCCAGATACCGGGCAATCGCCCCATAGGTGGTTACTCGACCGGGCGGAATGGCCCGAACCACCTCCCATACCCGCTCAAAGAAGTCCTTATCCCCCATGGAAAAGCTTTTCTCGCTGTCGCAGCTGAACAAAGACTTTACGGGAGACGGGTTCGTACTGGCGCTGGCTGCCCAGCAGAATAAGGTCGTCGTTCTCAGGGGCTCGGCGATAGGAGTAGTGGGCCAGCTGGCCTGTGTGGACGCAAATGGCGTGCAGCTTAGTCACGAACTCCGCAATAGCCAGGAGGTAGGGCATGGGTCCGAAAGGACGGCCTCGATAGTCCATATCCAGCCCGGCCACGATGACGCGCTTTCCTTCGTCAGCCAGTTGGTTGACCACATCCACGATGCCCAGGTCAAAAAACTGCGCTTCGTCAATGCCGATGACCTGATAGGGTTCGCTAAGGGCGTACAAGGCTTCAGCGTTAGGTAGGGGCTGCGCCTCCAGCGTGGTATGGTCGTGCGATACGATGGCTTTGGGGTGGTAGCGGGTGTCCACTTCGGGTTTGACGAGGAGCACTCGCTGGCCTGCAATCTGGGCGCGGCGGATCCTTCGCAAAAGCTCCTCCGTCTTGCCCGAAAACATGCCCCCGCAGATGACCTCTATCCAACCCGTGCCCGGGGAGAAAAGCGGCTCCATGAGGCAAATGTAGGAAAGGTCCTTAGCCTATACGAATCCCTACAATCAGGATGTCGTCGGTCTGACGGGCGTGGCCCATCCATCGCTGGAGCTCCGATTCCAGGAGAAGGCTCTGTTGGGGAGGCGTCTGGTCAGCGATAAGCTCAAAAAACTCATACAGGCGGCGCAGCTGGTATCGCTTGCCATCGGGGCTGAGCTGGTCTGTAAACCCGTCTGAGAAGAGGTACAGCATGTCGCCGGCCTCCAGGTCCAGGGCATGAAGGGTGAATTCGGGGGCCTCGCCTTCGTACGGGGCGCCTAAGGTGAGGCGATCGGGACGGATTTCGGTGCCTTTCCCTTTGCGCACCAAAAAAAGAGGCCGGTTAGCGCCAGCGTACAGGAGCTTGCGGCGCTTGGAGTCTATTTGCACCAGCCCCAGTTCCAGGCCTTCTTGGAAGCGCTGGTAAGCCGCCTCTTCGTGCTGGAGAGCAGCCCGCATGCGCAGGTTGAGCAGGTATAAGATTTCGGAGGGTTTGAAGACCCCCTCCATCTCCACGATCTGTTTGAGGAGGGTGTTGGCGATCACGGTCATGAAGGCCCCTGGGATCCCATGCCCGGTGCAATCGCCCACCGCTACGATGGCCTTGCTTAGGCGCTGGGCAAACCAATAGAAGTCCCCTCCTACGATTTCTCGGGGCTGATAAAAGAGAAACGAATCCGGGAAGGTGCGCTGAAGCTCAGCCCAAGAGGGAAAAATAGCCCGTTGCACCCGCTGGGCATACCGTAAGCTGGCTAAGATGTCTTCGTTTTGCTGGCGCAAGAGAAGGCTCTGGCGCTCTATTTCTTCCTTTTGGCGAATCACCTCTTGGGTTCGCTCGCGCACGCGGTTTTCCATCTCTGCATACAGCTGGGCGTTTTGTAGGGCCACGGCCGCCGGTGCGGTAAAGAGCTTGAGGAATTCCAGCTTTTCTGGGGGCAGCGTGAGCGACCGCAAGGTGTGGTAAAGGTACAGGATGCCGATTAGCCGCCCCTGGTAAACAAGCGGCAGGCATAATACGGAATGGAGCTCCAGCTTAGTCCAGTCGGGGTGGCGAAACCACAGCGAGTCCGGTTGACTCGCATCCAGCAAAAGGTTCTCTCGGGCGCGGGCCACATGCTCAATCAGCGCAGGAAAGAGATGGGGATGCGAGGTTAAGGAGGCGTGGGGAACGGGTTGGGGTTCGTGGTCGGTAGCCCGGGCGTAGCCGGCGATTTGGAGGCGGGCAGGGTCGTCTGGGGCAGGCACCAGGAGAAAAGCGGCTTCGCCCCCGCTGTTGTCAAGGGCTATGCGCAGGAGTTTGAAGATCAGCCACTCCAATCGCACTTCACCGGTCAGGGAGAGCGAGACTCGGTGCAGTTCGTTTAGGGTTTGTTTTTGCAGCTCGTGCCGGCGTCTCTCTTCGTAGCGCAGGCGCAGCAGGCGCAGATAAGGCCGAAGGAGCTCCAGCTGGCTATCTACGTAGGCAGGCAGGTAGGGTTTTTGAGTGTGGAGGTCCTGGGGGTGGGGAGTAAGGGCCAGGCCATACGCCAAGGGCCAGCGGCTCAGCGCTTCCTCCAGGAAAGCTTCCCCTTCCGGCAGGCTGGACACAAAAAGAAAGAGTTCTCGCCCGGCTAAGATGCTTTGTTCCGTGAAGGTCTGCGCTTCGTCGGGCCGAGAAAAGAAATGCACTTCTGCCTGGTCCAGTTCGCTGGCAAAGAACTGGGCCAGGGCTTCGGGATCTTGAGCCGGTGGAAACCACCCCACGATGAGCATGGGCTACTCCAAAGATACGACCTATTGGCAAGGAAAGGCTAACTTTGGCGTATGGGTTTCCGCCTGTTGTGGGTAGACGACGAGATTGAGTACCTTGAGCCGCAGATCCTTCATCTGACGCAGCGGGGTTTTGAGGTGCTCACGGCGCGCCATCCCGCCGAAGCGCTCGATCTGCTCAAGGCTCAGCCTCTGGATCTCCTTATCGTAGACGAGCACATGCCGGGCATGGACGGCATTGAGCTGGCGCGGCAGGTGAAGCGGCTCTATCCGTACCTGCCGGTGGTGATGGTGACCAAAGACGAAGAGGAGCGGCTCATGGAGCTGGCGGTCGGGGTAGAAATCGCTGACTTCCTCATCAAGCCCATCAAGCCCCAGCAGCTGCTCTCTACCTGCAAGCGCCTCCTGGAGAAGGGCTCCCTTCTTCAGCAAGAAGCCATAGAAGCGTACCACCGGGACTTCCGTCGCCTCAGCCTCAAAGTAGCTATGGGCCCCTCCCTCCAAGAATGGCTTGACATCTACCGAGACCTCACGCGGTGGGACATGACCCTGGAAAAAGTGGAAGCCCCCGAGCTCAGGGAAATCCTGGACGGCCAGCGCAGCGAAGCTAACCAGCTTTTCTGCCGGTTTTTCACGCAAAACTACCTGGATTGGGTTCATAGTACGGAGCGGCCGATGCTTTCGCCTGATGTGCTGCCGCGTCTTTTTCTTCCCCACCTGGAGGCCAAAGCCAATGAACCTACCGTACTCCTTCTCTTGGATGGCATGCGGTATGACCAGTGGCGAGTCCTGGCCGAACTCCTGGCCCCCCTCTACGTGGTGGCCGAAGAGCACCTCTTTTTCTCTATCCTTCCTACAGCCACCCAGTACGCGCGCAATAGCCTTTTTTCAGGGCTTTTTCCCCTGGAGATTGCCCAGCGTTTCCCCCGCTACTGGGCTGACGACGACGAAGAGGGAGGCAAAAACCTCTTTGAGGAAGAGTTCTTCAACGACCTGCTCCACCGCCACAAGATGCCCCTCAAGGTCGGCTATGTGAAGGTCATCCGCCCCGAAGAAGGCAAAGAACTCCTCCAAAACCTGCCCAGTCTGGTTCGCCAGCATGAAGTGCTTCTCTTTATCTTCAACTTTTTGGACCTGATGGCCCACACCCGTGTGCAGATGAATATCCTCAAAGAGCTGGCGGCTAATGATATAGCTTTTCGGGCAGTTACGCGGGCTTGGCTGGAAAATTCAGCCTTCCTGCAAGTGCTCAAGCAGCTTCCGAGTTATACTTCGCGGGTGTTTGTGACCACGGATCACGGTTTTGTGCAGGTGCGGCGGCCCATTAAGGTGCTGGGTGACCGCGAGACGACCACCAACCTACGCTACAAGCAGGGCCGCAACCTCAACTACGATCGCAGCGAAAAAGGCGTCTTTCACCTGCGCAAGCCCGAAGAAGGGCGTCTGCCGCGCGCCACAGCCAGCTCCACCTATCTTTTTGCTTTGGAAGACCATTTTCTTGTGTACCCCACCAATTACAACGAGTACGCCCGGCTTTACCGGGATTCTTATCAGCACGGCGGGGTAAGCCTGGAGGAAATTATTGTGCCTTTCGTGCGCTTAGAGCCGAAGCGGTAGTGCAGCAGCCTTATCGGCGCAGCTATAGCGAAGCGGAATTACCGCAAGTCGTCCAGGAACTTCAGGCCTGGGGAGCTGGGGTACGGCGGTGGTTTTTGGTGGGGCCCCTCGGTGCCGGCAAAACCCACCTCGTGCGGGCATGGATAGGCCCCCTTGTCAGCAGCCCTACCTTTACTTACATACACCACTACCCAGGGGCCGTCCACGTGGACTTGTACCGGTTTCCGCTTGAGATGCCCTCCCGGCTTGGTGAGCTGGAAGAGCTGCTGGAGGAAGCCCCCTTGATTTTTGTGGAGTGGGCGGACCGATGGCCTGGCCTTCGGGCGTGGTCGGGCGCCTGGGTCTTGATCCGGCCAGAAGGCCCTGAGCGCCGCCACCTCGTGGCTGACCTCAAACCGCCTCCTCTTCCTCCGGAACCCTGAGGGGCATGTTGTCAATCAGGCGCACCCCTTCCACGTAGGCGGCTATGAGGATTCGGGGCGCTGCACTCTGGCGCAGGTGCTCAATCCGTTCCAGCGAGTACTCATCCACGATAGCGAGGTACTCCAGCTTGACTTCGGGGAAGCGCGTCTCCAGGTACTGGCGCCCTTCCCGCAGCAAGTCTTCCGTAAGCATGTACTGGGGCACCAGGGTTTGGATGTACTCCAAGGTTTTGTAGAGGGCCACAGCCTGAGCGCGGCCCCGAGGGGAAAGGTAAGCGTTGCGTGAGCTCATGGCCAACCCATCCGGTTCGCGCACCGTAGGCACTCGTACGATCCGAATAGGAAAAAACAGCTCTTCCACCAGCTTTTCCACAAGGCGCACTTGCTGAAAGTCCTTTTCCCCAAAGTAAGCGGTGGTGGGAGCAACCAGATGGAAGAGCTTGGTCAACACCAGGGCCACCCCGTCAAAGTGCCCCAGCCGGTACCCTCCGCACCACAGCCGGCTTAGGCGGGTCAGGCTAAGGACCACTTCGTCTTCGGGGCTGTACATCTCTTCTACGGGCGGGGCAAAGACGACGGACACCCCCAAGCTTTCCAAGAGGCGCACATCGCTTTCCAGGGTGCGGGGGTAGCGCTCGTAATCTTCGTTGGGGCCAAACTGGCGGGGGTTGACGAAGATGCTGACGACCGTCCAGGGATTGTCTTTGAGGCTTTGGCGGGCCAGAGCCAAGTGCCCTTCATGCAAGGCGCCCATGGTCGGCACAAAGCCAACCGAGCCGTGTACCTTATTGCGCCAGGCTCTGAGTTCGGCTCGCGTGGTCAGGAGTTCCATGGTATAAGCGGTTCAGGTAAGAGGCAATCACCAAATCGCCGTACACGTTGAGCGTGGTGCGGGCCATGTCCAGGAGCCGATCTATGCCGTAGATGAGCCCGATAGCGCCTGGGGGCAGGCCAAAGAAGGGTAGCACGCCAGCCAAGAGGGGTAGGGACCCTCCAGGCACGCCGGCCGCCCCAATAGCGATGAGCATGGCCAGCCCTATCATAAGGACCTGGTCGCCCAGGGAGAGGGGCACGCCAAAGGCTTGGGCTAAAAAAAGGAGGGTTACCCCTTCATAGAGGGCGGTGCCGTTTTGGTTGACGGTGGCCCCCAGCGTCAGGATGAAGTGAGCGACCGGCGGAGCTAAACGGAGCCGCTCCAAGGCGATGTACAGGGTAGTGGGCAAAGTGGCGTTGCTGCTGGCGGAGGAGAAAGCCATTAGCAGAGCAGGACCACTCTGACGAAGTACCTGCCAAGGGCTGCGCCGGGCAAAAAGCCATAAAAACAGGCTGTAGACCCCTATGCCCTGTACTACGAGGCCCAAGAGCACCACGCCTGCGTAAGCGCCCAAGAGCTGAAAAATCGTCCAGCCTAAGCTTACACCGCCTTGGAAGATAAGGCCAGCTATGCCTATGGGAGCGATCCAGTACATTATCTTTTGCAGCAGCCAGAGGCTGGCTTCGTAAAGGGTCTCGGTGAGCTTGTAGAAGGTTTCGGTGCGCTCTGGGGGCAGGTGAGCCAGGGCAAGGCCCAAGAGGAGGGTGAAGACGACGAAAGCCAAGAGCCCCCCCTGCTGGTTAGGGGTAAAAGCGGTCGCCAGGTCAAAGAAGGGGTTCTTAGGTAGGAGATTCAAGAGAAAAGAGCCGTCTAACGGCGGGGTGGAGGCGGTGGGGGCGCCAAACTGGTGGAGGAGCTCGGTCCGGGTCTCAGGTGAAAGGGTATGGCCGGGTTTGAGGGCGGTGGCAAGCAGCAGACCGAGGCCGGCCGCCACGCTCGTCAAGCCTATGACAGTGAAGAGGGTAGTCAGGCCTATGCGGCCTATTTGGCCGGTACGAGTGAGCAGGCGGATGCCCAGCAAAAGCATGGGCACCACCAGGGGAAAAATGAGCATGAAGATCCCTCGCAGAAAAAGCTCGCCTAAGGTCCGTGCCACGGCTTTGGCGGATTCGGTGGGCCAGCCCAAGGTCCGAAAGGCCAAGGCCGCCCCTAAGCCTACTAAAAAGCCTATGAGGAGGCGAAGAGCAGGGTTTTTTTCAGGTTTCTCGTTCATGGCGGCGGAGGCGAGGGGGGGTTTGGGGAAGGAGGTGAGCCAGGGCTTGGCCCAGGGCCACGCCTATGAGCCCCAGCAGAAAGCCTATGAGGCCGGTGATGAGCCACAGGATAGGGCGAGAGGTGCCCAGGAGTTGGGCCACGCGGCCGGCCAGCATGCCTTGGTTGGGCAAGTCCCATCGCAAAGCCAGTGCTATCCACAAGAGCCCCATGAGAAGGCCCGCAGCCCAAGGCCAGCCCCGCCCCCCACGGAAGAAGTATCCTACCACCACCAGCACATACAAACTCCCACTCCAGTGAGGGAGGTATACCGTGGCTAAGGTGCCCAGCAAAGCTACCGTGCCCAGAAAAAGGAGAAAGCCTTTACTTTGCATTCCTATGGCGGAAGTGCCGGTAAAGTTAGTGTATTGGGCTCGGATATGGAGTCGCTAAGAATGACGCGGGTGCGCCGTTTGGCGCAGCAAGGCCCTGCTTCGGTGGCCCTTACGGCTTACTTGCCGCTCAAGCCGGAAGAACACACCGTTTCCCCCGAGCGCCTGGGCAAGGTCCGGGAAAAAGCCGAAAAGGCCTTAGCTAAGCTTTCCGACCTTAAAGAAGTAGAAAGCTTCCGCACCAACCTGGACTACGTCCTCGGTCAAGTGCTGGAGGCAGACTATTCGGAGGGTACGTGGCTGCTTGCGGTCAGCCCCACCTTAGCCGAAGGGGTGTTTGTGCCCTTCCTCTTGCCGGAGGAGATCAGCGTAGGCAAAGCGCTCAAACCCTGGCCTGCCTTTTATGCCCTGCATCGGGTCAAAACCGTGTTTGTGGGGTTGGTGTCAGAGAATACCGTTCGCTGGTTTGAGGCCATAGGAACAAGGCTTTTTTCCCTGCCTTTGTCGTCTGAGGTGAAAGAAGCCCTTCAGCAGCTACACAAAGCCCGTCAAAACTTGCAAAGCATTTCCGTAGACAACCCCCACTACAATGAGCTTTTCTCGCAGATGGCGCGCTCCGCTTACAGCATGGCGCTGGTCAAATACACGGATATATTGCGGGAAGTGGTCTCTTTTTACCTGGTTCAAGAACGGGTGCCCGTGCTCTTGATGGGTGAGGAGCGGCTCCTCCAGGACATTAGCCGGGGTCTTGAAGGCCGGGGGTCTCTCGTGCTCATCAGCGGGATTCCCGAAGCCAGCTCGCTGGAGCAGATTCAGCAGCAGGTGGCGCATTACTTGGAACACCATCGGACCGTGTTAGAACAGATGTACCTCCCTTTTTTGCCTTACTCGGAGAAGCAGGCCCCCCAAGAAATTTGGGCGCTCTTGCAGGACTCGCTCCCTTCGGCGCCAGTCCTTTTCGTGGAAGAGGGGTATACCTTCCCCGCCGAAGAGCTTACGGGCCAAAAGCGTAACCTTACTTCCCGAGACGGGGTAGATCTGCTTGTGGCGGCCGTTTCCGAACGGGGCGGGGAAGTGCTCTTCATGCCGCCAGGCAAGCTTCCTCACCCCCTTATGCTCCTGGTGCCATGAGACAGTTTCTTGCCGCCAATTGGAAAATGCACCTCTACCCCATTGAAGCGCTGCACCTCACTACAGCCCTGCACAAGGGATGGGAACGGCATGGGTGGACGCTTCCGGCGGTGCTTTTTCCCCCGGCGATATACCTGCGTGAGCTGGTGGCTCTCTTATCCAATAGCCGCCTTCAGGTGGGGGCGCAGAATGGCTATCCGGGCGAGTTCGGCGCCTTTACCGGCGAGGTATCCATGGCCCAATTAGCCCATATCGGCGTGAAGTGGGTGCTGATTGGCCATTCAGAACGGCGTCAGCACTTCGGTGAAACGGGCCCCCTCCTGCGCAGGAAGCTCCAGGATGCTCAGCAGCGCGGGCTCTCGGTGATCTACTGCGTAGGCGAAACCCTGGCCCAGCGCGAAGCAGGTCAGACCTTCGACGTGCTACAAGTTCAGCTGGAAGAGGTGCTCTCCGATGGGGCTATCGCCTGGGATCGCTTTGTGCTGGCCTACGAGCCGGTGTGGGCTATCGGTACGGGGGTCCATGCGACGCCCCAGCAGGCCCAAGAAGTGCACGCCTTCTTGCGGGCTCAGCTGGCTCGGTTGGGAGCTCCGGCCGAAGGGATCTGTGTGGTCTACGGCGGCAGCCTAAAACCTTCGGCTGCGCTGGAGCTTTTCTCACAGCCCGACGTAGACGGCGGCCTCGTGGGTGGGGCCAGCTTAGAAGCCTCCAGCTTCCTCCAGATTGCCCAGGCGCTTCTGCAGGCCCGCAGCTGAGGGCTTCTTCCTTACCTTTGCCTGGCTTATGCACTTCCCACCTGACCTCTACTACACCCGCGAGCACGAGTGGTTGCGTCTGACCAGCCCCACCGAAGCTTACGTCGGCATCACAGACTTTGCCCAATCTCAGCTGGGGGATATCGTCTTTGTAGACATTCCTACCGTCGGCCAGACCTTGGAAGCGGGCAGCGTCTTCGGGACGGTAGAAGCGGTCAAGACCGTGTCGGACCTGTATATGCCCGTCAGCGGGACCGTCCTGGAAAAGAATCCTCTTCTGGACACGCAGCCTGAAAAGGTCAACCATGACCCCTATGGGGAGGGCTGGATGATCCGCATTCGCCTGGAGAAGCCCGCTGAGGTGGAGACGCTTCTGAGGGCTGAGGCGTATCAGGCGCTTTTGGGGTAAGATGCGGGGCGTGATCGTCGGCCCTGGGGTGATGGGCCAGACGCTGGCAGGGGCTTTCCGTCAGCTTTATCCTGGAGAAGAGCTTGTTCTCTTAGGGCCTCCTTCTGAACGCAGGGCCCAGCTGGCTCGGCAGCTGCAGGCCCTGGAAGCGACCACCGTGGCCGAGGCCGGCCTTGCCGATTGGCTCCTCCTGGCGCTCAAACCCCAGAAGGCCGCCTCGCTTCTCCCCACCCTGCGTCCCCTCCTGAAAAAAGAAACCCTGGTACTCTCGGTGATGGCGGGCATAACCTTGGAGCATTTGCAGGTGGGGTTGGACCACGGGCGCCTGGTGCGCACCATGCCCAATACGCCTGGCCGTATTGGAGCGGGCGTTACCGTATGGACAAGCCGAGGACTCTCCGCCGAAGAGCGCCTGACGGTGGAAGCTTTCTTGCAGGTTCTCGGATCGCATGTGGAAGTAGACGACGAAGCCTACCTGGATATGGCTACAGCCCTTTCTGGAACGGGCCCCGCGTACGTGTTTCTCTTTATGGAGGCGCTTACCGAGGCGGGGGTACACTTGGGTTTGCCGCGCCACCTTGCCGAGAAGCTGGTTGTAGAGACTCTCCGAGGTTCGGTAGCGTATTACCAGGCGGTGGGCCGAGGGGCCGCCCTTTTGCGGCAAGAGGTGACTTCCCCAGGGGGCACCACAGCAGAAGCCCTTTACTACCTGGAGAAGGCTGGCTTTCGCCCGGCCCTTTCTCGCGCCATCTGGGCTGCCTATCAGCGGTCCCTTGCTTTGCGCCCTCCCCTCCCCCAAGAATAGCCCCCTGCTTGCACACACCTAAAAAGGTCTTCAGCTGCGCCCCGCGGGGGAGTTCCCTGTTTTGTGCGCAGCGGCCTTTTTTTATCGTTTTCGTACCTTTGTAACCCTATGATCCCGCCAACCAACGGCCTTCCCAAAAACCTCTTCAACAAGACCCGGGATCTCCGGGAGAAGCGAGCCACCGACACTTGGCAGATTTTCCGCATCATGGCCGAATTCGTGGAAGGATTTGAGACGCTCTCACGCATTGGGCCCTGTGTTTCTATTTTTGGTTCGGCGCGCGCTCAGCCGGGCAGTCCGCATTATGAACTGGCTGTAGCGGTCGCACGCGCCCTGGTGGAAAACGGCTACGGTATCATCACAGGAGGCGGACCCGGTATCATGGAGGCCGCCAACAAAGGCGCCAAAGAACTGGGCGGCCATTCCGTGGGCTTGAATATCCTCTTGCCCTTTGAGCAGCACCCCAATCCCTACGTGGACGAAGACCTCCTCATCCATTTTGACTACTTTTTCGTGCGCAAAGTGATGTTTGTCAAGTATGCCCAGGCTTTTGTGGTATTGCCAGGAGGGTTTGGAACCATGGACGAGCTTTTTGAGGCGCTCACGCTCATCCAGACCCAAAAGATTGAGCGCTTCCCTGTCGTCATGGTAGGGCGTGCTTTCTGGCAAGGCCTGGTGGAATGGATCAAAAAGACCCTTCTGGAGGAATGGAACTACATTTCGCCGGAGGATATGCTGCTTTTCACGCTGGTAGATACCCCTGAGGAGGTTGTAGAGGCTATTAGTACTTTTTACCGCCAGCGTATAGAGCAGCTTCAGCTGGGGTAAGGTATGGGTTGGCTCCTGCGCAAGCTACTGAACCTGGGGGCGCTGGTTCTTTTCTTGGGGGTGGTAGGGCTTGCGAGCTTGCGCTGGATTCCTTTTCCCCCTCGGCCGGTCCTTGAGGCGGCGTTTTCCGGGCAGCCTTACCAGTGGAAGTGGTTGTCAGAGCAGCAGCAGCCTTTACCCCTCCGTGAGGCTTTTGCGTGGTACAGCACCCGTACCCTTCGGGCTGAGAAGCCTTCCTTAGCTGAGCTTACGGCGCGGTACATGTTTTTTTCGGAGGATACCCCTTCGTGGCTTGTCAAGCTTGTGGGAGCGCTGTTGGAGCCTTTGTGGGGGCAGGACCGGGTGCTCACCTACTATTTGAATGCGATACCTTTCCGGGGAGCGGAAGACCTGCCGGTGTATGGGGTAGGGGCGGCCAGTCGGTACCTCTATCGGCGTCTTGTGGAGGAGCTTTCTCCCCGCGAATGGGCCGAATTGGTCGTGCGCCAGCGCTGGCCTTCCCTGGAGGAGCCGTTGCCCACCGCTTTACAGGCTTCGTACGGGCAGGTCTATCGTTTCCTCTTGGCAAAACAGGCCGATCATGGCTCGCAAGCCTGGTGGTAAAAAGCGCAAGAAACCCTCTCTCCGCGCTGGGGCAAGGCTCCTACAGAGTCGCCGCCTGCGGTTAGGGATAGCGGCGGTTTCCCTGCTGGGGCTGACAGGCCTGCTCCTGCAGTTCACGGCTCAGGTGCGCACTACGCAAGAGCAGACCCTTCGCTTGCCGCTGGAGCCTCAGAAGCGAGAGGCCTGGCGAAGCGAGCTGGCCGCGCTTTTCCCCCGCTACACCCTTTGGCATTGGTGGGTTCGGTGGGGAGGGCGGCTGCTGGCCGGCGAATACCAGGTGCGTCCTGGCGAACGGGCCTTCGTCGTGTGGAACCGCCTGCGAAAGGGCCTGCAGAAACCTTTTCGCTTTTACCTGCGACCCCAGCGCAGCCCTGCCCATCTGGCGGGGTTTTTAGGTCGCACGCTCGCTCACGATTCGCTATCGTGGGCGCTGGCTTTCCAGTCTTACCCCTGGCAGGAATGGGGCTTTGACCGCCACACCTGGCTCCTGGTGTTTTTGCCCGATGTGTACGAGGTGTATTGGACCGTGCCGCCTGCCCACCTGTTTCAGCGCCTGTACCAGGCTTATCAAAATTTTTGGAACGCTGACCGGCGCAAGCGGGCCGAAGCGCTGGGGCTGACCCCTATTGAGGTAGGTATCCTTGCTTCCATCGTAGAGCACGAAAGCTACCGCAAAAGCGAATGGCCTCTTATCGCCAGTGTGTATCTCAATCGCCTTCGGCTGGGTATGCCTCTGCAAGCCGATCCTACCGTGATTTATGCGGTAGGCGACTTTACTGCGCAGCGGGTTACGCATCGCATGCTGGAGAAAGACTCGCCCTACAACACCTATAAGCGGAAAGGCCTTCCCCCTGGCCCCATTGGCAACCCCTCCCGCGAAGCCATAGAAGCCGTGCTGAACTACACACCCAGCCCCTACCTGTACTTTTGTGCCCGCCCGGACAACTCCGGCTACCATGATTTTTCTGAAACCTACGCGGAGCATCTGGTAAAAGCTCGCCGATACCAACAAGTCCTTACACGATGGCTAAGCCAGAAGAAATAGCGCCGCACATCTGGCAGGTTCCGCATGAGACTCGCCTGCGCGTGCGGTATGCGGAGACCGATCAAATGGGGGTGGTGTATTATGCCCACTATGCGGTGTGGTGTGAGATAGCTCGTACGGAATGGATTCGGCGGTTTGGGTTGAGTTATGCGCAGATGGAGGCAGAAATGGGGGTTCTGCTGCCTGTGCGGCACTTCAGCATCACCTACCATCGTCCGGCCCGGTATGATGACGAGATACGGATCTTGACTTGGCTGAAAGAGCCACCCAGCCGTAAGCTGGTCTTTCTGCATCGCATCTACCGGGAAGCGGATCTTCTGGCCGAAGCGGAAGTGGTGCTGGTATTTATTCAGCGAGCTACCTGGCGCCCCTGCAACCCTCCTGAGGCGTTCTATGCAGCCCTTTTGGCGGCGACTTCTCGCTAAACTCGGCGCTCTGCGCCTGCCGGGCTTTCCTAACGTACGCATCGGTGCCGTTCTGGCCTTGTTTTGGGAAAATCTCACTCACCCGATGTTCACTATACGCGGGGGGGCTATGGCCTTTAGTTTCTTTTTTGCCCTTTTCCCTGGCCTTCTTTTTGCCCTCATGCTGATTAGCTATCTGCCCTTTGAGGACTTTGAACGGCTTTTTCAGCAGCAGCTTGGACAAATCTTACCCCCGCCAGCTTACCAGCTGGTGCACGATGTAGTTTTTGAAGGCATTTACCAGAAGCGTAACTTTACCCTCCTCTCTTTTTCCCTTTTTCTGGCGCTGTATTCGCTTTGGCAAGGGATGCTTACCATGCTGCGAGCCTTTTTTCACGACGGCATGCCTAAGCTTCCCTTTTGGGTTTTGTGGTTGCGTGCCCTTGGCTTGGTGGGGGTGCTGCTGCTGCTTATTTTGGCGAACCTGGCCTTTTCCTTTGTTCGGGACAAACACCTTCTGGCTTGGATGGGGGGGGCTGAGTCCCCGCTGGGTTCTCTTTTTCATCCGTTGGTGGGGCTGGTCAAGTTTTTGCTGCTTTTTGGGGTGGTATGTGGGGCGGTAGAGCTCATTTACCGGGCAGGTCTACCTCGTAGGCCGCTTCCCTACTGGATTTCACCGGGGGCGGTTGTGGCTACGTTTCTGCTGGGGGCCGCCATGAAACTCCTTTCGTGGTACTTCCTGGCCGTGGCTAACTTCAGTCGGTTTTACGGGAGCATCGCCGCCGTCATTGCGCTTATGGTGTGGTTCTACTGGCTTTCGCTGGTGCTTCTCGTGGGCTTTGAAGTCAACTACAGCCTCTATCGCTCCGTACTCTTGTCTGCTTCCCAGGAAAAGTAGCGCTTCCGGCGGAGTTCTTTACCTTTGCTTTAACTCCTATGCGGTACGAAGTGCATGCTGGCAGCGTGAAGGTCAGTTCGGCCTTCACGGCGTATGTAGAAGACCGTATGCAACGGCTTCTCTCGGATTTTGCGTTCATCGTAAGCGCTGACCTGTACCTGCACGAACTGGGTGCGAAAAGCCCCACCCATCAGGTTCGCTTGCGGGTGCAGGTGCCGGGCGAGACCCTCATCGTGGAAGAGCGGGGAGATAACTTCCAGGAGGCTTTTGATGCGGCTTTGGCGGCCATGCGTCGCCAACTCACCCGGTATAAGGAGACCATCCGCTCCTGAGGTCAAGGGGTGGGAGCTTGGGCCGCCTGGGCTTGCGCTTTTTGAAGGTAGGACACCAGCGCTATCCCGGTTGCCAGGAGCAGTTCGCTTTCGGTGAGGCGGCCAGGAAGCACGCCTTTGCTTTGGGCTTCGGACCGGTACAGGATCCGGAGCGCTTCCCGGCACCGCGAGAGCGAGTAGCGGGACCAGGCTTTCTCATAAGGCCGCACTTGAAAAGGGTAGCGAAAGTCAAGCTCCTTCTGGAGGGTGGCGGCGTCGGGTTTTTGCGGGAACTTCAGGTATAACCGGGCCAGGTTCTGGAAAAATTGCCGCAAGTGCCACAGGACTTGGGCCCAGGGGTAGGTACGGGTGTCTTCCGCAAAGCGGCCCAGAATCTGGAGCACACGGCGCAGATCGGCTTCTGCCAGCGCCTCCACAAGCTGGTATACGGTGTAGTGGGGGTTCAGGCCGAGGGCCTGGCTCACCTCGGCCGCTGTGAGCACCTTCTCAGGAGAAGCCAGCGTATACACCGCCAGAAGGGCCAGGCTTTGGTGCAGCGCATGAAGGTCTGTGCCCACCGTCTCCAGGAGTAAGGGGATAGCTTCGGCTTGCAGGGAAAGGCCCATCTGACGGGCTTTTTCGGCCACCCAGTCGGCCACCTGCGCCGGACGCAAGGGGGCATACGCTTCCCACGTAAGCCCAGCGGTTTCAGGTAGAGGGGGCTTGGTGTCTTGGTTGAACTCCAGTATCAGGTGGGTGTGGGCAGCCGGGCGTGCAAGGTACTTTTTGAGAGCTTCCCGAACAGGCTTGGTAAGGGCTTCGGCTTCGGTGAGGAGGACGACTTTGTGGGGCACCAGGAAGGGGAGCTCATACAGCTCGCTTAGCCGCGCTTCGGAGAGGTCCTTGCCTTGCCAGACGGTGAGGGCAAACTCTACCGGAGCATTCCCCAGCAGTTCAGCCAGAAGGGCTTTGCGCCGTTCGGTGCGGCGGTAGCTATCCGTTCCGTACAGGACCCAAATCATGGGCAGTTTGCGGTTGGAGGGCTTCCTTGAGGCCCTCAAGAAGGGCCAGAAGTTCTTTGGCTGAAGCGATGGGCGAAAGGTGGACTTCCAGCCGTTCTCCGTCTGGGGCCAGGTGGTAAGTGTAGCGGGGACGCAGCGATTCCAGGTAAGTCAACAAGGAGGAGAGGTTTGTCTCAGCCCCCAGGGAAAAGCGGGCCTTCTGCTTGCGCACGCGGAGGAAAGGCAGGCCCAGCGCTTCCCCTATCCAGCGCAGGCGCAGGACATCCGCCAGAAGGAGGACCTGAGGCGGGAGAGAACCAAACCGGTCTAACAGCTCCCGCAGGAAGGCCTTGAGCTCCTCTTCGTTGCGCACTTGGCTGAAGCGCTGGTAGACCTCCAGTCGGGTGGCCGGGTACGGAATCCAGCTCTCCGGCAAGCGCGCCTCCCAGTCTACTTCTATGCTGCACACCGCGGGAGGGGTAGAAGGCGCTCGGGCGGGGAGGGTTAGCCCTTCCTCTTCTTGGATACGGGCGATGGCTTCCTCCAGGAATTGCTGGTACAAGTCGTACCCAATGTCGGCTATGAAGCCGCTCTGCTCGCGCCCAAAGAAATTCCCTGCCCCCCGGATCTCCAGGTCTCGCAAGGCAATCTGGAACCCGCTCCCCAGGTCGGTGAACTCTTCCAGGGCTTGGAGGCGCCGCAAAGCCTCCGGGCTTAGGTGATGGAGTCCCGGCACGAGGAAATAACAGTAGGCCTGGCGGCCGCTGCGGCCCACCCGGCCCCTCAACTGATGAAGGTCACTTAGCCCAAAGCGGTGCGCATGGTGCACCAAAATGGTGTTGGCGTTAGGGATGTCTAACCCCGACTCAACCAAGTTCGTGGTGACCAAAACGTCTATTTGCTGATAGATAAAGGCCAGCAGGAGGTCTTCTACTTGGCGGCTTGGCATGCGAGCGTGCACGAAAGCGATCTCGGCTTGGGGGAGGAGCGATTGGAGCTTATGGGTCAGTCCAGGCAGCTCGGCAATGTTATTGTGCACGAAAAACGCCTGGCCCCCTCGGTCCAGTTCGCGGGTCAAGGCCTCTTGGACAAGCTCCCAAGAGAAGGGCTTTACGTACGTCTGGACAGGCAGGCGGTTGGGAGGAGGGGTCGTGATGAGCGAGATGTCCCGTATCCCACTCAGGGCCATCTGCAGCGTGCGGGGAATCGGCGTAGCGCTCATGGAGAGGGTGTCTACGGTAGGGTAGCGTTCCCGGAGCTTTTCCTTGGCCATCACACCGAACTTGTGCTCTTCGTCAATGATGAGAAGGCCCAGGTCGCGAAACTGCACATCGTCCGATAGAAGGCGGTGGGTGCCAATCAGGATGTCTATTTCGCCCTTGGCAAGCTGCTGAAGGATTTCTTTTTGCTGGCGGGCCGTTTGGAGGCGGCTTAGGGCGGCTATACGGACAGGAAACCCTTCCAGTCTGGCCTCAAAGGTGCGTAGGTGCTGCATCACCAAGACGGTGGTGGGGGCCAGCAGCGCCACCTGCTTGCCTTCCTGGGTAGCTTTGAAGGCGGCTCGCAGCGCTACTTCGGTCTTGCCAAAGCCCACGTCCCCACACAGCAGGTGGTCCATAGGATGGGGGCTTTCCATGGCTTTTTTGATTTCCTGCGTAGCCTGGAGCTGGTCGGGGGTCTCCTCGTAGGGGAAGCGGCTCTCCATGGCCAGCTGTTGTAGCGTGTCGGGGCCAAAGGCATAGCCTGGCAGAAGGCGCCGCCGCGCATACAACCGCACCAGATCCACGGCCAATTCGTGCAGCCTTTTTCGCACGCGTTCGGTGGTGCGTTGCCAGTCTGATGCGCCCAGCCGACTCAGGCGAGGAGGCTCGTCCGTCGGGGCCCTATAGCGACCTATCTCCTGAAGCTGCGTTACAGGTACATACAAGACGGCGTCGTCCGCAAAGTAGAGTTTGACGCCTTCTTGGGGAGGGTCGGTATGGGGTATGGTCACCAGCCCCCCAAACCTTGCGATGCCATAGCGGCGATGCACGACTATATCCCCTGCCTTGAGCTCGTAGAGTTCTCGCAGGACCAGCGCTTCACTGCGGCGGAAGCTGCGGTGCACAGAAGGGGCGTACGTCCGACGGAAGATCTGGTGGTCGGTGTAGAAGGCCTCCTTCCGGGCGGGATCGTAGAAGCCTTCTGAGAAGTTTCCCAGGAGGTAAGTGACCAGGTAAGGCAAGCAGGCCGGCTCCAGGAGCCGTTCCAGGCGCAGTTGCTGGCGGGGATGCTCGGTAACGAGGTAGAGCCTTTCCACAGGCAGTTGGCGCAGGTGGTCGTGCAAAAGAGCCAGGTTAGACGAGAAGCTGGGCTGGGGATGGGTAAGATGCTCAATTCGGGCAGCAGGGGGGACGGCAGGTTCGTGGCCCAGTTCAATGGCTTTGTGGGCCTCCTGAAGGAAGCGTTCTACCAGCGACTCGGAGGGGTGTCGTTGGATCCGGGCCAGGCAGGCTTGCCCTTCTACCAAGACAAGGAGGCTTGTCTCGGTGAGGAAGTCAAGAAGGGAGGCGCTGGGCGGCTCTTCAAGATAAGAGGGGGCGGGCAAAAGCCACGCTTCAGTCAGGTCGCCTTGAGAAAGCTGGGTCTCTACGGAGAAAAACTGAATGTGGGTGAGGGTCTCTCCTTCCAGGCGCAAGCGGAGGGGCTGGGGATACGCATAGCTAAATACATCCACCACGCCGCCTCGCCAGGCAAACTCCCCAGGGCTATTCACCTTGTCGGTTTCGGTGAACTCGTACACCGTCAGCAGCTCCAGCAGGAAATCTCTCTCCAGCGTGCTTCCTACCTCAAGACGCAGCCGGTGTTGGGTCCACCGGGCGGGATGAGGAAAGGGTTCCCTTAGCACTTCTACAGGGGCGCACAAGGCCTGAGCTCCACCTTCCAGCCATTGGCTTAGGAGAAAAGTCTGCTCCAACTGCCTGAGGTGCTGGCGGGTAGGTGAGGCTTCGCTGCGAGAGGGAAGGAAGGCTATGCGCTCTTCTGACCCTAAGAGCCAGCGCAAATCACTGGCCAGTTTTTGGGCGGCTTCTTCATCGGCCAGCAGAAAGAGCGTAGGGCGGCGGGCGGTCTTGTACAAGGCGGCGGCCCAAAAAGCGCGAGCTCCCCCCTTGAGGCCGACTATATGCAGCGGCCGGGGCGCCTCCCACACCTCCTGAAGGCGGTCCTGATAAGGGGCCCCCAATGCCTTCCAAACACTGGCCTCGGCGGATTCCATACGACAGGCAAAGGTACCCCTCTTAAACGCATATCCAGCCTCGTAGATTTGTGGGGTGTGGAAAGCCGGAGCTGCTCGGGCCCTCATCACCTACTTTGAGCCGGGCATTGGACTGATGGGCTGGGGAAATTCCCGGCACGTCGCGCACACCGTGGAATCCCAACTCTACGCTCGGGCTTTTTGCCTGCAGGCAGGCGATGGCAGCCCTCACTTCTGGGTGGAACTGGACATCTGTTTTGTTTCGGTGGCGCTCTGGCAAGAGGCTTTCCGACGCTTGAAGGCCCTTTTCCCCACGCTGGAACCTGCGCACCTTCTGCTTACCGCCAACCACACCCACGCAGCGCCTGGGGGCTATTCGCATCACCTATTGTACCACCTCAATACCCCAGGCTTTCATGCCGGCGTCTTTGAACGATATGTAAGCGGGGTCGTGGAAGCCGCCCAGAAAGCCTACCAGCACCTTCAGCCGGCGGAGCTTGTCTTTGCTTACGAGGCCTTTCCGCCTGAGGTGCCCCTCGCCTTCAATCGGGCTCTTCCGGCGTTCTTGAAAAACCCCACCGCTTGGACAGATCGCCCCGAACTGGCTGTCGATCGCACGGCGTACCAGCTTACTGTGCGGCCCGCTGGACACTTCATCAACTGGTTTGGCACGCACACCACCAGCATTCAAGAGGAGACGCGCTGTATCTCTTCCGATCACAAGGGTTATGCAGCCGAACTGTGCGAGGAGGAGGGCATTGTGGCCGCCTTTGCGCAAACTACCGCTGGAGATGTGACGCCCAATCATTTTACCTTCCCGGGTTTGCGCGTGCGACGGGGCCCTACACCCAACCCTTTTGAGAATCGCCGTCTTCTGGGTCGCTACCAAGCGGAAATGGCCATCCATCTGGCGAAACAATCCGGCCAGGTTTTGCCGCCTGTGCTTCGCTCGTGGTGGCGATGGGTAGACTTCTCTGCGGTCCAAGTGGAGGAGCCCTACACGCGGGGACTGGGCAAAGGGCGCACGGGTCCGGGTGCTATAGGGCCCGCCTTCCTCGGCGGCACGGCGGAGGGTGGGGGCGTTCCCCAAGAGTGGGTGCGTCTGATAGCCATCCTGGCCCGATTGCGTGGGCTTACCGATCCGCCCATCCACGGCACCAAGCCCCTGCTCATTGAGAGCGTGTCTAAGCGGATTTTTGGCACGAGGCGCTGGGATACTTTGCCCCTTCCGCCAGCCGATCCCGTGGTCAAATACCTACACTGGCTGGGGCGTCAGCGAGGCAAGTACGTTCCTCTTCCCTTGACTCCGCAGGTGCTGCCCGTGCAACTATGGCAGGTAGGCTCCCTGGCTATTGTGGCCCTCCCCATGGAGCCTACCACCATGGCAGGCCACCTTCTGAAAGAACGACTTGCCCCCCTTCTGGCTCCCTTGGGGGTTCAGCACCTGGTTATCCAAGGTTACAGCAATGGCTACGCCGGCTATCTCACGACCTACTGGGAGTACCAGTACCAGCGTTACGAGGGAGGACATACCCATTTTGGTAAGTTTCAGCTCGCCGCCGTGGAAAAAGTCCTCTCCGAACTCCTGCAAGGAAAAGGTTCGGAGGCTCCCGAACCGCCTTATCTTTCCATAGACCAGGCTAAACGGCTTTTATTTACGTATGAGGTGGCTCGCAGCGTGCGTTAGCCTGACGGTCGCTTGCAGCCAGACCATTTACAACCAGCGTGTATATGGGGGGTCTATGGCGGATGTGATGGTACGGGCTTTTCAGGACGAGGCGGGCTATTGGCTAGTGGGGCACACCCGATCCCGAGACGGCCTTCTCAAGCGGCAGGGCTACGATGCAGACTTTTGGGTAGTTCGCGTAGACCGACGGGGGGAGCTTCTCTGGCACGCCACCTATGGGGGGCGGGGCGATGAGGAACTGACCGATGCGCTTGTCTTGCCGGATAAAGGGCTGGTGTTGGTGGGATGGACCGACTCGCCCGAGCTTTCCCACGGCAAAAAGGATGCTTACCTGGTGTGCCTTGATCCGCTGGGTAAGGTTCGCTGGAGTCAAGCGGTGGGGGCGGCGGGCAACGACGTAGCCCTGGGCGTGGGGCTGCATAAGGACGGTTCGCTATGGGTGGTGGGCCAAGTGGGATCCCAAGACTCCTTTCTCCATCCTAAGCCTTACGGCGGCCTGGATGGGTGGCTATTGCGCTTTTCCCTGGCGGGGCAGCTGCTGGGTAGCACCGCTTTTGGAGGGGCAGAAAACGACTATTTGCGGCTGGTGATCCCTTTGTCGTCGGATACAGTCTGGCTGGTGGGCGCTTCAGACTCTCGGGACGGCCAGATCCGCAACCCCCTGGGTAAAATGGACATCTGGCTGGTGGAAGTAAATGGGCAAGGCGCCTTTCGCCGAAGCTGGAACTTCGGTGGGAGCGACTTTGAGGAGCCTTACAGCTGGGTGCTTAGCCGAGAGGGGGAGATCTGGATAGCGGGCACGAGCTTTTCGCAAGGCGTAGCCGCTTATGGGCGGGCGGATGGGGTGATCTGGCGGGTGCAACCCGAGGGGGCGGCCTATGCCGCTTGGAGCGGCGGCGGCTCCGGCGATGAGGGGCTCAATCGGCTATCCCTCACCCCGGAAGGAGAATGGCTGGTGGCGGGCATGACCAGCTCCCGAAATGGCCTCATTCCCCATCTGGCGGGCTTGTATGATGCGTGGGCACTCCGCTGGGACCCCGCCAGCGACTCACTCCGGTTCTGCTACACCTTTGGGGGAAAAGATGTGGATAGTTGGGTAGCGCTCTTTCCCGCTGAAGAAGGCTCTTATGTGGGGTGTGGTACGACGGCCTCGCCAGGCGACCAGCTGGGCGTGCGTACCTACGGCAGCGCAGACTTCTGGGTGGTGTGGTGGCATCCTGACACCACCGCTCCACCCGCTCTGCAGCCAGAAGGACCCACGTTGCTGGTAGGGTATATCCTGCCGGAAAAGCCCGTGGATACAAGTTGGGTGTATGTGCGCACCGAAGGAGGTCAGCTCCTGGATAGCTTCTGGGTGGATACAACGGGGTTTTTCCGATGGGTGGTGCCGGACTCCGTAGAAGGCCTCATCCGGCTAAGCATACACGCCCCAAGCCATGTGTGGAAAGAGGTAGGAATGCGTCCACGCCCCCACCGAGAAAATCGGTTGGATGTTCGGTTGGAGGCGCTCAAGCCGGGGCTTCGAATGCCGCTCTTCTATGTGCATTTTGATAAGGGTAGTGCGAAGCTGCTGCCTGAATCGTATGGACAGCTGGAGGAGCTGGCGCGCTTTTTACGAGCTAACCCTCGCCTTCGCATAGAGCTGGCCGGGCATACCGACGGCACCAGCCTGCCTGAATCGGAAATGCAGCTTTCTCGGCAGCGGGCTTTGGCGGTGCGGGATTACCTGGTGGCGCAGGGGCTGGCTAAAGACCGCTTCACCATCGTCGGCTACGGCAAGCAGCGGCCTATCGCAGATAACGCCACGCCAGAGGGCCAGCGTCGCAACCGGCGCGTGGAGTTCCGGACCTTGGCCTGGTAAAAAGGAAAAGGGTGTTCCCTTTTTCTCTGGTAGCGCGAAGGTCCCTTTTACCTATATTTGCCCCGAAACTCGCTTCGTATGTGGAAGTACGCTCGCTTCTCTCTCTGGCTGGGGCTTAGCCTTGGGTGGGCGCAGGACCCTCAGTTTTCCCAGTTTTATGCGAACCAGGTCATCCTTTCGCCGGCGTTTACAGGGATTACGGAGGGGCCTCGTCTTGCGCTGGCTTATCGTATGCAATGGACGGCCATTCCAGGGTACTACCGCACCTTCGCCGCGGCGTATGACCAGCCTATCTTTTTTGGCCGGGTCCGCAACGGCTTAGGACTCGCCTTTATGGCCGATCAAGCAGGCGAAGGGAACCTCACCAAACTCAATGTCCTGCTGAGCTACGCCTTGCACATTGAGCTGAGCAAGTATAGCGCCCTAAGCCTTGGCCTGTCAGGGGGGATCATGCAAGCCAGCATAGACTTTTTCCGGTTGCGTTTCCCGGACCAGATCGATCCGAATGCGGGCTTCGTTTTGCCTACGCAAGAGCGGAATTTCTTCCAGAACCGCATCCATGAAGATGTCAACGCGGGGGCGCTATACTATAATAGGTATATCTATGTGGGTACCTCGGTCATGCACATCACGCAGCCGCAACAGCGCTTCTACAACGTCTCCTTGTCCAATCCGGCAGCGGCGCGTTTGCCGATCCGAGCCACTTTCTTTGCTGGCGCCCAGATCCCTATAGACCGCAACCGAGAAGGACGCCAGTCTGTCGGCCCTGCCATCATGTACCGGATTCAGCAGCCTTTCCAGCAGCTTGACTTGGGGCTGTATGTAAACTTGGACCCTGTGGTGCTGGGTGTGTGGTACCGCAATCAGGATGCGGTGATCGGGCTGATAGGCCTGCAGAAGGGGATGTTTCGGGTAGGCTATTCGTACGACTACACCATCTCCTCCCTCACCAACCGCATCTCAGCCGGTTCGCACGAGGTGTCTCTGGTGATGGAGTTTGACAAAGAGCGGCGCTACGGGATGAAGCACCGCCGAAACTACCCCTGTCCGAGATTTTAGAGAAACCCTTACCTTTGCGCATGCCTATGGCTAAAAAGTGGATACCTGCCGTGCTTATCGGCGCAGTTGGGCTCCTGGCCCTTCCTGCCTGCGGAGGAAAAGGTGATCTGGAGGATCCCGGTTCCACCAGCCGCCTGACGGGCCTCAAGTTTGCTCGTAAAAGCGGTGGTGAAGGCTTCTATGTCAAGCGGTATCGTGAGATGCCGCCGGCGCCAGGCCTCGTCCTCATTGAAGGGGGAACCTTCCACATGGGCGGTACCGAGAAAGACCTTGACTACGAACACAACGCCCGAGTACGCCAAGTCACGGTGGCCAGCTTCTACATGGATGAAACCGAGGTCCCTAATGTGGAGTACAAGCAGTTTCTTTTCTATGTGCAGAAGGACTCAGGCGATCAAAAAGCTCAGCTCCTGTATCCTGATACCACGGTGTGGTTTCGGGAAATGGCGTACAACGACCCGTATGTGCGCTACTACTTCCAGCACGAAGGCTACCACATGTATCCGGTGGTGGGGGTAAACTGGCACCAAGCGCGTGAATTTGCCGCCTGGCGTACCGCCATCGTCAACAAACAGCTAACCGATCGCGACCCGGAAGCCATTCTCTATCCGGATTATCGGCTGCCTACCGAAGCCGAATGGGAATACGCCGCCCGAGCGGGGTACGAGCAAGAGCTGTACCCTTGGGAGGGGCGTAGCCTGCGGGATATGAAAGGGCGGTTCCGACTCAACTTCAAGCGAGGGCGCGGTGATTATGCCGGCCGTTCCAACAAAGGAGGCTCTCTTCTATACGAAGGCCTCAATGACGCCTACATGATCCCGGCACCCGTTAAGGCCTTCTACCCCAATGACTTCGGTCTTTACAACATGGCAGGCAACGTGGCGGAGTGGACAGAAGACACCTACCGGGTCCTGAACTACGAAGACGCCGAGGACCTTAACCCCCATCGTCGTCGCGGTAAGGTGGAAAAAGACCAATTCCAGTATGACGATGACTACGATCCTAAGACCAGCCTTCTGTATAGCCCCAAAGCGCTGGCTCAAGCTGGCCAAGGAGGCGGAGGAGGGGTATGGCCTGACCTGGGCGCGGATGCGGCGAAGGTGTACCGAGGAGGCTCTTGGGCCGATATTGCGTACTACGTGACCTGTGGAGCCCGTCGCTATTTGCATGCCGACTCGGCTTCTGCGACGGTGGGCTTCCGCTGCGCCATGGTGCGGGTGGGGCGTCCATTCTGAAAAGATCCGAACTTATTTCGGGGACTATAGAAAGGGGCGGAATAAATCCGCCCCTTCTGCTTTAAGGAGGCTATCGCTGACGATGCCGCAAATTTTCTCCTATCTGGCGCAGTACCTTACCCATTTGCACGGCCTGAAGAGCCTGCAGGAATTCCTCGTAGGCGGCTTGGAGGAAGGCTTGCCCACGCTCGCGTAGAGCTAACCTATCATACAGGTTCAGCCCGATTTCGCGTCGCTTTTCAGGGGGTGTGGTAGGGTCCTCCAGCAAACTTTTTTCGTGCGGGGTAGCTTTTTCCCAGGCCCAGAGCCATAAGAAGGTTTTTTTGCCCTCTGCAATATCGCCTCCTCGCACTTTGCCCGTTTCTTCTCCGAAAGCGTCCAGGTAATCGTCCTGAAGCTGGAAGAATCGCCCCAGGAGTTCGCCTGCGTGGCGTAGTTGTTGGCATTCTGACATGGGGGCTTGGGCAAGCAGGGCTCCTGCTTCCAGCGCAGCGCCAAGGAGAGCTCCGGTCTTTTCGGTGATCATGGTCAGGTAGGCTTCCATAGAGACCTGGGGCGTAGGGGTTTGGGCCAGCGTCAGATCTTGCAATTGGCCATGGCACACCCGCAAAGCGGCCTGAGAAAGGCAGGTGGCAAGCTGGTTCGTCTCAGGAACATCCATTTGCGCCAGCCGCTGGTATACCGCAATAAGGAGCGCATCTCCAATGAGAATGGCGGTGTTCTCATCGGTTTGTTTGTAGAGCGTGGGCCGACCTCGCCGCAAGGCCGATCGATCCATCACATCGTCGTGTACGAGCGTGAAGGTGTGAAGGAGTTCAATGGCTTGCAGGAGGGGTAGGGCTTTTTCCCAGGAGGCGCTTTCTCCTTGGTAGAAGCGATAACTTTCCCAGGCCAGAGCTGGCCTTAATCGTTTGCCCCCTCCGTCCAGGGCGTACTTCATCCACTTTTCCCAAGCCCCCAGCTCGGGCCACCGAAGGCCAGCCAGGCTCTCTTCAAAAGCTGAAAGGTTCCACACGCCGCAAAGGTAGGGGCTAAGCAACCGGTTCCCCTCGGTGAAGCACCAACTTCAGATCTACCAATCGTCTATCAAAGTCTATGCCTTCTACCCGTACCAGGACCGGATCGCCGAGGCGGTAGTGTCTGCGGGTGTAGCGTCCCTTGAGGGAGTGGCCGTATTCGTCTCGCTCGTAGATGTCAGGGGGCAGCGTTCGGATGGAAACCAAGCCCTCGGCGCGACTTTCGGAAAGTTCTACATAGAGGCCCCACGTCTCTATGCCCACGATGAGGCCTTCCAGGGTTTTGCCTTCCATCTGGGCCAGGTACTCCAGTTGTTTGTAGCGGATAGAGGCGCGTTCGGCCTGTTCGGCGCGTTTTTCTTGAAGCGAGCAGTGGCGACAGGCTTCTTCCAGGTGGCTTGCATGGGCATAAAGGATGGGCTTGCCTTCCAGCACGGCAGCCAGAATCCGATGCGTCAGCAGGTCCGGATACCGCCGTATAGGGCTTGTGAAGTGGGTGTAATGCGTAAAACCCAGCCCATAATGGCCAATGTTGTGGATGGTATACAAGGCTTTGGGCAAGCTCCGAATGGCCACAGCCTGGATGATATGACCCTCCGGTTGGCCCTCGATCTGGTCTATGAGCTCGTTTAGGGACCGAGTAAGCGAGCGGGCGTTGCGGGCGTCGAGCCGGTACCCGAAGCCTTCCAAAAAGAGCTGAAGGGCCTTGATTTTTTCGGGTTTGGGCAGATCGTGCACCCGGTAAATGGCCGGCACGTCTTTCTGCTGGGCCAGGAAAAGCGCTACTTGCCGGTTGGCCAGCAGCATAAATTCCTCAATCAGCTTATGGGCGTCTTTGCGTTCTTTCACATACAAGCGCACGGGGCGGAACTGTTCGTCTAAAACGAAGCGAATCTCTTCTGTCTCAAAGCGGATGCCTCCTTCTTTCATGCGGCTGGCGTGAAGTTTTTTGGCCAGCTCGTTCAGGGTGCGGAGGGTGTCTGCCCAGGGGTCTTGGCCGTTTTCCAGTACGGCTTGGGCTTCTTCGTAGGTGAAGCGCCGGCGACTCCGAATGATGGAGCGGCCCATCCAGAGCGAATGAACTCGCGCTTGCGCATCCATCTGCGCCACCACCGAGAAGGCCAGGCGGTCTTCGTCGGGCTTGAGCGAGCACAGGTCGGCGCTAAGGCGAGGAGGGAGCATGGGCAAGGTTCGGTCTACAAGGTAGACGCTGGTACCCCGAGCGTAAGCTTCGCGATCTAAGGCGGTGTCAGGCCGCACATAGTAGCTCACATCCGCAATGTGGATCCCCACCTCATAGAGCCCCGAAGGCAGCTTGCGAAGGGAGAGCGCATCGTCAAAATCCTTGGCGTCTTCGGGGTCTATGGTGAAAGTCGGGATATCCCGGAAGTCATGGCGTTGCGCTTCTTCTTCGGGGGGGATGGTGGCTGGGAGGGCTTCCGCTTCGGCCAACGCTTCTGGGGAGAAGGCTTCCGACAGACCAAATTCCAGCACGATGGCGTGCATTTCTGTCTGATGCTGCCGCGGCGTACCCAGCACCTGCACGACTTCGGCTACGGGATACTTGAGCCCCCACGAGACGAACCGAACCGCCACCTTTTGGCCTATCAGGTCCGTCGGGGTGCCCTTCGGAAGCTGGAAGTCTATGCTCAGCGGAGGCTGTTGAGGGGAGACGTACAAGCGTCGGTTGCGCCCTTCCTCCACTATTCCCACAAAGGTGCGAGACGAAGGGGCCACTTTTCGCAAGAGGCGCCCCAGCACCTGCTCAGGATAGAGGGCATAAATTTCCACTTCCACTTGGTCGCCTGGTAGCACCTTCAGCCGCCGAAGATCCCCCAGCACCACCCGCAGGTTTATGCCTGGCAAGAGCACATACGCTTCTTCGTACCGAGTCTCCACCGTACCGAGGAAGGTACGGCCCAGAAGATTCAGCGCATAGCGACCCTTAGCATCTCGGAGAAGCCACCCTTCTTGGACGAGCGCTTCCAGTTCCAGCGTCAGCGCTACTTCGTCCAAGAGGGGCCGGGTCTTCTCCAGGAGCTGGCTGAAGCGCCACTTCTTAGAGCCTTTTTGGAGCAAAACGGCAAAGAGGGCAGAGGTTGTGGGACGCATTAAGGCGAAATCACTTCAAATTCTACCCGGCGGTTGAGGGCCCGCCCCTCGGGGGTGCTGTTGTCGGCGATGGGCTGGGTGTTGCCATGACCCACCGCCTCAAGCCGATCCGGGGAGATGCCCTTCCGAATAAGGTATTGCCGCACATTGATGGCTCGGTCTTCCGACAGGCGCTGGTTGTGCTTGGGATCTTCCAGCGAACCGATGTCTGTATGACCATGAATCCGCAGCCGAATGGAGGGGTTCTGCTTCAGGAATTCGGCTATCCGGTCCAGGGCAGGATACGAGCTGGGTTTGAGCACCGGACTGTTGGGCTCAAAGTAAATCCGTGTCTCCCGAAGGAAAGCGCCAGTTTCGGCTTTTTTGAGGGGGACCACCAGAGAGTCACCAGGCCGCACTTCCACCTGCTGCGCAAAAGGAAAAAACCCTTTAGAGGTCACTTCCACCATGTAAGTGCCTGATACCGTAGGCTGATAGATTCCTTCAGCTGAAGTGGTGCCGCTCTGGGCGAGGGTAGAACCCGACATAAGTTGGACGCGGGCTCCCACCACGGGCGCTTTGCTCTTTTCTTCCACCACCCGAATGTAAAAAGGGCGTATGGGGGGTGGGCTTTTCTTGAGGCGCAATTCTACCCGGAGAGCGGCCCCTTCCTGAGTTTTGAGGCTCTTCTGGGTGGGTTCGTAGCCCTCCTTCGCAGCTGAAAGGGTCACCGTGTAGGTGCCAGGAGGTAGCTCGGCCTGAGCTTTTCCCTGGCCTGAGGTGGTAAGGCTTAGGGTCTTTTCTGGCGCGGTGACGGTCACTTTCGCTTCGGCTATGGGCTGGCCGCTTTCCTCTTCAAGTACAGTTACTTGGAGCGAGAGGGGCTTAGGTTCCGCCTTAGGGGTATCCACCGGCTGGGGTTTGCGGTACTTCTCCAGCTTCTCAATCGTGATGCGTCGGATGGCTGCGTTGCGGTAGTCGCACACGTAAAAGACATTGGGCTTCTCGCCTATACAGATTTCTACCGGCTCGTAAAAGCGGGCATACTTGCCGTTTCCATCTATCCAGCCGGGGCGACCGGTGCCTGCGAGGATTTCTATGGTTTTTTCGGCGGCGTTGATCTGATACACGATGTGGCGGCCGCCGTCGGCGATATAGAGGTTTCCATCAGGGTCCACGGCTACGCCGCCCCCGTGTCCTCCCCCCGTGGTGGAGAAGCTCAGACCGCCCGCCAGTTCTCCTCGGATCGTCCAGCCCCGGAAGTTGAGCGAGACGAATGTGGTTACTTCTCCCGTGGGGGTGATCTTTCCGGATGCAGCGGTTTCCCGCATCCACTACATAGAGATTGTCGTTTTTGTCTATGGCCAGGCCCACCGGCGAGTTGAATTGGGTTCCCCTGCCTTTGCCGTCTTTGTAGCCAGGCAGACCGTTCCCGGCTACGGTGATGACCTGACCCTGAGGGGTGATTTTTCGTAGGGCGTGATTACCGGATTCCAGCACCCACAGGTTGCCTTTGCTGTCGCGCACGATGGCGATGGGATAGAGAAATTGAGCTTGGCGCCTCGGCCCGTCCTCAAAGCCCCCGCCGTTTCCTCCAGCGAAGGTGGTCACTTCTCCCTGAGGGGAGATGCGGCGGATAGCGTGGTTGAGGTAGTCGCACACGTATAGGTTGCCGGCCGGGTCTAAGGTCAGGCCGTGAGGGCTGGCGAAAGCCGCTTCTTCTTGGTCGCCGTCCTGGAAGCCGGCCCTGCGCGGCTGGCCGGCCACCAGCAAGACCTGCCCATCCGGGGTGACCTTGCGTACACAGTGGTTGTCATCGTCGGAGAAGTACACCGTTCCATCTTTGGCGACAGTGATACCGTTAGGGCGATTGAGAGCGGCTTCCAACGCCGGCCCTCCTCGGTAACCTACCCGGCCACTGCCCGCTACCGTGGAAACTTCCACCTTGTAGGTGACCTCCAAGGTCTGGGCCCAAAGGACCCCAACGAAAAAGACACACCGCCACACGGATGTAGGCATTAGGAAAGGAAGGTCATGTTGAGCGGGAGACGGGTTTCGAACCCGCGACCTTCAGCTTGGGAAGCTGACGCTCTACCAGCTGAGCTACTCCCGCGCTGGGACAAAGGTACGTAAAAGGGCTGATATTCACTCTTGCCAGACGAACCCTGCCCAGTAATAGGGGTGGCGCCATAGGGGGTTTTTACGGAGCTTTCGTTGGGCTTGGTGAAGGGAGCGGGGGGTAGGCACGCCCCGTTGGGTTGCCGCTTGCATGAGGGCAAGGGTAGCCATGTCGTCTACCCGCCAAAGCGCCACCAGCACCCGCCGAGCCCCCGCCTCCAGGAAAGCCCGAGAAAGCCCGTATACCGCTTCGCCTTGTATCAGGTGGGCTAAACCGGTTTCGCACGCAGAAAGAACCACCGCTTCGCATCCCCTAAGCGGAAGCCCTACCACTTCTAAGGCTGTCAGCAGGCCATCTTCTGTTTCGTCGGGGCCGAGCGACCCGCTGCACCCCGCCAGCAAAAGACTGCTGTTGAGAAGCGGAAGTTGCGCTTCCCCCTCCAAAAAAAGCCCATGCGTAGCAAAATGCAGGTAAGTCGGCGCAGAAGACAAAGCTTTTACAGCGTTTTCGGTGGCTTGGCTGTCGGTCCATACCTCAATCGTGGAGAACCGCTTGGTTTGGAGCCTGGCTGCGATGGTGTGGACTTCGGTGGCTGTGCCGGGCAGGGGGGGTATCATCAGACCCGATAGCGGGGCATTTCGGTGGCCAGGGGGGAGAGACCGGACAGCTCCAGGTGCTGCGCTCCCATACGCTGGATTGCCTATGAGTAAGGCTTTTCGCTTTTGTCGGGAGGAGGGCAACGGTTCGGGCGTGAGCCGGAGTCTGCGATGGATTTGGTACTTGTCGCCCACGTACGTCTGGCCGTCTGGAGAGAGGCCTTCCACAGCGATAAGGGTGTACAACCCGATAGGGACCAGGTAAAGGGTGCGCAGGTGGGTAGGAAGGGCTGCCTGGATAGGCGCCCAGAAGCGATGATAACTTTCTACATCGGGGGCTTGGGCGTACAACCGCTCGGTATAAGATAGGTAAGCGCTGCGCGCAGCCCGTTCGGGCATGAGAGGCACAAATTGCCATGTACCTTCGTGCCCTAACCAGACGGCCCAGTACCGGTAAGCGGAGATTTTCCCAGCTTGGAGGGAGTCCGGCAAAAGCAGGAAGAAGAGCCAGGCTTTTCGGCGGGTGAGGCTGGCCTGTAAGGCAGACCGGGTAGGGGGAGCGGTAGGTTGAAACGACACGCCGAGCGCCGACCCCAGCGCCGATTCTATGGAGTCGGCTTGCAGCCGAAGCCGCTCGGGGGTGCTATTCAGCTCAGTCAGGCTCACATGCTGCGCCAGTTGCTGCTGCAGATCTCGCCATCGGCGGTACAAGCGGGGGATCTCCGGGTTGGGATGGTGGAGAGCCAGGTTCCGGTACCGCTCCGCCGTACGCAGGAGAAACCCGTACTGTCGCAGGTACCGTTCCATGGCCAGCTCTATCCAATCGGCCTTTTGCGCTTGCAAGGATAGGCTTAAGAGGAGGGTAACCAGTTCGTGCAGCTGCCCGAGGCGGCCCAGTCGGGTCTTTTCCGACAAGCCCAGAGCCGCTCGCTCCATAAACGCATGCAGGGAGTCAAAGCCCTGCAAGGCCAGCGTGAAGGCGGCTTCTTTTTCACCCAGCTGCTCATACAAGAGGGTCAGGGTTACCGTAAGCATGAAGCGGTTGGGGTGTGTAGGGAAAAGGCTCGCATAAGCGGCGAGGGTGCTTTCCCAGAGGGTGCGGGCTTCCTTGTACTGGCCTTGCTGTTGCCGGCTCTTGCCGAGGAGTATCTGAATGGCCAGCTTTTCCTGGGTAAATCCGCGAGAGGTGGCTTGGCTAAGGGCCCACCCCAGTAAAGAGTCTGCCGCATCGGGCCTGCCGGTTTCAAGGAGGAGGGAGGCATAGTTGTAGACCAGCGTCAGGGTGTGGGGGGTGAGGGCCACGCCGGGTCGTTGAACCTCCCTCATCAGATACCTCCGTAAGCTGTCTGCCCGTCTTAAGTCCCCTTTCCTTCTGGCGAGTATAGCCAGGGAGTTGAGATAGCTTTGGTAGAAAGGCGAGCTGCGGGGTAAGCCGCTGGCTTCCCATCGCTGGCCAAATTCTGTGAAGAGCGCTTCGCCTTCCGCTATGCGCCCATGATCCAGGTAAAAGACAGCGAGGTTATGGGTCTGCTTGAGATAGAGCGGGGAAGTAGGAGCAAGCTGGAGGCGAGCGCGCAAGTAAAGCCGTTCGGCTTCGCTGGTGTGGCCTTGCTCATCTTGGAGCACGGCCTGGTTGTTCAGGGCGTTGATGTATTCTTGGTGCTGCGTGAGGCCTAACTTTTCCCATCCATTTTGGATTTGGGCGTAGAGGGAAGCGGCCTCTTCTGTTCGGCGGTAGGTATGGTACAATATCGCTAAGTCGTTGCGGATCAGCAGCTCTTCTGGCGTAGGTAGGTTAGGGGAGGAGGAGGTAATCAGCGCGAGGGCAGATTGAAGGTAGGATTCTGCTGGGGAGGGGTGGTCTTGGTTCATGTGGGTCAGGCCTAAGGAGCGCAGCAGCATCACGCGCTCACTTAGCTCTAAAAGCTGTGCGCTGGAATCTATCTGCCAGGTGCGGGTCAAAAGCGATTCGGCCTGAGCCCAAGCCTGCTTCTCTATGTAGACATTGCCGAGGCTGATCAGGCAGCGCACATAGCCCAGCGAGAGGGGCGTATGGTGTTCGGCGTACCAAGCCAGCAAGTACCGCAGAAGGCTATCTGACTTCTCTAAGTGGCCATACAGGAAAGCGAGAACCGCCAGTTGGTTGAGGCTTTCTGCGTAGTCGGGATGATGGGGGCCTACGGTTTGGCTTCGTTTCTGGAGGACCTCTTGGAGCAGCGAGTCGGCTATGGGCCATTTTTCGGGGTAGTCCATGAAGAGGGTGGCCAGGTTCGCTTTGGCCGTCAGGGCATAGGGGTGGGTTGAAAAGGCAGGCAGAGAGAAGGCCGCTTCCCAGTGAGCCTGGGCACTATCGGGCTGACCTTTTTTGTAGGCGATGTTTCCGTAGAGGTTATGGCCAGCCAGCTGCCATGGAGCCGCTTGCGCTGCCAAAAGAGCGGCCAAACTCTCCGCACGCCCAAAGTCCCATAGCGCGATGCAGCTTTCCCCCCACAGTCGTACACTCTCGCCTACCTGCGCCACCGGCAACGAAGCCCCCGAAGCCCCAAAAAAACGCCGGTATAGCGAGTCTGCTTGCTTGTAAAAGCCCCTTAGGGCCAGCGAATCCGCTTCACGCAGCGCCTCCTGAGCCCATCCTATCGCAAGCCCCAGAAGGAGAAAGGAAGTGCGCATTCTCTCTATACGCCAAATCGGGCAAAAAGGTTGCATGGCCTTCCTCGTAGCTGGCCCGGTATTTTCTGTACCTTTGCGCCGGCCTATGGAACTCGTACTGCCGCAGTTTGGGCTATTTTTCTGGAGCGCGATAATTTTCGGCTTTTTTGTGTGGCTTTTGCGCCGTTATGCGTGGAAGCCTATTCTGGAGGCTCTTGATGCCCGAGAAAAGCGTATAGCGGAAGCGCTGGCTGCCGCCGAAAAAGCCCGCGCCGAAATGGAAGCCCTCCGGGCCCAACAGGAAAAGCTCCAGCTTGAAGCGGCCCAGGAACGGGAGCGCATCTTGGCCGAAGCCCAAAAGCTTCGGGAGGAGATACTGGAACAAGCTCGCGCCGAAGCCCGCAAACAAGCGGAAGGTATCCTATGGGGAGCCCAGCAGCAACTCAACCTGCAGCGGGAACGCTTCCTGCAGGAGATGAGGCTCTACGCCGTGCAACTGGCGCTTGAGATTGCCCAGCGCATTCTGGAGGACCACTTCCAGGACCCGCAGAAGGCCCAAGCTTACGCCGAAAAGCTGGCCAGCGAACTGCGATTGAACTGATATGAGTCCTCGCGTCATTGCCAGGCGGTATGCCCAGGCCCTTTTTGACCTGGCCTTGCGTAGCCAGGACCTGGAGGCCGTAGCCGCCGAGGTGGAACAGCTGCTTGCGCTGTACCGGGGGTCCCGCCTGCTTCGGGCTCTGCTGGAGAGCCCGATTTACCGCGGTCAGCAAAAACTCGGTTGGCTGCGGCCGGTGCTGGCCGACCGCCTCTCGCCCCTGCTGTGGACCTTTTTGACGCTGCTGGTGCGCCGAGGCCGAGAGTACCTCCTCAACGAAACCTGTGAGGCCTTTTTGGAGCTGTACGATGCGCACCAAAGCCGATTGCGCGTGCAGGTTCGTACGGCTCAGCCCCTCTCGCCTGCCGCTCGGGAGCGCCTCGTGGCTCAGTTCCAGAGCGCGCTGGGCGCTAAAGAGGTCCTTCTCTCCGAGACGGTGGAGCCTTCGCTGATTGGGGGCTTCGTGGTAGAAGTAGGCACGCACGCCGCCGACCTAAGCGTGCGCGGCCGCCTCAACGAAATCCGCAAAAAACTCCTTCAAAGATAGCCCTATGAGAAGTCTAACAGACCTGCGGCCAGACGAAGTGACCGCCCTCTTAGAGCAGCAGCTGGCAGGCACCCTCTCCGCTAAAGAACTGGAAGAGGTGGGCGTTGTCCTCCAAGTAGGGGATGGGATCGCTCGCATTTATGGCCTGACCGAAGTAGAGGCTGGCGAAATGATTGAGTTTGCCAGCGGCGCCAAGGGTATCGTGCTGAACTTGGAAGAAGACAATGTGGGGGCGGTGATCATGGGCAGCTCCAGCAGCGTCCACGAAGGAGACCGCGTGAAGCGCTTGCACCGCACCGCGTCCATCCTCGTGAGCGAGAAGATGCTGGGACGGGTCATCAACCCCTTGGGTGAGCCCCTGGATGGCAAAGGCCCCATTGAAGGTCCTTTCTACGAGTCGCCGTACGAACGCAAGGCGCCGGGGGTTATTTTCCGCCGGCCGGTCAATCAGCCCCTCCAAACCGGCATCAAGGCCATAGACGCCATGATTCCGATTGGGCGGGGCCAGCGTGAGCTCATTATCGGCGACCGTTCCACGGGCAAAACCGCTATCGCCATAGACACCATCCTCAACCAGCGGGAGAATTACGAGCGGGGCGAGCCGGTGTATTGCATCTATGTGGCGTGCGGGCAGAAAGCCTCTACCATCGCTCAGACCGTGGCCACGCTGGAAAAGTACGGCGCTATGCCGTACACCATTGTAGTGGCGGCGTCGGCTTCGGATCCGGCTCCCTTGGTGTTTTTGGCGCCGTACGCAGGGGCCGCGATTGGGGAGTTTTTCCGGGATACGGGCCGTCACGCTCTCATCGTGTACGACGACCTCTCTAAGCAAGCCGCCGCTTACCGGGAAGTGTCTCTGCTATTGCGCCGTCCTCCCGGCCGAGAAGCGTACCCTGGCGATATCTTCTACCTGCACTCGCGGCTGCTGGAGCGCGCCGCCAAAATCATTGACGACGACACGGTGGCCCGCCAAATGAATAACCTGCCCGAAAGCTTCAAGCCCCTCGTCAAAGGGGGCGGTTCGCTCACGGCGCTCCCTATCATTGAAACCCAAGCCGGAGACGTGGCCGCCTACATCCCCACCAACGTCATTTCCATCACGGATGGGCAGATTTACCTGGAGCCGAATCTCTTCAATGCGGGGGTTCGGCCGGCTATCAATGTGGGTATCTCGGTGTCTCGGGTAGGGGGCGCCGCTCAAATCAAGCCCATGAAACGAGTGGCGGGCCGCCTCAAGCTGGAGCTGGCCCAGTATCGGGAACTGGAAGCGTTTGCCAAATTCGGTTCGGACTTGGACCCTGCTACCCTGCGCCAAATTGAGCGAGGGCGGCGCCTGGTTGAACTCCTCAAACAGCCCCAATACCAGACCGTGAAAGTAGAGCATCAGGTGGCGCTGATCTTTGCGGGCACCCGGGGACTGCTGGATAAGCTGCCCGTGGACAAGGTGCGCACCTTTGAAGAGCAGTATATCCGTTACCTGGAGGCTGGGCATCGTCCTTTGCTGGATAAGATTCGGCAAGGGCAGCTGGACGAAGCCATGGAAAGCACCCTGGAAAAGGCCGCCAAGGAAGTGCTGGCCGGTATGGGCATTAAAGCCTGAGCTATGTCTTCCGGTAAGCTTCGGGAACTGCGGGGGCGCATTCGCAGCGTCATCTCTATCCAGCAGACGACGCGGGCGATGCGGATGATTGCCGCCGTCAAGCTGCGCAAGGCCCAAGAGCGCCTCTCTCACTTGCGGCCGTACCGCCAGGAGGCCGAAGTCCTGCGAGACACCCTCCTAAGCCAGCTGGAGGAACCTCATCCTTATCAGCTGCCGGGGGCTGGAAAGCAAACCCTGTATGTGGTGCTTTCCTCCAGCCGGGGGCTGTGTGGGGCCTTCAACAGTGGGCTTTTGCGGTGGCTAATGCCGCAGCTTCCCCCAGCTAACGAAGTGGAAATCCTGGCCTTGGGCAAAAAAGCCTACGAGGGCTTGCGCCGCAGCGGCTACCCTCTGTCGTACCACGACCTTTTCGGAGCTAAAGACATTCCCCCCCGAAGCGGTCCGTCAGCAGGCGCAGCACCTCCTTGCGCGCTTCCAGGCGGGGCAGTATCGGGAGATTGTGCTGGTCTATAACCGGTTTGGTGGGGTAGGGCGGGCCCTTCCTACGCAGCAAGTGCTTTTGCCCCTTCCCATCCTGCCGGAGGAGAAGCGCGATCGCCGCATGTGGTTTCATGAGCCGGCCTTGCCCAAGCTGCTGGAGGCGTTTGTGCCCTTCTATGTGGAGGCGATGCTGCTTGCTGCGGTGCAAGAGTCGGTTACGGCTGAGCATGCGGCCCGGATGGTAGCCATGCAGGCCGCCACCGACAACGCCGAAGAGCTCTTGCGAACCCTCCGCCTCCAATACAACAAAGCTCGGCAGGCTTCCATTACGAAGGAGCTGCTGGAAATCGTGGCCGGCGCCGAGGCCCTCAAAGGGTAAGCTGCCTACAGCCCTCGCACGAAGCGGTCTTGCCAATCTCGCCGCTTCGTAATGCGCAAATCCTGGAGCTTAGGGGAGCGCGCAGCAAGGGTGAGAAAGTAGCTTTGTCGCGGCCCAAACGGAATCCAATTGAAGCTTAGCTCCCAGCAGTGCAGGTCTCGGTAGAGGTTTACGCTGGTGAAGGACAGCCTTTTCTGCACAAAGTCGTAGCCTGAGCTGACCTGGATGCGCCAGAAGCGAGTGAGGTTCACTTCGGCGCTGAAGCCCAGGGTCTGCGTCCATCGGTACTTAGCCGAGTCGGGCAGAAACTGACGCACCCCCACCAGGTTGTAACTCAGGTCCAGTCGCCAGGGCAGCGAAAAAAACACCAGGGCTTCGGCGTTTTCGTCGGGAGGCGCTGGAGGGGTCTTCGGATGCAGCGAAGCTACCAAAGCCCAGTTCATCTGGGTCAGGGTGCCTACTTTTCGGTCGGCATTCCAGCGGTATACCGGTCGTCGTACCCCTCCCGAATCAATTCGGTAAGGGTCCAGCGTAGCGGTGTAGTTGAGGTTGAGGAGCGAACCCAGGAGGTTGGTGCGGGCCGTAAGCTGAATAGGGGCCAGTCGGAAGCTGTCTACGGCGAAGTTGTAGCTGGTGGAAGCTCCGAAGTTATCCAGGAGGGTGAGGTAGGTGTACTTTTTGCCGGTGGTGTCGTGGGGGTCTTTGTAGCGGGCTTCAAGGAGGTTATTGAGGGAGAAGACCAGGGCAGCCTGGCGGCCAGCGGGAGGGCTGCCATAAAATCCATTTTGGAGGGGATTGTAGGCCTGTTCTCGCCCCTGCACCGTCAGGCGCTGGTAGAAGCCCCACGGGGAACGAGAAAAATCTGGCCGGCCTTGAAAAGCCAAGGTGGGGATGAGGGTGTGGCGTAGTGCTATCGCTCGCCGTCCCCTAAAGTACCGCACCCCATACAGCCGGGTGGTGAGGCTCGTGCTGAAGGCAAAGTCCCTTGCTGCCATCGGCCTTCGCTCTCGGCGGACCTGTAGCTGACCTGTAGAGTCTACGCTGTAAGCCAGCCTTTCACTGTAAAGGTATTCGTTGTAGGAAAGCGTAGGAGCCACCTGAAAATAGCGGAGAATCGTATAACCTGCGGCGATCTGTACCGAATGTCGAAGGCCCCACCGAAAAGTGTCTTGCATGGCTGGTGTAAACAGCAGGCTTTCGGGAAGTTGAATCAAGCCCTGCGCGTCCAGGCGGTAGGTATAGCCTATTTTTTCGTACCAGCGGGGGGAGCCTGTACGGTTTTTTCGTTGGAAGGGGAAGGTGCGATTTTGGTACAGCGCCAGCACCGGCAGTTGAAAGCTCCAGGCCTTCTGGATGAGGTTCTGGGTGTGGTTAGCGGAGATCGTGAGCTGCCAAGGGCTGGAAGGGAAAGCCTTCTGGAAGGCGATGCTGGACTGGAGGTTGGTGGAGAGAAAGTCGGTGGCGTTGTAGCTCTGTCGCGCCAAAAAGGTGGAGCTGCCCCCTTGGACGCTGGCTGAGAAGGTAGCCGAAGGCGAAAAGGTCTGCCGGTGTTGCCAGCGCACGAATACCATGCGCGTAGCCTGGTAGTCAGGATCGCCGGGTTCGTTGTAGGTCTGGTAGGCGTACTGCAGAGACAAGGTGCCGTCGTACCTGTAGCGCTTCCGGTAGGTCCACAGGAGCTCTGCCCGGAAGCCTCCTCGCGTAAAAAGGTCGCCATCCAGTCGGGCGTCCATATAGCGGTTAATGGCCCAGTAATAGCCAAGCCCTCGCAAAAAGAAGCCTCGGTCAGCCGCCTGGCCAATGAGGGGCAAGATAAGCCCAGAGGTGCGCCGGTCCATGAGGGGGAAATACCCAAAGGGCAAAAAAATCGGGATAGGCACCTCTCCCGCTACGGCGTAGAGGGGGCCGCTGACGATGCGCTCGTTGGGGTAGAGCTTCATCCGCGTAGAGGCGATGTAGAAGTGGGGGGGCCTGGCGGTGCAAGTGGTGTAGTAGGCGTCTGCGGCGTAGAAGGTGCCGTCGGGGTTCATCTGGAGGGTGCGGCCAGCCAGCACCTCGTCCGAAAGCTGTTGCCGCATGCCAAAGATCTGTCCTCGTTTTTTGGCTAAGTCGTAGCGGAGACTGTCCATGTCGTAGCGTTCCTGGCCGTACCAGAAAACCGGCAGTTCGCGTAGGGAGTCGTTTTCCCACCGGCCGTATCCGTACAAAAGCCCTGTACCCCACTCCAGTCGCGCGTAGCCGGTCTCCAGGCGCAGGTTTGTCTGGCGGAGGCGGACAGACCGGTATAACCGGGCTTCTCGGCGGCTCAGATCCAGAACCAGCGAATCCGCCGCTTCGTAAAAGAGGGTATCTTCTCCAGCGCTGCGGCTAAGGAGAGAATCCTGCCAGGAAGGGGGGAGACTATCCACGTGAGGACCTGGCACGAGCTGGGCTTCTACCAGCCCTACCAACAGCCCCCATACCCCGATGCGCATTTGCCTGCAAAGGTAGGGGGCTACCCCCTACTCGGCTTTTAGGCGGGTTCGTAGGTGCCAAACACGCGATCCCACAGCGTCGTGGTCACCCCAAAGCGCTTCTCGGGCGTCTTGAAGTGGTGTAGGTTGTGGTTTTGCCAAAGGCCCCGCAAGAAAGGAAGGGGCGGATGAGGGTACTTGTGAATCGCAAAGTGCACGTACTCGTAGAGGGCATACCCGACTCCGAAGCCCGCAAAAAAGGGCCATACCCACGGGCTGCCCCATATAGCCCAAAATAGCAGCCAGAAGAGCACCGCTACCGGAAAGGTAATGAAGGGGGAGGCCGTCACAAAGCGCAGGTCCCTCGGCACATCGTGGTGAGCCCCGTGCATGAAGTTGTGCCAGCGCTGGATTACGGGGTGGTCTTCAACATAGTGGAGCACGAACCGATGCAAAAGGTACTCCGTGAAAGTCCAGGTAAAAGCGCCTCCTACGAAAAGCAAGCCTGCGATCCACCAGGGCACCCCCGCCCCCAAGATTCCATACGCCAGCATGCCCAGGGACAAGCTTCCGTAGAAGGCCATAGCCAAGTAGGTGTTGAGGTCCCGATAGCGGCTCAGCCACTCCCACGGCTGCCGCCAGAAAACTTGTGGGTAGGTGAAGGCTCCTTTCCGAGGTTTGCCGGCCATGCAGCAAAGTTAGGAAAAAACGGGGCTTGTGCGCAAGAGGGTCAAGGCCCTGGAGCGGGATGGTAGGTTCTCTCTGCTGAGCGGCGAATAGCCTCCCAATCCAGCGTTCGTTGGAAAAGTCGCCCCTCTGCAAAGGGCCGAATCTGATCGGCGTAATGAGGGCTGGCGGGGTCATGCGAAGCGCCATAAGGCTGAATGCCCCACACTTCTTGGCCTTGGGGTCCCCATTTTACCCAGTAGTAGAGTCCGTCTCCGCCGGTTACGTGGAGGCGGCCTGTTTGGGGGATGTATTTCCAGTGGCGAGCTTCCAGGCTTTCCCAGAAGCCGCCCACTCCGACCTGGAAGCCGCCTCGGCCATGGCGCAGTACCGTATCCCAGCGGGGATAGAGGGTGCGGTAGCGCTTGCGCAGCGTGCGAGCAGCCCACGCCAGGGCCTGAGCTGCTTCTTTTTCGGTGGGCTGATAGCCTAAGATGGTGGCTTCGGGCAGGGAAAGGCCCATCTTTCGGGAGAGAAACACATGGCTCAGCATCACGAGTGCAGTAAGCGTGTCTTGGGGTTCGGCGCAGCCGGACCAGCGCTTCACAGCCTGGATCGCTTCAGCCAGGTGAGGATAGCGGGCCGGGTCCAGCGAAAAAAGCGGAGCAAAAACACGCCAGTAGCGGCCTTCGGTCGCTACGCATCGGTCGTGCTTGAGGGCACGCAGGTCCTGCCAAGATAAAGGCCGGCCCTCATAGCGGGGCCAGAGTTCGGCCAGGCGCTCACCCCGGTTGTAGGTAAAGCGCTGCAGCCCAATAAGCGGGCGAGAAGGATGCCAGTTGGCTTCAGGACAGGTGGCCTGCAAGGGCGTCTGGTTGGCGTTGTACACATAACCGCAGGGCGGATCAAGGACGGCAGGCAGATCCGCCAGCGGAACCTTCTTCTCTAACCGATGGCCAGGCGTAGGCCGTTGGATGGGAAGGCCCCACTGTAGCGTCGTGTCTCGCTCCGGCAGGTGCACATACGAAAAGAGGGCGATGTGTCCCTCTTCATCCGCATAGACGGTGTTGAAGGTGGGCAAAGCATGCAGCGAGAGGGCCTCTTGGAAGGCGGTGAGGTTGCGGGCTTTGCCCATGCGGTACCACTGCTCCAGGGCCCGGGTCTCTGTGTAAGTGAGCTGAGCAAAAGCGTACCAGCGCCCCCCTATCCGAAGGGCAGGGCCAAAGAGGGTGCTCCGTACTTTTCGGTGGAGGGGCCAGGGAAGGCCTTTCACCCAGAGGCGTACTTTGCGGGTGGAGAAAGGTAACCAGGCATCCCCGAATCGGTAGCGCCGCCGCCGCACCTCAAGGGCATAGACGTCGGTCAGCAGGTGGTAAGCGAAGGTATGAGCCCATCCTACGCTAAGGTTGCACCCTATCAGGGGAAAGGGCCCTCCTGGAAAAGTGCCCCCCAGCAGGTTCCATCCCTCAGCGCTGCCTACATGCACTTCATACCAAGCAAAGCGCCCTTCCAGCGGCTGATGGGAATTGATGAGCAGGCAGGTGCTTCGGTCCAGGAGTCGGTGTGGGGCTACGGCCCAAGCGTTGGAGCCATAGCCCTCTACCAAGCCAGCCAAATCCGGAAGGAGACCTTGTCGGGTCCTACCCAATGCGCTGCCCAGCCCAGCCATCGCGTTCAGAATGAGGTGGGCGCCGCGAGCTACGTCCTCAGCGTGTACAGGAAAAGCCTCTGGCAGGAGCCGCTTCTCCGGATAGGCCGTGTAGTAGGCATTGACTCCTGCAGCAAACCCTTCCAGCACTTGCCAGACTTCGGGGCTTACTCCCCGTCGCATGTCCAGCGTATCCAGCCCGGTCAAGTACAAAAGATAATCCCACAGAGCCCCTTCTTTGCCCCGGACCTTGCCGAGTAGGCCTCGGCTGGCTAAAAGGTTCTCTTGAAGGGGGATGCCCACATCTTCGGCCTGGACCCAGCCCAGACCGTAGGCGGCTTCGGCGTCGGTGGGAGCCCATACATGAGCTACCCCTAAGCTATCTCGGTAAATCGTAATCCGATTCGGGTCCCACACTTGCCCCCAAAGCCCCAAGAAAAAAACAGCCAGGGCTACCATCTATGCTTGAATGGGTGCGCGTTTCTGCTCAAAAATATAGCGCGGATGGCGGTAAAGGCCCAGCTTAGCCAGAACATGCTGGAGCGTCACGCGGAGAATCCCCAACCCGTAGACCACGCTTCGCCGGAAGTTTATAGAGGAAGCTTCCGGGAAGTACCGGGTAGGACAAGAGATCTCTCCTATGGGGTAACCTGCCAGGATCACCTGCGACAAGAGCTCGTTGTCAAAGACGAAGTCGCTGCTATTGAGATGCCAGGGGAGGGTTTCCAGCACTTCCCGGGCAAAAGCCCTATAGCCTGTGTGGTATTCGGAGAGCTTAGCCCCCAGGAAGAGGTTCTGGAAAGCGGTGAGGAACCGATTGGCGAGGTATTTGTAGAGGGGCATGCCGCCTTTCAGGGCGCCGCCGCCCAGGATGCGCGAGCCCAGCACCACTGGGTAAAGGCCCGTGGCCACCAAATGAGCCATGGCCGGAAGGAGCTTAGGCGTGTATTGGTAGTCAGGGTGGAGCATGATCACGATGTCGGCCCCCAAGCTCAACGCTTTACGGTAGCAGGTTTTCTGGTTGCCGCCATACCCTTGGTTTTTTTCGTGCACGATTATGTGGGTAAGGCCCAGTTGTCGGGCCAGTTCAACGGTGTTGTCCTGGCTGGCGTCGTCCACTAGGATGATCTCGTCTACGATAGAGCGGTCAATTTCGGCCAGGGTCTGGGGCAGAGTTCGGGCGGCGTTGTAGGCAGGTAGGACGACGACGACCTTTTTGTCGTAAATCACACTTCAAAACGGATACCCTGGGCCAGAGGTAAGTCCGTCCCATAGTTGATGGTGACGGTTTGCCGGCGCATGTAGGCTTTCCAGGCGTCTGATCCAGCTTCTCGGCCGCCGCCGGTTTCTTTTTCCCCGCCGAAGGCTCCTCCGATTTCAGCGCCGGAAGGGCCGATGTTGACATTAGCGATGCCGCAGTCGGAGCCCCGGGCACTGAGGAAAAGCTCGGCTTCTCGGAGGTTAGCGGTGAAAATGCTGGAGGAGAGCCCTTGGGGCACGCCATTCTGGAGGGCGATCGCTTCTTCCAGGGTGCGGTATTTCAGCACATACAGGATAGGAGCGAAGGTCTCCCGCTGGACTACCGGCCAGTGATTTTCGGCCGTTACGATGGCAGGCCGCACATAACATCCGCTGCGGTAGGCAGGGCCTTCCAGAACTTCCCCGCCAAAGAGCACTTTCCCCCCTTCTTTTTGGACTTCGGCCAGGGCTTCTTGCATGGCGGCGGCGGCGTTTTTATCAATCAGAGGCCCTATAAGGGTGTCGGGATGCAGCGGATCGCCAATGCGCTGGCTGGCCTGCTCATAGATGCGAATTAGCCGCCCCAGGAAAGCATCGTATATCTCTTCATGCAAGATCAGGCGGCGGAGGGTCGTGCAGCGCTGACCCGAAGTGCCCAGCGCAGCAAATGTCACGGCGCGCAGGGCCAGGTCTAAGTTAGCGTGAGGGGTCACGATGACCGCGTTGTTTCCGCCCAGTTCCAGCAGGGAGCGGCCCAAGCGCTTGGCTACCTGCTGCGCCACAGAGCGGCCCATGCGCACCGACCCCGTGGCCGAAATGAGCGGAAGCCGGGCGTCGCACGCCATGTGCTGACCTATTTCAGCGTTTCCAACCACGAGGTTGAAAACGCCCTCAGGCACACCGGTTTCCTCTATCGCTTCTCGCAGGATGGAAAAGATGGCCAACGCAGATAGAGGGGCTTTTTCGCTGGGTTTCCACACGGTGGGGTCTCCACATACCGCTGCGATGACAGCATTCCAAGCCCATACGGCTACAGGGAAGTTGAAAGCTGTAATGATGCCTACCACGCCCAGAGGATGCCACTGCTCGTACATGCGGTGGTTGGGCCTTTCGGAGGCGATGGTAAGGCCGTAAAGCTGACGAGAGAGCCCCACCCCAAAATCGCACATATCTATCACCTCTTGCACTTCACCCAGGGCTTCCTGGTAGATTTTGCCGATTTCGTAGCTTATCAGCCGGGCCAGGTCCGCCTTTCGCCGGCGAAGTTTTTCGCCAAAGACTCGTATCACTTCAGCGCGCCGAGGAGGGGGAACCGCACGCCATTCCAAAAAGGCTTGCTGGGCTTTCTCCACGACTTGATCATAGATGGCCACCCCGGAATGGAGGACGGCTGGCAAGGGTTCGCCATCTACGGGCGAGAGGTTGGCGTAGGGCGTTCCCTGGTAGGCCAAGCTTTCTCGCCCTGTCGTAGCTCCAGGCTGGGGATCCGAAAACCCAAAGGCTTGCCACCATTCGGCTTTGGGCGCGGCTGTCATCGGCATACCGCAAAGGTAAGGTTTAGGTCATCTTTAGGGCTTCCAAGTACAGGCGCCAGGCTGCGGGGGCATCGTGAGGGAGGAGGGCTTGCATTTGTCGGTGGAGGGCCACGGGATCGGCCGGCCGAGGTAAAGACCGGAGCTTTTCTGCCTCAGCAGGCCTATGGGCCAGAAGGTGGCCGATTTCTGCGGCGGTCAAGACCGAGCTGGTGCGTAGGTCTTCTGGAAGTTCGTCCCAAGCTAAGACTTCGGCCGGGTTGCGGGGTTGCTTCATCCAGAAGAGGTTCTCAGCGCGGATGCGCGCATACCAAAAGGCGCCCAGCCGAGCAATCACATCCATTTTTCGGGGGTCAGGATAGCCCTTTTCGTCCAGGATGGTTTCGTCCAGGTGCAGCCGCACAATGTCCACAAGGATAAGCTGACCTGCGCCGGGGTTTTCGCCCAGGGGCAGGATGGCTCGCACTTTACCTTCCAGCTGCACGGGCGTGCCGGCTATCCGAGGGGGCCGAACCAGCTCAGCAGGCAGCGTCTCCAGCCCCGCTTTCTCTATTTCGTTGATCTCGGGCTCGTATTCGCCGGTGGTGATGTTCATGCGGGCTGCCAGCGCATAAGGCACCAGGTGGATGACGCATTCGGGCACTTCTTGGAGGTTGCGGTGGGTGTCTTTGGGTTTGCCGGTTCGGGCGCTGGTGCTGGGCGAGAAGCCCACTACAGGCGGTTTGCTGCTGAAGGCACCAAAGTAGCTGAAGGGGGCCAGGTTAGGTCGGCCCTCGGCGTTTAGGGTGCTGACCCAAGCGATAGGCCGAGGGATTACGCTTCCAATGAGGTAGGGATGCCACGCGGGCAGCGTCAGCGTGGCAGGGTCAATGGTCTTGTAACGGTTCATGGCTTTCTGAGGCGCAAAGTTAGCAGGCGCTGGGGGGTAGCTGCGAGCACTTCCCACCGAAACCCGTAAGCCTCCCAGGTGGTGCCTGCCGTAGGGATCCGACCCAAGTGGGCCAGAGCCAGTCCCCCTAAAGTCACCGCTTCCTTTGTGGGCAGGTCCAGTCCGTACTTTTCGTTGAGGTAGTCAATCTCAATTCGGGCGTCAAACTCGTACACGCCCGGTTCAAGGGTGCGTTCCAGCCATTGGGGTTCGTCGTACTCATCCTGAATGTCGCCAAAGACTTCTTCCACGAGGTCTTCGGTGGTCACGAGGCCGGCCATGCCCCCACGAGCATCCACCACCACCGCCAGCGAACGCTTTTCTTTTACCAGCTCTTCCAGAAGGCGGGTGGCAGGCATGGTCTCGGGTACGAAGCTCACCGGTTCCAAGACTTCTTGGATAGAACGGGGCCTGCGCAGCAGCGAGCGCACATACACATACCCGACGATGCGGTCGGGGGTTCCTTCGTACACCAAAAGGCGCGACAGCTCGGTCTCCACAAAAACTCGGTGCAGCTCTTCTATGGGTGTGTCAAGGGGCAGGGCTACTACTTCTTGGCGTGGGACCATGATTTCGCGCACAGGGGTCTCACTCAAGGCCAGGGTGCGGGTCAAGACCTCTTGGAAGTCCGACTCGGTGTGTTGCAGCAGGGTGGCAAAGCTTTCTCGGGAAAGGGGTTTGTGTAGGGGCTTTTCCTCTACACGCAAAAGGCGGAAGAAGGCCTTGGTAAGGCTGTGGGCTATTTCCACGAGGGGGGCACAAATCAGGTACACCAGCCCCGTGAAGGGCACCACAGCCGGAAGAAGGGCCAGTTGCCAGCGTTGGAAAAGCCCTTTAGGAAGGTATTCTCCTGCGATCAGCAAGATAAGCGTGCCCAGGAGCGTTTCCACCCAAAACCGTTGTATGGGCTGGAGGTTTTCCAGGGGGAGGAGGTGGCTAAGCCCGGCGGAGAAAAGCACCAGGGCTAGGTTATTGGACAAAAGCAGCGTGATGAGGAGGCGGCGGGGATGTTGCAGGAAGAAGCGAGCGAGGCGCCAGCGCCGAGGGTGGCGACTGCGCCAGGTTTCCCACTGGAGGGGATTCGCAGTAAGCCAAGCCATTTCGCTGCCGGAGCTCCAGGCACTCAGCAGGAGCGCAAGAAGCGTCAACACTACCCAGCTCATAGGGGCGGTGCTTGGACCCTGCCTCGGGTGCGGCGCAACCGATAGGTGCGTTTCTCGGTGTCGTACACCAGGCCTTGGCCGGTAAGTGTCTCTTGAGTCGTTTGAAGACGCACCCAGTCGGGTGCCTCAAGCCGGTGCTGGGTTTGCTGCCAAATCAGGCGGTCGGTCTCCAGCCACAGCCCGTCTTGGGTATGCACCGTAACCGAGTCCTCGGCGACGAAGTAACCCTGCTGGGGCCAGAGCGTGCCCCGCCTGCAGCGAAGCACCTGAAGGGTGTCCCCGCTTGGAGCGTAGTGCAGCAGTTCTACACCTTGCTCAAGGCGCCAGAAAGCCGAATCGCCCTGCTTTTGTAGAGAAAGGTGCGTGGCGCGCAGGAGGACTTTTTGCCCTGTGGTATCTACCCACCGAAGCTGGTAATGGGAGGCTTCATAGAGGGGCAGGCGGCTGCGTTGAGCAAACCAGTCCGGAGGTGGGGTCGGCGTGGAAGAAGGCGAACACCCCACCCCTGTCCAACATACCCCCAAGATCGTCCAGGTTAGCTGAAGGCCTACCTCCCTACCCACGGCGGGGACGAGCGGTGCGGTGGTCGTTTTCAGGGGTAGGGGCTGGCTCAGCTAAGTTTTCGCCTACCCAGCAATGCACTTGCATGGTGGCGCCGCTGGCTGTTTGCATGCGTCGGGCCCGAATCTCACCTTTGATGTGCCCTGTTTCGGCTACTTCAAGGAGCTCTTCGGCCACGAGGCGCCCCTCAAAGCGGCCTGCTACCAAGACTTGGGCCGCTTGAATCTCGCCCTGCACTTCTCCTGTAGGCGCTATGACTAAGCGTCCCTCTACCCGAAGGGTTCCTTTAAAGGTTCCCTCCACGCGCAGCGAGCCCGGGGTGTAGAACTCACCTTTGGTTTGGCTTCCTTCTCCCAGCAAACAGAGGGTTTTTTCTGCAGGTGCCGCTACGTGTCCGTTTTTTTTCCACAGGCTCACCGGGCAAATTTACGCACTTAGGGGATTTCCAGCAGGCGTTGCATTTCCCGATGCGCGTAAGCCATGGCTACCTGGAAGGGATCGGTGGGTTGAGCACGCCACTTTTCCTTGAACTTTTCTACCCAGGTGAGGGGAGGGGTCAGAGCGGGGTTGTGCTCAGCCAGGGTGGCTTGGACGACGCTAAGCAGGGTGTTCTTGGCCTGGCGAAGGGCTATCCACACCTGGGGGCCCATGTGAATCTGCTGGGCAGCGTTGTAGAGGTATTCCTCTTGCACCACTTGGAAAAGCACTTGAACCAGATCGCTTGTCCGGTTGAAGGTGTGGGGAGCCAGGCGGGGTAGGAGGTTGTTGGGATCGTTCCGTTCCAGGAAAAGCACGGCCCTTTCCAGCGCTTGCAAGCGCAGGGGTAAAGTGGTCTGCAGGATCTGCTGCGTGATGAGGCGGCGCCGTTCGGCGTTTTCCCGCTGCCAGAAAAACACCAGCACGGCCACTACCCCCAGCAGGCCGCTAAGCGCTACGATCAGCAAGGCCGCCCACACGTTCGTTTCACTCATAGCGTTCAAAGAAATTAAGGGCTTGGCGTGCGTACTTTTCCCAGAAGGCAAAGTCGTGTTTTCCCTGGGGGTCCAGGTGGAGCTGGCAGGGAAGGGTAGGCTTTTCACGCTGGAGCAGCTGGTAGAGGCGCTGGGTATGTTGGTAGGGGACGACGGGGTCGGCCACCCCATGCGCCAAGAAAAGCGGGCTCTCTATCCGTGCGGCCAACCGAAGCGGGTTGTCTACGGTGTCCCATCGGCTGCTGTAGGGGCCATACCATCCGGTCAAGAGCCGGTCTCGGGGGTCCAAGTGGGGATCAAAGTCGCCGGAGAGGGCCGCCCCCGCCCGGAAAAGCGCGCCCGTATGCGCCAGAATCATCACCACCCCTCGCCCTCCCGTAGACAGCCCCAACAAGTAACTTTTGCCAGGAAGGAGCCACCTTCTCTCCACCAGGAACGGGAAGACCGAGTCCAGCAGCGTGCGCAGGGTAGGATAGCGCCGCCATGCCGGATGCGTTTCAGGAAAAGCCTGAGAAGCGTAAAGGCTTTTCCCCATCTCCAAGAGAAGGAGGCGATAGCCCCGTTTCAGGGCTTCTGTGCAGATAGAGGATTTTTCGCACCAGGCGGTGCGGCTGTAGTTCCACCCTGGTAAAAGGACTAACACGCGCTGAGCAGGGGCGGCAGGTTCCCGCACTTCCACCAGACAAGAGCCGATGAGGAAGGTTTGCGCCATGGCTGGCGCTATCAGGGTCAGGAAGGGGATTAGTTGCGCAGGGGTTTGCCGGTTTGCAGGGTATGCTGGATGCGTTCCAGGGTTTTGCGTTCGCCGCACAGGCTTAGGAAGGTTTCGCGCTCCAGGTCAAGGAGGTAAGACTCGCTCACATGCTGCACGCCGGTTAGGTCGCCGCCTGCCAGTACGTAGGCCAGCTTGCGGGTCACATGGCGGTCGTACTCGGTGATGTAGCCGGCCTGCCACATCTGGTAGAGGGAGGCTTCCACGCCGCCCAGGGCGGTGCGGCCCAGAACCCGTATCTGCGTGCGGGGTTGAGGAGGCACATACCCTTGTTCTGCCAAGAGGAGGACGTACGCCTTGGCATCGCGCAGTTGCTTTTGCCGGTTGATGGAGATGCGGGTATGGTGGGGCCGCAAGAGTCCCATCTGCACCGCCTCAAACGCCGAAGTCGCCACCTTCGCTGTGGCAATCAGGGTCAGCACATCTCGGAAGAAGTTGAGCTCTACATCGCCGTCTACGTACCTTTCGGCGATGCGGGCGGCCATTTCTTTGGTGCCGGCCCCTGCGGGGATGAGGCCCACGCCGACCTCCACCAGCCCCATGTAGGTTTCGGCGGCGGCCTGGACGCCATCCGCATGCAGGGCCATTTCGCATCCTCCCCCCAGCGTCAGGCCGTGAGGGGCCACCACCACCGGCACCGCACTGTGCCGAAGGCGCATCACCGTCCGCTGAAAAGCCCGCACCGCAAAGTCCAGCTCATCCCACTCTTGCTCTACCGCCATCATAAAGATCATAGCCAGGTTTGCACCGGCAGAGAAATGCTCCCCTTGGTTGCCCAGGATAAGCCCCTCATAGCTTTTCTCGGCTATGTCTAAGGCTCGGTTGATAGCGTCCAGGACTTCCCCGCCGATGGTGTTCATCTTGGTGTGGAATTCCAGGCACAAGACGCCATCCCCTATATGAAAGAGGGAAGCACCGCTATTTTGCCAGATGACTTTTTCGCTGCGCAGCGTGTCTAAGAGAATAAAGCGGTCCTGCCCTGGCACTTCTATGTAGGCTTCCTCCCGGGGGCTGTAGACGAAGCGGCGACCGTTTCGCACTTCGTAGAAGCGGGAGAACCCTTTTTCCTGCATGCGCTTGACCCACGGGGGGACGGAGAAGCCATATTTTTCTACAGCAGCCAAACCCGCCTCAAACCCAATCGCGTCCCACTTCTCAAAAGGGCCCAGCTGCCACCCAAAACCCGCCTTGACCGCTTCGTCAATAGGGTACACTTCGTCTGCGATTTCCGGGATGCGATGCGAGACATACGCAAAAAGCGCCGCCATGTTTTCTTGGAGGAGCTTGGCGTAAGGTTCATCACTCTGGGCAATGAGCCGAAGGCGCGCCTTGAGGTCATCCTCCATCTTGAGCCGCTCCAGGAGGGGAGAACGAACTTTCTTTTGGGGGCGGTATTCCAGGGTAGTGAGGTCTAAGCTGTAGATTTCGCTGCCGCCATTGGCCCGAATTTTTTGGTAGAAGCCTTTGCCCGCTTTTTCGCCCAGCAGGCCCCGATCCAGCATTTTCTCCAGGTAATCAGGGAGCTTGAAGGTCTCTCGGGCTTCGTCATGGGGGCAGTTCTCATAGAGGCCCTTGGCGACCTTAGCCAAGGTGTCCAGCCCGACAACGTCCGCCGTACGGAAGGTTGCCGACTTGGGGTGGCCTATCGCCGGGCCCGTGAGCTTGTCTACCTCTTCTACCGAGAGGCCGTAGCGGGGCATCGCATGCAAAAGATGCATGAGCGCATAAACCCCCACCCGGTTTGCAATGAAGGCCGGGGTGTCCTTGCAAAGGACGGTCTGTTTGCCCAGGTGCATTTGGCCAAAGTCCATCAGAAACTGGATCACTTCCGGAGCGGTGTCCGGCCCTGGAATAATCTCCAACAGCGGCAGATACCGAGGTGGATTGAAGAAGTGCGTCCCCGCAAAGTGCCGGCGAAAGTCTTCAGAGCGTCCCTCAGCCAAAAACCGGATGGGAATGCCTGAGGTGTTGCTAGTGATGAGGGTGCCTGGCCGCCGGTATTTTTCCACCTCTTCGTAGAGGCGGCGTTTGATAGCCAGGTCTTCTACCACGACTTCAATGATCCAGTCGACTTCGGCGATTTTAGGCAGGTCGTCTGTAAAGTTTCCAAGCTGGATGCGCTGCACCACGCCGCTTTCGTACACGGGAGAAGGCGAGAGCTTGAGGGCCCGCTCAAATAGACTGCGAACGATCCGATTACGCACTTCGGGAGAGGAAAGGGAGAGGCCCTTGGCCTTTTCTTCTGGGGTCAGTTCCTGAGGCGCCATATCCAGAAGCAAGACCGGATAGCCTACCCCCGCAAAATGGAGGGCGATTTGCGAACCCATCACACCGGCGCCTAAGACGGCGACTTTTCCGATTCGGCGGCGAGTGGTGGTCGCCGCGCTGGCCTGCGCTGATGCGTACATCTCTGCGAAGGTACGCCTTTTGGCGCACTTTTGTACAGTCTACTCAGCCTGAAGCAGGGCTCGCATCCACGGCTCGCCTTTCAGTACTTCCATTACGATTTTGGGCGTATCGGGCTTGGAAGCCAGATAAGACCTTGCTCTTTCGCTGATGATTTGAAGCCTGTTCCTGTTTTTTATAAAACTCTTCACCGCATTGGAGAAGCCTACGGGATACTGGCAACTCTCTGCGACTTTGAGTTTTATAAGCTCCTCTGCTTCAGGAAATGCGTGGTAGGTGGGCCCAAAGAAGACGGGTTTACCGTAGACTACGGCTTCAAGGATGTTGTGTATGCCTTTGCCGAAGCCCCCTCCTATCCAGGCCACATGGGCGTAGGCGTAGAGGTAAGCCAAGAGGCCTGTTGTATCTACCACCAGGGTGTCTCGGGTGGGGTTCCACTCGGGATCGGTGTAGAGGGAAGTAGGCACGGGCCATAGCTTGCGCATAGCCTCTACGTGTCTGGGAGCCACTTCGTGCGGCACGAGGATCCAGCGGATCTGACGGCCCCGCAAGTGGGCATACGCCTGAGCCAGGAAGCGCATATCGGCTTCTTCTATGCTGCCAGCTACGATGCAAAAATGCGATCCCAGCCATTCTGCGATGCCTGACACGGGCAGCCAATTTTCGGCCAGCTGGCGCACGCGCAGCACCCGGCTGTCTCCAGCCAGGGTTACCTGGGTAAAGCCCTCGGTGCTGAGGCGCGTCTGGTCAGCGGCGGTTTGCACAAAGAGGTGAGTGAGGTATTTCAAAAGCTTTTTTCGCCACCACCAGCGCAGGCCTTGCAAGGGTGCTACATGGGCAGCGAGAAGGTATTGGGGGCAGCCCATCCGGGCTAACTCTCCTACCAGGTTGGGCCACAGGTCGTACTTGACATAAAAGACGGCGGTCGGGTGAATGGCTTCAATCCATTTGCGCACGACCCAGGGCAGATCAGTCGGAGCGGGGCCCATCCAGTCCGCAAAGGGATAGCTCTGCTGATAGCGCATCCACCCGGAAGGGGAAAAGAAAGTCACCACCACATACGGCCGGCGAGGTAGCTCTTGAAGGAGGTATTCTAAGACGGGCCGGCCTTGCTCAAACTCCCCCACCGAAGCGCAATGCATCCACAGCACGGGGCGGTCTATCGGTACGAGGGGAGGGGTAGTTTGCCGAGCGCGCCACCAAAGCCGCAACTTAGGCCAGAAAAAACGAAGCAGGTACAGCCCTCCCAAGGTCAGGAGCAGGGCTACGGTATAGAGAACTCGCCATACCCTCATTCTGGGGGGGCTTTTTCGTAGAGGGGCAAGCTCCACCCCACCCGAATCCCTTGCCAGAAGTCTCGCCTCTGACGCTGATCAAGGGTACCCCGGTCGTAGAGGTACTTACGCAGGTGACGGGTGAAAAACTGAGCCGCTTCTACGGCGACGAAGAAGTTGATGAGGCCCCGGCTGCTGTAAAAGCGGTAGCCTATCGCCTCGGTCAGGCCCCACCCTGCTGTAAGGCGGTCCAGACCTTTGAGGTATTCCCCTTCCAGGAGGGGAAGCCGTTCGCTGCGCGCTTTGTCAATCAGAATGCGATGCGAAAGGTAGCCTGCCCCGATCTCCAGAAAAGGCCCAGAGTTGGGGTTTTGCCCTGGCAGGCGAAGCGCCGACACCACATACCCTACTCGGAGGGAAGCGGTCCATCCCCGCTGGCGCAGGTTGGGGGTGAAGATCCGGCCGTTCTCATCTACAAAAGCCAGCAGACCAGCCTGTTCCAGGCTTGAGAGGTTGAGCCCTCGCAGAAGGTCCGGTTCCTTGACTTGGTCGCCGGCCAGCCCTCCCCCCTGAAGCGCCAGGTAGAGGTTCCATCGGGTTTTGTACAGCACTTCGCCTCCCAGCACGTGTGTCCAGCCAAATCGCTGGGCCAGGTCTTGGGCCGGAGCATAGCCCCCATACGCCACGCTCGGCGCAAAAAAGCTGATCACCGAGTCCCGGATGCTCTTTTGCGCCCAAAGCGCAGCAAGGAGGAGAGGGAGCCAGCGCACAAGTCGTACTTTTGTGCAAAGGTACACTATGCAGATAGCTGTAATTGGGGTGGGGTATGTGGGGCTGGTGACGGCGGCTGGGCTGGCCGAGACAGGCAACACCGTCATAGGGCATGACATTGACGCCGAAAAAGTGGCGCGCCTCCAAGCAGGTCAATCGCCTATTTACGAGCCGGGCTTGGATCGCCTCCTTGCTCGCAACCTGGAGGAAGGGCGGCTCTCCTTCACCACCGACCTAAACGAAGCGGTTAGGCAGGCGGAGCTGGTTTTTCTGGCGCTGCCTACTCCGCCGGGGGCTTCCGGGGAAGCTGACCTTTCTTTTGTGTATGCCGCGGCCGAGCATCTGGCCGAGGCTTTTGGGCAGCATCCTCTCAACGGCCAAGCCCCCCGCATTGTCGTAACCAAAAGCACGGTACCGGTGGGCACGGCGCGATCCCTCCAGCGCTTTTTTGACGAAAGGCTGCCCGGCCTGGTTCAGGTCGCGTCTAATCCTGAGTTTTTGCGCGAGGGCTTTGCTGTGGAGGACTTCCTCAAGCCGGACCGCGTGGTGATTGGGACGCCTGACCCCCAGGTGGGAGAGAAGCTTCGCCAGCTTTACCTTCCCTACACGCGCCAGGGTAACCCCATCTACCTGATGGACTGGGAAAGCGCCGAACTGACCAAGTATGCCTCCAACGCCTTTCTGGCGATGCGCATTAGCTTCATGAACGAACTGGCGCGTCTATGCGAAAAAGTAGGCGCCAACATTGACTGGGTGCGGTTGGGCATGGGGGCCGATAGCCGCATCGGGCGACGATACCTCTTTGCTGGGGTGGGGTATGGTGGCTCGTGCTTCCCGAAGGACACGCTGGCCTTGGCCGCCACAGCCCGGCAGCATGGGCTGGCTCTCCACTTGGTTGAAGCCACCATCCACATCAATGCCCAGCAGCGCCAGCTCTTCTGGGAGAAAATTCAAAACTACTACCGGGGTTCTCTTCAAGGTCGCACCTTCGCGGTGTGGGGGGTGGCCTTCAAGCCGGACACCGACGACATCCGAGAAGCCCCAGCACTGGACCTGATAGCGTGGCTCCTGGAGGCAGGAGCTCATGTGCGAGCTTTCGATCCGGTAGCCCTACCTTCCCTCCAAAAAGCTCGGCCGGAGTGGCCTATCTATTACGCTAAAAACGCCTATGAAGCCCTCACAGGGGCCGACGGCCTGCTCATCCTCACGGAGTGGGGGGAATTTCGCCAGCCCAACTGGCCTAAGCTCCGGGCCTTGCTCCGAACCCCCGTGGTCTTTGACGGGCGTAACCTCTACGACCTGGCCGAAGCCCAAAAAGCCGGCATTGACTATCTCTCCATCGGAAGGCCAGCCGTGTATGCTTACTCCCAGCAAGTGGGAACCCCTTGAGGTGCCCTTGCCTCCAGGCGCCGTGCGCGTATCGGCGCCTCAGCTCGTCTCAGCTGCGTGGATCGTCCTGGACCCGGTGAATCCTACCACAGGCGAGGTGTTTGAGGAGGTAGAGCTCTTTCTGTGGGAGCTGCGTCGCCAGCCCTCGCCGCCCCGCGTGGGCTTTCACCTCACTTGGTGGCCCGCTGGCTTGGCCTACGGCCCCGAATGGGGCATTCAAGCCTTCTTGTATCACCCCCCTACCTTTCAAGCTCTCCACGGCTTTCTCCCACCAGCCGAGCCCTTACCTGACTGGGAGGGGTGGCAACCTCCTCCGCCCTGGCAGCTCTTGGCCGGCACCTACCGCCCTACCCCCGACCAAGTGGCCCACCTCAATGCCTTTCTGGAGGCCCTACAAAACCTCAGGCGCCTTCTGGACGCTCCCCACTCCGAACGGCACACCTTCTTCCGTACCGAAACGCCAGAAAGGCTTTACCTCCACTTCTCCCTCTCGGAGATTGAGACCCATGTGGCTGCTCTACGGCGCTAACGGTACCACGGGCCGGCTGGTGCTCTCCATCTGGCAGAAGGCTTTCCCTCAGCTGCCCCCCCCTCTCTTAGCAGGCCGGGACCCTTCCCAGCTGGCCCTCCTCAGCCAAACCTACGGCTCCCCCTACGAGGCTTTCTCCCTGCAAGAGCTGCCCACGCTCTCCCTTCCCGAGCTGCCTCGCCTCGTCGTCAACTTAGCCGGACCTTACGAACACACCGCCCTCCCATGGGTAACTTGGTGCGAAAAGCAGGGAATCGCCTATTTAGACGCTTGTGGCGAGTGGCGAACCTTCCAGCGCTTGTATGCGCGGGGCTCGTCGGTGCCCCTCATCACCGCAGCCGGCTTTGATACCGTCGCAGGCGAAGCGGCCCTCTTCCTCTTGCGCCAACGCTACCCCCAAGCCCGTACCCTTCATCTCTATATCTATGCGAAAGGCGGGTTTTCCGCTGGCACCGTCCAGTCCGCCCTTACCATGCTCCCCCACGGCTACTACCAATGGCAAGCGGGCCACCTGACCCCCATCCCCTTCCAAGAAGTGCGCCAAACCCTCCAAGATCAAGTCGTCTCCTTTTTCTCTGCCACGCTGGCAGAGCTGATTACCTTCCCGGCTTGGAACCCTGACCTTGTGCGGCTCTCTACGTGGGTGGCCCTTCCTCCCCGATACCTGCGGTGGCGTTCCTTTCTGGAACGGGTATTTGCCTGGCAGCCCTTTGCGGAAGCCATCCTAAAGCTGGTGCGCGCGCGCCGAACCCCTTTAGCCCAACAAATGAACCTTTCGGCCGAAAGCCTTGTCTTAGCGAAGGCCGAGGAAGCCCCCGAAGCCCTTCTGTTGCGCACCCCTCAAGCGTATGTGTTTACCGCTTGGACTGTACTGCGGTCGGTGGAGTTCTTTTTGGCCGAAGGGGCTGCTCCGGGTCCTGCCAGTGCGCTTAGCCGGTGGCGTGATCGGTTGTGGCAAGCTCTCCCAGGCACCTGGGTGCGATGGCAGCCCCTCTGATTGCTGGCGTAGACGAAGTGGGACGCGGCTGTTTGGCCGGCCCTGTCGTCGCGGTGGCTCTTATCTTGCCTCCTACATTCACCCATCCCCTCTTGCGTGACAGCAAAGCCCTAACCCCCGCCCAACGCGCCCACCTGGCCGCTCTCCTCTGGGAAGTCGCCCTCGGCATCGGCGTAGGCATGCGAGGCCCCCTCTTCATAGACCAGCACAACATCCTCCAGGCTACCCTCGCAGCTATGCAAGAAGCCGTGGAAACCCTACCTTGCTTGCCTGACCTGGTGCGGGTGGACGGACCCTATGTGCCCCCTCTTCCTTTTCCTGCGCAACCCTGCATCCGAGGAGACCAACGCTACCCCGAAATCGCCGCTGCCTCTATCGTGGCGAAGGTGCTGCGGGACCAGCTGATGACCCAACTGGCTCAGGAGTACCCCCCTTACCAATGGGCTCGCAACAAGGGCTATCCCACCCAAGCGCATTGGGAGGCCCTCCGACGCTGGGGGCCTTCGCCCCTCCATCGCCAAACCTTCCTTAAGAAGGGCCCTCCGCTTGGCTAAGTAGCGCCTGCACCCGCACAAAAATCCCCTTCCACGCTTCCCACTTCAGGCGGCCGGTACGGGTGTTTTGTTGGCTCGGGTGGTACGATAGGAGCACCGTTAGCCCGGGCCAGGGCTGCCATTCCACGCCGTGCCCAAAAGGCGGCCCCTTCTGCCGCAGAAGCCGCTGCACCTGCTGGTAAGCCACGTGCCCCAAGGGAACCACCACACGCAGGCGAGGCCGCAACGCTTCCCACTCCTGCTCTAAATAGGGAAAGCACGCAGCCAGTTCGGCAGCCAGCGGGCGGTTGTCAGGAGGGGCACACCGCACCACCGCCGAAATAAATACTTCCTTCAGCGCAAGCCCATCTTCCCGGTGGGTGCTGGTAGGCTGGTTGGCAAACCCTGTCTCATACAGCGCCCGATACAGCCAGTCTCCCGAACTGTCTCCTGTGAACATCCGGCCGGTGCGGTTTGCCCCGTGGGCTGCCGGCGCTAGCCCCACTACCCATACCCGCGCTTCCGGATCCCCAAACCCGGGCACCCCCCGCGCCCAGTAAACCCACCCCGCCCAACGACGAGGAGGCTTACGCGCCACCGCTTGCCTGTGCGCTACCAGCCTCTCACACTTCTCGCACGCCCTAATGACTTTCTCCAGCGCTTCCATAGCCTTCGTTGCAACATCTGCCCTCACCGGCCGTATATTTGGAGAGATGACCCCTAAGGCAACCTTGCGCTTCCTCCATACGGCCGACTGGCATCTGGGCAAAAAGCTAAACCGCTTTTCCCGCTTAGAAGAACAAAAAGCTGTTCTCGCAGAGCTTACAAAGATAGCGGATCAGTACGAAGTGGATGGGATGCTGGTGGCCGGCGATGTGTTTGATTCTCGCAACCCCTCCGCCGAAGCCAAAGGCCTCTTGACCGCCAGCCTCTTGGCGCTTTCCAAAGGGGGGGAACGGCCCGTGCTTGTCATCGCCGGTAACCACGACTCGCCCGAACTGTTTGAAGCGTTGGCTTCCTGGGGGGCTCCCCTGGGTATCCTCCTCTTGGGGGACCTTACCCAGGATCTGCATGCGCTGCAAGGCTCCTTCGGAAAGGGCTTCACCTTGGAGGTGTTGGAGAAGGGGCTGATCGCCTTGTCGGGTTCCTCTTGGCCATTTAGGTGCCAGTTTTTGCTCTCGCCTTATATGTCTCCTATCCGCCGCGAGGGAAAGGAGGTGGCCTCTTTTTGGCAGGACTGCTGGGCGGCGGCCCTGCAGAAAGCTTCTCCGGAGGAGCCCCTCGTCCTGTTGGCCCACCCTTATGTGAGGTACGACACAGCTGATGGCTCAGAGGAGCTGGAGGAAGACTTAGAGGAGCGCGTCTTAGGAGGCCAGGAAGCCCTCTCGCTGGGCGCTTTCCCTGAAGGGCTGGCTTATGCCGCCTTGGGCCACATCCATTACCCCAAGCCCCTTCGTCATGAGCCTTATCCTGTGGCTTACGCAGGAAGCTTGCTCCAGTATTCGTTTGGGGACCGGTGCATAGAGAAAAAAGCGCTCCTTGTGGAAGTACCTCGCGCAGGCGCAGCGCAGGTTTCCTTCCTGCCCGAAGGCAAAGGGCTAAACGGTGGCCTGCCCTTGCTTTCGTTTGAAGTGACTTCGCCTGAAGAGGCCCAGGAGAAGTGCCAAACCCACCCTCAAGCTTATTTAGAGCTGGTCTGGGCCGCTCCCCAAGCTCCTTCGCCTGAGCTGCGCCGCCACCTGGAGAGCCTCCATCCCCGCTTAGTCCATTTTCTCCTGAAGCGCATCTCCTTCTCGGGCGGCGCCCCCGATGCCGAAGTCCTGGCCCAGATGGACCAACTGGATTGGCTACCCCTCTTTGAAGCTTTCTACGAAGCCCGAAAGGGCCATAAGCCCGACGAAACAATCAAAAGCATTTTCAAAGAAGTGCTCAACCGAGCCCTCGCAAAAAAATCTTCTCAAGACTATGCTGATACTCAATAGGATAAAAATTGCCGGCTTTTTTTCCTATCTTGAGCCGATAGAAGTGGAGTTTGGGCCTCTGCTCGAGGCCGGATTTTTTGGCATCTTAGGGCCGACGGGGGCAGGCAAATCGGCCCTCTTGGACTGCATCCTCATTGCGCTCTTTAATAAGTCTGCCCGTACCCAGCCTAGCCCCAATAGCGTCCTCAACCCTCGCGCCGATTATGCTTGCATTGAGTTAGAATTTGCCTTAGGTCCGCAAAAATATAGGGTCGTCTACGAAAAGAAGAAACAAGGCGCTCAGGACTCGTATGTCCCCTCATACGCCTTATTGGATGCTAACTCTCTGCAAACTTTGGCCAGGGGTAGGGAAGTTTTTCAAAAAATAAGTGAAATCATTGGGATGGATTACGACCATTTTACCCAAGCTTTTCTTCTGGAGCAGGGGCAATTTCAACGATTTTTGCACAGCAGTCCCAGCCAGCGGGCCGAAGTCTTAGCTTCCCTCCTTAAGCTGGAGGTGCTGAGCGACCTCCAAGAGGTCACCTCTCGCCTGAAAGCCGAAGCAAAAGGACAAGGAGAACAGCTACAGGAGCAAAAAAAGCAGCTGGAAAGCCAAACAAGCCCAGAACGGCAGAACCAGATTGAGGAGGAGATAAAAAGACTGGAGAACCAAAGAAAAGAGATAGAAGAGAGCATAAAGGCCCTTCGTGAAGAAGTAAAGCAAATGGATGACCAGCAGAAGCAATGGAATCAGCTGAAGGAGACCCGAAACAAGCTAAAGGAACTTCAGAACCAACAACCACGCTACGAAGAAAAACAACAGAAGCTTGCTAAAACTCGTCTGGTTCTAGAAAAAATGGGGACTCTTTTTCATGATGAGAAAAAATACCAAAATGAAGTGGGAAGATTGCGTAATGAAATCCAGCCTTTGGAGCAGAAGCTAAATGAAATTCTATCTAAGCTTAGCTCACTTCGCCCACGGATCGAAGAGCTTGAGTCCCTTCATCGTAATAAAAGCGAATATGAGCGCCGCAAGGAGCAGATTCAGCACCTTCGCGCTTATAACAGGCTCCAAAAGGAAATAGAGGACCTAAGAAAGAGGCAAGAAGCATTACAAGAGAAATTAGCCGAGTATAAGAAACGGAAAGAGAGCCTTGAGCAGGAGGAGGAGCGTCTAAAAGACGAGACTAAAAAGTTAGAAAGTGAGTTACGCGCTCTTTCTCCTGAGTTGCTTGTGCTTTGTAGCCAGTGGGAAGAGAGCTTTCAGAAGCAGGAGGAGGCTAAGAAGGAATGTAAAGATCGTGAGCGAGAGCTCCAGAATCAGCGGCAGGCTTTGCATAGGGCATTTGAGTCTCTCATTGGCTTCTGCCAGCAGGTAGGGGTGGCCGTGCCTTCTGCAGAGGCTTCTGCCCAAGTGTGGGACCAAACCCTCCTAGCTTTAGCAAGCAAGCTAGAGGAGGCCCTTCAGCTTGAAAGAGAGCGGCTGAACCACGCTAAGTGGGCGGCTGAGTTGGCTGCACACCTGCGTGAAAACGAACCTTGCCCCGTATGCGGTTCGCCCCACCACCCCGCCCCCGCTTCTCCCCTTCCTTCCGACTCTGCCAGCCAGGAAGAATTTTTACAAAAAGCCCAAGCCCACCTTAAAAACCTCCGAACTACCTACCTCCCTCAACTCTTTTCCCTTGAGGCTCGCCTGGAGACTGCTAAAAAGAACCTCTCTCAAATAAGCGAAAAACTAAAAGAAACAGAAAGCAAGCTCCAAGAAAAGTTTTCTCGTTCGCCCGGAGTAGGCCTTTACGCTGAACTTGAGTCCCTTCAAAAAAACCGCCAGCATAAAAAAGATGAAATAGAAAGAAAGCTCTCTGACAATCAAAATGCTCAAAAAGAAGTAAATGGAGCTATCCAGCAGCAAATAGATCAGCTCAATAACTACTCCCAAAAGATCAGCGAATTAAAAGGTAAGGCAGAAGCCTACCGCTCTCAGCTCCCCCAAGAGATGGTAGGTTGGTCAGAGGAGGAGGCGGCCAAAAGGGAAAAGGAGGTTGAGGATGCTTTGAGGAAGATTGAAGAGTATCCTGGTTTAGATGCGCAAGCTAAGAAGTTAGAAGGCGATATTAGCAACTTAGAAGGCCAGCTTACGGAAAAGCGTAATAATCTTGAGAGATATAAGGCGGAGCTTGAGCGGCTAACTTCGCAGCTCCAAGAAGAGGCCAAGAAGCAGGGGCTTGAACTGGCAGAAGCTCGCAAGCTTTATGAAGAATCGGCGGCTTATGACCTGCAGAAAGAAGAGCAGGAGATGAGGGCCTTCTTCGAGGAGCTGCGCCGGACCCAGGAGAGAGAAAAAGAGCTGGAGTCGGCCTTACAGGGCTACGATGAGACCAAGCACCAGCAGAAGCGCAAAGAGCTTGAGGAGAAGGAGAAGGAGAAGGAAAGGCTATCTGGTGAGCAAGGTTGGTATCAGGCGCAGCTGGAGCAGCTTCGTGAAAACCAAGAGAAGCTAAAGAAGGTAAAGCAAGATCTTGAGGAGGTGGAGCGGCGCTACCTTGCGCTGGATGAATTGGAATCGCTCCTTCGGGGCAAGATGTTCATGCAGTTTGTATTGCGGCGCTACCTGGAGCGGATTCTCCGTTCCGCCAACGAGTACCTTGTCCAGTGGAACGGGGGCTTTTGGGAGCTGGCGCTTTCTGAAAAGAAAGCAGGCTCCTTTAAGGGGAAGGGAGGCGCTCCAAAGGAAAGGGTAGGTGCGGGGGAGGCGGGTGAAAGCCCTTCAGACGGCTCAGCAGGAGGGGAAGGGGTAGAGTTGGAAGTGGAGGTGGTGGATTATGGAGGGGGGGAGGCTGTGCGCCGCTCGGTCAAGACGCTCTCAGGGGGGCAGACCTTTCAAGCTTCGCTGGCGCTGGCGCTGGCCCTCTCTGAACGCATCGTAGCCCAAACCCGAGGAGAAGGCCGACCCGGCTTCTTCATCATAGATGAGGGGTTTGGCTCCCTTGACCAGGAGTCCTTGGAGCAGGTGGTAAGTACCCTCCGCCAGCTTGGGCGCAGTAAGCGCGCCATCGGCGTAATCACCCACCGAGAAGAGCTCAAAGAGCACCTCCAGGCCTACCTCCAGGTCGAGCTGGCTCAAAAAGGAGAAGACAAAAGAACCTCTCGCATTCGTCCCTCCTGGGAGGTCTAACAGAAGTAGAGAACCACCAAAAAAGCTGCACTTTGCTGAGGGCTGGGCCTACCAGCTATGGGAGTGAGGGGCCAATGCAGTTAAACGAATTCGGGCAGGGGGGTGAAGGAAGAAAGGTGTCAGTAGGCGGACCTCTGCAAGCAAGTCCAAGGATTGCGGGTTGCATTTGCGGTCATGCCCAGCCCTATGCCTGGCATTGCGTGGATTGCAGAGGAGGGAAGCATGGGTAGGGCAGGAGGGCACGGCCCGGCACTGTACAACTCCCGGCGTGGGAGGGAGAGGCTGGTAGGGCTTGCTGGCAAAACCGTATTTTTGAGCCATGGCTACGACGGTGGGGGAGGGGATAGAGCTGGGGGCGATGCGGGCGTTTTTTGCGGAGGGGGTGACGCGGCCCCTGCAGGTGCGCCTACGCTATCTGACGGCGTTGGAAAAGGCTATTCGCCAGCGAGAAGGGGAGATTTTAGCGGCCCTTCACCAAGACCTGGGCAAGTCGGCCTTTGAGGGCTATGCTACGGAGGTGGGCCTGGTGCTGGAAGAGCTGCGCTACGTGCGTCGGCGCCTGCCGAAGTGGGTCCGCCCTAAGCGGGTGTGGCCTTCCTTGGCTCAGCTGCCCGGCCAGGCCTACATCCAATACGAACCTCGGGGGCTGGTTCTGATCCTGAGCCCGTGGAACTACCCCTTCCAGCTTTTGATGATGCCCCTTATAGGGGCGCTGGCGGCGGGGAATGTCGTGGTGCTCAAGCCCTCTGAGTTTGCCTCGGCTACGGCGGCTCTCGTGGAGGACCTAATCCGCCAGACCTTTCCTCCCGACTATGTACGGGTGGTGCAGGGGGATGCGCAGGTGGCGGCGGCTTTGCTGGAGCAGGATTGGGACTACATCTTTTTCACGGGCAGCACGCGGGTAGGGCGTGTGGTGGCTGAGGCCGCCGCTAAAAGGCTCATCCCTTACACCTTGGAGCTGGGGGGCAAGTCCCCCGCTATCGTGGAAGCGGATGCCCACCTCCCCGTGGCCGTCCGCCGCATCGCTTGGGGCAAGTGGATCAACGCCGGCCAGACCTGCATCGCCCCCGACTACGTGCTGGTGCACGAAAGCCAACGGGAAGCCTTCCTGGCCGAGCTGGAAAAGACCCTTACCCGCTTTTATGGGGACCTTTCGCGGCCGCCGGCCGACTACGGGCGGGTGGTGCATCGGGCGCACTACGAACGGTTGCTCCGCCTCATGAGCCAAGGGCAAATCCTCTTAGGCGGGTATACCGACCCCCAAGCCCTCTACATCAGCCCTACGGTCCTGCGAGATCCCCACGGCGAGCTGATGGAAGAAGAAATATTTGGTCCCCTTTTGCCGGTGCTAACCTTTCGGAAGCCCGAAGAGGCGGTGGCTCAGGTGCGGCGGCTCCCTCCGCCCCTGGCGGTGTACATCTTTTCAGAATCGGCTGAGCGCCAGCGCTTCTACTTGGAGGCGCTCCCCTCGGGCGGAGCCTGCGTCAACGACACCCTCATGCACATAGGTTCCTCGCGTCTGCCGTTTGGAGGGCTCCGCCAAAGTGGCATAGGACGCTACCACGGTTGGTACTCGTTTGAGACTTTCTCGCATGCCCGCTCGGTGGTCAAAACCCCCACCTGGGTAGACCTGCCTTTGCGCTACCCGCCCTTCAAAAACAAACTGGGCCTTATTCGTCGTATCTTAGGCTGAGCTATGCGCTACTACCTCCTGAAGGTAAAGGGCCAAGCAGGCATCCCCGATTATGTGCAGGTTCGGGACGAACAGTTCACGCTGGTGTGTTATGTGCGACCTGATCGTACAGAGAAGCGCACGTCCCTTCCGCCGGGCCTGCTTTCCAAGCTTTCCACCCTTTTTCCCCAGCTTGCGTATGGGCGGGTTTGTGCGGTGGAATGGAGTCCTGAGACGCAGGAAGTGAAGCTGGTGAGCTCATGAGCTCTTGGGCGCTGGAGGTGCAGCACCTGGTGCTGGCGTATGGAGAGCGCGTGGTGCTGCAAGGGGTTTCGTTTCAGCTGGCCAAGGGGCAATTGGCGTACCTGACAGGGCGCACGGGTTCTGGTAAGACTTCTTTGCTAAGGGCCATCTATGGGGATTTGCGCCCTCGCTCCGGGCAAATTGGGGTAGGGGGGCAGCGGGTAGATACCCTTCGGCCCCAAGAGCTGCCTTTCTTGCGCAGGAAGCTGGGGATCGTTTTCCAAGATTTTCAACTTTTGCCGTACCGCACCGTTTTTGAGAATGTGGCCTTTGCGCTGGAGGTGACAGGCTGGCGTGATCGCAAAAAGATTAAGGAGCGGGTTTTGGACACGCTGCTCCGGGTAGGGCTCATGGCGCGCAAGGACGCTTACCCGCATGAGCTATCGGGGGGTGAGCAACAGCGCACCTGTATTGCCCGAGCGCTGGTGGGGGCCCCGATCCTTCTGCTGGCCGATGAGCCCACCGGCAACCTGGACCCCGAAGTCGGACGCGAAATCCTGGCTCTTTTTCACCAAATTGCCCGCTGGGGTACGGCGGTGCTCCTGGCTACCCACAACGAGAACCATGTACGAGAAATGCCCGCTCTTGTTTACCTTTGCCAGCATGGCAGGTTTGTTGCAACCAGTGGGCTTGCGTATTCGTAAGGATGTGTACCTTTGCCCTGTGCCGAAAAACCTAAGAGATATGCGATACTTAGCTGTAGTCCTTCTGACTTGCTGGTGGCCGCTTCTAGCGCAAAGCGGGCGGGCGGCTTACCAAGAAGCCGAGCAGTACCGTAAAAATAAACAGTACGACTTGGCTCTGCAGAAGTACGAGCAGGCGATTAGCCTGGAACCTACCAAGGCTATCTACCATGTCCGCAAGGGGGATGTGCTTGTTCAGCTCAAACGGAACCAAGAAGCCATTCAAGCCTACCAAAAAGCGCTTGAGCTCAACCCTGGCCTAAGTGCGGTGTATGTGCGCATTGCCAAGATATACCTCAAGGACAAAAACTATTCGGCGGCGGTGGATGTGCTCAACCAGGCTTACGCCAAAGAGACCGATGTCAGCAAGCGCCTGACTTATAAGCTTTTGGTGGTGCGGCTGCTGAATGCCCAGGGCCGCTCGCAGGAGGCGATGTCCGAGGTTCAGGCGCTCAAGGCTCAGATTCCTCAGGCTGCGGAAGACCCTCGCGTGCTCTATGCGGAAGGGGAGACGCAGTTAGCCCTGAACAACCCTCAGGCGGCCATCGCTGTCTTTCAGCGCGCTTATGACAAGACGCGGGATCTGCCGATTGCCCAGAGCGCAAAGTACACCTATGGGCTGGCTTTGGCTCATTACAAGGCTGGGAATACCGCCGAGTACGAGCGCTACGCCAAGCAGCTTGAGAACCATCCGTATGGTCGGCGTCTAAAGGCGGCCGTAGCCCGAAGCGGGGCCGTCTACAACCTTCGCATTGCCCAGGCCTATCTGAAGGTAGGGGCTCTGGATGAAGCGCTGGAGTATGTCAATGAAGCGGCTAAGACCAAGGACCGCCTCAACATGGTGTACCGCATGCAGGGCATCATTTACTTCAAGAAGGGGCGCGCCGCCGAAGCCGCTCAGAGTTTCCTCCAAGCCGCTGCCAACGAAAGCGACGAGAAAAAGCGCTCTCTACTCTACAGCCAAGCCCTTAAGCTCCAATACAACGCTGGCGATTATGCCGGGGTGGTGAACACCGCCGATCGTATCCTGGAAAAAAGCCCCAACGATGTGAATACGCTTCTGCTCAAGAGCCAGGCGCTTTACCTTCTGGGTCGGTATGGAGAGGCGACTGCCACGCTGGATCGGGTAATCCCTCTTATGGGTACCGATGCGGCGAAGGTTTCCCAGGCCTACTTCCTGATGGGGCTTGCTGCCCGAAAGGCCGGCCAAACCGACAAGGCCCGGGAAGCGTTCGGGAAAATCACCTACCCTGTCTTCAAGGCAGCTGCGAAGGTGGAGCTGGATAAGCTCGCCGCCCGCTAAACTACTTCGTTTGTCTCCCTTGCCCGGCCCCCCTCTTACCGAGGGCGGGTCCGGTTTTTTTATGTGAACCGGCTTTTGGCAAGCTCGTCGGCCAGTTCATTCCAGCGCCAGCCGGTGTGAGCTGGCACTTTTACCCAGGTGATGTGGAGGGGAGCTTTTTGCAGAAACGCCACATAGCGCCGGGTAAGAGGGGTGTGAGCCTTCCATTCGCCGCGGGCCCAGCGCGCCAATCCCTCGTAATCGTAGTAAATCCGGCAGGCCGGTATGCGATGCCGCAGGCACCACCGCACCGCTTGTACGACAGCGTAGATTTCCCCGCCAATCTGCCGGTGACCTATGAGGTCAGGGTCATCCGCCGGCACCAGGCCTCCTTCTCGGTACACCTCTTCCCCGTCCCGCCGAATCACCAGCCCATATCCCACTTGGTTGGGCGGCTTCCACGCTCCATCCACATCTATCTCTATGCCGGCGTTCGTGTACACCCCGCAAAGGTATCCTGCCTGCCCAGCAAGGACCCTCCTTTACAGCTGGGTAATCTTTGTGGGGTATCTTTGTATAGGTTATGAGAGCTTACGGGCTTGGCTTGCTGCTGATGGGCCACCTGCTGGCCCAGTGTCCTTATGTGCGGTATATCCTCTTTGATGCCTGCGGTGACGGTAACCAAGAAGGCTGCAACGAGTATCTCTTCCTCTACACGCCAGTGAACCTCGATATAGACAACGTAGCGATTTCTTTCCCGGTGGTGCCCAATGGTAACTCCCTTGACAACGACTCCCCTACTCGTTGGGTGTGCAACTCGGGATGCACAGCGTCTTGGACAAATAATGCGACGGTCGTAAACAATCTAAATACAAACGCTTGTGCGGGTACAACCTTTCAGTACGCTTCGCCGGGCACCACCATCCCCGCAGGCAGCTGGGTGCTGCTCTTTGCAGGGCAGAATACTTCTTTTACGCCTTCTTCTTCAAACCTCTGCGTCGGCGGCACGGTGTATGTGGCTTTCTCCAGCAATACCAACTGTGGAGGCCGATACCTGAATGACCCCAACTCCACTCAGAATCGTCGTACGCGCATTGCTTTTATTGGGATGCCGGCCTGTTCCATGACGGTGAACTATCGGGGCAGTCTCTACGGCGAATGATGGAAATTATTTGCTCATTGACCCTGCTGTATGCATCGGCCTCACAGAAGGGCAGAACGGTACCCCCCCCCTCAAGCGCCTGCTACTATGCAGGAGGTGGGCAAAATGGGGTTTCTTTAGGGAATATAGGGACTAATTGCCAGCTTCCTACTCTGGGCGTGCTGCCGGTGGTATGGGCGGAGGTACGGGTGGAGGGGGCGCGTCTGGTATGGCGGGTGGAGGGGCTGGAGCCGCACCAGCGTCTCTACCTGGAGCACCAGGAGAAAGGCGAATCCTTGTCTGGGTGGACTCGGATGGCTTCGGGGTTGCCCTCACGCGGTGCTTACGAGCTGTCTCTGGCGGGGCTCTACCGGCTGGGGGTAGAGGAGGGGTCGGGCGTTCTGGCTCTCAGCCCCGTGGTGGAGTACCGTACCGAGGCGATTCCTCGGTGTTATCCGAACCCTGCGCCGGGGGGGCCTTATCTGCATCAAGCCGAGGCGATAGCCCAGCTTATCGTGTACACCAGTCAGGGGCAGGGGCTGCGCCGGGTTGAAGGACCGGTAGGTAGGGAGGCTTTGCGGGGGTTGCCACCGGGGGTGTACTGGGTGGAGCTGTACACTTGGGACGGGCGGCGCTTCACCCAAACGATAGCGGTTTCCCCATAAAGGCAGCGGCGCGTATCTTTGCCTAAGTGGGCCGCATCTTGGCGATAGACTATGGGCTCAAGCGGACGGGGATGGCCTGGAGCGACGTAGGGCGGCGAGTGGCCCTGCCGCTGGCGGGGGTGCCAACCCGTGAGGTATGGGCGCAGCTTGACCAGCTTGTGTCGGAGGTTTCGCTGGTGCTGGTGGGGTATCCCCGCAGCCTGCGCGGCGAGCCTACCGAAATGACGGAGGCGGTAGAAGCGTTTATCCGAGAGCTCAAGCGCCGCTATCCCCATCTGGAGGTTCGGCCTGTAGACGAGCGTTTTTCCAGTCAGGGGGCTGCCGTGCTTTTGAGGCAGCAGCCCCGCCGCATCCGCCAGCAAAAAGCCCAGCATGATCGCACCGCTGCGTGGCTTCTTTTGCATACCTACTTGCTTGGAAGGGAGGACGTATGATACGGCCTATCGTGTTGTACGGCGATCCGATACTAAGGCGCCAGGCTCAGCCCGTGCGGTTGGACGATCCGGAACTGCCTCGCCTTATCCAAGATTTGTGGGACACCATGTACAACGCTGAAGGGGTGGGGTTAGCAGCACCCCAGATAGGGGTGAGTCTGCAGGTGTTTGTGGTGGATGCGGCGCCCCTCCAGCCGGAGGAGGAGCCACCTTTCAAAGGGGTCTTTATCAATCCCCGTTTAATCTCGGAGGGCACCGCCTGCGTGCCCCACGAAGAAGGTTGCTTAAGCATTCCCGGGGTACGAGAACGAATATTCCGGCCAGATTCGGTCCAGGTGTCCTACTACGATGCCGAAGGCCAGTTCCACGAACGGACTTTCTCAGGCATAGTGGCGCGCGTTATTCAGCACGAGCATGATCATCTTTTAGGGCGCCTTTTTGTGGATTACTTGTCGCCGGTGCGGCGGCAGCTGGTGCGCAAGCGCCTCCAGCAGGTTGCCCGCGGCCTTGTTGAAGCGCCTTACCCGACTCGCGTCTATGCCCATTAACTACTACTACCTGCTGGTTGAGGTTCTTACAGGGGTTTTCTTGGTGGGGGCGATCCTTAGCTTGCCTTTTGGGCTGCGCCGAAGCTGGCTGTGGGTGCTGGTGGCGCTACCCTGGGCTGCCGAGGTGCTTGAGGTAGGAGACTTCTTGTTGACTTTGCCTACAGACCTGTTTGCCGGGGTCGGAGGGGCGGCGATAGCGGCGTATTTGTTTCTGTGGGAACCCTCCAAGCTTCGCGAGGCTTGGCAGCAGAGCCTCCTGCTGCGCTTTGTGTTGCTCTACCTTATATGGATGGGGGTTGTCGTCCTTTTTTCTTCTAATGTTGTTGTATCGCTCAAATTCTGGGTTAGCCAGTTGGCATACTTTGCTTTATTCGGTTTAGGGGGGTATCTGTGGGCTCGCCAGGTAGGTCAGGCAGGGATAGACCGGGCTTATGGGTTTCTGCTAGGGTCTGCAGCTTTTGTTTTGGGTATTTGCCTGATTGAGCATGTTATTCTTGGCGGAACCAGAGAAACAGTAGGGAAGGCTATCAAGCCTTTCATGCGAGAACACACTGTGTATGGGGCCTATACGGCATGTTTTTTTTTAGCGGCTTTCGCATGGTTTGTGATGCGGCCTACCGTAAGAAAGCTATTTTTCGTGATCATCACAGGGGCTGCGCTTTTGCTTTCTTACAGTCGGGGAGCGTGGCTCAGTGTTTTAGGGGCTTTGGGCATCTGGGGGCTTTTGGAAGGTTTTCGCCGGCTCTCACCGATGCAGCGGCTTGTGGCTGTAGGCCTGGCCGGCATGGCCCTGGTAGGAGGGACTGCTTACTTTGCTCCAATACAACCCAGAATACCTGGAGCAGCAGGCTTACCGATGGGGGGGTGAAACAGGCAAGCATTTTGCTTCCAGCTTTGATGTCAAGCAGAACCTTTCCAACCGTGAGCGGATCAACCGGTGGTTTGCGGCCCTGCAGATGATCGAGGAGAGGCCTGGCTTTGGGTTTGGGCCGAATACGTTTTCGCGGGAGTACTCTGCTTATCAGCGGAGCTTGACCCGCACTACCATCAGCGTGGAGCTGGGCGAAGTCGGCGGCGCTCATAGCGAATACCTCACCGCTGCCAGCGAAATGGGGCTGCTCGGGCTGCTCTTGCTGCTTGCGGTATACGCTCGGTCCCTCTGGTTAGGCTCTAAGGGGCTGTATCAGCCTACTCCTTATGTCCAGCGTGGGGTGTTCATCCTCTTGGCTCTGCCGCTTCTCTCGTACTACTTGCATGGCTTTATCAACAACTTCATGGATCATGGGCACATGGCTGGGCTGGTGTACCTCCATTGGGGTCTTTTGGGTGGGCTGGAGGCGAGAGGTATCTTTGTCTCGGATGAAAAAGTCATCACCGTTTCGCATGCGGGCTAAAGGAGGGCTTATTTGGCTTTGCTGGGGCCTGAGTGCGTGTCAAGCGCAGCCTGCGGCTTTTTCTGGGCAGATAGAGGGCTTTGCCCGGGACTCGGTGTACCTTTTCCGATGGGAAGCCGGTCGGTGGGAGCGAGCGGCGGCCGCGCCCGTCCAGGGAGGCAAGTTCGCCTTCTCGCGCAAAACCCTCCCCCCTGGTTTGTATCTGTGGGGCCTTTCCCCTCAGGAAGGGGACCTTGTCTGGATAAGCGAAAAGGAAACACCGGAAGTGCGAGGGCAGGCTCAGCAGCTCTTTCAAGCGTACACGTATGAAAACTCACCCACGAACGCGGACCTTTTGCGTCTGCGCCGCCAGGTAAGTGCGGCCTATCAGCAAATGGGCCAGCTTCCTCCCGAGCAGCGAACCCCCTACCAGAACCAAATAGATAGCCTGCTTCGGTGGGCAGAAAAGCATCCTGCGCCTCTTCTGCGTTTGTATGCGCACCTTTTCCGCTCTCCGGCTCCTACCACGCCCGATCGTCAGCCTGCTCAGGCCTGGGATGCCCTGCTCGCGTCTTTCTGGAAGGGGTTTGACTGGGAAAGTCTTTTTGCAGCGCAAGTCCCAGAGACTTTCTTTCGTTTTCAGGCTTTCTGGCAAAACGCTATTTCTCTTTTGCCGGAGGACAGCCTTTTGTCCTATGCAGATCGGTGGCTGAAGGCTAAAAAACCGGCTGTACAAGCGGTAGCCTGGATGGCCCTTTTGGATATAGCCCAGCGTTTTCAGCGTTCGGAGGTGATGGTTGTAGCGGGGGAAAGGTTTCTTGCTGCGGCGCCACAGGACCCTCGCCGAGCGCAGATTGAGCAGTTCATCCAAGCCGAGGGGCCCTTGCGTAAGGGGCAGCCAGCGCCAGATATTGCGTTGCCGGACCCACAGGGGCAGGTGCGCAAACTGTCGGACCTGCGGGGTAAGTGGGTGCTCATTGACTTTTGGGCCAGCTGGTGCCGCCCATGCCGCGTGGAAAACCCTCATGTCGTGCGCTTGTATCAGCAGTATCACAGCCGGGGCTTTGAGATTTTTGGGGTGAGTCTGGACCATCAGCGGGAGGCCTGGATCAAAGCCATTGAGTCGGATGGGCTGCGTTGGATGCATGTCAGCGATCTGAAGGGCTGGCAAAGTGCGGCAGCGCAGCTTTATCGGGTTTCAGGCATTCCTTTCACGGTGCTGGTGGATCCGCAGGGGCGTATCGCTGCGAAAGGCCTTCGGGGGCCAGCGTTGGAGGCTAAACTCAAAGAGCTTTTCCCATGAGTCGGGCGGGCTTTGTAGCCCTGATTGGCGAGCCCAATGCAGGCAAGTCTACCCTCTTCAATCGGCTATTGGGGCAGGCCCTGGCGGCGGTGACCCGACGCCCTCAGACCACGCGGTTCCAGATACCCGGCATCCTAAACCGGGAAGGGGTACAGTATATTTTTGTAGATACGCCGGGGTGGGTAGCCTCCCCCCGCAACGCCTGGCATCGTCTCCTAACTCGGCAAAGCCTGGCTGCCGCTAAAGAGGCTGACGCATGCGTGTGGGTGGTTTCAGCGCGGGCACCTTCTTTAGAGGTAGCCGAAGAGGTGGGGTCTTTCTTGGCGGAGGCGCCCGCCCTGATAGGGGCTATCACCCATCTGGACCTCTACCCCTCAGGTGAGAGGGAGACTCGTTTTCAGGCCCTTCAGGCCCAGCTTACGGAATGGCCTATCCAAACCTGCTTAGACGCTTCGCTGGATAGGCCTTTGGAGCCTCTCTTGGAGGCCATCGCTGCCTTTCTGCCCGAAAGTCCACCCTTGTATCCCCCTGATCAGCTGACTACTTTACCCGTGCGCTTTTTCGTGGCTGAAATCCTAAGAGAAGTCCTCTACACCCACTTGCGCGAGGAACTGCCCTACGGCACTGAAGTAGACATCACGCAGTACCAGGAGACCCCTGAGCGAGATTACATCTATGCCACGATTTTCGTTGAAAAGGAATCACATAAGCCTATGGTTATTGGCGCAAAGGGCCAAATGATAAAAAAGATAGGCACGGAAGCGCGCAAAAAGATAGAAGCCTTCCTGGAAAAGCCTGTCTTCCTTCAATTGTATGTGAAACTTGCTCCAGATTGGCGGGATTCTATGGTGCGATTGCGTCACTTAGGCTATCGGGTGTCGTAACTTTGTCCGGTATGCCTCCTTCTGAAGAGCGTAAGAAGAAAAAGCGCACCCTCGTCGTGGTAGACGGGGAAGCGCTGAAAGAAGGTGCAAAGTATGACTTCTCTTTCCTGGAGAAAGAAAAGCGGCTTGAGCTGTGGTTGTTCTACCAGACTCGGGTGCATCACGCTTTTCACTTGAGGAAGGATTACACGGCGCATACGGTTGTGCTGCCTCGCTACGAAGAAGACCTGCACTTGTATTTGCTCAAGCGGGTGTGCTACGAGCTGGGTCGTCGGGAAGGTCGCTACCGGAAAGCTTTCCTGATTGGCGGGCCTCATCCCATCTGGGAGGGGCTTGTGCAGTTTTTGCGGGAACGCGACCTGGTCTGTCAGCACATTTTGGCGGAGGACTACCGCTTGTCGGAAGAAAATACCTCCGACTCTTCCTCCCTTCCACCTGTGGGGAGCCTTTCCCGAAAACCGGTTGAAAAGCCTGCGGAAGCTTCTTCTGCGTCGTCGGGCTTGCAGGGCTCGCCTCGCCCAGCCCGAACGCAAAAGACGCCCAAGCGGTTCTCCAGGAAAGAGGTGCAGGCTTTGTACAACCGGATAGCTGAGGCGCTGCGTGCGCTGGGCCCAGGCACCCAGCTTTCACGGGCTGAGTTTAGGGAATGGCTCCGCAAGCAGGGTTTTTCTCGGAAGCACCTGCCTGGGGGCAGCTTCGCTTACGTACTTAAGCGCTTGAGCGAGCTGGGTTACCTCCAGCTGGAAGAAGATATCGTCAAAATCCCAGAAAAAGCATGAGCTACGGACTGCTGCGCGGTAAAAAAGGGCTAATCACAGGAGCCCTTGATGAAAAATCCATTGCTTGGCATGTGGCACAGCGGGCGCACGAGGAAGGGGCTCAGCTTGTACTTACCAATGCGCCGGTGGCCTTGCGGTTGGGGCAGCCCCAGGCTTTGTCTGAGAAGCTCCAGGCACCGCTTTTCCCGGCCGATCTGACCAGCGTCGCCGACATTGAGAAGCTGTATGAGGAGGCGCTGCGCCACTTTGGCGGCCCCTTGGACTTCCTCCTCCACTCGGTGGGCATGTCTCCCAACGTGCGTAAAGGCAAAAGCTACCCCGAACTAGACTACGAGTTTTATCTCAAGACCCTGGATGTGTCGGCGATTTCGTTGCACAAGCTTTTGCAGGTAGGACGGCGTAAGGGTGCTTTTGCGCGGGGGGCCTCCATCGTGGCGCTGAGTTACATCGCAGCCCAGCGGGTTTTCCCCAAGTACGGCGACATGTCCGATGCCAAGGCTCTCTTAGAGTCTATTGCCCGGATGTTCGGGTATTTTCTGGGCAAGGAGCTCGGCGTGCGGGTCAATATCGTCTCCCAATCCCCTACGCCTACCACCGCCGGTACGGGCATCGGGGGGTTCCAGCAGATGTACGACTACGCTGACCGGATGAGTCCCCTGGGCAACGCCTCGGCTCAGGCCTGCGCCGACTTCATTGTGGTGCTTTTTTCGGACCTCACCCGGGGGGTTACGATGCAGACCCTCTACCACGATGGAGGCTTTTCGGCCATGGGCATTTCAGAGGATGTGCTGAATGGCTGATCTGTGGGCGCTTTCGCCGCTGGAGGGCCGCTATCGGCGCTATACCGAACCCCTACGAGCTTACCTGAGCGAAGCGGCTTTTTTTCGCTACCGACTGCGGGTAGAGACCGCTTACTTTAGGGCGCTGGCTCGCTTGGGACTGCCTCCCTTGCGTGACCTTTCTTCGGACCTTCTGGATCGCCTGGAGCAGGCGTTTGAGCCCTTTACCGACGAAGTGCTCCAGGCCCTGCGTGCCTACGAAGAGCGCACCCGCCACGATGTCAAAGCGATGGAGTACTACCTGCGAGAACGGTGGGCTGCCCTCTTCCCGGCTGAGTACCACAGCGCGCTGGCGTTTGTTCATTTTGGCTTGACTTCCCAGGATGTGAACAACACCGCCCAAGCCCTCATGCTGCGAGAAGCCCTTTATCAAGTGTACTTGCCGGCCTTAGATGAGCTGATCCGCCGTTTGCATGAGAAAGCCTACGCTTGGCGTGAGCAAGTGATGCTGGGCTTTACGCATGGCCAGCCTGCTTCGCCCACCACCCTCGGCAAGGAGCTCTATGTCTTTGTGGAGCGCCTGCGGGCTGAACGAAGCCGCCTTCTGCAGGTGCCTTTCTGGACTAAGCTTGGGGGGGCTGTGGGCAACCTCAATGCGCACTACCTGGCTTACCCCGAAATAGAGTGGGGGGCGTTTTTTGATCGCTTTGCTCAAGAGCTGGGGCTGGTGCGCTTTCCGGTCACCACGCAGATTGCGCCCTACGAGCGATGGGCCGAAATATGGGACAGTTTGCGGCGGCTGCAGGCGGTGTTGGTGGACCTGGCCCAAGATGTATGGCTGTATGCGCATCGGGGGTACTTAGGGGTGCGGCGTGCTCCAGGGCAGATTGGCTCTTCCACCATGCCGCACAAGGCTAACCCCATCCAGTTTGAGCTGGCTGAAGGCAACCTTCGCCTTTCCAATGCCCTGTGGGGTTTTCTCTCAGAGAAGCTGCCGGTTTCTCGCTTGCAGCGGGACCTGACGGATTCCACTCTGCTGCGGAATGTAGGGGTGGCGTTGGGCCATGGGCTGGTGGCTTTGCGGGCCTTGGTAGAAGGGTTGGACCAAGTAGAGGCGGTGCCCTCGGTCATGGAGGCAGACTTGGAGGCGCATCCTGAAGTGCTGTCTGAAGCCTGGCAGATCCTCCAGCGGAAGGCGGGCCAGCCCCAGGCCTATGAGCAAGCGCTGGCTGCTTTGGCGGAAGGTACCTTTGTGCCGCCCGTTTCGGCCGCTCAGTACGTAGGTCAGGCGCCGCAGGCGGTTCCTCCGCCCCCGACTTCCTTCTCTTAGAAGGAGATGGCTATCCGCTCGCGCAGCGCCTCAAAGAGGGCTTTTTTGGGAGCCTCTTCTTCCGCTTCATAGGCGTGGATGAGGTGTTCTATGGCCCGTAGCACGATGTAGGGCGGCGAGAGGGGAGGGTAGTGAGCCAGGTTGTCAGAGAGCTGCGCCTCCCGCAGTCTGTCCTGCAGCTGGTCCGGCAGGAGAAAAGCCCCTTGCCGCCACGCATCTATGTAAAAGTGCAGGCTCCCGTCGTAGTAGCGTATAAAGTAGCGGTTCCCGATAGCGATCAGCGACACAGCCAGGTCCAGCTCCCGGGCAATCAGGTAGTAGAGCACATGCAGGGAGAAGAGGTTACCCCGGCGGGTGTCTAAGGCTTCGTTGATGAAGTAGTAGCGAGGCTGATGGGGGCGGGTGAGTTCAGGCCGGAAGCGCTCCTGATGAAAGAGGTGCTGGTTGAGGCTGGAAAATTTTTCCAAGAGGTCGTTGTAGGCCGAGGTCTGGAGCCAGGCGGTATGGACCAGGCGCTGGAAAGCTTGGGTGTAGCGCTGGGTATCCAAGGAAGGGTAGCGCAGCCGGGCCATATGCAGAAGGGCAGGCAGGAGAGGCTGCTTCGGGTCTTTTCGCCACTCGTAGAGCGCTTGCCCCACCGTTTCAAGCTGGATCTTCTCCAGGAGCTCTTCAATGCGCTGTTGCAAATAGGGGTCAGCCGTCTGGAGCCACTGAGCTTCCAGGAAGGGGATAGCATCCGAACCCGCTTCCAGGAGAACCTGTTCAATATGGCTTTGTACGACAGGGTCAGGGTCTTCGAGCAGCTTTAGGAGCGCTTGTAGCTGGCCGGCCTCCACTAAGCAAAAATGCAGAACTGGCCCGATACAGCGGATAGGGGGGAGAGTGTTAGCGGATAAAGGTGCGGTGACTTGTGTTGCCTACCCGGTCTCGGGCCGTGATGCGCAGGGGGCGACCGGCGGTTTGAGGCACATACAGGAGCTCTTGGGGTTCGTAGTATTCGGGGTAGAGAGGGCCTTCTGGGCTTTCTACCCGAAGGGCATAGGGGTTGACTCCGCTGCCCAGATCCTGGATAGAAAAGAGGTAGAAAGGGCCTGCCTGCCGCAGGAACCGGATTGTTGGCGGGAAGGTGTCGTGCATTAGGCCGTATTCTCCCCAGCTTCGTACGGGGATGCGCCAAGTGTGTCCTTCCAGGCGGGCGCCCAAAACCGGTGACCAAATGGTGCTGCCCTCCGGACGAAAGACAGGATACCCCTTCTGGGGCAAGCCTGTGGAGGGTACCTTCCAACGGAGTTCGGCGGGAAAGCGCAGCGGCACGAGCGGATCTCCGACGAAGAAAGCAGGTCCCCAGGGCCTTTTCCGTTCCTGGACCTGGCAGTAGAGGGTATCTTGGAGGGTTTCGGTCCAGAGGTGGAGGGTGCAGGTGGGGGAGAGCGGAAGCTGGTAAGGATGGCCTGGGGGAATGCAGGCGCGGAGGTAGGTGGGTTGGGGAGGGCCCCCTCGTAAGGGTTGGAGGCTGGAGGGCAGGCGGCCTTCCAGGGCCAGAGGGCGGTGGGGGAGCACGGTGTCTCCCCAAGGGGTAAGAAAAGGTTCGCGGCTCAGGAGGAGGCCTTCTTCAAGGCTCCAGGGGCGCCGAGGGTCAAGGGGCCTTCGTGGGGCCAGCCCAGGATAAGGGGCATCCCCGCGCAGCGTGAGCCGCAGACGAGCGGTATGCCCAGCAAAGTCTTGGGCGACCACCTCCACTGTGCGCATCTCGCCCGGCTTGAGCTGAAGGACACCTTGGCCGGCCTCCCAAGGGATGGCAGGCCCCTCCCGAACAAATAAGCGCGCCAAGCCCAGCCGATACACTTGCTGGTAAGCGTAGTCCAGGTGCCACCGGAGAAAGCGACGCCAGTCAAAGTCTAAGGTTTCCCAGCTGGCCTGGTAGAGGCAGGTGCCTTGTTCATCGTAGAGACTTATGCGTGCCAGGCCCAGCCAGGCGGTTCCGCCGCCTGCTCGGTCGCCAGCTGTGTAAGCCAGTCCTACAAGTCCCCCTACCCGCGGCGTATCCAGGCTCACATAACGCCGTTCAGTGGGGGAGCGGTTCACTTGGCGGAAGCGGATCTGTTTGCGTTCTCCCCATCCGTTTACATGGCTGGCGGGGGTGAGAGGCGCCACGACGAGGCGGAAAAACAAGGGGGGCTGGGTATCGGGCAGGGGAGGCAAGTATCGTAGGGGACAGACGGGTTTTTCGGTGGGTGTGCGCACCTCAAAATGCAGGTGGGGTCCGAAGGAATAGCCGCTATTACCGGCCCAGCCCAGGGTATCCCCAGCTCGTACGGGCCATTCGGAGGGGGAAAGGTATTTTTCTACTTCAAAGCGGCGCTGAGCAGCTTGCAGGGCGCGCACAAGGGCCTCTCCTCGGGGCGCAAAATGAGAAAGATGCCCGTACACGGTGATCAGACCGTTGGGATGGCGCACATAAAGCACCTTGCCAAAGCCGGTATGGCTAAGGCGCAAGCGGTAGACGTAGCCGTCTCCAGCGGCTAAGACGGGCACGGTCCCGATCTTTTCCCCCACAGAGAGGTCTATGCCGGTATGGAAGGTTTGGCCGCGGATTTCCCCGAAGCTGCCGGTGAGGGTGAGGGAGCCAGCTAAGGGCCACAGAAGCTGCCCTAACAGCATCACCGCAAGCGGAAGCGAATCGTGACAGTCATGCGTTGGGTTTCGTTCGTGGGAATGGAATTGAAGCGCCATTGGCGGATGGCGTCTTCTCCGGCGCGCTTGAGTTCAGGGGGGGCTTGGAGCGAAAGCGCCCGGACCTGATAGACTTGCCCATCCGGAAGGACAAAAAGCTCAAACCTGATCCGAGCTTCCTTTTGTATTTTGTATTCAGGCAGTATAAAGTAGAGTAGCCGGCGGTTTTGGAGGCCTTCGGCTCCTTCGCCGAATTGGAAGTCGGTGCCGGTGCCTCCTCCTGCGGCTTGGTTAGTGGGACCTGGTTGGAAAGTTTCCAGTTCTTCTTCCTCTTCTTCTTCGGCGGGGGGTGCAGGTTCGGGGTCAGAGGAAGCAGAAGGGGGGCTTTTCACGGGGCTGGGGGCTGGGCTGGTGGCTAAGTTTTCGCTCTTTGAGGGAGGAGGGGCCTCTTTTACAGAAGGGTGAGCCGACGAAGGAGGGCTTTCTACGGCTGTAGGGGGGCCTGGCGGCGGATTGCCTCCTACCCCTCCAAAGTCTACCCGGCCCACGACGATGTAAGGGTTTTCGTCCTGCGGAGGGATGGTTCCCCGCAGCACCACCCAGAAGTAGGCCAGCACCAGGAACCCTCCTACCCCTATCAGGGTCAGGAGAAGGCTTAGCTGCCGGCTTTTTCGCTCGTCCTTTTCGTAAGAAGAAGCGATCATGGGCGGCGAGTGGCCAGGACGACGGTACCCCGGTATTGGGCAATAAGGGAGATGGCGTAGGCCACTTCTTCCAGGACGACGCTTCGGTCAGCCCGAACCGTGATAGCCCGAGCCGCAGGGTCCGCCGAAGCCGTGCTCAAAGCTGCCCGTATATACCCTTCCAGGTGTTCTTTACGGATGCGTCGGTTGTCCCAGTACCACTCTCCCTTGGCGGTGATGGTGATGCTGTGAGGAGCCGGGCTGGGCTGGGTTGAAGTGCCCTGAGGAAGCACAATTTGGATGCCCGCCTGGCTGACAAAGCTCGACGTGACCATGAAGTAAATGAGCAGCAAAAAAACCATGTCAGCTAAGCTGGCTACAGAAAAATCCGCAGCAGGCGTAAGGCGACGCTTGAACATACCTTAGCGTACGGGTTCTTGAAGGAGGTCCAAGAAAGCCATGCTGGTTGTTTCCATCTTAAGGATGAAGCTTTGGATGCGGTTGACGAGGAAGTTGTAGCCGAAGTTGGCCAGGATTGCCACGAGGAGCCCTGCTGCGGTGGTGACCATAGCTTCATAGATGCCGCTGGCCAGGGCGGCGGGATTAACGTTGCCTTGGAGGTGGGAAATCTTCATGAAGGCCTGGATCATGCCGGTCACGGTGCCCAATAAGCCCAGCATGGGCGCCAAAGCAGCGACGGTAGCCAGGTACGAGATGTTTTTTTCCAGCTGGAGGATTTCCAGGTTGCCTTGGTTCTGGACGGCTGCGGCGATGTCGGGGAGGGGAGAGCCCAGCCGATTCAGGCCTTTGCCTACCATGCGGGCAAAAGGTGTCGGTGTAGCTGTGCAGAGGGCTTCGGCGCGGCGTACATCTCCCTGCCTCAGGGCGCTTTTCACCTGCTCCATGAAGGCCGAGGGATCTTTGTCGTATTTAGCGATGAGCAGGTAGCGCTCAAGGAAGATGTACAAGCCAATGGCGGCCAGCAGGATGATCAAGACCATGGTCCACCCACCCATTTGGATGAAGTCCAGCAAGGTCAGTTCGATGGGCTTGGGAGGGGGTAAGGTGACTTCTCCGGCGGGCGTTTGCAGCCACAGCATACCCCAAAAGTACGATAGCGGCTAAAATTCAGGAGGCGCGCTGGAGGACCATTTCGCCTATCCAAGCGGCGAAAGCGAGGGGGATGCCGTAGCGCCAGGCCAAGGTCACCACTTGGTCGGGGCGCCACCGAGGCCAGGCCCACCGCAGGAGAATCTTCAGCACCACCAGAAAAGGCACAGCGAGCAGGCCCCCCAAGAACACCCAGCTTACCCAGACCGCTTCCAGGAGGAGGACCACATACTCACTTAGCATAAAGAGGGCAAAGCGGAAACCGCTGTATTCGGTGAAGGCGCCAGCTACGAGTTCGGATTCTGTTTCGGGCAGGTCAAAGGGCGCTCGGTGCGCCACGAGGATCCCTGCCGCAAGCCAAAGCCCTGCCGCCAGAAAGAGAAAAGGGCTTTGGAGGAGGCCGGGTCGGGTGCGCTGAGCCTGAGCAATGGCCTGAAGGTCAAAGCTGCCGTAATGGGTCAGCACCGTCAAAAGCAGCAGGCCCAAGATGAGTTCGTAGGCTAAGAGGGCTACAAGAAGGCGATAGGCGCCCAGCAGAGCGTATTTGCTGCCGCTGCTCCATCCCCCCAAGAAGACGGCGGCTGCTTCCAACCCCAGCACGGTCAGGGCCAGCCAGAGGCCGTAGGGTCCTGAGGCTGAAGGCTTCAGGAAAGGTAGCCAGCTCCAAGCGCCCACTGAAGCCGCCAAAGCCAGGAGGGGGGCTGAGAGAAAAAGCCCCCGCACCGCCGTAGCGGGTAGGCTTTCTTGTTTGCGCAAAAGCTTGAGGATGTCAGCCAGCGTCTGGAGGATCCCATAAGGGCCGGTTTCCATGGGTCCCTGGCGGTCTTGTACCCAGGCGGGCGATTTTCCGTTCTGCGTACACCACCCCAAGGGCATAGCCCAGCAGCAGCCCTACCAGCAAGAGCCCATTCACCGCTGCTCCAAAAAGCTCCAAAAAGTATCGCCTCGCAGGCCCAGGCGGAGGGTCTCTACGCTAATGATGTCTTCGGGGGCGATGTTGCCCAGGTTGACGTTGGTGCCGAAGCGCCGGATAAACCACGCTTGCTGGCTGCGTTGAGGAGCTTCAAAGATGAGCTTTTCAGGGGGAATAGCGTGTACGACCTCTTCTACAAGGCCTTCGCGCACTTCGCCGGTGGAGCGGTACATGCCTACGGTGCCGCTTTCGCGGGCTTCGGCGATGACCCAGCTGGAACCCGCCTCCAGTTCAGCGCGAATGAGCTCTATCCACCGGAAAGGAGGTAGCACCTTCGTAGCGTCTTTGCTGCCTACTTCGGACAGGACGGTATAGCCTCGCTGGCGAAAAGTTTCTATCCAACGCAGCTTCTCTTCATGGGGCACTTCCACGCTGCCGTCAGAGACTTCCACCACCTGGATTTGGTAGCGCTCCAAGAGGCGGAAAAACTCCCCTTCGGCGCGGCGGATGTATAGGGCTTCCCAGAGCGTGCCGCCGAAGTAAGGCTGAACCCCCGCTTCGCGATAGATCTGGAGTTTTTCTTCCAGGCTGCGGGTCAGGTAAGCGGTGCACCAGCCCAGCTTGACCAGGTCTATGTAGGGGGCGGCGTTGGCCACCAGGTCGGCGGCAGCCCGCGCACCCAGGCCCTTGTCCATGACCATGGTCAAACCCATCTGGCGAGGCTTCTCGGTCCGAAAAGGGAGGGCCGGAAAAGAGAAATTACCGTAAGCCATATTGTCGCAGGAGCCAGGAGATGGGCAGGGGCAGGGAACCCAGTTTTTGGGTCAGCTCGGTAAAAAGGGTAGCTTCCGCCGGAGCCAGCAGAAGGGCCTGTTCAAGGCTATGCGCTGCCCCTTCCACCTGCCCCCGGCTCAGGGCCAGCGCAGCATGCCAGTAATACAACGACGCCGTATCTAGCTTCTTTTTTTTGCGCAGCAGACTCTCCAGTAAGAGATAGGCCAGACCCTTCTAGCTTTTCTTGGTACGCCCGCTTTACCCAGTACAACCAGGGTGTAGGGGTTTTTCCGTAGCGACTTAGCAGCTTGTCTAAGAGCTTCTTGAGGCGGTCCACCCGGTGCGTCTCCAAGTACAGGCGGAGGAGGTGGTAAGTGGCTTCTGGCCCGTACTGAGGGTGGTGCAGGAGGGTTTGGTAATAGAAGCTGGCGTCTTTGTACTGGCCGGTGTGGTGGAGGTGGCGGGCCAGGTGCCAGCGGGTCTGCGCCCAGTGAGGTGCTTTCTGGTGCAGGCGCTGAAGGTAGGGTTCGGCGGCCTCCCAGAGACCGTTTTCTTGGTAGTAGGCCACCAACCGCCCCAGGACCTGAGGGTGGTAAGGCAGGTGTTCTCGAGCTTGGAGCCAGGCTCGGTAGGCTTGGAAAGGCTGGCCTATGGCTTCGTAGTATTGGGCCCACAGGCGGTAAAGCGTACCCCAAGCGGTGTCGCTGTCGTTTTCGGTGGCTTCCAGGAGCAGGCGGGCTTGCTCAAGCGCTTGCACCCCCTGAGCGTAACTGCGCTTAACCAGGTAAAGGCGGGCCAGCCCCAGCCAAAGCGAAACATCCGAAGGGTGGTCCCACAAGCGGGCAAAAAACGCTTGGAGCCCTTCGCTCTCCTCGCTGACTTTGCTGGTAGGCCTTAGCCAGCTGCGCAGCAAAATACAGGCGCCGAGCGGGGTAGACCGCCCAGCCCCTGCCAAAGGATGGGAATAGCCTCCTCGGCCTGCTTGCGAACCAGGAGCTCTTCTGCCAAGAAGGCCGCAGCGCGAGCTTTTTCTGCGGGGGTGGGGGCTTCTTCCCACCACAGGTCAAAGACATACAGGGCAGAGTCCACTCGTTCAGCGGCCATGCAGACTTCAATGAAGTGGTTGTAGACTTCGGCGGTAAGGAGGATTTTTTCCAGGGCGGCCATGGCATGGAGGTAGGCTTCGGCGTATCGTTCGCGCTCAAAGGCTACACGGCTGCGCCAGAAAGGCACTTCGGGGGCGTCTTGATACAGCGAGGCGGCATGTTGGATCACCTCATAGGCCTGAGGGTACAGCCGATGGAAAAGGTACCACTCCAGCAGATGCTCCAGCTCCGCCAAGCTGAAATACCCCAGCCTCCCGGCTGCTCGTTCTGCTTCAAACTGCTGGCGCAGGCCTTCTACATCTATGCCGTCTTCCTCGTGGGAGAACATGCGCCTAAGATACGGCTTTTTGGTGGGGTGGGGGTCAAGGCACGACCAGAAGGCGGCGTACGGCGCTACGGCCTAAAGCGTCCCCCCAGCTGAAGAGATACCACCCCGCTGGTAGGTTCAGGACGGCGCTCCAGGTGGGTTCTGCCACCTCCTCCTGGAGGAGCAGCGTGCCTCGGGCATCCCGAATCTGAATAGTGCCTGGTCCTGGCAGCGCTGCCTCAAGTCTTTCTCCTGTCTTGAGCGGAACCGGCCCTATCTGCACCCCCCAGCCCCAAAGCCCCAGGTAAAGCCAGCGTGGCATCCTGCGTGATAGCGCTTACTTGCCGTAAAATCCCGTAGTCGGGGTCTATCTGGACCTGCGTCACAGTACCCACGCCAGATAGGTAGAAGGCCTGGGTAGGCTGAGAAGGCCATAGGCGCACGGTGGTATCAGGTCGGCCTTGTCGGGCCAGACGAATCTCCACCGGCGTATCAAAAAAGGCCACGCTCGCTGGCCAGCTGCCTTGCTGGGAAAGTTCCAGCCACAGATCCCCCCCCCTGCGCTATTCCAACGGGCAGAGAAAATAGGGTGGCCTTCTCCGTAATACCACTGCTGGAAAAAGGTAGCCCAACTTTGGCCTGTCGCTTGTTCCAAAACTTGCCGGAGGTCCCCGGCCAGCGCTGTTTGTCCGCCTTGAAGGGCGAGGTAGGCGCGCAAAACCGCAAAAAAGAGAGAGTCGTTTTGCAAGCGAAAGCGGATCATGTGAAGGAGGTAGGCGCCTTTGTTGTAGGTGAGCCGGCTGTCAAAGATGCGGCTATCGTTCAAGGTGTCGGCTACCCATACGCTGCCGCGGGGGGTTGGAGACGACATCGTCGTGGGTGTTGACGAGCCAAGAGCGGGCGGCAGCGGCGCCGCCGAGCCTTTGGAGCGCTACGTATTCGCTGTACGAGGCAAAGCCTTCGTTGAGCCAGATGTCTTGCCAGCTGGCGCAGGTGACCCAGTCGCCAAACCATTGGTGCGCCAGTTCGTGCGCCGTCAGGGTGAAGGTAAAAAAGCCTTGCGTCGTCATCGTCTGGTGTTCCATCCCCCCCGAGAAAGGAGCCATCATGTGGCCGTACTTTTCTCGCCAAAAGGGATACGGGCCGTATAGCCGGGAAAACTCCCGCAGGAGCCCGGCTGTGGTGTCAATCTGGTCTTGAAAATAGGGCAGGGTTTGTGGGTTGTTGTAGAGGTAGTTTTGCACCAAAACGGGCTGAGGGGCGCCTGGGATGGGGGCATAAAAACTGTAGTCTATGTATTCGGCCACGGCGAAGGCTACGAGGTAATAGGCAATCGGGTAGCGGCTCTTCCAGCGGAGGCGTACTTGCTGGGTGAGGGGTAGGGTGTCGGTCCCTTCTAAGAGGCCGACGGCGCCGGCTCGTGTCCCCAGCGGCACCGTCAGGAAAGTCCATACCGAGTCGGCTTTGTCGGAGAGGATCTGCTTACAAGGCCACCAGGTGTGGGCATAAAAAGGCTGGGTGAGGGTCCAAGTGACTTGGTTGCCCCAGGAGGGCGACGACCGGTTGAAGATGCCGGTGCTTCCCCGAAGAGGGGGGCGTACCCCGGTAATAGACGAGGGCTTCCAGCTCTGTGCCTTGGGGAGGCTGGGGGTTGAGGGGGATGCGCACGGTAGAACCCCGACGGATAAAGCTGCGACGAATTCCTTGCACTACGACCGAGTCCACCGTGAGCGCGCTATGCAGCTCAAAGACCAAGGTATCCAGCGCTGGAGCGGTCACCCTGAGGCGAGTCAGCACCCACGAGGGCCCCAACTGCGTAGAAGTGTGGCTTACCGTGAGGTTGAGCCACCAGAAGGTGGCGTCGTACTTCAAGAGAAGGGCGCGCGTAGCGGCGTCTTGCTGCGCCCATAGGGCAGCGGCTAAGCCCAGCCAGAGAAAGCGCATCCCCAAAGGTAAGGCTTTTGGGCTCAGGGGCAATCGGCTTTATCGGGCCTCCTTGACTCGCCGTATCTTTGTACCATGGCCGGCCATAGCAAATGGGCCCAGATCAAGCGAAAGAAAGCTGCGGTAGATGCGAAAAGGGGTGCCCTTTTTACCCGACTGGTGCGGGAGCTTACCGTGGCTGCGCGGCAAGGAGGAGCTAACCCCGATTTCAATCCACGACTTCGCTTGGCGATCCAGAACGCTCGCCGCGCCAACATGCCCAAGGACGTCATAGAACGGGCCATTTCCAAAGGGGACTCAGGCGCCGAGCAGTATACCGAAGTCATGTACGAAGGGTATGCGCCAGGCGGCGTGGCCGTGCTCATTGAAGCCATGACCGACAACACCAACCGCACCGTTTCCCAACTGCGTACGCTTTTCAGTCGGGGTGGGGGGAGCCTGGCTACCTCCGGGGCTGTGTCTTATCTTTTTGTCCGCAAGGGCGTCTTTACTTTACCTGCCGAGCGCATCCCAGACGAAGAGCGGTTTCTTGAAGCCCTGATCGAAGGAGGGGCCGAAGATGTGGAGATTGGGGAGGGGACAGCGGTCATCACCTGTGCTTTTGAGGATTTTGGGGCGGTGCAGGCTGTGCTGGACCGGCTCGGCATAGAACCTGAGGAAGCCTCGCTGGCTTGGGTGCCAACCTCGTATGTGCAAGTGGGGTGGGAAGAGGCTCAGAAAGCCATTCGGCTGATTGAGCAGCTGGAGGACCATGACGATGTGCAGAAGGTCTACCATAACCTGGCCATGACCGACGAGATTGCGGCCAAATACGCCGAGGCTTCATGAGCGGGGTGGAGGAAAGGGCCCGCGATAAGCTTTTTCGCAAGCGTCAGGAAGCCCTTGCGGGCGGCGGACCCGAAAAAATCGCTTCTCAGCACGCCAAAGGCAAACTCACCGCCCGAGAGCGGCTGGAGGTTCTCCTGGATCCAGGAAGCTTGGAGGAGATAGGCGCCTTCGTGACCCACCGCAGCCGCGAATTTGGGCTGGAAAAGCAGCGCATACCCGGCGATGGCGTGGTCACAGGCCGCGGCACCATCGGAGGACGGCCCGTTTTGGTCTTTAGCCAGGACTTCACGGTCTTTGGGGGCTCGTTATCCGAGATGCATGCCCAGAAGATTGTGCGCCTACAAGAACTGGCCCTGGAAAACGGGGTGCCTTTGATAGGTTTGAACGACTCCGGAGGGGCTCGCATCCAGGAAGGGGTTCTTTCGCTGGCGGGGTACGCCGACATCTTCTACCGGAATGTGCTGGCTTCGGGTATCGTGCCCCAGATCTCGGTCATCCTGGGACCTTGTGCAGGCGGGGCCGTCTACAGCCCCGCTATCACGGATTTCATTCTCATGACAGAGGCCACCTCGTATATGTTTGTCACGGGGCCCAATGTGGTCAAGACGGTGACGCATGAGGAGGTCTCCTTTGAAGACTTGGGGGGTGCCCAGGTGCATGCCCAGAAAAGCGGCGTAGCCCATCTTGTGGCCCCCCACGATGTGGAAGTGCTGCTCTTGACCCGCCGGCTCTTTTCTTACCTGCCTCTCAACTGGCAGGAAAAGCCCCCTCGGGGGCCTTCGCTCACGCCGACGGACCAGCTTGTGCCCCAGCTCAAACATCTCGTCCCAGAAAACCCTGCTCAGCATTACGATGTTCGGCAGGTTATCCAAGCTCTGGTGGACCCCCTCAGCTTTCTGGAGATCCAGCCTGCCTTTGCTCCCAATATTGTCATTGGTTTTGCGCGGTTAGGCGGGTATACGGTGGGCATCGTAGCTAACCAACCCCTTGTGCTGGCGGGCGTGTTGGATATTGCCGCTTCTCAAAAGGCGGCGCGCTTCGTGCGCTTTTGTGACGCCTTCAACATCCCTCTCATAGTGCTGGAAGATGTGCCGGGCTTTTTGCCTGGCACCCACCAGGAGTGGGGCGGCATTATCAAAGAAGGAGCCAAACTGCTTTACGCCTTTTGTGAAGCCACGGTTCCGAGGCTGACCGTGATTCTACGCAAGGCGTACGGCGGGGCTTACGATGTGATGAATTCGCGCCACATTGGAGCGGATTATGTATTTGCCTGGCCGACGGCGGAGATCGCGGTGATGGGTCCGCAAGGCGCCGCTGAAATTGTCTTCAAGCGGGAGATAGCCGAAGCGCCGGACCCCGCCGCAGCATTGGCCGAAAAAACCGCCGAGTATCGTCGCATTTTCGCTAACCCTTACCGGGCTGCAGATCGGGGTTTTCTGGATGCGGTTATTTTTCCGGAGGAGACAAGGCGCGTTCTTTTTGCGGCCTTGGAGAGCCTTCAGCAGAAAAAGCGCTCCCGCCCCCCCCGCAAACACGGAAACATTCCCCTATGAAAGTCTTATACGAAACGAACTACCGGTTTTCTCGTCAGACGGGCTTCCGCCGAGGGAAAGTCCGGGATATCTACGAAATTGACCACCAGTACCTGGTGATCATCACCACCGACCGCATTTCTGCGTACGATGTGGTGCTCAAAGAGGCCATTCCCTACAAAGGGCAGGTGCTTACGCAGGTCAGCGATTTTATGTTTCAGACTTTTCGGGAGGAGATTCCCTTGGCTTGGGTCAGCACGCCGGACCCCAATGTGCTTATCATGCGTCAGGCGCGCGTCTTTCCTGTGGAAGTGATAGTGCGGCGGTGTCTGGTGGGCTATGTATGGCGGCTTTACCGCACAGGCGGACGGCTCATCAGCGGTGTACGCTTGCCTGAAGGGCTCATTGAAAACGACATCCTCCCCGAACCTATCATTACCCCCCACCACCAAGTCCGTGATTGGACACGATGTGGAAATCAGCGAGCGGGAAATCGTGGAAAGTGGGTTGGTGCCCGCCGCCCAGTGGGAAAAAATCCGCTCGTATGCGCTTACGCTCTTTCAGAAGGGGGTTCAGATAGCGGAGAGGGGCGGCATGCTCTTGTGTGATGCCAAGTATGAGTTTGGCGAAATAGAGGGGGAGGTGGTGCTTGTGGATGAGGTGCACACCCCTGACAGCGCTCGTTATCTCAAGCTTGAGGGTTACTATGAGCGGCAAGCGCGCAAGGACCCTCAGATTCACCTGACGAAGGAGTATGTGCGGGAGTGGCTTATGCGGCGGGGTTTTCAGGGCCAACCCAACGCTACCCCTCCCCCGCTTGATGTGGAGGTGATACGCGAGGCGCGGGATCGGTACGTAGAAGTCTACCAGCGCCTGGTGGGCAAGCCCTTCCAGCCTCGGGACTATGATCGCATTCATGAGGAGATTCCTGTTCGGGTGGAAGAGGCTTTGGCTCGTCTTTGAGGGGTGGACCTTGACAGGAGGGCTGGTGTGGGCCCAGGGTCTTTCTATCACAGAAGGGGTGGTGGGGAAAGACAAGCGGTTTCAGCTAAAGGCTCCTCCTCCTGCTGTGCTGGATTCGCTGCGTAGGGAGGCCCGAGGAGGCAATGTAGCCGCCCAGATGGCGCTCGTGGAATACTTTCAACTGATTGACCTCAAGCCAGATAGCGCTCGGTTTTACCTTCAGAAGGCTGCCTCGGCCGGCCTGCCAGAAGCGCAGTACCTTCTTGGGCTTATTTATTTGCGGGGTATAGAGGGCCCCAAGCGCCCTACCGAAGGCCGCAAGCTCCTGGAAGCGGCCGCCCGCCAAAACCACATCTTGGCTTTACGGGTTCTGTACCAGATGCTGGAGCCGCCCGATAGCGTGAGCCCTTTGCATGTCCAGGTGCTGCCTTACGATCCGAAAGCCGCTTTGGGGTATGCGCTTCAGGCGGCGCAGCTGGGGGATCCCCCCTCCATGGCGACGGTGGGCCGCTACTACGGTCAGGGGAAAGGCACTTCCCGAAATGACTCCTTAGCCCGCTTTTGGCTGCGCCAGGCCGCCGAGAAAAACTACATCCCTGCGCAAGTGCTGCTGGCAGAGTGGTCCTTGGAGCGGTGGAACCAGCCCGACTCCGCTCTCTTCTGGGCCCAAAAAGTCCTTGAGAATGAGCGGGCTTCTCTGGAGGAGCAGTACCGCGCTCGCATCGCCGCTTACCACGCCGAGTACTTGCCCAAGTGGATAGCGGTCCTTCGTCGCTTGCTCTACCTGCCGCCGGCGTGGGTTCGGCCCAGCTCCTCGGCTCCTTAGAAAGGCTATGCGGTCGCCCGAGAAGTCGTATCTTTGCTTGTAAGGTGCGCCGTATCATTATTGCGATAGACGGCTATGCCGCTACCGGCAAAAGCACTACGGCTCGGGGGGTAGCCGAGGCCTTGGATTACCTTCACATAGATTCAGGCGCCATGTACCGGGCTGTAGCGTGGTACCTCTGGGAGCAGGGCATAAGGAAGCTTCAGGCGGAAAAACTTCCCGAGTGGCTTGCCTCCTTTTCCCTGCATCTGGAGCGAGAAGGCAAGGAAATGATGGTCTATGTGGGGGATCGCCGTCTGGAAGAGGAGCTTCGGCGTCCTGAGATTAGCGCTTTTGCCAGCGAGGTCAGTGCGGTGCTCTGGGTGCGCCAGCGGTTAATTGCCGAGCAGCGCCGGCTTGGCCAGCACGGTGGCGTGGTCATGGACGGCCGAGATATCGGCACCGTCGTCTTTCCCCATGCCGAACTCAAGGTATTTATGTGCGCAGACATAGAGGCTCGTGTACAGCGTCGTTATCAGGAGCTCTTGGCCAGAGGGATCCCAGCCGACCCCGAAGCGATTCGGCACCAGCTCTTGGAGCGGGACCAGCGCGATGAAAATCGTCCCATTAGCCCCCTTCGCAAGGCCCCCGATGCACGCGTGCTGGATACCACCCACCTTACCATTCCCCAGCAAATAGAGACGGTTGTAAATTGGGCCAAAGAACTCATCTATGCACCCGCTTCCTTCTGAGTCGTCGGCTTCGTCGGTAAAGCCGGTGGTGACCATCAGTTCCGCCTCGGGCTTTTGCTTTGGGGTGGTGTATGCGGTGGAAGTAGCCGAAGCCTACCTGGCCGAACACCCCTACCTTTACTGCCTGGGCGATATTGTCCACAACGACGAGGAGGTCAAACGGCTCCAGGAAAAAGGCCTGCGTGTCATTTCACACGCTGACCTACCTCGCCTGGCGGGAGAGACGATACTCATTCGGGCCCATGGGGAGCCGCCTGAGACCTATGCCATAGCCCGCCAGTATGGGATCCAGCTTCTTGACGCTTCTTGTCCCGTGGTGCTCAAGCTCCAGAACCGCATTCGGGAGCTGGACCAGCCAGGCGTGCAAATCCTCCTTCTGGGGACGATAGGCCATCCCGAAGTGGTAGGCCTTCTGGGGCAGATCCAGCAAGCGGACGTCTTTGTGGTCTCCTCTGCGGACGAAGTGGCTCATCTCCCCCTTGACCCAGAGAAGCCGACTTATCTCTTCAGTCAGACGACGAAGGCGCCGGCGCTTTTTGCTGCGGTGGCCAAAGCGCTCCAAGACCGGATTCCTCACGCTATCATCGCGGATACGCTCTGCCGTCAGGTCTCCAATCGGGAGCCCAAACTCATCCAGTTCGCTCGTAGCCAGGATGTGGTGATCTTTGTGGCGGGGCGCAAAAGCTCCAACGGCAAAGCCCTCTTCTCTATATGCCAAGCGGCTAACCCCCGCAGCTACTACATCTCATCGCCGGAAGAGATTCAGTGGGCGTGGCTGGAAGGAGCCGAGCGAATCGGCATTGCGGGGGCCACTTCCACGCCTCAGTGGCTGATGGAACAAGTGAAAGCCCACATTGAGGCGCATTTTGCGCAGGTGGCTCGGTAAGGTGGGTCTGGCCAGTGTGGCCTGGGCTCAGATTGCGGGGGGCTGGAGCTACGACTTTTTGAACATGCCCCCCTCAGCTCGGAGTGCAGCGCTGGGAGGGTTGGCCTGGCCAGGGGTACCTGACCTGGGGGCTGTAGCCCAAAACCCCGCCCTCCTGTCAGACCTCATGCACCGCACCTTTCAGCTTACTTTTCAGCCTTACTTGGCGGATGTGGTCTCTTCTTTCGTGATGTATGGGCATCACCAGCCTGGCGTCGGAACCTTCTGGGGGGGGCTCCAGTACATGCACTACGGGGCTATCCCCTACACCGATGAATTCGGCAATCGGCTGGGCACCTTCTACGCTTACGAAGGTGCTCTCATGGGCGGCGCAGGACGAGGCTTCGGTCGCTGGCGAATAGGCATGAACCTCAAGCTTCCTTTTTCGGCCCTTTCGTTGGACCGCTACTGGCGCCTGGGCCTCGGCACCGATATAGGGGTGGTGTACGAAGACACCTTGCGAGGGATGGCTGTGAGCGCCGTCTTGCGTAATGTGGGAGCTGAACTCTATCGTCCCCAAGGGCGGCCCTTTGCCCAGCCGTTCCCCACCTCCCTCCAGACTACGGTTACCTATCGCTTGCCGCATGCGCCTTTTCGGGTGCAGGTGGGGTTCATCCATCTGGAGCGGTGGCGTATGGCTTACAACGATCCCTTGCAGCCTGTACGCTACGACCTCTTGGGCAACCCCATTCCTCCGCCCCCTCCTCGGTGGACCGAACACCTCTTCCGGCACATCGTGGCAGGTGTGGAGATCTTGCCAGATAAGCCTTTTACCCTTCGGCTGGCCTATCATGTGCAGCGCCGGCGGGAACTCAATCCTGTGGGAAGTCAGGCGCTGGGTGGGCTAAGTACAGGCGTAGGTCTGCGTACCCGACGATGGTCGTTGGATTATGCGTATGTGCTCTTTTTCCGGCGGGCTGCGGCCCATAGTTTTTCTCTGACGGTGCGCCTTTCCCGAAGCGCCCCTGCTCATGAATGAGGAGCTGCGCCTACTGGTGGCCCTGCTTGAGGAGCCAGGGGTCTCGGGCAAGCTGATTCGGCGGCTGCGCCGAGATCACGGCACGCTTACGGTGCTTCGGTCTCTCCCGAGACGCGAATGGGCACGGTATCCGGCGCCTTTGCAGCGGGCGCTGGCTTCCCTTCCGGCTCACTTGGAGAAGGCTCAGGCTATCCTTGAGGCGTGCCAGCGTCTGGGGGTGCAGGTGGTACCGTATTGGGATGTGCGGTACCCCCTCCTCCTGGAGGAAGCGGTACAACCCCCCGCCGTGCTTTATGTGAAGGGCACCCTTTCCCTTAGCGGTTATCCTGCGGTGGCGGTGGTAGGCACCCGCAAGCCCAGCTCGTATGGGCTCAAAGCGACAGACTACTTCGTGGAAGCGCTTGTAGCGCAGGGGGTAACGATTGTGAGCGGCCTTGCTTACGGCATTGACGCAAGGGCCCATCAGGTGGCGCTACAGCAAGGGGGCAAAACCCTCGCGGTACTGGCCCATGGATTGGACCGTATCTATCCTTCCGCTCATAAACGGCTGGCCGAGGCGATTTTGTCTGCCGGCGCTTGGGTCAGCGAATACCCTCCTGGTACGGCCTTGCACCCCCTGCAGTTTCCTTACCGCAACCGCATCATTGCCGGGCTGGCGCACCTTACGCTGGTGGTGGAGTCTGGCGAAAAAGGAGGCGCCCTCTCCACGGCGCGGGCCGCCTTCTCCGCCAATCGCCCCGTCTACGCCGTGCCCGGAGAGGTGTTCTCTCCCACTTCGCGCGGCACGCATCGCCTAATGGCAGAGCAGATAGCTCAAGTGGCCTATGACCCAGCCCAGCTTCTGGAAGAGCTCAAGCTGCAATGCAGTCGCCTCCCTTTCCCCCCTTCTGAGGAAAAGGGTCCTTCTGATCCCCTGCAGGCCCGCATTTATGAGTGCTTGAAGGGAGGTAGGCGTCATGTAGAGGAACTGCTGGCCTTACTTGAGGTGCCTGCCGCGCAGCTTACTTTCACGCTCATGATGATGGAAGTGGAGGGCTGGATTGAGCAGTCGCCGGGCGGGTGGGTCAGACGGGCAAACCTTCCAGATGCCAAATCTTGATGAGGCCATCGTCGCCCGCTGAAGCCAGCGTCTCAGCGTTTAGCCAGAGAAGGGCGTTGACCGAGCGCACATGCCCCGGGAGGGAGAGGCATTTTTTCTGCTCCTCTACGTCCCACAGGTGGATCACGCGGTCGCGTCCGCCGGTAGCGAGGATCCTGCCTGTGGGGTTCCAGGCTAACGCCGAAAGGGTATAGGCATGGGCAGGCGTTTCCCACACCAGCTCCAGGTCGGGGGTCCAGAGTTGAAGCGTGCCTCCTTTCCCTCCGCTGGCTATCCATGTTTCCTGCGGCGAGGCCTGAAGCGCAAATACAAAGTGAGGGTCCGCCACGACAGACTTAGAGACATGGTGCTGGCCTCGGGCAATCTGATACAGCTTTCCGTCCCGCCCTGCACAAAAGAAGCTTTCCTGCGCCCGCGCAAACCCGCGCAGACCCGCTGGGGTTACCGATACCGCGGCGTAAGGGCGGGCTTCTTGGAGGTCCCAATACAGAAACTTCCCGTCTCGTCCGGTGCTCCACCCCTCGGCAGCCGACGGGTGCGAACCCAGCCCAAAAACCGCACTCTCATGCGCTTTGACGGCTCGCAAGAGTTTTTTCTCAGCCAGGTCCAGCGCATATACGGTGCCGGAGCTCTCGCCTACGTAGAGGTGTTCTCTTTCAGGCACCCAGTGCAGGGTATAGATAGCGCCCGGCGTTCGGGCTACGGCTCGCGCTTGTTTACCCGAGGTACAGCGCCATTCGGCGATGATGCCATCCGCCCCACCCGAAAAAAGCGTGTTTTTCTCCTCGTCGCAGGCCAGAGCATAGACAGGCCCTCCATGCCCAGGCAAGTCCCATGTGCCTAAAAGACGCACGACAGGTTAAACAATATCCACCCATAGGTTTTCCGCTAAGGTAGGCGGGATGAGGAGGAACCGTTCACCGCAGCGTACCCAGAGGGCGTTGTCCAGGGGGAAGGGCTGCACGACTTGGCAGAGGTCGCCCACCTGGAGGCCCAAGAGGCGCCAAGCTTCTTGGAGGAGAGGATGGTCGGGCACCTTCTGAATACGGCCTGTTTGGCCGGGCAGCAGCTGGCTCAAGGGACGGGGGGCTTCCACCGGCGGTGGAATCTCGTCCCCATGAGGGTCTACTTGCGGCTCTCCCAAGTAGCGGTACAATCGCTCCACAAACTCATCGTCGCACAAGTGTTCCAGCTTTTCGGCCAGGTCGTGTATTTTCTCTCCGGTGTAGCCTAACTTGACCGATACGAAGGTTTCCCAGATGCGATGCCTTCGGATCACCCGCAGGGCTATAGAAAGGCCTTTGTCGGTAAGCCTCACGCCGTGGTAAGGCTTGTAGGTGATGTAGCCCTTTTCTGCGAGCTTTTTGATCATATCGGTGGTAGCGCCTGGCGTGGCGCCTACCCGCTGGGAGAGCGCCTGCATGCTTACTTCTTCTTGGGCTCCACCCAGATACCATAGGGCCTTCAGGTAGTTTTCCTCGGCGACCGTGTGCACCTTTACAAAGGTAAAAGATTCGCAGAAGGCCCTGGGCTTGTCCCCTCAGCCAAGTAAAGATGGGATGTTGGTGGTATTTTTGGTTCCATGGCGCATGTTTTGCTTCTTGGGGCAGGCAAAATGGGCCGTTTGCTGGCCGAGGATCTGGCCAGCTTGCATACGGTTACGGTGGTGGATCGAGAAGCTGCGGCCCTGGCCGCCTTACAGGAAAAGGGCCTCGCTGTGCAAGGAGTGCAAGCGGAAGGCACTGACCTTGAAAGGCTGGCGCCTTACCTTGCAAAAGCCGACTTGGTGGTGATAGCCCTCCCAGGGCGGGTGGCTTTTTCGGTACTTAGCCAGCTCGTCACCTGGGGCAAAATCCTCGTGGACATCTCTTTTTTTCCGGAGGACCCTTTCCTTTTAGAGCAGGAGGCTCTTCGTCATGGGGCGGTGGTCGCTGTAGATTGTGGATTGGCGCCGGGGCTCAGCCACGCCTTCCTGGGGCGGGCGCTTAGCGTAATGCAGGAAGTTACCTCCTTCACATGCTGGGTGGGAGGGTTGCCTTATGAGCGAAGCTGGCCCTGGCAGTACAAGGCGCCCTTTTCCGTGTCGGATGTGCTTGAAGAGTACTTGCGTCCTGTGCGCCAGCGCCTCAACGGCCAGCTTGTGATCAAGCCGCCCCTTTCCGAGGTAGAGCTGGTTGAAGTGCCCGGCATAGGCACCCTGGAAGCCTTCAACACCGACGGCCTGCGAACCCTCCTCTCTACTACGAGGGTGCCCACCTTGCGTGAGAAGACCCTTCGGTACCCAGGCCATGCCGAAGCCGTGGCTTGGCTTGTGCGCAGCGGTTTCCTTTCAGAGGAACCCCTGGAAGTGGAGGGGCAGCGCCTTTCTCCGCGGGCCTTTACCGAAGCCGTGCTGAGTCGGGTCTGGCATCTGGGCCCCCAGGACCGGGATTGGGTCTTCATGCGGGTGGAAATCACGGGCTACGAAGCCGGTCGCCTCGTTCAGCGCCTTTATACACTCCGCGTGGAGGCCTTAGAAGGCCACAGCGCCATGGCGCGAGCTACGGCTTACCCTGCGGCGGCCGTGGTCAACTGGCTCCTTCGGGAAAACCTCCCCCCCGGCATCCTGCCCCCTGAAATCTTGGCTCAACATCCCCGGGCTTGGGCTTTTCTCACCGACTACCTAAGCCAGCGGGGCGTGGTGTGGCAGGAAGAGACTCGCTATCTTTAGAGCCATGCGTTTTTCTGCTCCGCCGAGCATTTTTGCCCGTATGACGGCCCTGGCCCAGGCTCACCGGGCGCTCAACCTGGCGCAGGGGCTAATGTGGCTGGAGCCTGACCCGCGCTTGCTGGAGTTAGCCTCCGCTCAGGTGGGCCAGCCAGGCAACCATCACCAGTATTCCTTTCCTGCTGGCTACCCCCCTCTGCAAGAGCAAGTAGCAGCCCTTTCTGAGCGCTTTTTTGGGGTGCGCTACGATCCCACCTCCGAAATCACTATCACGGTAGGCGCTACGGAAGGGCTCTTTGCCGCCATCCTGGCTTTGACGACGCCAGGCGGAGAAGCGGTTTTCGTAGAACCGGCGTACGATAGCTACCTGCCAGCTTTTCGGATGGCGGGTCTGCAAGCTCGCCCCGTCTCCATTCCCCTGAAACTACCCTGGGCCTTTCCTTGGGACCACCTTGAAGCGGTCCTTTCCTCGGCTACCCAGCTTCTGCTGCTCAACTTCCCTCACAATCCAACGGGTCTGTGTTTGCGTCAGGCTGACTTGGTTCGGCTGGAGGCGATAGCCGAGCGCTTTCCTGAGCTTTTTATCGTTGTGGACGAGGCGTACGAGCTGATGACGTGGCACCCCGACTGGCGACAAGAAGAGGCCGTGCGTCCTGTGAGTGTGCGGCAGTCTCCCCTTCTTCGGGAGCGGGCTGTGGTGGTGGGTTCTCTGGGCAAGATGGTGGGGGCGACCGGCTGGCGGTTGGGGTATGTGGCTGCGCCACCAGCCCTTACCGCCGCTATTCGGGCGGTGCATCAGTTCATTCCTTTTTGTGCGCCTACGCCTTTGCAGGCGGTGGTCGCAGCGTACCTAAGCCAGGATCTTGAAAGGGCCCTTTACTTTCATCGGCCGCTTTTGGCGCGTCGGAGGTTTTTTCTGGAGCGACTTGTGCAGAGCACCTCTCTGGAAGTGCTACCGCCGGAAGGGGGCTATTTTGTGCTGGTGCGCCCCCCTGGCGTGACCCAGGGGGATGTAGAGCTGGCCGAAGCCCTTACGCGGGAGGTAGGGGTGGCGGCTATTCCGCTGGGGCCTTTTTACAGCTCGGAAGAAGGCGAAGGCTGGCTGCGTTTGTGCTTTGCTCGGCCGATAGAGCTACTGGAGGAGGCTTGCGAGCGGCTTAGCCGGGCCTTTCCTCTGGCGGCGGCGTCCACCGACCGTCGGCTTTGATGAGTTCTATCAGGGCTTCCAAGGCTTCTTCTTCTCGGACATTTTTGCGTACGATTTCCTTGCCTCGGTAAAGGTGGATGATGCCTGGTCCTGCGCCGACGTACCCGTAGTCGGCGTCCGCCATTTCGCCGGGGCCGTTGACGATGCAGCCCATGATAGCGATTTTGAGGCCTTTGAGGTGGCTGGTGCGGGCGCGTATGCGGGCCGTGACTTCTTCCAGGTTGAAGAGGGTGCGCCCACACGAAGGGCAAGCGATGTAGTCGGTGCGCACGATCCGTAGGCGAGCGGCCTGGAGCAGGTCAAAGCTCAGCCGCACGGCTGCAGCAGGGGGGCGTTCTTGGATAGAGAGCCAGAGCCCATCCACAAAGCCGTCCAGGACAAGCAAGCTGGCATGGCAGGCCGCTTCTACGGCAAGGGCATGAGCGGGGCGAGGTTCGGGGCTATCGTGGGGCGGGGTGAGGGCCAGTCGGGCTACCATGGGCGGGGTGTGTCCCTTTTGCGCAGCATAAAGGCGCATCCACCGCAAAGCCCGAGCGGGTAGAAAACCCTCACTTTCCAGCACCCAGACCACCGTAGGGTCCTCCAAAAAGTCCAGCGTTCCGCCTAAGAGGTCGGCCGGCGTCAGGCGTACCCAGTTTAGGCTGGGATGGCGAAGGGTGGCTTTTCGCCATGCCTCTAAGGAAGCGAAGTACGGAGTATCTTGCGGGCGGGCGACTTTTTCCCACACTGGCGCCTCGTAAATAAGCCGTATAGGCGGGAGGGGGTCCGGTACGGCTTTCCCCACAAAGGCAAAGTCCGGTACGATTTCGCCGCCATAGAGATCCAGACCGTGCAGGTTCTGGCTATGGTCAGCTATCACGATGGCGGGGTGTCCGGCTCCGACTCCTTCTGTGCTGTGGGTGGCCCATCGTTGGTAGGTAAGCCCTTCGCCGGGCCAGGAAGGTTCGGGTAGGTCCAGAGCCAGGTCCCGGTGTTTTTCAGCAAAGCTCACCAGGGCCCGGCAAGTGGGCAGTTCGTTTTCTGGGGGCTCGGTGAGGGAGACCCGCACCGTGTCACCAATTCCGTCCAATAAGAGCGCCTCTATGCCCAGGGCTGACTTGATGCGGCCGTCGCTTCCGTCGCCGGCTTCGGTCACGCCCAGGTGAATGGGGTAGATCCGCCCATGGGCCTTGAGACGAGCAACTAAGTGCCGGTAAGCGGCCACCATAACGGCAGGATTGGAGGCTTTCATGGAGATCACCACCCGGTAAAAGCCTTCCATTTCACAGATGCGGAGGAATTCCATGGCGGATTCTACCATGCCTTCGGGGGTGTCGCCGTAGCGGTTCAAGATGCGGTCCGAAAGGGAGCCATGGTTGACGCCAATGCGCAGGGCTGTGCCATATTCTTTACAGATGCGCACCAGCGGAACGAACCGTTCGTACACGCGTTCCAGTTCGGCCTGGTACTCGGCGTCGGTGTAGGTGCGCTGTTCGAAGCGCTTTTTATCGGCGTAGTTGCCGGGGTTGATGCGGACCTTTTCTACGAGGCGGGCGGCGATTTCGGCGGCACGAGGGGTATAATGGATATCTGCCACGAGGGGGGTCCGCAGGCCCGCGGCGCGCACACGCTTTTTGATTTCGCCGAGGGCTTCGGCTTCTTTGAGGCTGGGGGCCGTGATGCGCACATAGTCTGCCCCGGCTTCGGCTAAGCGAATCACCTGCGCGACCGTCGCCTCGATGTCCAGCGTGTCGGTGGTGGTCATGGTCTGCAGGCGAATGGGGTTGGATCCCCCTACGGGTACGTCGCCGATGGGCACTTCCAGGGTGGGTAGGCGCTTGGGCGCCACCAGCGAAGTGTAATACGCTTTTAGCTCGGCCAGCACCGCTCCAAAGAAACAAAAACTCGCCTACCTAAGCGGAGAGGCGGAGAGGGGGGGATTCGAACCCCCGACCCCGATTTTGTCGGGGTACACGATTTCCAGTCGTGCCCGTTCGACCACTCCGGCACCTCTCCTTAGTGGAGGGTAGCGGACTCGAACCGCTGACCTCCAGAGTGCGATTCTGGCGCTCTACCAACTGAGCTAACCCCCCGCAGACGGGCGTGGAGGGTAGCGGACTTCGAACCGCTGACCTCCAGCATGCCATGCTGGCGCTCTACCAACTGAGCTAACCCCCCGAGCGGGCACAAATATACGACCTTTTCGGTGCTCACAAGGTCATCGCACCTCGTAGAGCGCAAGCTGCTCATCCTTCCACAGAAGGCGGTAAGGCAAGCAGGCCCAGGCGGGAACCACCACGTGGGTGATGCCCCACAGCCGCAGCGAGTCAGGGAGGGTTCGGCACCGCTCAACGAAAAGGGAGTCGCCTTTCGTCATGAGAGTTCGCCACGCCGAAGCTCCCTCGACCGGATCTATCCCGTAAAGCTGGAGCAAGCGCTGCCGGTAAGCCTGGGGGTCCGGACGGCCGATGAAATCTATGCGCAGGTAAGCGCTCCGCTGAAGGGCAAAAAGAGCGCTCATGCCTCTTGGAGGGGCTGCCACCACGGCATCCAAGGGCAGGTGTTCATCCCCCCACAGCCCCAATTTCCATACCGAACTTTCCCGCCACCGGAAAACCTGAAGGAAGTCTCGTCCGATTTCCGGATGTCGCGCCAGGCGGAAGGCCCCCCATCCTATCAGGCTTAGCAGCAGGAAGGCGCTGCGGGTTGAGATAGGCCATTCCGGGAGCTTGGAGCGAAGCCACTTCCCCAGCACAAAAACCCCCAGTGGCTTGAGCCATACCGTGGCCCGAGGAAGCTGGCTGTATAGAAGGGGTTCCCACCCCACCGTGTACCGGTTGGCTACATATAGGAGCAGGCTTCCTGCGTACAGCGCAAAGACCCCGAAGAGGTTTCGGTCTCGCCTGAAGGTCAGGAGCAGTCCGCTCACAAGCAAAAAGCTGAAAAGCCCATGGCTGGAAGGGCGGAAGTACTCGGGGTAAAAGTGCATGTGCATGCGAAAACCCAAAAAGATTTTTTGCCAAAGCAGGGCTTGGGAAGGGTTTGGACGGGCCTGGAAAAACATCAGCAGGGTCAGCGCTACTGTGAAAAGGCTGCTTAGGGCGTAGGGCCAGCGCTTTCGTCCTTGTGCAGCCCCAACCAGGGGTAGAGAAAAAACCCAGGTTTGCCAGCCGACGCTGGGATGGATAACCGTGGCAAAGGCGAGCGCCAGGGCAGCCCAGCCGAACCTCCCCTCCAGCAGGCTGACCCATACCCAGGCTCCGGCGGCTTTGGCAGGGAGAGAAGGGGTTAGATAGGGGTAATACAGCTCATTGCTCCCCCAGTGGTGATGGTATAGCCCCGGCAAGACTGTCCACACCGCTATCCATGCCCATCCTTCTGAGCCTATCAGGCGGTAAGCAAGGCGCCACAGCCCGGCTAAAAGCAGCAGACTGAAGGCCGCATGCAAGCCGAAAAACAACCCCCATTTTCCTATAAGCGGCGCATACAGGTAATTGACCAGCAGGCGTTCGGTGGAGGTGCCTTGCAGGGAAAAGTCCTTTTTTAGTTTCTCTGGCTGGCGGAGCGCCACACTGCCCAGGGGAATGGAGGCATCCTCGTAAACCCTGTACCCTAGCACGACCAGAAGCAGCGCATAAGTAGCCCCAAGCAGCAGCCCGAAACGCACACGCCTCGCCTCAAGCATGGCCCTTCCGGCGAAATAGCTGGCCTTTTTTACTCAGCCCTACCAGCACCTGGAGGGCTCCCCCGCTCCGGTAATTGAAGGCCACGTCTACAGCTCCCAGCCTTTCCTTCCCAACCAGGTACTGGAGGCCGCTTCCCAAGCCCAGGGTAGAGGCAGGCCCATACGCAAAGGCCTCCACCCAAGTGTAAACATGGGGCTTTATCTCGTGCGTATAAAAAGCCGTCGCGAAATAACTGGGGGGCCTGCCAGGTCCCGCTTGCCCTGAGCCGTTGAGGGTCAGAACCCCTCGCTTCCCCAAAAGAAAATCGGCCAGGCACCCCAGCTCGGCGCGGGCTCTAAGAGGCCCCAGAGGTAAATATCCCCAGCCTACCCAGGCTACTTGCCAGGTTTTTCGCTTGAGGATTTGAACCTTGGCAGAAAAGGCCAGGGTGTGCCAGCGCCAGAAGGGGGTGGCCTTTTCCACTCGGCCGGTCCAGAAAACTTCTACTTTCCTGCTCAGGCCCAGGCGAGGTTGCAGGACGAACTCAGGTCTAAGGGTAGCCCCTACATACGGCTCAAACCCGCTTTCTACTTGGAGGGCGCCGGGCTCTACCAGGTTGGCGTTTATGCCCTGCGTAGGACGATGCGTACTAATGGGCGTCAGGGACTGCCCCTGGCTCTTGGGCGGTCCTACCAGGAGAAAAGCGAGCTTCACCCTCAGCAAAGACGCGAGCGATATATCGCGCAGGCGGATTGAAATAGCCATATCGCAGATGGGGAAAGGGCTTTCGCAGGTCTTTCATTAGGAACCGGATGCCCAGCGGCGGCTCAAACTCCGCTTCCGAAAAGCCCATCCGTTCAATGTACCAGTCGGGGTCTATGTTGAAGTTTCGCCACTGGATCATGTGCAGGCCGGTTTCGGCGATAAGCGTCTGAAGGGCCCGGTACTCGGCAGGCTGATCGGTGAAGCCTGGCAGGGTGAAATAGTTGATGGAGACCCATTTGCCCAGCGCCACCGCCCGACGAATGGACTCTTTCACGCTGGCGAAGGTGTAGTTGCGAGGACGGTAGTAGCGCTCATACCACGGTGGCTGAGCGCTGTTGAGGCTAATGCGGAAGCTATCTACGCCAGCCCTTGCCAGCTTTTCAACGATAGCGGGCCAAGCGCCATTGGTGTTGAGGTTGATAACCCCGCGGGATGTTTTTTTACGAATCAAGGTGACCGCTTCCAGGATGTTTTTCCAAGCCAGGAGGGGCTCACCTTCGCATCCCTGGCCAAAGCTCACGATGGGGTCTGGGGCCCGCTCAAGGTGGTAAACAGCCAGTTCGGCGATCTCTTCGGGGGTAGGGAGGAAAGTCAGCCGTTCCTGGGAGCTGGGGATAGGGGACTCGTGGGCTTCTTGGAGGGAGATGCAGCCGATGCAGGCGGCGTTGCAGGCAGGGGAAACGGGCAGGGGGCATTCCCACCGCCCCAGAGCCAAGTTACGAGCGGCGGGGCAGCAGTAGCGGTCTACACAGTTGTGCATGAGGTGAGCCACCAGCCGGTTGTGAGGGAAGCGCTTGAGGAGCGCTCTTTTGCCCCGCTCAATAGCAGGAGGGTGGAAACGGTCGGCATCCTGGCGGGGTTGCGGGTCTACTCGGAGGGCAGGCACCCAGAATCGGCCGTCTTGCCATCCTACGGCTGTATAGGCATAGAGGGGGAGGGTGGGGGCTTCGGGGGTTTTTTCCCATGCGCTGAGGGCCAGCTGGGTATGAGCCGGCGCCACGAAGGCCGCCACTGCCCAGCCTCGGCTATAGGTGCGCAATCGGCCATCGGGAGCCACCCCTACCGGACGCCGGCCAGGCAAATGAAACAGCACACTCCCCTCCGGCAGCGGCCTCCACTCCCCGAAAGTAGGCCAGGGAAAGACCCAGAACGCACTTCGCCCAGCGGCCTGCCATCGCTTTTCGTCATAGATGCGGCCGCTCTCATCCGCCCACACCAAGCGCATCCCAACAAAGGTATCCGGATTTGGCATTAGGTTTGCAGAAGTCTGGCGTATGCGTGTTTTAGGCGTGATTCCGGCCCGGTACCATTCTCAGCGCCTTCCAGGCAAGGTTCTCTTGCCTTTGCGCGGCAAACCTATCATCTACCACGTCTACGAACGGGCTCGCGAGGTTTTTGGCGAAGACCTCCTCGTGGCCACGGATGATATGCGGGTAGTTCAGGCGGTTGAGAGCTTCGGTGGCCGGGCTGTCATGACCCGCACCACGCACACTTCAGGTACGGAACGGCTGGGGGAAGTGGCTGAGCGGTTTGTGTACGACGCCTACGTCAACATCCAGGCTGATGAGCCTTTCCTTCACCCCCAGCAGCTTGTTCTGATTCGGGAGGCGCTGCAGCGCCGCCCCCTCGTGACCCTCATGCACCGCATCTTGGACTACGAGGAGCTGATGTCGCCCTCCGTAGTCAAAGTGGTGACCGACAAAGAGGGGAGGGCCTTGTATTTTTCGCGGGCTCTTATTCCCCACCCTCGGGACCTTCCTCTTACAAGCGCAGAGATGCTCAGCAAAGTGGGGTATTTTCGTCATGTGGGGTTGTATGGGTACTGGCGTTCCACGCTGATTGAGATAGTGGCTGTTTCGCCGTGCCCGTTGGAGGAGGCCGAGCAGCTGGAGCAGCTGCGCTGGCTTTATCACGGCTATTCCATCTGGGTAGAGGAGACCCCCTACCGTAGCTTTGCGATTGACACGCCGGAAGAGTATGAACGAGCCAAGGCCTTGGCTCAGACCCTTTTGTGAAGGGGCGGTGCTCTTAGGCCTGCTGGGAGGATGCCGGCAGGTTCGTCCTGCGGAGCAGCCCTCGCCCCTGAAGCCCGAAACCCTCGTCGTAGCGGAAAGCACAGACCCCCTTCTGTATCAGGAACGCTGGCGTCAGTCGCTGGCAGCTTACTTAGTTCCTCGGGTTTTCCGGCTGGAGGTGCGGGCCACGTACCGGTACACTCGAGAAACCACCCGAGGTACGGCCTGGCTCTTTGACCAAGCGGGGCACCTTTTTACCTGCCGGCATGTTTTTCCTTCTCAGGCCGGGCGCCTGGAGGTGGAAGTGTGGGATGCGCAAGGCGCTTGTTACCCGGCCGAAGTTGTTTGGAGAGACACGGTGGCGGATGTGGCTATTCTTCGCAGCGCATCGCTAAAAGGGGAGGGGCTGGTTTTGAGTCCTGAAAAGACGGTGCCTGCCATCGGCCAGGCTGTCGTTTCGGTGGGGGCGCCTTGGGGGCTCTTGGGTACTTTGCAGGAGGGGTTTGTATCGGCGCCCCTTCGCCAGCTTGAGGTCAGTCCCGGCGTCAAGCTTCCCTTTTTGCAACTGTCCCTCCCCGCGCAGTCAGGCAGTTCGGGCAGCCCCGTCTTGGACAGAAAGGGCCACGTCGTGGGGATGGTGTCGGACATTGCGACGAGTTCCGGCTTGTATGAGGGGATTTCCTTTGCCATTCCCGCTTCTGTGCTATGGGCTGTATGGGCGCGCTACCGTAGTTTTGCTCACCCTTATGACACGACGCGATCTGGTGCAGGCGATTAGCCAGCGTACAGGTCTCTCCCGAGCCGATGCCAGCGCTGCCTTGGAGGCGCTTTTGGAGGCTGTGCAGGAAGCCCTTCAGCGCGGGGAAGAGGTGCAGCTGCGCCGCTTTGGTCGTTTTTCTCTCAAGTATCAGCGCGCCCGCAAAGGCCGCCTCATCACCGCTAAAAAAGAAATCACGGTGCCGCCTCGCCTGAAAATCCACTTCACCCCTTCCGCGGAGCTGGCTAAAGCGATCGCGCACAATCCTTCTCTCCTCAAGCGCTTTGAGCCGAAGTGAGTGGATTCGCTGGGGGGGCTGGCTCCTCTCTGGCCTGCTTGTGGCGGGGCTTCTGATGTGGGGGGCCCGCCGTTCGGCCCTTACTCGGCCCCCTACGCTGGAAAGCCAGCTTGATGCAGCCTTCTGGCGAGCCGAAGCGGGCGAGCCCTTGACGGCGGAGGAAAAGCAGAATCTCCTTAGCCAGCTTGCTGGGCTATCGGATTCGGTGCCCCGCTTGTATGCGCAGGGGGTTGTGTTTCAGCTCTTGTATGGCGAAGGTATCTCGGCGCCGCCTATGGTGTATGTGCAGAGGCTTCGGCAGCTGGCAGAAGATCCCTGGGTGCGAGCGTACTTGGGGCGCTTGGCATGGCACACCGGCCAACTGGACAAAGCCCAGGCTTACCTTCGGGAAGCGCTCTCTCAGGACTCCTCATGCGTGCCAGCGTACCTCTTTTTGGCGCAGGTGGTACCGGATTCCGCTTGCTATTGGCTGGATCAGGCGGCGCGCTACCCCCTCTCTACGGGGCAGCAAGCTTACCTTCGCCAGCTCAAGAGCCGCCAGCGGTGTCCATAGGGGTTTCTTCTCCTCCCCAGTTTTCCTCGCGCAGGAGTTCCCCGCGGGTGTTGTAATAGCGCCACTTGCCTACTTTTTGGCCTTGTTCGTAGGTGCCTTGTACTTTCACTATGCCGTTGGGATGGTATTCGGTGTAGTCTCCTTCCAGGAGGCCGTTTAGGAGCGTAGCGCGTCGTTTGAGCACGCCGTTGGGGTAGTACTCCTCGGCTAAGCTATCGTAGGCGGTGGTGTCGGAGGGCAACTCAATCGTCGGCTTGGCTAAAGCAGGGGTGGTGGGGAGGTTTTCTGCTGGGGTGCTGGAGCGCCACCGCAGCTCCACAGAACAGTCCAGGGTTTGGCCTTCCCGGGCTCTTAAGATGAAGGTAGCTTGGCTCCAAGGAGCCAGTTCTTTTTGCCAGCGGGCATATTGGGCGGGATCCAGCCATGGGCGTAGCCACGTGGGGTTCGCCAGGTGAAAATACCCCAGCGTCAAGGCACCACGAGGCGAGGACGGAAAAGCCTCGGCAAACTCAGCCCGCTCATACAAGCTGTGTCGTTCCACATGCGCATCAATCCACACTTTCAAGACGGAGGGGTCCCGAGCAAAGGCCACCCAGTCTCCCACCCGAGCGAAGTAGGGGCTTTCCCACTGGCTAAAAAGCCGACCAAAAAGCCATCGGAAGAGACCTTTCACTTCAAGCGACGCGATCTCGTAGCCTCGGTAATTTTCCCTTTCCCAGCGGAAAGGAGTGCGATGGCGTACCCGTCTTTGGAGTTTTTGCCAGCTTTTTTGGAAGGCCTCAGCGTCTTTCAGGCGCAGAAGGATGAAAGGCTGCTGAGCTTGCACCAGGCCTACTTCGCCGGACAGGTGGGCAAAAAAGTCTTCTTCAAAGGAGAGGCCCAGCCATTTTTCGGCTTGGGTTATTTCTTGCTCGTAGAGGGGGCGCAAGTATTGCCGGTAGAGGGTGGTGGGAGCTTGGAGATGGAGGGCTATTACGGCCTCGGTGGAAGGGGGGCAGAGTTCAGCCAGGCCCAGGGAGGCCGGGCTGAGGTAGTTCCAGAAGCCACTGTCGGCTTGCCAGAGGCCTTGGGCCACGAGGCCCTCCTCTTCCAGGTACAGGCGCAGCTCTCCCCAGCGTAGGGTGCGTAAAAAGGCTGTAGCGGGATGCTGGAAGGCCTTTTCCAGCTCAGGGCCTTGCCAGCCCATAAAAAGCCAGGTAGGGGTGTCTTCTTCGGTCCATTCCCAGGGGGGCGTGCTCACGGCTTCCCCTCGCAGGAAGCGTACCACCAGCTTGGCTTCTGGCGAAAACACCAGGATTTCGCCGGCGGGGGCCAGGTAACCGTCGGGGAGCTTCCAAAGAGCGTAGCCGTCTTGCTGGACCAGGTGGACGGGCCAGCCGTACTGGCGCGCCAGCTCGGCCATCGTGCCCCGCCAATCGCCATACTTGGCCAGAAACGGCGCTTCTACCAGGTAAAGGGGCCCTTCCGGATACAAGGCCAAGAGCACCCCCCGGCTTGCTACCCAGTCAGCCAGGAAGGGATACCGACTCAAAAGCGAGTCCCAGACCCGGGCCTGCTGGAAAGGGGAGCTCAAGTGCGGACTTTCCGCCCAAATAGACCAGAGCGGGCTGGACCGGAGTTTTTTCCAAGTTTGGGCAAAAGAAGGCGTATAGACCACCACGCTGTATCCTTCGGGCAGGTTCTGCCATAAAAAAGGCTTGCGGGGCGACCTGAGGAAGTTGCGGTACACCCATACGCTGCCCAGCCCGACAATACCCAGGACAATCAGGCCCAGGAGGACCCTGCGCATATCACCCGAGGAGAGCTTCTACGCGCTGCCAGTTGATGACGTTCCAGAGGGCAGAGAGGTATTCAATGCGGCGGTTCTGGTGCTTCAGGTAGTAAGCGTGTTCCCAGACATCCAGGCCCAGGACGGGCGTGCCTCGTACTTCGGCATAAGGCATGAGGGGGTTGTCTTGGTTGGGGGTGGTGATGATCTGGAGGCGGCCGGAGGGGAGCTTGATCAGCCAAGTCCAGCCTGAGCCAAAGAGCCGCAGGGCGGTATCCAAAAGCTGCCCGCGGAAGGCAGCCCAGCTGCCAAACTCGGCGGAGAGTCTTTTTTGCAGTTCCAGGGAAGGTTCTTGGGGTTTAGGGGTCAGCAACGGCCAAAAGAAGCTGTGGTTCCAGTGGCCGCCTCCGTGGTTGCGGATGGTGGTGCGCTGTGCGGCGGGTACTTTTTCCAGGTTAGCCAGGAGCTCTTCCAGGGGCATCTGCTGGAAAGCAGGCAGGTCTGCCAAGGCCTTGTTGAGCGTGCTGACGTACCCTGCGTGGTGGCCTTGGTGGTGGACTTTCATTGTCTGGGTGTCTATGTGGGGTTCCAGGGCTTCGTAAGGGTAAGGCAGGGGGGGCAGTTCGTACGGATATCCGCCAGCGAGGGGCCCTTCAGGCAGGTAGAGCGGAGCTGGGGGCTTAGACCAGCCCAGACGGCTCAACGCCAGCGCGCCCAGCGCGCCTAAAAAGGTTCTGCGGTTCATACGGTGGCTAAAGTACGGATTTTGCCGCCTCAGAGGCGCCAGATCAGGTACAGGTTCAGGCCTGTAATCAGGAGGCTAATGGCGTAGGCTAAGGAGAGGGAAAGGCGTCCCGTTTGGGCTTCTGGCAGGCGAAAGAGAAAATACAGCATAGGTCCCAGGACGAAAGGCAGTTGCAAGGACAGAACCACCTGCGACAGCACGAGGAGGGGGCCGACTTCGCTTTCTCCCCACAGGAGGAGCACCAGAAGGGCAGGCAGCAGGCTGGCGCTGCGCAGCAGAAAAGCCCGCAGCGCTGGGGAAATCCGCCTTGGCAGGAGGTATCCCAAGACAAATTGCCCTGTCAGCGTGCTGGTCAGGGTGGCGTTGTGGCCAGAGAGCAGAAGCGCTACCCCAAACGCAATCCCGGCCCAGGCCCCCACCGCCGGCTCAAAAAGACGGTAAGCTTCAGCGATATCCCACCGGTGAACGGGATCGGGGTGGCCCCGCAGCGCCGCCGCTGTGATAAGCAAAGCCAGGTTGACGAAAAGAGCCAGACTCAGGCTTCGGACCGTGTCTTGGGTTAGAAAAGCGCTCGCGCCAGCAGGAGAGGAAGTTCGGTGTTGCTGGGCCACCCAGCTGCTGTGCAAGTACAGGTTGTGGGGCATGATGGTGGCGCCAATGAGCCCCAGCACCAAGTAGAGGGCTTGCGGGTCTTCAAAGGCCTGGCTTGAGGGGATTAGCCCCGCCAGAACGGCTGTAAGGGGAGGCCGCAGGAGTACCAGCTCATACAGAAAAATAGCCACGATAGCCAGCGTGAGGATGCCTACGAGCGTTTCCAGCAGCCGAGGCCGGCGGGCGCTCCAGTACAAGACCAGGACCACTTCTACCAGCGCCAGGAGGGCCCCTATCGCCATAGGCACGCCCAAAAGCAACCGAAGGGCCAGCGCAAACCCTAAGACCTCAGCCAGGTCGGTGGCGGCCACAGCGATGAAGGCGGTAAAGGCAAGAAAGCCGCCTATGCGCCGGCCAAAGAACCGGTAACCCAGCCCTACCAGATCGGTGCCTCCCCACAGCCCCAGCCGAGCGGCCAGAATTTGTAGCAGAATCGCCGCCAAACTTGAAGCCACAATAACCCAGGCCAGGGTGTACCCGTAGCCGCTACCGGCTTCTACGCCGGTGGCCCAGTTGCCGGGGTCCATGTACCCTACGGCTACCAGGATCCCAGGTCCTACCCACCTTCGCACGAGACAAAGGTAGGCATTTTTTGGCTTGTCAAAAAAAGTTTTAGTCAGAAGTAGCTCCCCAGAGCCACGAAGTACTTGCTGGTCGTGCCGGGGGTGGGGTAGAAGCCATAACGCACAAAAACCAGTTCTGCGAAGGAGGCGGAGAGCTCGATCTGGACAACGGGTCGCAGTTGGTGGTCGCGGATAGGGATGCTGTAGCGCCCGTCGGTCCGGAAAGTGTAGCCGTCCAAGCCGAAGCGCAGTTGTAGGGCATACCGTTCGGGGTCAGGCAGGCCGACTTGCCAGCCTATTCCCAGCGAGGCGCCCCCAGACAGGGGAAAGACGGTAGAGCCCAGCGGATAAAACAGACGGCCTTCGCCCCACACCAGGACCGCATGCGAAGTGCCTGAACGCCAGATTTCTCGGCCCAGGCCTCCTACCACTCCCGTGGCCAGCGCCGGCGGCAAATAATCCCGGTGAAACCGCAGCAAGATAAACTCCGTTCCCACGTAGGTGCGCAAAGGCGTCTGGCCATAGACAAGGAGGCTTCCCAGCAGCCAAGGCCCCAGGAGCAGGGTGGCCTGCCCGCTTCGGCACCAGGTTGCTCCCTTCATGTTAGGCGATATTACGAAAAAAAGCGGCTGGAGGTTGCATGAGAGGCTTTAGTTCTGGATCCACGGGGAGTTCTGGGGTGGGACGGGTAGGTGAGCGCTTCTTGGGGGTTGTTGAACGGCGTTCAGGCCAGGCCGCTGGCCGGGAAGCAGGCTTCCAGCGAAAGACCGGTTTTTCCGTAGTGCCCCTGACCTGGATGGATAAGCGTAGCCGTTCGCCTTCTACCTCTTCCACCCACTCTTCTATGCGCTGGCTGCTTTTGTCAAGCAGGAGGCGGGGCACTTCCACCTCCAGATCGTAGGCCAATTCCCCCCGCAGGGTGTGGCTGCCGGCTATGCGCATGCGCCACCGATTGGCCTGAAGGGTGGTGGTATCCAGCCGTAACACCCCTTCTTGTAGGGTTAGGTGGGCTTGTACGCTTCCTACTTGGATTCTTTTGAAGTCGGTGAGGGGAATCAGCGAAAAAAGTTCGTAGGTGTAGGGGCTTTCCACCACCACGAAGTTTTCCAGCCGTAGGGTCAGTTCGGCCTGGGCTTCGGCCCAGGAGAGGCGTCCTTTTCGCAGGGGAAAGCGGCCCTGCATACGACCCGAGAGGGTGCCTTTCAGGTGGGGTAGCAGCGGAAAGAGCGTATCCAATTCGGGCCATTCGGCGTGGAGCGCTTCCAGGTTTAGCCGAGAGAAGGCCCCTTCCACGCTCCAGCGGAAGGGTAGCCCCTGGAGGTTTCCTTCTATGGAGCCGCCCGCTACCGCCCCCACCCGAAGCGGATCCAGCAGGAAAGAATCGCCTTGCCAGACAAGATGGGTGTGGATAGGTCCTACGAGATGGCCCTGCCAGGCCAGCGTTTCTATGCGGGCTTCCAAGTCCAGGTGCAAAGGCCAGGGCAGCCCTCCTCCGGTATCTGCGGGCTGATACGCCAGGTACGAAGCCTGCAAGCTACCCCGAATAGAAAGAGGAGCGGCGGTGCTGTCCCAAAGCCGAGCGTAAGAACTGACCTGAAGCCGAGGCGCTGTACAGCGCAGCTGGGGATGCCGCAAAACCAGCTGCGCTAACTCCAGGTTGGTGGGGGCAAGGTGGAACAAGGTCCTTTCTACCGCGAGCTCCCGCCAGGTTAGGTTGGAGACTTCACCTTCTCCCGAGAGAAGCCACCGCCCCTCTTGGTGATGGGCTTGGAGCGTAGAGCGCAAGAGGCCTTGGAGGGTGTCGGTCGTCAGGAAGCCCGCCTGCGTCAAAGCTTGCAGGTCTACCTGGCCAGCCAGGGTAGCACGGCCCCGCTTGCGGTACCAATCGTAAGAAAGACGCCCTGAGAGGGTATCGGCTGCTCCGCCGGCAAGAAAGAACGAATCTATCTCAATCTTACCCCGGGGTCTACGGCCTGGATCCCAGAAGAGACTTCCCTGGGCTTGGAGGGAGCGCACCGGGTAGGCTTTCCAGGAGAAGGGTTTGCGCACGTGCAGGAAGGCTGAAATCTCTACGGAGGGCAGGTGGCCTTGCCCGATAGGGCCCCGGATATGACCTTTGCCTTGCAGGCTGCCTTGGAGGTGCCGCAGGACGTCGGGCGCTTCCGCCCAGAAGCGCTGGAGCAAAGCCGTTTCTGCGCCTATCTCCTCCAGTCGTAGAGATAGCTCAGGGGGGCTTGCAGCGAGGCGGATGCCCCCTTGCACGCGAGCCTGAAGCCCCGTTACAGAGAGCCGAAGGCCCCGAGAAAGGAGCCAAGGGTCGTCTTTCTCCAGCTGACCCTCTATCCGAAAGGGGTACCGCTCAAGCCAGGCCTGCTTAAGGGTACCCATGCGCTGAAGCTGACCCTCGACGCTGCCTTCCACGGTTAGTTGGCTTGCCTGGTAAGCGAGGGTGGCTTGGAGGGAGGCCACTTCCAGCGTGAGCCAGAAGTCCGCCTGAGCGTCCCTGTACTCAAACCGACCCTCTTGGATGCGCAGCGCCTCAATGCGCCAGGGTGAGTCCGCTCCGGAATCCCCCCGAAACACCGCTTGCCAAGGCGAGCGTCCTTCCTTGTCGTAGGCCAACCGCAAGTAAGGGCCTTCCAGCGTGATTTTTTCCACCCGGTAGTTTTTCTCCACGAGGGTCTCCCACAGGTTCAAGTACAAGGTGGCTTCGCGAGCGGTGAAGAGGGTCTCGCCAGAGAAGCTTTTCATCAGGAAGCCCTTGAGCCGGAAGGAAAGCCAAGGCAAATCGCCTAAGTGCCCTACTTGCACGGCTTGGACTTCCATGCGAGCGGAGAAGGTTTGGCTAAGCTGGGAGGAGAGCCAGGCCAGAAGCTTATCTCGGTTCAGGTAGAGGGCTCCGGCGATCGCACCCAAAGCGAGGAGCCCTCCTACCACCAACCCTGCTAAAAACCGCCCCAAACCTCTAAGGAAGCGTGTCATGGGACGCAGGGGCTTGTAAGAGCCGTTGAGCAGGGCCTGTCAGACAAGCGCGCTCGGGTTTGATGGTCTCAACCGAGTCTGGAGGAAGGTAATGCTGTAGCACCAGAAAGCCCGCTATCTTGCGGAAGTGCCAAGAGAGGGAAGGTAGCGCGCAGTGCGTTTTCTCCTCTACGAAATAGCGGTAAGCGCGAGGGCTGGGCAAAATCGCCCCCAGAAAGAGGGCTTCCGGGATCGTCAGGTCCTGGGGCTCTTTCGCAAAGTAAAAATGCGCCGCTTCGGTGAGACCGTAGACTTCGGGTCCCCATTCCACGATGTTGAAGTACAACTCAGCCAGCCGTTCCTTAGACAGGAGGCGGAAGCGTTCAATCAGGGCTGTGAGGAGCACTTCTTCTACTTTGCGGGCCAGGGTTTTTTCGCGATTGAGGAGCGTATTGCGCACCACTTGCATGGTGAGGGTGCCGGCCCCTCGCCGGAAGCACCGACACCGCCAGTTTTCCAGGATGGCTCTAAGAAGATGGGCTTTATGAAAGCCTTGGTGCTGGAAGAAAAGGCCGTCTTCGCTGTGGAGCACGGCAAGCAGCACATAAGGCGTGATCTGGCGAAAGCTCAGAAAAGCGGGGTTTTCTGGGCCCACCCAGATTTCTCGGGTAGAGCGGTAAGGCCGGTACCAAAAAGGCTCTCGCAGGTGCAGAGGAGAAAAGCCTTCCCACCGCTGGATGGTAAAGCCCTCGGGTTGCCAGGTCACTTCCAAGCCCAAGGTGTCGGGGAGCGCTGGGTGGTACCTAAGATGGAGCTGAAGGGCCGATCGGCCTCCCAGCCAAGCCTTACTCAGGCAAGTAAAGAAGCCTTTGGGGAAAGCCTCCAGGTAAGCTTGGTGGGGTTGAGGGGGAACCTGGAGTTGGAGGCTCCAGCTTAGGGGTTCAGGCGTCCAGCGCAGCTGGAGAGTCGCTTGGAGAGGAAGCAGGAGGGGCCTCAGCTCAATGAAGGGGGTATCAGGGCGGTGTATCCAGACCGCTACCCCACCCACCGAGTCGTAGCGCAGCACCCGACTGGCCAGACGAGGGTGGTACCCTTCTACACGCCAGCCTTGCAGGGTGAGGGAGAGGGTTTCGGCGCGCACTTGGAGGCTGCCCGCCAGCCGTTCCCAGCGCAGGTAAGCGGCGCCCCCTACTTCGCCTGGCTGGGCGGTAAAATGCAGCTGATTTGGCTCAAGCCGAGCCTCCCCTTGCAGGCACCCTTGCGGGTGCTCTATCAGAAAGGGAAAGGGCCCTTTGCCTTGCTTGGATACCTGCAGCCTTAGGTTGTAAGGCAGCTCCACGGGCACCATCTCTAAAGTGTCCAGCTTGGCCAGCCACGCCAGGAGAGAAGCCAGCAGGTTTTGCGGCGCAAGGGGTCTCGTGGGAGGTTCCGCGGGTGCTTCCCAAGTAGCTTTCATCCGGAGCCTTCCTCCCCACACGTGTAAGGCTGGCCGCTTGCCTACCCTCACCCGCACCTTGTCTGCTTCAAGCTCCCAACGGCCCTTTTCTATCAGAACGCCGGTAAACTGCAGATCCGTGGGGTGCTCCCAGAGGACCCCTTCATAGCGGAGCCGGTCAATGCGATACGCCTGCAAAAAGAAGAAAAGCGCGTGAGGCAGCCAGGTGTAGCGGGTGAGCCAGCCGATTCCTCCAAGGAGGAGGGGTAGACCGAGGCTGAGGGCTATCCAGCGGCCTCTCTTCATTTTTGCAGAAGGCCAAAGGGACCTATGAGGGTGCGGTGGCGCCACGGGAGCGCCGCCAACGCCTCCCAGGCTTGGTACAGCGCCCGACTCCAAAACACATCATCACAAATCAGCCAGCCTCCCTGGGTAAGCTGAGGAAACAGCGCCTCCCCATAGGCCAAGAAGGCTTCAGGTCGGTGGTCTCCATCCACATACACCAGGTCCCAGGGGCCCTGAAGCTTAGGCAGGACTTCTGCGAAGGTGCCTGCGTGAAAAATAGGTCGCAGTCCCAGCAGCCGGGCATGGAGGCGCGCATACCGCAGAAGCGTAGGTGAAGCCTCCACCGTGTGCAGCTCCGCCGCAGGGACCGCCAACCCTATATACAGCGTGCTTAGGCCTAAGTGCGTGCCCAATTCTAAGATCCGGTGGGGTTGTCGGGCTTGGGTCAGCCCGTAGAGGAGTCGGCCCTTCCAGGGAGGGGAAGCCGCCCGGCGGGTGAGCGCAGCTAACGAGACCTGGGTCGGCCGCCCCCAAGCCGAAGGAGGAACCGCCGCCCCAAACCGCTCCACCTCCAGAAGGAAGCCGGTAGAGCGCCGAAGCCTCCGATACAGCGCTTCCACCGCTTGGACGGCCGGCGGATAGGTTTTTGGGGTGAGGCGCCATCGCCCGTAGGCCAGCCAAGCCCTTACCCATGCTCCGCCCATAACCGATAGCGGAGGTAAGGATACACCCACAGATGGTGAGCCAAGCTCCGGTAAGCTCGGAAGAGGCCCCGGTCCCACGCCGAGGAGATATCCCATCCGGCACCCAGCCCTCCTTGCCAGCGAGCCGAAAAAGTCCGTTCTAAGCCCGTTTGTAGGTGCAGCTGCGACCGCGCAAAGTAGTCCGCAAACCGGTACACGCCCCCTACCCGAGGCGAGCTGTGCGCAGCCAGTTGTACTGAGCTGCTTAGGCCTACCCACAACCACCAGGGCCTATCTATGTCTTTGAGGCGAACCCCCCCCCGTAACGGGAAGTTGACTTGGAGATGCGTCTCTTGCAGGCCATTGGCCCACAGTACAAAGCCCCGCAGCCCTAACCCCACTTCCAAAAAGGTTTTAGGGCCGCTGGCATAGCGTAAAGAGAGCCCCCCCCAGCCGTAAGGGCCCGGCATGCGCGCTTCCCCTCTTTTAGCCGCGAAGGTCGCTTCCCAAGTGAGGGGACGGGCCACCGGCACGCGGTGAATCACCCCTATAGCCCCTTCTGTCCAGAGAGACAATTGCCCCCATATGCACAGCCCCCACCAAGCTATCCCCATGCCCCAAAGATACCACCAAACAAAAAACCCCCTCCCCGCAGGGAGGGGGCCAGACCTACTTGCTTAGGGGCTTAGCTGATCCACTTGTACAGGACCTCCACGGCACCCAGGAGGAGTTTCCGGGTAGCCGTGGGTCTGCCTTGGGTAACCCGGCGCACACGGTGCTTTTCTAACTCGCAGGGATAGCCCCAATTATCGTTCATCTTCTCGCCTAAGCAGGAGAGCCGGGGATCGTCCCACAGAATCGCCTTAGGCAGGTAGAGCCTGCCTTCGGTGTCGGGCTCCAGGTAGACTATGCCCCAGGTGCCTTTCGGGAGAGGGAAAGCCGCTCCCCAAGGCAGACCGTTGGCTCCCTGGGGCGGAAGGGACTCCAAAAACTGCAGGATTTCAGTCCCCAATTCTCCCCACTGATTCTCTTGGGCCAGCTGGAGCCAATAGGGGTTGCTTGCATCGCGCAAGAGCAGCCCCAGCAGCTTTAGGGGCATGACGGATTCAAAAGGCACCTCCACGAGCAGCTCAGGATGAGGTAGGCCTACCCACAAACGAAGCCCCTTCTTCGTGAAAACCATGCCCTCTCCCGCAGTATGCACAAGAGTCAGATCGTAGACTTCGGTAAGCGCTTTCGCTACGCTAAAGCGGATGGGGGCTTTGTTCATAGAAGGTCTAATTCCAGCAAAGGAGAGCGCAATTTCGCCCCAAACCGTGCGAACTTCTTCCTCCACGAAGTGTGACAGGTCCTCCAACCGAAGGGGCCGTCTTAGGAATATTTGGGGGCCCTGAGGGGTTTGCCCTACCCATCCTGCGGCAAACTTCCCAGGAGATTTGGGCGGCTCAAAGCGGTTGAGTGTCTGAAGGATTTGCCAGGTCTCTTCTCTCAGGCGAAGCACCCCGTAGGCCTTTTCTCGGAGCTTTTGGGCTATTTCCTCTCGCAGTTTGGGCAAAGCCTCAATTATGGCTCTAAGAGAGTCTTGCCTCCAAGGCCGCTTCAGCTCCAAGTAGGGGGGTAAAGTAGCTGGAGCGAGGGAAGGGTCGGTTTCCTCTTTCTCAAGCAGGGTGCGGAGGAGGGTGTGGGCTTCGCGCGACTTGGTCAGGAACTGGTAGATCAGGGCATCTAAGTGCTCGTTGGAGAGGTGGGCCTCGTCGCGCTTGGCGGTCGCACTGAGAAACTGCCGCAGCTCCTGTACGCTAAAGGGTCGGGGCATTTTGGGGTGCAGGGAAACTTGGTAGAGGTAGAGGGCCAGCGAAAGAAGCGGATGATTCGGGTGGCTCTGCGTGAGAAGCTGCTGCATCCCCTCCACGGGCAACGGGGGCAGTTCTATGCGGCACAGGCGCCGCCGTAGAGGCTCAGAGATGTCCCGCTCTTCGTTGGTGGTGATGAACACGATCAGGCGTTCCAGGGGCACCTGGACCTTGATGTTGCCAAATCGGATTCGCCCTGTTTGGAGAAAGTCCAAGAGGAAACCGTCGGCGGAGGGTCGGCTTTTATCCCACTCATCCAAAAGGAGGACGACGCCGGCGGCGGTGGGCTGGGTGCCAGGCAAGACCCCCAAGAGGCGGGCCGCTTCCACCAAGATCCCCTCTACGGGCCTAATGTCTCCTTTCTCGTCGGGGAATAGGCGCACAAAGAGGGTCTCTTCGGTGCTACCAGGGAAAAGCTGCTGCACCAGGAGAGGGAGCCCTAACGCTTGGGACACGACCTCTACCAGGTAGGTTTTGCCAGAGCCCGGCGGCCCCGCCAAAAAGGCCCCTGCCAACGGCCTGGTCTCCAGCGCTAACCGTACACGCTCAGCCATCTCCGGCGAAATGAGGTACCCATGCTGCTCAAGGTTCAGCGTTTTTACGCGGGCTTGCCATTGGGGTTCGGCTACGTTGTCCGGGGTCTTCCTTTCTGAAGGCGCAAGCGGCTCTTGAAGCGCCTGCTCCTTCGGGCTTGTCCACGCCTTGCGCTGAAGGCGGGCAAGCAGCTGCTCCACTCGTTGTTTTACTTGTCTGAACATATCCGTACTGGTTTTGGAGTTTCAGAGAGGGCGTATTTTTCGGATGCTTCGGAGTAAGTCTCCTTCGTTCCGCACGGGGAGGATTTTACCCCGAAACTCTCGCAGCGAACGGTCTTCGTAAAGGGGATGTTCGGCCAGCTCTTTGTGGCGTTCTTCGTTACAGAGCCACCACACTTGGTTGTGTCGGGAAGCCTCAATAAGCAGGTCTGCCCCATCGTAGTCCCCGAGGAAGACGAGGACGCGTCCCCGCCAAGGCCAGTGCTGATGGTTCTGCTCGTAAAAGGCGGGGGCTTGGCTGTGGCGGTCCCATGTCCAATAGCCTACAATCCGACCGTTGGGGGCCTCCCAAAGCTCTACAGACCCCAGCCGCAGCGCAGCGTAGGCCACCTTTTGCAGGAAGGCGCTGTACTCACGACAGGAGTCGGAAGTGTCCAAGACAAAGAGGAGGGTATCTCGGGCGCGGTCATACCGGCATCGACTCAGAGGCCGCTTGTCTATTTTCCGCACGGCTAACGCTTCAGGATGGTAGCACAGGTCCCCAGGGATGGGAGGTCCCGTCAGGTCTTCGGCTAAAAGGTCTATCAGCTGAGTGAGGGTATTTTGCAGGGTGCGCCATTCGGCGTAGGCTTCGGCCTCCTCGGGAGAGGGAAGCAAGGGAAAGGCGCGGTGCCGATTCATCCGGCGAGTTGGCAGCGTGAGAGGAATTCGCCTCCTCCAGGAAGCTCGCCGTAAGGGAGGAAGTCCTGAAACAAGGGAGTCTTTGCGACCGAGAGCCTGGAAAAGCAACCGAACCCACTTCCGAACTTCCTCAAAGCTTACGGGCTGAGAGGCCGGTGGAGGGACCTTGTCGGAGGAAGCTTCGCTGGGTGAGGGAGCTGCCGAGGGAGGAGCTCCTTCTCTTGAGCCCTGAGGAGTGGGATTGGGCTGGCTGGGTGAGGAGCCTTGAGACGGAGCATTCCCCGAGGAAGAGGACGCCCCTGGAGAACTTGCTGTAGGACAGCTTGTCCCTGCTCCCTGATTCCCGTTCGGGCTTGCGGTCTGCTCCCCTTCGGATTGAGGTTTTTCCTGCCAGGGAGGAAGGTCGCGCGTCCAGGCGCGATCCAGGCGAGGGGGCATAGCCCCTCTGTTCTGTTGGGGTTGGTCATACCTACGTATGGAAAAAACCGATGTAAAATTTGGCCGAATTTTGCACACGAAATTTTATTGATATAAAGATTTACTATCTCCTGTAGCCCCCTTTGGCTTGCGGCGGGTCATATCTGCCCTACCTATACGAGGGGCAAGGGTGAATGTTGCAGGCTGCGGCTCTCTGAGCATTAGGGAAAGGGGGGCTTCTTTTTTTGAGAGAGGGTGAAGGGGAAGGGTGAAAACCCTTGGGCCCGGTTGTGGGAGCTTCCATTTGAGCTAAAAGGAAAGGGCACTCTTCGGGGGGGCGCAAGGGTTTTTGTAGCTTTGTGAGGTGCGAAGCATAGGGATAGGATGGCTGGTGGTGGGGCTTTGGGGTTGTGCCCCCGCTCCCCAAGGCGAAATAGAACTCCGAACGGCTGCGGTTCGTCGTCAGGCGCCTTCTTTTACGGCGGCGGTGCTGGATACCCTCCCAGCCGGCCTGGTCGTAGCTCGCTTAAAAGAAGCGGGTAGCTGGCTCTATGTCTGTTACCGGGGCGTGCGGGGATGGATCACCCTGGACGAAGCGACTCCCCCAGACTTTTTGCCTGGCCAACCTACCGAATTCAGCCTGCTGCTCAATTCAACAGATTCGGTGGCCATTGAGGTGAACCCTGATGGCCAAGGCTTTCGCTACCTCAAGCTTGGGGTACTTTCCCCTTGGTTAGCGCCCGACTCGCTTTTGTATGCGGGCTTCTACGAGGGCCTCCCCGGCGAAGAGCTGGGCCTCATCATTGTCAACTTTGTGCCTAGCCTCGCCCTTGTTGTGAAACGAATTCAGCTGGATCCTGAGACCATGGACATGCGAGAGGAACAGCTCCCCCTGGGACCTGAAATAGAGCGCCGGGAAAATGTCCTTCTCCTGACGGACGAAGAAGGGCCTTTTCGGCGGGCTGAGTTTGTGCGCTGGGGAGACAAAAGGGGCCTTCTGGTGCAGCTACCCTCAGGGGAGTACGCGCTCTTGTGGCGGAGGATGCTGTAGCCCTATGCTCAAGGTAGCGCTTATCGGTCGCCCCAATGTGGGCAAATCAAGTCTTTTCAATCGTCTCCTTGGCAAGCGCGTGGCTATCGTAGAGGACACGCCTGGCGTGACGCGCGACCGCCATTATGGCCTCTTCCACCTGGAAGGGAAGCCGATTTGGCTCATAGATACAGGCGGGTTTTTGGGCGAAAAGGAAGGCCTGGAAGCGCAAGTGGCTCAGCAGGTGCGCTTTGCGGTAGAAGAAGCGGACCTGCTATGGTGGATCGTGGACGCGCAGACCGGCCTGCATCCCGAAGACCAGACTTTTGGCCAGTGGTTGCGACGCCATTTGAGCCCTAACAAACCCGTCTGGCTCCTGGTAAACAAAGCCGACAACGAAAAGCTTGCCCAGGCAGGGGCAGAGTTTTATCGGCTGGGTTTTGAGCCGGTGTTTTTTGTCTCAGCTACGACGGGGCGGGGCCTTTCTATGTTGAAGGAGGCGCTACAGGCTTTTATAAAGGACGCTTCTCCCGAAGAAGCGCCGGAGGGGCCTCGTTTTGCGCTCATCGGCCGGCCTAATGTGGGAAAGTCCAGCCTACTCAATGCGCTGCTCAGGGCTCCGCGCGCCGTGGTGAGCGACATGCCCGGCACCACCCGGGATGCTCTCTACGAGCCGGCCGAGTGGAAGGGACACCGTTTTTTTTGGATAGACACAGCCGGCTTGCGGCGAAAGGCCCGCATTCCCCCTCACTCTCTTGAGCGGTACGCCGCCCTGCGCAGCTTGGAAGCGCTTTTCCATGCGGACGTCGTGCTGCTCGTGGTGGAAGCTACGGAGCCCCTTACCGCTCAGGACCTTACGCTCCTGCGCCAGGCCGAACAAAAAGGCCGTGGGGTGGTTATCCTGGTAAATAAAATAGACCTTCTCACGCCTGAGGAGCAAAAACGCGTGCTGGAGTGGGTTCGTCTCAAGGTTCGGCCTCTGGAGCCGGTGCCTATTCTGGGGGTGTCTGCGCTCACCGGAAGGGGCCTTTCGGAGATCCCCCGGGCAGCCTTTGAGGTGTACCAAGCTGGCCAACACACCCTTCCCACGCGCCTTTTGAACGATCGGGTGCTTCCGGTTTTGCGGCAGCACCCGCATCCTCTCGTGGGCACTGTGCACCCCAGCGTGCGTTTCCTCCAGCAAGTGGGAGTTGCTCCCCCCACTTTCCTCCTGCATGTGCGTCATGCGGACAAGCTCCGGGCTTCTTACCTGGACTTTGTGCGCAAGCAAATTCGGGCTCTTTACCCCTTTCCTGGGTGGTGGATTCACTTTCGCCTCCGGGAAGAAGGCACCTAACAGGCTACCTTTGCCAGGCATGCGCATTGTGTGGAGCTGGCTTGCCGAACTGGTTGAGATTTCCGAAAGCCCTGAAGCGGTTGCAGAGAGGCTTACCCGGGCAGGGCTGGAAGTGGAAAGCCTCACGCCGTATCGCCGTTTGCCTGAGGCCTTGGCTACGCTGCGCGTGGGTCGCATTGAAAGGATAGAGAAGCATCCTGCCGCCGACCGGCTCTGGGTATGCCAGGTGTCTATAGGAGAAGGCAAGCCTCTCACCATCGTTACGGGCGCTGCCCATGTGCGCGAAGGAGACCGGGTGCCTGTGGCCCTCCCTTCCAGCCAGGTCTATTTGCAGGGTCGGTGGGTGCCTCTGGAGTCCCGCACCATTCGGGGAGTGCGATCAGAAGGCATGCTCTGCTCTGCCCAAGAAATGGGCATCGGTTCGGAAGCCGACGGCATTTATCTCCTCCCGCCGGAAGCGCCGATAGGGGCTCCGGTCTCTGCGGTGCTGGGTGATTACACCGACCTGATTCTGGAGATCAGCCCTACCCCCAACCGAGGCGATGCCCTCAGCCATTGGGGCATAGCGCGGGAATACGCCGCCCTCACGGGCGCTCCTCTGCATCCCCCTACCTGGCGCGTGCAGGGCGAACGGTTTGATTTTCCCCTTGCGTTGGACGTGCCGGACTTGGAGGCCTGTCCCCGTTACGGTGGGCTTTACATCCGGGGCATCCAACCAGGTCGCCCCACACCGGACTGGCTGCGCTTTCGCCTGGAAGCGGCCGGCCTGCGCACCATCCACCCCGTCGTGGATGTGACCAACTATATCCTCCTTGGATTTGGGCAGCCCTTGCATGCCTTTGACGGGGAGAAGCTTGCAGGCCGAACCCTCCTGATTGCTCCTTTGAAGGAGCCTGCCCTCATGGAAAGCCTCCAGGGTCAGGTGCTGGATCTTCAGGCGGGCGATCTGGTGATTGCGGACGAGCAGGGGCCAGCCTGCCTGGCGGGTCTTGTGGGCGGCCTTCGCACGGCTATTTCCAGCCAAACCCAGGAGGTGTTTCTGGAGTCGGCCTACTTTCTTCCGGTTTGGATTCGCCGCACGGGTCGGCGCCTGCGCCTTCACACCGAGAGCGGGTATCGCTTCATGCGGGGCACGGACCCCCAGCGGGTGCCGTGGGCCGCAGAAGCCGCCGCCGCCCTGCTGCAGCAGATATACCCCACGGCCACCGTCTCTCACTACGCAGAAGTCCATGACCCTGCACGGACCGCACCTCGGCGCTTCCAGATCTCCTTACCCTACCTGGAGAGGCTCACCGGACTCAAGCTAACCCCCGAAAAAACTCGTCAATACCTTGAGCGGCTGGATATCCAGGTGCACCCCCACTCGCTTGAGGTATGGGAGGTGGCGGTGCCCCGTTACCGGCTGGATGTGACCCGTCCCGTGGACCTGGCCGAAGAGCTCCTCCGCCTTGAAGGATGGGAAGCCCTCCCTACGCCAGCTTACCAGAAGCCCGCTCCTTATCCGACGGTTTCGGCGGAGGACATCCAATATGAGCTCAAAGAGGCCCTTTCGGAAGTCTTGACGGGCCTGGGCTTTTGGGAGGTGCGCACGCCTTCGCTGGTGGGCCGGCACCATTTGCCCCCAGGAGAGGAAACGGCCCTACGCCTAAGCAACCCCTTGTATGAAGAGCTGGCTTATCTACGGCCCACACTGGTCGGTTCTGGCCTGGAGGTCTTGGCCCACAATCGGGCTCATGGGGCGGGGCGTTTCTGGGCTTTTGAGTGGGGGCGCCTCTACCAGCCCGGCAAGGAAGAAGAGCGACTGGCCTTATGGGGATGGGGTCCCCCGCCCGTAGAGGGCTTGGAGGTGACCCTCCCCGCAGGAGAATATTTCTTGGCGGCTGTGCGGGCTTGTCTGCGCCGCTTAGGCACCCCCTTTGAAGAAAAACCCCTCACCGAGCCCCAGGGCCTCTGGGCCTGGGGAGTTCGCCTCCTGGCTGCCCAGACAGAACTCGGCCTGGCCGGGCAAGTGCACCCCGCTTACCTACAGCGCTTCGGACTGCAAAAAGAAGAAGTCTTTGCCGCCGAGCTAAGCTTGCTCTTCTGGGCCGTGCCTCCTCGTCGCTTGCCTTGCTTTACCGGCTTTTCCTACCACCCCATCGTGGTCAAAGACCTTAGCGTCTTCATCCCCGAAGGGCTTTCCTACGCCGACCTTGAGCAGGCTTTCTGGCAGATGGGCCATCCTTACTTGCGCTCCATTCAGCCCTTTGACCGCTATAAGGACAGCTCAGGACGAACCAGTTACGGCTTTCGCTTTACGCTGCAGGCTGACCATACCCTCACAGAAGGTGAAATCCAAGACTTCCTCCGCCAAGCCATTCAGGTGGCTGAAAAGCTCGGGGCCGTCGTCCGAAAATCCGAAGCTTTTTGAGCGGAGACCCTCTTAGCTGTAGAAGAGGGCGCTGACCGATTCGTGGTGATGGATATTGTGAAGCGCCTGAGCAAAAATGGGCGCTACCGAAAGCACGGTAATCTTAGGGAGGGGCTGGCGCAGGGGTAGGGTATCTGTCACGATGAGTTCGGCTAACGGCGATTGGGCTATGCGTTCGTAGGCAGGGCCAGAGAGAACGGGGTGCGTTACGCAGGCTCGCACAGAGAGCGCTCCTTCCTCCAGGACGAGCTGGGCAGCTCGGATCAGGGTGCCAGCGGTGTCTACCAGGTCATCTACGATGATGACGTGCTTGCCTTTCACTTCGCCAATCAGGCGCATGGAGTGGACCTGGTTGGCTTGGGTTCGGTATTTATCCACCAGGGCCAGGTCGGCGTGAAGGTGGCGAGCGTATTTTCGGGCTCGGGCGGTGCCCCCTGCATCAGGCGATACGATCACCAGAGGGCTGAGGTTCAGGCTTTGGATGTAGGGAATGTGCACCACCGACGCCTCCAGGTTATCCAGGGGTATGTCAAAAAAACCCTGGATCTGGCCCGCATGCAAATCCATCGTCACGATGCGTGAAGCGCCGGCGGCTTGTAGGAGGTTGGCCACGAGTTTGGCCCCAATAGAGACGCGGCCTTCTTCTTTGCGGTCTTGGCGAGCGTAGCCGTAGTAGGGAATCACGGCGGTGATGGTTTCGGCTGAAGCCCGCCGCGCCGCATCTATCAAGAGAAGGAGCTCCAGGAGGTTTTCCGCCGGTGCTGCCGTAGACTGGATCAGGCACACATGCGCTCCTCGGATGGATTCTTCGTACTTGGGCAACATTTCTCCATCCGAGAAGCGATGTAGGGTGAGGTTACCTAAGGGCTGCCCGTAGTGCTGAGCCACCTTCTCAGCAAAAGCGTGAGAGGCGGACCCTGCAAAGAGTTTGACGAAGGGAGCGGGCGTCACCCTGTTGCCCGGGGAGGACTCGAACCCCCACACGCAGACCCAAAATCTGCTGTCCTACCATTAGACGACCGGGCAAGGCGAGGCAAAGGTAAGACATTTCTCGCAAACCAAGTCAAGGGCTTGGCTAATGAGCTTCGGGCCGTTTACAGCAGGCAGGTAGGCGCTCAAAGGCGGCGGGGTCCCGAGGTACGTGGTCGGCGTCGTAGCCCAGCCGAGCTATCGCCTGCCGAATGCGGTCAGGGTTGGTCTTGTCAGGCCGGTACACCACTTGGATGGTTTTCTGAGGCACATCTACTTCCACATGTCGGATCCCCTTTTGGGTGGAAAGGCCCCGAATAATTGTTCGGCGGCAGGTCTGGCAGACGATATTGGCGCTGTGCACCCGCACCGTATCCAGCTGGGCCCAGAGGATTCCACTCCAGAGCCCAGCCCCTATCACCCAGGCGCGCGTCATCTTCAAAGGTAAGGTTTTGCAGCTACACTTTGACCTTTCTTGTGAGGGGCCACAGGAGGGCAAGTACAGCCATGCGGGCCCCGAGAAGGGCGAGGGTGGCTCCATACACAGCGGGCAGGTTAGTGTTCCTTATGAGGGGTAGGCTCAAGGTCAGTACGGCACTTAGCTCAAGAAGCGCAGCCAGGAGGTTGAGTAGGGTCTTGCGTGCCCGGATGAAGCGCCCTTTCAGATAAGCCAGGTACACGATCAGGGCCGGTGTCGGCAAAAGGATAAGCAAGCTGTGCTGTACGAGGGGTTCTACGGGCGGCGGCACGGCAAAAACCTGCGACAGCCAAAGGTGCCCTACCTGCGGCAGGTTCAGCAGGGCTAAGGGAAGGGTGCTCCCAAGCGCAATTCGGTGGGCAAAGGGCAGGAGCTGGTCGCCTACCCGCGTGCCTAACAGCACAATCACCACTTCCTGGTAGGCTACGCCCACGCAGCTAAAGAGAAACACGGTGTTGGTGAGAGGGGGGTAGGCTGCCAGCGAAAGCAGGGGTTCTTTACCCTGAGCCATGAGGGTGGTTAGCAGAGGAGTCAAGGCCACATGGAGGAGGGAGGTCAGGAGGAGGGGGGTGTAGAAAGCCCCGATTTGGGGATAAGACAGGGGCGCTTCTCGGGTCTCAGCTGGGAGCTTGCCCAGCACAGGCTGGGCCCACAGGCGGATGGCGATCATTTCTGTGGTCACGCCGGCGGAGAGCCCCATCGCCGCTATCCATACGCCGGGCCAAGAAGAAAAAGCATAAGCCAAGGTCGCCCCAGCCCCCATGCCTGCAAGCCGGAGCACAGTGCCCCAGGCCACCAGCCGAGAGCGCCCCTGGCGAATCAAAAGGCCTTGCCACAGGCGCCGGAACCCGATCACCGCAGGCCAGGGAATCAGCAGCCACACCGCCCCTGCTACCCATGCCGAAAGCGGTTGAGGCAAATGCCAGAGGCGATCGTTGAGAAAACGAAATACCGGCGGCGAGCCAATTATGGCCATGAGCCCTGACAGCGGTAGCGTAAGGGCAAGGGCGAACCTCGCTATGCGTTTGTAGCTTGGTCGGTCGTCCGCCAGGGCGGCGCTGGTGCTAAGGAGCATCATGACCGGCGCCTCTACGATTAGCGCTATAGCAAAGGCCACACTGAAGGCCGCCAGGTTAGCCGTGGCTTCTGGTAAGCGGCTCACCAGAGCCACCAACAGGGGGCCTTCCAGGGCCATCATCAGCCAGTTCAAGGCCAGGGGACCCCACAGCCGTAAGATGACCCCTTGAGCAGCTACGGCCTTAGAAAGGGCAGACGATTCGGCGTCTACCCCACACCTTGGCGACGCCATCCTTCGGCCAGAATGTGTTCCAAAACTTGCAGGGGGGTGTAGCCTGCGAGCGCCGCTTGGTGAAAGAATACCGTGGCGGGCGTGAGCCCAGGGAGCGTGTTGACCTCCAGCAGCCAGAATTCCACTTCGCCTTGGCCCAGGAGCCGAGCAAAGCCATCTACGCGCGCATAGCCATGCAGGCCCACGGCCTCGGCCAACCGCTCTACCTGCCGCTGAAGGATCTGGCAGGCCTGACGATTCCAATCAGGATTGTCGGGGTAAAGGCGGGCTGGCGTGGTGTTTTGACCCATCCCCGCTAAAAACTTTTCTTCCAGGCTAAGAATCCCTTCGGTTTTTAGGGTCTGGCTGGGAAGAAAGGCTTCGTAGCGCACTTGGCCTCCTTCGGTGTGGGTAAGGAGGCCGATGGTGACTTCTACCCACTCGGGGCCGTGGAGGTACTTTTCAATCAGGGCTTCCGATTTGGGGGGGAAAGGCTCGTCCGGCAAAATCCCAAGCTTGTCTCGCAGAGCTGGAGGAATCGCTTCCTCTTCTCGGAGGAGGGCCTTTAGGTAAGCTTCTACGGTGGGGCGGTCGGGCAGCACCCGCACAGCGCTGCTGCATCCTTCATCCACCGGCTTCCCGATGAAGGGGTACGGCCCGAGATGCTCTTCCAAGAGGTCCAGCACCTTTTCGGGGTGGTTCTGCCAGGCTGTGCGGCTGATTCGTTTGTGAGGCGGTACGAGAAAGCCCCGTTCGGCGGCAAACCGGTGCGTGGCTTCCTTGTCCATCAGGAGGGCACACACGGCGGGGGGGCTCCCGTTGTAGGGGAGGCCCAGGGCCTCAAGCCGAGCTTGAACTGTGCCGTCTTCGCCGGGGCGCCCATGCAGCGCCAGAAACACAAAATCCACCCGCGCCGGCAGCTCTTCCCAGGCTACGGGCTTAGCAGCGTAGCTCTCCATAAGCGGCAGGAAGGGCTTGTAAGCCTCCAGGCGCGCCCGAACCCTCGCCGTGACTTCAGGCGGTTCGGCTTCTTCCAGGGCTGCCGCCACATCGTCCGCGTTGTCTTTGAAAAGCAACCGAGGGGGGAGCTCCCACAGCGTCAGCTCTGCACCTTGCACGCGCAGGAAAAGGGGAATAACCTCGTATTTGCTGGAGAGTTTCTGCACGACATTGCGACCGCTCTCCAGAGAGATGTGCCTTTCGGTGGAAGGCCCCCCGAAAACCACCGCTATACGCCGCAGGGGGGAAGGGGCAGCGGCGCTTCGCAGAGCAAGCCGCCTTTCCCGCACAAAACCGCGAGGCGTGCTCCATTCGTGCTTGGATAGCGACCGCTGAATTAGGTACGAAAGAAAGCTTGTGGGGGTAAAGCCGACTTCCGCCGCTTGGTGGAAAAGCAGCGAAGCTGGCAGCATGCCTGAAGTGGTGTTGGGGTCATTGAAGAAAACCTCGCCTGTACGGCTCACGATGCCGTCTAAGCGGGCGTAGACTTGCAAGCCGGCTGCTTGGGCCAGGCGTTCGGCCTCGGCCCGAATCCGGTCATTGGGCAGGTGGGGCGAAGGCGTCTTCTTGTGGCTGACCCCCGAAAGGTACTTGGCTCGGTAATCGTAGAGAGCCTGCGCTTTCCGGATGTGCGTAGGGGGCAGTGCCACCGGCTTCCCGTCAGGCGCCTCTATCACGATCACCGAGAACTCTTCCCCTTCCACAAAGCGCTCTGCAAGCAAGACGGCGGGGGCATCCCAGGCTTCTACAAACCCTCGGTGGGGCCGATGGGCCAGGAAATACGAAAGCTCTTGCCAATCGGTAATCAGTTGCCGGGGTGTGCCTTCTTCGTCTCGGTACAGGGCGGGCAAGCCTATCCCTTGCGTCAGGTCAAGCAAGGCCGGCGTAGGGGCTTCGGGAAGCCAGCTCACCGGCCACGTAAAAGCGCACCGGTAGCTATGGGCCAGCACCTCTTCAGGACGACGGCAGATAGCCACACCGATGGTGGAACCCTGAAGGGGATGCTTGAGCACGCAGGGGAGCCCCACTTCTTCTACGATGCGCTCTACCAGTTCGGCGGGCTTTTCCCACAGCAGGCGGCGAGGTAACACCCGGTAGGTTGGCACCGCAAAGCCGTAGGCTTCAAGCCAGGCCCGTTGGCGAGCTTTGTCCATGCCCCAACTGCTGCCGTAGAGCCCTGTGCCGGTGTAGGGAAGCCCCACCTGGGAGAGCAGGCCTTGGATGGTGCCGTCTTCCCCGCCCAGCCCATGCAGCACCAGAAAAGCCAGGTCTATTTCGCTGGCCAGCGTTTCCACAGGCAGGACAGGACCTACTTCCGTCAGCGCTGACAGGTAAGCCGAGCTTTCTGGATACCACACTTGCTCCGCATACACCGGAAAACGAAGGTCACCAGGCAGCCGGTCAGGCGGTGGAAAAAAATCGGTTATTTTCCCGTAGTAGAGTTTTTCTGGGCCTATTCGTACAAAGCGGTGAAAGGCATCCAAAAAAATGCATACCGGCTCAAATGCCCTTCTATCCAGGAGGTCGTACACCGTTCGTCCGCCGGCGTAAGAGATTTCTCTTTCTCGCGAAGCGCCACCGCAAAGGATACCTACCCGCACCTCACAAAGGTAGGGGCAAGCAGGTCGTCCTTGGGGTGCGTTTCGGTACGGGTTTTGTTAGGATATTTCGGGCTATGTGGAAAGAAGAGAACTCGCCTTTTGGGGACGAGTTTGACACGCTGGCGTATGCGGTGCGGGAGACGGGTCCGCTGCGCTTTCCTTTGGTGGAGCTGGAGACGCTGGCGGTCCTTCCTCTGCGCAATACCACGCTTTTCCCGGGGGTGATTTTGCCCATTTCGGTGGCGAGGGCCAGTTCGCTTCGGCTGCTGGAAGAGCTGAAGGCCCAACGCAACCCCTACCTTGCCATCACAGCGCAGAAGGACCCGGAAGCCGAGGAAGTTTCTCCGGACAATGTCTACACCACGGCCACGCTGGCTAAGATTCTGCGGGCTCAGCCCACGCCAGACGGCCATGTGGCCCTGCTGATACAAGGGCGACATCGGATCCGGCTCACGGAATTTGTGCAGACTGAGCCGTTCCTCCAAGCCAAGTTTGTGTACGCGCCTGAGACCCTGCCTGATGAGGCCCATCAGAAAGCCCTGCTTTTGGCTTTGCGAGAGAACGCCCTCAAAGCCCTTGAGCTGCTCCCTGACCGCCCCCAGGAAGCTAAAACCCTCCTCCAGAACATCCAGGGCCTGCCCTTCATGACAAATTTTCTGGCCAACAACCTCCCTATGGAACTGCCAGAACGGCAGGCCCTCCTGGAACTGGATGACATGGCCGTCCGCGCTGAAAAAGTCCTGGCCCAGCTTCAGAGCCAGCTCAATGTGCTGGAGATCACGGAGGAGGTCCTGAACCGCGTGCGCAGCACCCTGGAGCAGCAGCAGCGGGACTATATCCTTCGCCAGCAAATCAAAGCCATCCAGGATGAACTGGGAGAATCCCCCGAACAGTCAGACCTAAACCGTTACCAAGAAAAAGCCAAGCAAAAGAAGTGGCCTGCCGAAGCGCAACAAGCCTTTGAGCGAGAGATAGCTCGGCTTGAGCGCATTCCGCCGTTTTCGCCGGAGTATGGCGTCGCTACGGCTTACATGGAATGGCTATTGGACCTACCTTGGCAGGAGTACTCCCGGGATAATTTTGACCTCAAGCGGGCGCGTGCGGTCTTAGACCGGGACCACTATGGCATGGAAAAGGTCAAAAAGCGCATTCTGGAGTACCTCGCTGTGCTCAAGCTACGCCGTGACATGAAGAGCCCGATTCTGTGCCTGTATGGGCCGCCGGGGGTGGGCAAAACTTCTCTCGCTAAGTCGGTGGCCGAAGCGCTGGGCCGCAAGTACGTGCGCATGTCGCTGGGGGGCCTCCACGACGAAGCCGAAATCCGCGGCCATCGCCGCACCTACATTGGCGCCATGCCGGGGCGTATCCTCCAGCTGCTGCGCCGAGCCGGTACCAGCAACCCTGTCTTCGTGCTGGACGAAATAGACAAAATAGGCCATGACTTCCGGGGTGACCCAGCCCACGCCCTCTTAGAGGTTCTGGACCCTGAGCAAAACACCACCTTCCAGGACCACTACCTGGAAATTCCCTACGACCTTTCGCGTGTTCTCTTCATTGCTACCGCCAATAGTCTGGACACGATTCACCCTGCTTTGCGGGATCGTATGGAGGTTATTGAGCTTTCAGGTTATACCGTGCCTGAAAAGCTCCAGATAGCGCAGCGCCATCTCCTTCCCAAAGTCGCCACCGAACACGGCCTTCAGCCTTCCCATTGGCATGTACCCGAAGAGACCCTCCTGCGCGTCATTGAGTACTATACCCGCGAATCGGGTGTGCGCCAGCTTCAGCGGGAGTTGGCGGGTCTGGCCCGTTGGACCGCCCGTCAGATGGCTGACCTCCCCTCTAAACAGCGAGCCCGCTTCCAGGTTACGGTGGGGCCCGAAAAACTGGAGGAGATTCTGGGCGTGCCCCGCTTTGAAAAGGAAGCTTACGAAGAGAACTTGCGCCCAGGCGTAGGGATAGGCCTGGCATGGACTCCTTATGGGGGAGAGGTGCTCTACATTGAGACCCTCGCCATGCCCGGCGAAGGGAAACTTACCCTTTCCGGCCAGCTGGGCGAAGTGATGAAGGAATCCGCTACGATTGCGTATCACCTGGTGCGCTCTTATCAGCTGGCGCCGCCGGAGTGGTTCAAAACCCACGATGTGCACATTCACATTCCAGCGGGGGCGGTGCCTAAGGATGGACCTTCAGCGGGGGTGGTACTCTTGGCGGCTTTGGCTTCGCTGGTGACGGGCCAGCCCATCCGACCTTACCTGGCTATGACCGGCGAAATCACCCTACGCGGCAAAATCCTTCCCATCGGGGGCCTCAAAGAAAAGCTCCTGGCAGCCTTGCGGGCTGGCCTGCGGGACGTAGCCCTCCCTGAAGCCAACCGAAAAGACATAGCTGATATCCCAGCTGACCTCCTGGAAGGGCTTACCTTGCATTACTTTAGCGACCTGCCCTCCCTGCTGGCCTTCGCTATTGAAGGGCTCAAGGCAGAGGCGCTGGGTGCGGCGGTCCCCGCTTAGGCCATAGCAGCTTATTTTTGCCCCATGTACGAAACCCTTCTCTACGAAGTGCGGGAAGGGGTGGCTTACCTCACCCTCAACCGGCCTGACCGATTCAACGCCTTCAACGAAACCCTGAGCGCCGAACTTCTCCAGGCCCTACGCGAAGCCCGGAAAGACCCCGCTGTCCGCACCCTCGTTATCCGAGGCGCAGGTAAGGCCTTCTGTTCTGGTCAGGATCTCAAAGACATCGTCGGCGTGCAACGCTCCCTCGGCCAGTCGGTGGAAAAGCGGTACAACCCCCTGGTTCAAGCCCTCCATGAGATGGAAAAACCCATCATCGCCAGCGTGAACGGCGTTGCTGCCGGCGCTGGGGCAGGTCTGGCCTTCGCTTGTGACTACATCTTGGCCGCTCGTAGCGCTTCCTTCGTGATTGCGTTCGTGAATGTAGGCCTTTCGTTGGATACCGCTACTTCTTTCCACCTTGTGCGCACCGTAGGGCTCAAGCGCGCCTTTGAGCTGGCCACCTTAGGAGAGCGTCTACCTGCCGAGAAAGCCCTGGCGTGGGGCCTGATCAACCAAGTCGTAGACGATGAGAAGCTTGAAGAAGCCACCCACGCCGTAGCCACTCGGTACGCTGCCCAAGCCCCTAAGGCCTTGGCCCTGATCAAAAAGCTTCTCTTGCGCAGCTTTGAGCGCAGCTACGAAGAGGCCCTTCAATACGAAAAATACTACCAAGAAATCGCCGGCCGCACACAAGATTATCAAGAAGGCATTCGGGCCTTCGTAGAGAAACGCCGCCCTACTTTTCGCGGCCAGTGATGCACGCATCCGGGTGGCCTGCCTGGTTCGGTTGGGCAGAAACAAAACCTCTCCTGGTAGCAGGCCCCTGCGTGGTGGAATCGTATGATATATGTGCGCAAGTCGCAGAAAAGCTCGTGCAAATCACGGATAGGCTGGGGTTCTTTTATGTCTTCAAGGCTTCCTACAGAAAGGCGAACCGAACCCGCATTACGGGCTTTCAAGGCATAGGCGATGCCGAAGCGCTGGAGATCTTGGCTCGCGTGAAGCGAGACTTTGGCGTTCCGGTGCTGACCGATGTACACGAAACCCCCGAAGTACCTGCCGTAGCCGAAGTGGCGGATGTTATACAAGTGCCGGCTTTCTTAGCCCGGCAAACGGCCCTCCTTTTGGCGGTAGGCCAAACCGGCCGAATCGTCAACATCAAGAAAGGGCAGTTTATGAGTGCGCAGGCCGCTCTTTTCGCCGCCGAAAAAGTCGCCAGCACCGGCAATACCCGCATCTTTCTCACCGAACGGGGGACTTTTTTCGGGTATGAAGACCTGGTGGTGGACTTCCGGAATATTCCTCGTCTGAGGGAGGGGGGCTATCCAGTGCTCATGGATGCTACCCATGCCGTGCAAAAACCCAACACTGCGGCGGGTGTGACGCTGGGGGAGCGGACCTTTGTGGAGTTGTATGCCCGACTTGGTGTGGTAGCCGGTGCCGACGGGGTGTTCTTGGAAGTGCATCCTGTGCCTGAGGCTTCTCCCAGCGACGCAGCCACGATGCTGCCCCTGGACCGAGTGGAACCCCTTCTCACGCAGCTGGCTCAGCTCTACAGCCTACGATGACGAGGTGGGCTGCTGGCCTCCACTTTCTGGAATCGCTTCCTTCGCCGTGGGAAGGGGGGCAGTGGGCGTTTCTTGGGGCGCGGCCTGTGTATCGTCTGCAGGTCCACCAGCAGGGATCGGGCACGCAGGCTCTCTTGGAGGCCTTCTGGCAAAAGTGGGGACAAGCCGTAGCTGCCCATCAGCCCACCGCAGTCGTCATGGCCTCGGCCCGCGGAAGCTTGCAGCCCTTCCTGGAGGGTTACGAGACCTGGAAAGCCCAAAAGCGGGTCTCTCCCACTTTTTCGCCAGAGACCACCTTAGGCACCTTGGCCACCTGGGTGGCTCACCGCGTAGGCTGCGAAGGTCCCGCCTGGAGCGTCAGCCAAACCTGCGTGAGCGGCCTCTACGCCCTTCAGTCGGCCTTGCTCTGGCATCAGCTCCACCCCACCGAGAAGGTGCTCTTTGGTGCGGTGGAGACCCCCCTCGCGCCTTTCTTTGTGGAAGCGATGGCGGCTTTGCGTATTTACTCTTCGCGTACGGTTTTTCCTTATAGCCTGCCGGGCACGGGCCAAAATACCCTCGCCCTCGGCGAAGCTATCGCGGTCGGTATCGTGGGGCCGCTTCCTGCTCCTTTTGAGATCACGCACGGGGTTACGGGCACGGCCCGGCCGGAGGCAGGCCAGGCCTATACCGCTGTAGCGCAGAAGCCCCTTCAGCGGCTCCTGGCTCAGCTGGGGGAAGAGCCCCCTGACTTTGTGCTGTTGCATGCGCCGGGCACCCGCCAGGGGGACGCCACCGAATGGGAAGCTGTGCGGGCCGTCTGGGGTCCCCTTCCAGCGCTCTCTATCAAGAGCCAAGTAGGCCATAGCCTTGGTGCTGCGCCGCTGGTGGCGTTGCGGTGGGCCACTTACCTGCTTGAAGGAGGGCCCTGGCCCCAGCTGGACTACAAGCCTTTCTGGCCTTCGGAGCCTCCCCCACGCCGCAAGGAAGCCGTGGTAATAGCCTTGGGATTCGGGGGCGCCATGGGAGCGGTTCGGATTCGTCGGGTATGAAGCCGCTCCAAGCGCGTATCCAAGCCTGGCTTGAAGCCCATCCCCCTCGGCCTTTCTGGCCCCTGCCCGAAGGAAAGCCCGACTTCACCTCCAACGACTACTTAGGCCTGGTGCACGATGGGGTGATCACCGAGATTCTTCAAGAGGCTCCTCGCGTTCTTTGGCGTGGAGCCACCGCTTCGCGGTACCTGGGGGGTGACCATCCGGCTTTCCAGGCCGCCGAAGAAGCTGTCCAAGCCCTCTATGCTCATCCCGGCGAAGCTGCCCTTTTTTTCCCGAGCGGCCTCACCGCTAACTTGGCCTTTTGGGCTACCGTGCCTCAACGAGGCGATACCGTCCTTTTTGACCGGGAAGTGCATGCTTCTATTCGGCAGGGGCTGCGGCTCAGTGGGGCCACAGCGTGGGGCTTTCCCCACAACGACTGGGAAGAGGCAGAAAAGCGCCTTCGCCAAGCCAAAGGCACCGTCTTCCTGGTGGTCGAATCGCTCTACTCCATGCGGGGTACTATGCCTGATGCAGCCGCCTTACAACACTTGTGTGCCCGCTACGAGCCGGCCCTGGTGATAGATGAGGCGCACACAACCCTCATCCTGCCGGGTGGGATTTCTTGGGGTGCGAGGTTTTCACCCTTAGCGCGTCTCTTTACGTTCGGTAAGGCGGTGGGCTTAGCGGGGGCTGCTTGGGTAGGTCCCACGTGGCTCATAGAGTACCTTCGCCGGCGGGGGTTTGCGGGCATTTACACCACGGCCCTGCCTCCTGTGGTAGCCTGGGGGGTGGCGCAGGTGCTGCGCCGCTCAGACGCATGGGAACCTCGGCGTCATCGCCTCCAGTCCCTCATCTTAAAAGCTCGCACCCTCCTCAGGCAACGCGGCTATCCGTATGAAGGGCTGGAAGGACCGATTGCCCTCTTGCCGGCGGGGGCAGCTGCCCTCCCTCTCAAGCTCCTTACGCCGCCTACCGTGGCTCAACCCGCCTACCGGCTTAGCCTCCATGCCCACAACACCGAAGAGGAACTATCCCAGCTCCTGGGACTTCTCAAGCAGGCCTAACGCATACGCCTGTTCCAGCCAGCGATCCCGTGGCACAGGCACCACCCCCACATACTCGCACACGAGCCCGCCAGCCAAATTGGCCAGGGCGACCGCCTTCGGAAGGGGCAGCTTCAGCGCTGAGCCCACAGCCAGCACACTCACCACCGTGTCCCCGGCTCCCGATACATCCACGATGTTTCGGTAGTGAGCGGGCACATGCACAAAGCCCTCGGCTTCGCCGTAGGCCAGGATGCCCCGTTCGCTCAAGGTGAGTACGGTGTAGGTATGGGGCATGCGCCGCCGCAGTTCCAGGATGGCCTCTTCCAGCTCGGCAAAGGAAGCCCCCTGCAAAGGCCGGTGTAGGGCTTCGCTTAGTTCTCGCAAGTTAGGCTTGAAGATGGTAGCCCCTTCGTAGGCCCAGAAGTGCTCTTTTTTGGGGTCTACCAAGGTAGGGATGCCTTGGCTTTGCGCTGTTTCTATGAGGGCGCGGATGAGGAACGGGCTAAGGGCGCCTTTGTCGTAGTCTTCCAAAATGAGGGCGTGGGGCCGCTGGGTCAGGAGGGTGCGCACTTTCAGGAGCAGCGTCTCCGCCAGGGGAGGGGGGAGGGGGGCTCGTTTCTCCCGATCTACCCGCAGCAGATGATGCTTCTGGGCAATAAGCCGAATCTTCGTCGTGGTGGGCCGCTCTGGATCCATCACCAGGCCGTAGGTGTCTATGCCGGCTTGTTCGGCCTGGCTCACCAGAAGTTCGCTGGCCGGATCCTGTCCTACAATGCCGCATAGGCTGGTGCGCACCCCCAGACTGCGCAGGTTGAGCGCCACATTGGCGGCCCCTCCCAATCGGTTTTCTTCAGCCTCCAGCTCCAAGATGGGAACCGGCGCTTCCGGGGAAATGCGCGAGACATGCCCATACAGGTACCGGTCCAGCATCACATCGCCTACCACCACTATCCACAGCCCCGAAAAATCCATCCCACAAAAGTACGCTGCCCCCCTCTTTACCTCCCCTTAGTCGCAGTTCTCCATCCCGAAGATGGCGTAGCCTTTCTCGCGGATGGCTTTTTCCCATTCGGGCCGTGCCCGCTCAAGGTGACAGAAGCGGCAGTGCCGGCTATCCAGCGGCTGCTCCCCTTCCCCCTTGGTTTGGAGGTAGGCGCGTCCATAGGCAAAAATCTGTGCCGTATCCTTCACCTCTGCCGGCACGATGATGTCAAAGTGCATGATCCGCCCGTCCTTGCGGCGGACGTAAGTGTCCCACACCGCTACTTCCATACGCTTTTGGGCAAAGAGGCTACCGGCAAGTAAGACGGCGCCGGTTAAAAGAGCCCTTCCTTGACGTAGGGCCGGCACCATAGCACCACCGTCAGGGTTACCGCTTTAAACCAGGCCTGGTGCATTTTTTCCACCTCTTCGGCAGGGTGGCCTTTTTTAGCCAGGAAGGGGCGGATAGTAGCGGTGATGGGGTAAATGAAGGCCACCATGTACCGGAAGTGGACAAAGGGCACCGACTCCACGCCGTCGGTCTGGTTCTTTTTGTCGCTGTGTCGGCGGCCGATCTCTTCTTGGTACGCCAGCCAAGTGGCGTCTTTGGGTTTTTCGCACAGGTCCAAAATCCACTGCCCAAACCGCGCCCGAACCCGCTGCAAATACTCTCCAATGGGTTCCCCTGTCTGGCGGTGGGTAAAGTAGTGTACCAAGTGGGGATGGCTCCCTACATAGCCATACCACAGGTCTAATACCTCTTCCACTTGGTCGCGCAGCACTTCGGCCGCCCTTTTCAGGTAGCGGTCGTCTTCTTCGGTCCAGAGAAGCGTCTTCTTTAGCAGCTCCAGGTCTTGCACGCTGACCGGCGAAGCCGGCACCTCTCCGTACTTGTAGCCTGCGATCGTCATAGGCGTTGGGTTTGGGGCAAAGGTACAAAAAAGTTTGTTTGCAAAATCAATTGCCCCCCCTCTCCTTGTGGGCGGGCCACACCTGGCAGGGGTATGGGAAAGAGAGCTTATTTTTGTTGGTTAGGGGTCAGGCTTTGACGCTGAAGGTGGGGACCCAGCTGTATTTTTCGCGGAGCAATTTGGGGGCCCTTCAGGCAAAAGGCTCGGTAAGAAGCACCTACGGGAGTGAATAAAAGAACCGCATAAGGAACCTTTACCCGGTGCAGCGGGAACGGCTGGCAGGGTATTTTGAGGCTTGGCCCAGCGAAGCGCCCCAAGTGGACGATGTGACGGTGGTGGGGCTACGGGTGGGGTGAGGCACGCCAGAATTCTCCCTACCTTTGTGTGTGTGGGTGTGCGTGCTCAAGTCCAAAATCCATCGCGTGCGCATCACGCAGGTGGATATTGACTACATAGGGAGTCTGACGCTGGATCGGGACCTCATGGATGCGGCAGGGCTTCTGCCTTTTGAGAAAATCCATGTGCTGAATGTCAACAACGGTAGTCGTATAGAAACTTATGTGATTGAAGGGCCGCGAGGCAGTGGGATTGTGGGGCTCAATGGGCCAGCAGCTCGTACGGGCCTGGTAGGGGACCTGGTGATTGTCTTGGCTTACGCTTGGATGAGCGAGGAAGAAGCCCGACGCTACCAGCCCCGTATCGTCTTTCCCCGAGAAGGGAATCGCTTGTGAAACGACGGTTGGTAGAGGGTCTGGTAGGGCTTCTTGTGGGGGGGGCTCTGCTGGGGTGGGTGCTGAGAGACTTTTCTTGGGGTGAGCTCCTTCAGGTGCGAGCTCGGTGGTCTTGGGTCGTGCTAGGGGGCCTTGCCATGATGGGCGCGCATCTTCTTCGGGCTTGGCGCTGGGTGCTGATGCTGCGCGGCAGCGGACAAGCCGCCCCTCTCGCGCCCGCCTTCTGGGGCCTTATGGCGGGCTACCTCGCTAACACAGCCCTGCCCCGCGTGGGAGAAGTGCTCCGCTGTACCCTCCTCTGGCGCTGGGCCAGGGTGCCCGTAGCTGTCTCCCTGGGCAGCGTCGTAGCCGAACGGCTTATAGACCTTCTCCTGCTGGGCCTGCTCTCTCTCACCGTCGTAGCCGTTGAGGGGCTTGGCTGGATAGATGCGTTGGGGCTGCGTCCTTATTTACCCTGGATAGGGGGCGCGCTGCTCGGGGGCCTATTCTTGGTCGGGATAGCTCTGTATGGGCTACGGCGCTATGCCCACCGGCTGGTGAGCCAGCTTATGCAGGGTTTGCTGGGGGTCTTGCGGGCGCGGCCTTACCTGCTCACGGCGGCCCTTTCCCTGCTGATATGGGCAGGCTATTGGGCAGCTATCTATGGGGTCATGGAAGCCTTCTCCCCCAAGGAAAGCGTTTTTCTGGCTTGGAGCGCCTGGGTGCTGCTTGTGGGTTCGGGGGTAGCTATGGCGCTGCCTGTGCCGGGCGGTATCGGTACTTTCCATGTCATCGGCTTGGGGCTTCTGCTGACCCTTGGCTGGGAAAAAGAGTCCGCCCTGCTGACTGTGCTCGCCGCGCACGCCCTCCAAACCCTCCTTGTCATAGGCCTGGGAGCGGTAGGCCTGCTGTATGGCGCTTTCCGGCCGTTTCCTTCCACGGCCCGAACTACGGCACCCTGATTCGGTACACTTCGCCGGTGTCTTTCTGCAGAAGCCATAGCCCCCCTGGCAGGGATACGACGGCAGGGCCCGTTATGCGCTGGTGCAGGCGCCCGTCGGCGCTCCACACCCAAAAGGCTGCCTTCGCTTACCTCCAGCTGGCCGTTTTCCCAGCGAGGATAAGAGTCCCCAGCCAAGGTCACCACCGGACTCTGCGCCCGTTGGCCGGCTGGCCCTTCCCAGCTAACCCGCACACGCAGCGGGTGAGGAGGTAGCGGCACTCGGAACTCGCCCGTAGCGCTTTCAGCGGTGCGCAAAGGCGGCTTGCCCGGCGCTTCTACCCAGAGCGTGTACCGTCCTCCTTCTAAACCGCGGCTGGGTCGTGAGGTGGTAAAATCCCTCGGGCAGTCGCTGGGCTTCTACCAGGAGGGTTAGGGCGCTTAGGCGGCACATCGGTAATCCCTATCGCAAACTCCGACAAGCTATTCCATCCCAGGCGATGGGCATAACTGGTATCCTGGCCTGCCCCGTTCGTCTGGATCACCCGGCCGAGGGTGCCCGCGGGAGGCCAGGTGCCGGATTCGCGAGTCCAGTCGCTGCACGCCGTAGAACCCTCCGGGCGTTTCACGACCGCGTACCGATTGTCCGCCAGGGGAGGGGCCGCAAAGCCCCACGTGTAGGCCTTCACATCGTACGCTATGGTGTAGGTCGGGGTGTTGGGCCAGACACGCCAATACCCTTCTGGATGGAGCTGTAGGTGAGGCGTCCCATCGGCTTCGGTGATGTTGAGTTGACCGCTACACACATCACCCACCGGCGGCACAAACTCCACTTGGATCCAGCTAAGGCCGCTCTGGCTCTGAATCTCCAGCCGCAGCCGCCGATGAAGGGCTTGCGGCCGCAAAGGGTCCCAGCCTACATAGTAGCTGGTGAGGTTCGGATACCCGACAGGGAAAGTCATAACCGCCCCCGCTTCCGATGTAGCGGCGCAGCGGCCCTGAAACAAACCCATAGTACACCATAAACCATCCCGTGGTGTGGTGTAGCACGGCCGTAGGATTCGTGTTGAGAACCGTTAGGAGGTTTGCTGTGGAAGTGCGCAAAATGCCTGTTTCCAGGTTAAGGGTGTCGTAGATATCCAGGGGGCTTTGCAGCTCGACAGCGTCTTCTCGGTACAGCCAGAGGGTTTTCAAGCTCTGCCCGCTTGCTGCCCCCCCGAAGCGCAGCGCCAGATTGCGGCAATTGATGCCCGACACGCCCTGCGAAGAGATGAGGTAAGTCGTCAGCCCCGGGGAAATGGGAGAAGAGAGTTTGCCCACCACCTCAAGGCGCGCGCTGGGATCCCCTATAAGATGGTGTCCGGTGCCATACCGGATCGTGCCGCGAATCCGTAGCGTTTTGCCGTTCAGGGCCAGCTTGCCACCCGTCAGGGCCAGCTCTCCTACTACGTCGGTGGTTGTGTAGAGGGAAAGCTGAGGGCAGCTCACCTTCAGCGTGTAGTACTCGTAGCGAGAATACAGCGCCAGGGAAATAGCCGAGGTTCCATAATATTCCACGGTGCCGCCGTAGTCGCTATTCCAGCCCCAGAAGTTGTTGTCTGCCGCTCGGGTAAGGTCCGCCAGCGGCACATAAGCGGTTTGGGTCCGAATCAAGCCCGTTGAAGTGCCCGGGCTTACGAAAACTTTCCCAAGCTGGAAGTTGCTGTAAGAGGTACTCGTACACGCATTTTTGCAGTCTATTGTGCCATTCAGCCGAGTGTAGGCGGTTCCGAGGCAGCTGTGCACCTGCAGCTGGGCGCTCGCGCTGTTGATATTTAGCAGCCCACCTGCCTGGATGTCAAGCCCTGGTGTGACTCGAGGAGAGACATTCGCGTTCAAGCCGCCCTCCGTTCAGGTTGATCACGCCGCCGCTCTCAATCACGATGCGATACACCCGCAGCGTGCCAGAGTTGATGTTCACGACCCCTCCATTGTGAACAATCAGCTCAAACTCTGAGAAATCCGCTGTGCCGGTGAGGTTAATGTTGAGCGTACCGCAGACATCCAGGACATAACTGCCCAGGGTATTGCCGGTGTAGGGAGTCTGGATCGTGAGCGTGCCCCCACTGCGGATGTAGATGCTGCGGCAGTTCTGGAGGTTTGAGGGGATGGACCCCGCTATCGTGACGGTATGGCCCGTATTGATGATGGGGTAGCGGCTATTCATCTGGAAGGAGGACCATACTCCACAAAAACTTCCCCCTTCCCAGGTGTTACAGCTTGTCCAGAGGCCCGTTTGGGAGGAGTTGAGGCAGTTGCTTCCGATGCAGGTGCCGCATTGCCCATACAGGAGCCAGGCAAGCCCAAGGAAAAAGGCGTAGCGCATAGGCGGGTTATTTGAGGACGGTTACGGTTCCTACATATTCATGGTACTTGCCTTTGAAGTCTCGGCCTCGGATGCGGAAGACGTAGGCGTCTTCTGGCACGATCTGGCCGGTGCGCCCATCGCGTCCATCCCAGGCATGGCCTCGCTCACGAGTCTCCCAGATGAGATCCCCCCACCGGTTGTAAATCTGGAAGAGAAAGTCGTACACATCAAACCACACGCCGCCGGGGTAAAAGACATCGTTCACGCCATCGCCATTGGGGGAGAAGGCCGTGGGCACGTACATACTGAAGTCGCCGTATACGATCACCCGCTGGTAAGCCGTATCCACACAGCCCCGCTCATCCATCACGATCAGGCGTACGAGGTAAGTGCCCGTGTCGCGGTACATGTAGGTAAATTCC
>BPGW01000006.1 GCA_026003235.1 Bacteroidia bacterium | reverse complement strand
CAGCCCCCACAGATTACACTACCGCGGGCTGTAATTAAATTCTCATTGCCCCCACAGATGACAGATACGTCCTCGAGGACTCTGTTGTAAAAACCGCCGCAGACTGTAGCATAATCGTCTTGGGCGCGATTATCCTCACCCCCCGGCGACCGTGCTGTAATTGCCGCTGGCCATGTTCCCCTCGCCCCCGCCAATCGTTGCATAGTTCCCCGAAGCCACATCCGTAGCAAACCCGCGGGCAATCTGCAAATCCACCGCATATAGACCGCGTGTATTACCTCCCCCGCGGTGTATGCTCCACCCCGGTCCAGTAGTCCCTGGGGCTTCCAATATAAGCAGATCTGTCCCGCTATTAGACGCCTTCCCCCCATGCTTGAAGACATGCCTCCCCCGCGAATGATAGTCCAATTCCGCAGGACTGATGGTGAAGCCGTAGTGATCCGTCGCACTGCCCCCGTCCCATAGCGTGATTTTGGGCCCCACACTAGTAGGAGTTATAGATAAAGGCGAAAGCGGATTGGTCGTCCCAATCCCCACATTCCCCTGTATGATAGCACCATTCGTCGGCGCAAGCGTACTAGCATAGCCCACACCTACACTGAGATTACCAGAGACGCTAAGCTGGCTGGCCGGCGTGCTCGTTGCAATGCCGACAATCCCCTGTATGATGGCACCATTAGCCGGCGCAGCCGTGCCCGCATACCCGGCCCCTACGCTGAGGCCGCCCGATACACTGAGCCGACTGCCAGGCGTCGCCGTCCCAATGCCGACATGCTGCGCCCATACCAGCAAGCCTACAGCCCAAAGGGCTACCGCTGTCTTGACCAAGCGTTCCATAGCTACAAACTTACATAGAGTCCCCTATACTTTGTCAAGGGGGGTAGAGTAGGGGCTTCTCTCCCAAAATGACGAATGAGTAAGCTCTAAAGCCTCGTCCCTAATGCACAAGCTCGGAGGCGCCTGAAATGGGGGACCTCCGCACTGGACGAGCGTCTAAGACCCCCAAGTTTAGCGCTGAGGAACATAGGCCCGCTGACCTAAACCAGCTTCCAACTGACTGAGACGAACCTGCAGAACTCCTTGCTGGGCCTGTAAGGTGCTGATCAGAGCTTTGAGGCGCTCGTTCTCGGATTTTAGCTGAGAGATTTCGGCTTTAAGGGCGTCGTTTTCCTCGGCCAGCGCTTGGATGCCCAGCAGCGCTACTCCTGCGATGTCCGACGCAGCGAGGTACTTGTCTACGTCTGGGTTCGGGCGGCGCACAAGCTGCCCCGTAGAGTCCGTCTCTATGATCTCATGCACCCCCGTGCGGAAAAGCCGGTAAAAATCCTCCGCCATCGGCGTGATGTGGTACTCCTGGGTGCCCTTGTAGTAGTAGCCCTCCACGGGCAGCTGCCGGATCTTTTCCAGCACCTCCGCCGGGCGCTGCTGCACAAACCGCTCCTTGAAGCTGCGCGAGGAGCTGTTTGTCCAGGTACCGCCGGTCGTAAGGTATGCGCCGTTGCCGTTGGTGTTATTGGTGCCCACGTGGATGGGGTAGTCGCCGTCCAGGCGGTTGAGGACGAGAAAGCCAGAATTACCAGCTCCCGAGCTGGTCGGCCCGAAAAAGTACACACGGTAAGGCTCATTGACCGAGGGGACTACACCCCACCCAAAAACGAGGTTGGAATTTCCATTAGCAGTGTTATTTGTTCCACCGAGGACTACACTGGACGAGCCCGAGGCAGAGTTGTTTTCCCCCCCCACAGACCATGCTACCATAACCGCTTGCGGAATTATTTATACCTCCGCTGATCGTGCTGTATAGACCGGAAGCCGTATTTCCATAACCACCGCCAACCGTGCTGCCCGAGTTGCTGGCGATGTTGGTATTTCCCCCGCCGACCATGCTGTAGAAGCCGCTGGCGGTGTTCCTTATTCCCCCGCCGATGACGGCATAATCGCCCGAAGCCACCTGTGTGGCCCATAAACGGCTGCTCTGAAGGTCCACTGCACACAAGCCCCGCTGATTACCCCCTCCCCGGTAGAGGCTCCACGCCGGCGCCGAATTGCCCGGTGCTTCCAGTATCAGCAACTCCGTCCCGGTACCCGACGCTTTGCCCCCATACTTGAAAACATGCCTCCCATTCGCATGATAGTCCAATTCCCCAGCACTGATGGTAAAACCGTAGTGATCCGTGGAACTGTTCCCATCCCAGAGGGTGATCTTAGGACCCGTGCTGGTAGGGGTTATCGACAGCACTGTAAGGGGATTAGGGGTTCCAATGCCTACATTACCATCCAAGGTAAGGGTCATCACATGCAGCCAGGAGGTGCCGTCCCACCTGTGCCACTGAAGCTTGTCATTATCCCCCGCCCGAACCGTTAGATGCCAGAAGTTGCCCGTAGCAGGGTTGTGCATGTTCAGAATACTGGCATTCGGGTCCCCCATACCACTCGGAGGCCTCATGATTTCCAGCATATCATCCAATCTACCTGAACCAGCTACATGCAACCGATGTGTAGGACTGGCCGTGCCGATACCCACATTCTGCGCCCAGGCAAGCAAGCTCAAGGTCTCAAGCGCTACCAGAGAAGTACGTAGGGTTGTCATACATACAAAACTACAAAAAATTCTCCTCGCCTGGTTTAGAGACCTATCGGTGTCGTATGAGAGGGGTGGGTGGGTTTGGTGGGTTTGCGTACCTTTGCGCCACTATGGCCAACCCCAAGCGAAAACACTCAAAAAGCCGCCGGGACAAACGCCGTACCCACCACAAGCTTCCGACGCCCGCTTACTACATAGACCCACAAAGTGGGGAGCCGACGCTGCTACACCGCGTGAACCTGGTGAGCGGGTACTACCGGGGCAAAAAGGTCCTGCGCACCGAAGACGACGAAGAAGCCTAATGCGGATCGGCATAGACGCCTTTGGTGGGGATTTTGTGCCAGAAAACCCCTTGCGAGGGGTTTCGCTGGCTTTGGATGAGCTGCCAGCGGGAACGGAAATCTGGCTTATCGGCAAAGAAGCGGAGCTACGCTCGGCGGCAGCGCAGATAGGCCTGCCCCTTCAGGACCCAGTACACCTCCTGCCGGCGCGTGAAGTGATTGAAATGGAAGAAAACCCCGCTCGCTCCATCGTGCAAAAGCCGGACTCTTCTATTGTGGTGGGCATCCAGGCGCTAAAGGAAGGGAAGCTGGACGCCTTTATCAGCGCTGGCAATACCGGGGCTGTGGTGGCCGCTTCCGTCCTGAAACTGGGCAACCTACCGGGCGTCTCCCGGCCCACGCTGGGCGCCTTCTACCCCTACGCAGAAAACCGCTATTCTCTCATCTGCGATGTGGGCGCCAACGTAGACTGCAAGCCTGAGCACTTAGTCCAATTTGCTCAGTTGGGCACGGTCTACATGCGCGAAGTGGCTGGCATTGAGAGGCCCCGCGTGGCCCTCCTCAACATCGGAGAAGAGCCCAGCAAAGGCAACCTCGTGGCCCAGCAAGCGTATGTGCTATTAGAGCAGCATCCCGATATCCACTTCGTGGGCAACGCCGAAGGCCGAGTGCTCACCCGAGGCTTTGCCGATGTGTATGTCACCGACGGGTTCGTGGGCAACATCCTACTCAAGTTTGGCGAATCGCTGTACGAGCTTTTGCGAGAACAGGTGCCGTCTAATCCCATCCTTGAACGGCTCAACTACGAGAACATTGGGGGCTTGCCTTTCATTGGGGCGCAGGGCAATGTCATCATTGGCCATGGGATTTCCTCACCCAAGGCGTTTCGGAATATGATTCGGGAGGCGGTTAGGTTAGCCCAGGCGCGCCTCACGGAAAAGATTGCCACAGCCTTCCGAGCGCATGCGTAGGGCTAAAATCACAGCGGTAGGGGCGTACCTGCCCGAGCGGCGGCTCACCAACGCAGACCTGGAGAAGCTCGTAGACACCTCCAACGAGTGGATTTTAGAACGGACGGGCATTCGGGAGCGGCGCATTGTAGGACGGGGTCAAGGTAGCGCCTATATGGCCCTTCGCGCCGCAGAAGAGGCCCTGCAAAAACGAGGGCTCCCCGCCGAAGCGGTAGACCTGGTGATTGTGGCGACCGTCACGCCAGAACACCCCTTCCCCGCTACCGCCAATATCGTCGCCAACGCCCTTGGAGCCCACCGCGCCTGGGGCTTTGATGTAGAGGCAGCCTGCAGCAGCTTTCTCTACGCGCTAAGCATAGCCGCCGATAGCATCAGCGCCGGCCGAGTGGAACGCGCCCTCGTCATCGGTAGCGATAAAATGTCCAGCATTATTGACTACCGCGACCGAGCCACCTGCGTACTCTTTGGCGATGCCGCGGGCGCCGTCCTGCTCGAACCCACCGACGAAGAGGTGGGTGTATTAGACTACCTACACCGAGCCGACGGAAGCGGCTGCGCTTACCTGCACATGAAGGCCGGCGGAAGCGTACTACCCCCTTCGGTGCGCACCGTGCGCAACCGCTTGCACTACGTATACCAAGAAGGCCGCCAGGTCTTCAAACAGGCCGTCGTACAAATGGCCGCCATCTCCGAAGAGCTGATGAAAAAACACGGCCTTACAGCCGACGATATCGCTTTTTTTGTGCCGCATCAAGCGAACCTGCGCATCATTGAAGCCGCTGCCCAGCGGTTGGGCCTGCCCCGCGAAAAAGTCATGATCAACATTGACCGCTACGGGAATACCACTTCGGCGACGCTGCCTTTATGTCTCTACGATTACGAAAGCCAGCTCAAAAAGGGCGACAACCTTATTTTGGCCACCTTTGGGGGTGGGTTCACGTGGGGGGCGCTTTGGCTGCGCTGGGCCTACTGACCCGCTGCCAGTGGGATGACGATAGCGCTTATGCGCCCCAGCGTATAGGGCTTTACTTGCGGGTGGATTCAGCGCTGTATTGGCTTCCGGAAGGGGGTTCGGCTCTTCGCTTGCCTTATGCGGTGCGAGCTCTCGCCGGTACGGAAAAGCACCTATGGGCCCTTGGCACGGACGGGCGTACGTTATGGAGCTTTCCAGCGGGCAGCCTTGAGCCAAACCGTAGCGAGCTGTTGCCTTATGCCGTCACTACGCTGGCTAGCACGGCTCAAGAGCTGTATGCCGGCGGCCCCTCCCACATAGGCCAAGCGAGCCTTCGGGGAAAAAGCCACCACCCTGAGCTGCGCTGGAAGTGGGCCCCTTCCCCGCCTGTCTCCGCTCTGGCTGCAGGGAGTTCTTTCATAGGCGCTGCGGGGGATAACCGCTTGCTGGTTCTCCTGCCTGGTGAGGCGCAGGCTTCTTTCTCTGCAACCCTTTCAGGGCCTATTGATCGGCTGTGGGTTGAAACGCCGACAGCTCTGGGGGGTACCTTCCGCGGGCGGGATACCCTCTACCCCTTTCGCTACGAAGTGCGGGCTCGTTGGCTCCAGCTGGACACCACCCAACCCGCTTCTTACCGCAAGCGGCTCTATAGCCCCTACCTACAAGCGCAGTTCGGCACAGAATACCTTGGCGTAGTATCGCTTTCGGCAAGGGGGGAACTTTCACCGCTGGGGCTGGCTAGCGTGACGGAAGTGGAGGCTACCTTCTTAGACGGGAAGGCCTTCGTGCTGCGGCAAGACAGCGTGCTGGAATATGACCTGCACGGCGCCAGACCCGCGCGCCTGATAGGAACCTTCCCAGGGGCCCAGAGGTTGGAGGTGGTGCCGGTATTTCGCTACGGTTCGGCGGAGATTACCACAAGGTAAGGCGGCCGGGCCGAAGCAGGGCCCGTCCCTACCCAGCGAGCCACCGTATAAGTACGACCCGCAAGCCAGAGATACAGGGTATTGGGCGGGGACCGACGAGCCAGGGCAATTTCCTGGACGGGTCTAGTCAGGTCAAACACCACCGAGTCTCCGAAGAATTCCCCGAAGCCCCAGGAAGCGCTTGCCGCCTCTGCCGTGGTGTCGGCGTAGAGCACGAAGCTATTGGGGCGAGGATAGAAGGGCGTATAGGCATCCCGAAAAGCCGAGTCGCCGGGCCAAACCAAGCGGGCCCCAAGCACAGGCCGCCGGGTCAGTTTTTCCCAACCTGAGAGCGTAAACGCCATACCTACAGGGGCCCCCCCCGCTACAAGGAGCCTTTGGCCCCACAAGGTGGAATCTTGTTCCAGCTGGTCACGCAAGGGAGGAGGAGCCGAAGGCGTGCGCACAAGCCGATAGGCCCAGGTACAAGTGTCCGTTATGTAAAAGTCATAGCGCTGGGGCACCTCCTGCCCATTGAGCCGTTCCCGATAGTAGATGCGCAGCGCCGTAGAAGGGCTACGAGGAAAGAGGGTATAGAGAGCTCCCTTAGCGCCAGGCACAAAGGGGCGGGCTTCCACATAGAGCCCTGGGAAAGCCGACTGGAAAGCGGCTTCGCTGGCCAGGGCCGAAGGAGGCAGGGTAAGGATAAACCACCCTAACGCGGTATCCAGCGGGAAGCGACGGGCCCCCGGCAGAAAAGTCGTAAAGGCCAGCGTATCCCGTCCTGGAGCCACCAGCGACTGCCCATCCGTGGCAAAGGCAGCGTTCAGGTCATACTCCTGGGCCGAAGAAAGAGGCGTCGTCAACCGGCTGACCCGCACCTGGAGGGGAACCGAGATGTCTCCATACGAGCTGGCCAGAAAAACCTCCAGCACGACCGAATCCACCGCCACCAGCTCCTGGGCATAAAACTGCACGTTTTCCGCGCCCAGGGCAAATTGCGTAGCCCAACCAGCCTGATACTGGCCGATGAGGGTATCCTCCAGCTGGCCAATGAATACAAAGGGGGCCTTTTTGGTAGAAGGGGGTGGCAGAAAGACTTGCCGCACTTGCCGCAGATACAAGGTATCAGCTCGCGTCGGGGTGGGCGGGAAGAGCTCCTCGCCGAAGCGGTTAGGGTTCCGGCACTGGGTAAGAAGGCCTACCAACCCCAGAAGCAGCGGCCCCCTCAAGCGGGGGAATGGGCCAAGAGATGCTGGTAAGAGGTTATCCATGCTTCGGGGGTAGGGACGCCCTGGTGGGTTTCGGCAATCTGGCGACTCTCTAATAAAAGGCTCTCATACGGGTCCCCCGCTAACCGATGGAAGACTTCGGCCGCATGCCCATCTATGCGCGCCTTTTCGGGCAGAGAAGGGGAAAACCGGAAAGTAGGAATCTCTTGCTCGTAGTTGGTGAAAAGTAGCCGAGCCCCACCAAAAAAGGGGTCTCGCTGAAAGTGATACTTCAGATACAGAGCCAAAAGTCCTGTCATCCACCCATTGCAATGGATGATGTGGGGGGACCATTTGAGGGTTTTCATCATGGCGATCACCCCCTTGCTGAAGAAGATGAGGCGCTCGTCGTTGTCGGGGTAGGGCTGGCCGGTATCGGGGTCCGTGAAGATACCCTTACGCCCCCAGAATTCGTGGTTGTCCAAGAAGTACACCTGGGTGCGTGTACCGGGAATGCCGGCCACTTTGACATTGAGGGCATAATCCATGTTGCCTACCCGAATGGTGATGCCGGAGAGCCGTTTGACTTCATGCAGGCGCCATCGGCGGTCGTCGATCAAGCCGTACTTGGGCATCAGAATGCGCACGTCGTATTCGTTTGCCAGGCGTCCAGGTAGTTGGGCGATGTAGCGGGCTGCTGGCGTCTCTTCCCAGAAGGGTTCGCACTCGGTCGTCACCAGCAGCACACGCAGTCGTTCGGTTTGCAAGCTGCTCATAGATACGCAAAGTTACACAAAAATGGGCAATTTTGGGGGATGGTCCAGACGCTCAGTCCCACCCTGCTGAAGCAGGCTTACACCCTGATGTGCTATACCTACCACATGGCCCGCCTCTACGACGAAGAGCGCGAGGTCACCCGGTACGTGCATTCTACCTCTCGGGGGCATGAAGCGATTCAGATTGCCGTAGGTCTGCAGCTGCGCCCTCAAGACTTTGTGTACCCCTACTACCGGGATGAAGCGCTTCTTCTGGCGATGGGGTTTAGTCCTTACGAGCTGATGCTTCAGCTGCTGGCTAAAAGGGACGATCCCTTCTCTGGCGGGCGCACCTACTACAACCACGCCAGTTACCGGGGGCCTGATCGGCCCCAGATTCCCCACCAATCGTCTGCTACGGGTATGCAGGCGATTCCGGCCACGGGAGCGGCTCACGGCCTTGTGTACCAGCGGCTGCAAGGGCTGCGCCAGGATGATGCCCTCGTCGTCTGCAGCTTAGGAGATGGCGCCCTTACCGAAGGGGAAGTCGCCGAAGCCTTCCAAATGGCCGTACTGAAAAAGCTCCCCATCCTGTACCTGGTGCAAGACAACGGTTGGGCCATTTCCGCCACCCAGGAGGAGACCCGCGCCATGAACGCCGTAGAGTATGCGCAAGGCTTTCCGGGCCTGCGGTGCTTCGTAGTGGCCGAAGGGCATGACTTTCTGACCTGTTATGCCCAAGCCGAGGAAGCACTAAGGTATGTGCGCAGCGGCCAGGGACCGGCCCTTCTGTATGCCAAGGTGCCGCTCCTGGGACATCACACCTCTGGCGTGCGCCGAGAGTGGTACCGGGACCCCGAAGAGTACCAAGAGGCCTTAGCCCACGACCCCCGGCTTTTCTTAGAAGCCTACTTGAAGGCCCACTATCCAGACCTCCCGCCGGAAGCGCTGGAAGAAGAGGCGCGCCAGACGATAAAAGCTGCCTTTGAAAAGGCCAAAGCGGCCCCCGATCCCGAACCGGAAAGCCTACACCGCTTTGTGCTGGCTGCTACCCCTATCACCGAAGAGAAGGGCCAGCGCCACCCCCCCGGCGCCCCCGAAGTGCTCATGGTGGATGCGGCCCTCCACGCCATAGAGGAGATCTTGGCTGAACACCCGGAGGCCCTCTTTTATGGGCAGGACGTGGGAAGGCGGCTTGGGGGGGTCTTCCGGGAAGCAGCCACCCTGGCAGAAAAGTTCGGGGACCATCGCGTCTTCAACACCCCCATCCAAGAGGCGTACATCATCGGGAGCACGGTAGGCATGGCCGCCGTAGGGTGCCGCCCCATCGTGGAAATCCAGTTTGCGGACTACATCTGGCCCGGCCTAAACCAGCTTTTCACCGAGCTAAGCCGGGCCTATTACCTCTCGTATGGCAAGTGGACCGTGCCCGTCGTGATCCGGGTGCCGTGTGGGGCGTACTTGGGCGGAGGGCCTTACCACTCCTCCAGCGTAGAGAGCGTACTAACCTCTATCCGGGGTATCAAAGTGGTGTATCCCTCTAACTCGGCCGATATGAAGGGCCTTCTCAAGGCGGCCTTCTATGACCCCAACCCCGTGGTGGTGCTTGAGCACAAAGGCCTCTACTGGTCCAAAGTGCCCGGCACCCGCGCAGCCAAAACCCCTGAGCCGGACAAAGCTTACGTTGTGCCTATCGGAAAAGCCCGCTGGTGGTTCCACGCCGAAAAAGAGCCGGCCATAGCCGTGATAAGCTATGGCATGGGTGTGCATTGGGGGCTTGAGCTGGCCCGAAGGTTACCGGGTCAGGTGGCCCTATTGGACCTGCGCAGCCTCAGTCCGTTGGACTACGAGGCCTTACACGAGGCGGCGCGTCGCTACCACCGACTGCTTCTTCTGACGGAGGAACCCCCTTCCCCCAGTTTCATGCAAGCGGTAGCCGGATGGATAGCCGAAAACGCCTTCCAGTGGCTGGATGCTCCTATCCGGGTGGTAGGCAGCGCCGAGGTGCCCGCCGTGCCGCTGAGCCTCACCTTGGAGAAGGCCTACCTGCCATCCCCGGAAAAAATCCAGGCCGCCGCCGAAGAGCTCCTGGCTTTTTAGGACTGGCCCTTCACGCTTGGCCCAAACGGCTTTGGGTCATAGGACCGCCTTACATTTGTTTGCTCTCTATCCATGCGGATCGCCGGCGAAGCGCTGATAGCCCTACTGTGGAGCTCAGGTCTATGGGGAGCGGTGGCTGCCTGGGAAGCCCACTTAGGCAAGCCCCTCTGGCGTAAGACCGCCTGGGGTGCCTGGATCGTTCATACGGGAGCTCTGGCCGCAGTCTTGGGGCTTCTGCTGTACCTTCTCTTGGGGCACCGATACGAGTTTTACTATGCGTGGGCCCACGGCTCTCGGCTCCTTCCCTCGGCCTATATCACCGCCGCCCTGTGGGAAGGCCAAGAGGGGAGCTTTCTCCTCTGGATGGCCTGGCATGGGCTTATAGGCTGGGTGCTTCTGATGCGAAGGGACCCGCACTGGCCTTTCCTGCTTGGGGGCCTCTTACTGACCAACGCTTACTTGGCTACTTTTCTGCTGGGGGTTTCCCTTGCGCCGACAGGGATAGCGCTGGTCGGTGGAGGGCTATGGGCTTTATGGGCAGCTGAAAAGCTCCCCCTCTTTGCCCGCGTTGCCGGAGGGGCAGGCCTAGGATTAGCCCTTGTCTTTTTCCCCCTGTGGGCCAAGCTTCTGCTGATGGGGGGCCTTGTAGGCCTGGCGTGGGCAGGTCAAGTGCCCCTTCGGGCAGCGGTAGGAGGGATAGCGGTGCTCCTCCTGCCCCTAAACGAAAGCTGGGGCAGTTTTCCCTTCCTCTACCTGTGGGAAGCCAAACCTGAAGTGCCCGTCGGCTTTGTGCCTCCAGACGGCAACGGCCTCAATCCTTTGCTTCAGAGCTTTTGGATGGTGATCCACCCGCCGGTGCTTTTTGGGGGGTATGCGCTGACGGCCCTCCCCTTCTGGGAGGGAGTCCGTCAACTCCAAGCGGGCCCCCTCACCCCTTCTGGGAGCCGGCGACTTCTGGCGTTTCTCTGGGCCGCCGTGACCGTGCTGGGAGCGGGCATTCTGCTGGGCGCTTACTGGGCCTACGAGACGCTCAATTTTGGGGGCTACTGGAATTGGGACCCGGTTGAAAACGCCTCCTTAGCTCCGTGGCTGGTGCTGGTGGCTGCGGCTCACGGCCTGTGGGTGTGGCGGCGCCGTCGCCAGGGAGGCCGCCTCGCCCTCCTGCTGGCGCTGCTGCCCTTCCCCTTGGTGCTGTACAGCTCATACCTAACCCGCAGCGGCGTTTTGTCTGACAACTCCGTCCACAGCTTTACCGATCTGGGGCTGGGTAACTGGCTCCTGTACGGCGTGGTGATAAGCCTTTTGGCGTTGGGGCTGGCAGGCGCTCCGCCCCGCCGCCTAACCTGGCCATGGACCTTTTCCGCGTTGGCAGCTGGAACGGTCCTGCTGGGGATAGCGGCCCTCATCCTGGTGTTCCTGACCTCTCTCCCCGTTCTCAACAAGCTCCTTGCGACCCGCTGGGCGCTGGGTTCCCGAGCCCTGCAAGTGTACTACGAATGGATGAGCCTCCTTGCGGTACCTATGCTTTTCCTTATGGGGAAGGCCCTTCTGGAGGCTTATCGTGCCCGAGGATGGGAAGCCGTCCTGTGGGTAGCCGGCGCCCTCCTGGCCGGCCTGACGGCCCTCTTATGGTGGAAAGGGTGGGATTTCGTCTACCACCCCTCTTATAGGGCCCTACTGGAAAAAAGCTGGGTAGAACGACTGCGAGGGGGAGTATTCTTGCTTCTGGATGACCTCCTTTTGGGAGCGGCGCTGTGCGGGCTGGGAGGAGCGGTGGCCTTAGCGATAGAACGCCGAAAAAACGTGCCTTGGCCCTCGGTGCTGGCCCACGCTGGGTTTGCTATCATGATAGGGGGCGCGCTCCTCTCCTCAGGCTACGAGCGCGTGCTAAGCCAAAACCTCAATCCACGCAGCCCCGCCAGCGGAGACAACCTGTTTTTGCCGTTAGGCGGCGAAGCCACAGCCCTGGGATACCAAGTTCACTATGAGGGCCTCCAGCAACCTGTGCCTCCCCTTCGCGGCCTAAGAGCCGTCCTCCGCCAAGAAGGGCAAGTCCTCTGGCGCTTCACCGATAGCCTTGGCTACGAATACCAGGTTTGGCTGCCTGACCCTCTGCGCACAAGGGTGGGGATCCAACCAGCCAGCCAACCTTCTGTGGCGGTCTTCCTTACCCAGAACCTGGCTTGGCTTGCCGTTCAGCCGGCCGACAACCGCTATCGGTATCGGGTTACCTTGATGGACCTGGCTGATAGCACGAGCTATCCCCTTCTGCTGGAGGCCGAGCTAAGCGAAAGTTCGGGCCTGCTGGCTCATCCCTCTCACCTTCGTTTTTGGCATGGGGACCTGTATGTGCACCTGACCAGCCTGCCCCAGCCCGAAGAAGCCCTCCAGCAAGGCTTTGTAGACCTGGGGATAGGGGACACCGTGGAATGGCAGAGCCTGACCCTGACTCTGACGCGGCTGGCGGAAGTAGAAGGAGCGCCCCATCCCACTTTTCGGGCCTGGCTAAAGGCCTGGCAAGGTCATCCCGAGGGGGCTAAAACCTTCCCCGTGGAGTTTGCCGTGCAAGAGAACACCCTGTTGACACCGGCCGCGTCCGTGCATGATTGGGGCCTCTCGGTGCAGCTGACAGGCTTTTCCGTCGCGCAGAAGAAACTCCGCTTTGGCCTTCTAAAGCGCCCGCAGCCCGACAGCTTCATCACCGTGAAAATCCTCTACAAGCCGTTCATCGGGCTTTTCTGGGGGGGAGCTTTGCTTTTGTTGGGGGGGTCGGCGTGGGCTGCGCTTCGGCACCGACGCCCCTAAGTATTTTTGGGCGGTGTTTCGTCATCCGGTCCTACCTGCCTCGTTTTTCGCGCGCAATCGGTCCCGCTTGGTTGAAGCGCTGCCACCAGGGGTAGCCGCTATCGTCCTGGCCAACGAGCCTCTGGCCGGGGAAGCCGACACCACCCTACCCTTTCAGCAAAACAGCAACTACTACTACCTCACTGGCCTGGAGACGCCGGGCGGGCTGCTTTGGCTTTTCCCCGAAGCCCCCTTGGAGGAAGCGCGAGAAGTGCTTTTTATCCAGGTGCCTTCCCCGGAAAAGCGCCTCTGGGAAGGGTGGAGCTACAACCTGGAAGAGGCCGAGCAGCGCAGTGGGGTCCGTTCGGTGCGGCCGCTTTCGGAATGGCCCACCTTCTTCCGGCGTTGGGTAAACCGAGTCCAAGGCTTTGCCCTCGACATCAACGAGCACGAGCGGCAAACGGCGGCTTTTCACCCCAGCCCGGCGCACCGGCTGGCGCGACGACTCCAACAGGAGTTTCCCGCTCATGCCCTGCATCGGCTGGCGCCTATCCTGACCCGCCTCCGCCAGGTAAAAAGCCCTGAGGAAATCGCCCTGCTACGCCAAGCGATAGAGCTCACCATCTCGGCTTACCAAGCGGTCCTGCCCATGGTGCGAGACGGCATCCCCGAATACGAAATAGAGGCTGAGCTGATACGCACTTACCTACGAGGACGGGGTACGGCGGCATTCCCTCCTATCGTGGCGGGGGGCGAAAGGGCCTGCGTGCTCCACTACACCTTCAATAGCCAGCCCTTGCGCAAGGGCCAGCTCGTCTTGATAGACACAGGGGCCCGGCTCGGCTTTCATAACGCCGACCTGACCCGCACCCTGCCGGTGGAATCTATCACCCCCCAAATGGAAAAGTACCTGCACTGGGTGGCCGAAGTCCAAACCTATGCCCAGAAAATCCTTCGCCCCGGCCTGTCTTTAGATGAATGGCATAATCAAACCGCCACTTATATCCAAGAAGGCCTGAAAGCCCTTGAACTGCTGCCATCTAACGCCGAAAAAGACGCTTACAAGCGATTCTTTCCTCACGGCTTAGGACACTTTTTGGGGATTGATGTGCACGATGTGGGTTCTCGCTACGATCCCCTCCCCGTCGGGGCGGTGGTCACTTGCGAACCGGGCCTGTATGTGCCTTCGCTGGGGACTGGGCATCCGCATAGAAAACGACCTTCTTGTGACCGAACATGGCTGCGAAAACCTCAGTGCTGCTCTGCCTGATTTGCTGGGCCTGTAGCCCCCCCAGCCACCGCCTGCTTGAAAGGCGCTTCCCCAAGGAGGAATGGATCTACCCCGACACAGTCTGGGGTGAATGGACCCTGGAAGCCCCTGCCCCCTGCCAAGACCTTGAACTGCAAATCGACCTGTCTGAAGCCTACCCTTGGCGCAACTTGTATGTCCAACTGCTGGTCCACCCTCCCGAAGGGCCTATGCAGATGACTCGGCTTCACCTTGTGTTGAGCGATTCCCTGGGAAATTGGTATAGCCAGAATGGGAAATTTCGTACCTTTGTGGCACGAGGCATCGCTTTTACCAGCGCAGGCCGGTATCGGATAGGGCTCCTGCCCTACATCCGGCAAGACACGGTAAGGGGGGTTCGTCGGGTAGCCCTGTATAGCCGTCCCTGCTTGGCTGAGTAAAAGTGGCCCGATTTTTGTTATGCTTTTATAGTATGTGGAAGGTAGCTGTACTGGGTTTTCTCTTGGGCTTGCAAGCGCAGACGATGGGTCCGGAAGCGCGCACCACCCTCCATTATAACGCCGTACACCATGCCCTGGTCTGGAACAGCCCCGAAGCCCCCACAGCCGGGGATAAAATAGAGATTGTGGATCTGATAGGGCGCCGGGTAGCGGTTTTGCAGCCCCTACCAGCGGAGGAAGGTATGCTTTCTTTGCCGGCCCTGCCGGAAGGGCTCTATTATGCTCGCTGGACCACAGAAAGTGGACGCATTCGGGCCGTACGACGCTTTACGGTCACTCGCTAAAAGCGATCCCAAACCGCTCCTGGACCCACGCTGTGCCCTCCCCTAACTCAGGCACAGGCGCCGGACCCGAAGGCGGCGCAAAAAAGAGAAATCCCCCCTGCCAAATCCCTTGTACCCAGGGCTGAGCTAACGCTTCTTCAAAAGTATAGACGGGCGTGACGCAAAAGGCCGTGCCTTCCAAGAGTGCCTTCCACTCGGACCAGGTGTGCTGCCGGATCACCTCCTCCATTGCACGATGCGGATAGGGATCGCCCATCGCTTTGCCGTAAGAGGCGAGATCGGGCCGCCCTACGAAGGCACAAAAGGCCTGCCAGAATTTATCCTCCAGGGCGGCCACAGCCAGGTAACGGTCATCTTTCGTGGCATAGATGCGATAGCAGGGGAGCGCCCCTGACAGGAAGTCGCCCCCAGCAGGCGGAAGCTTTTCCCCAAAGAGCCGATAAAGATGCGCTAAGCTGAAGCTCCAGCGCAAAGTTTCTTCCCGCATGTAGATAGGCAGGTAAGCCCCCTGCCCCGTACGAGTGCGTTGGTACAGGGCCGCCAGCAGCCGAATCAGCGCCGAAGCCGTACCCCCCAAAATGTCTCCCAAGAGAAAAGAAGGTACCAGCGGAGGGCTTGTAGGACTGGGGCGCATCCGATCCAGCACCCCACTCTCCGCCAGAAAATTCAGATCATGCCCTGGGCGACCGTCCGGCGTGCCCACCAGGTTGACATACAAAAGATGAGGATAAGCCCGGAGCACTTTCTGGGGAGTAAGCCCTAACGCCTCCTGCGCAGCGGGACGGTAATTGGTCACAAGCACATCCGCCTGGCTTAATAAGCCTTCAAGCAAGCGAGGCAGCTTTTCAGAAGGTACAGCCACGCTACGCTTGCCCCGGTTCAGCAGCTCAAAAAGGGCCGTGCCCCGCAAAGAATCCCCCCCTGGCAGGGGTTCTACCTTAATGACGGTAGCTCCCAGGTCTCGCAAGACGGTGCCTACCAGCGGCGCCGGTAAGAGCCGCGCCCATTCCACCACGACGAGGTCCTTAAGCCAAGACACGGCGAGCCCGAAGAATGATTCTTTCTGCAAGAAGGCCGACCAAGTAGCCAAGGCCAGCCCCTACGAAACCATACCAGAGGGGGGGAACGCTGGTGCCCACCGCTTTAGCCCCATAATAGAGCCCCAACCCTCCCAACATGCTGACGATAGCGGCCCAAGAACTGCACCAGCGGGGAGCATGCAGCCCAACCACCATGGGCACAAAAAAGCGTGACCAGGCTAAAGACGGAAGACTCCCCAACGAGGTGGTAGATGTTCTGTTCGTACAGCGCCATGAGGAAGCACACCAGGGCCACCACCAGCACGCTCAGACGGGCTTTCCATAGGGGCAGAAGGCCATGCCAGCGAGCCAGCACATTCTCTGAGAGGAGGGAAGCCGGCGCCAAGATCCCCCCACTGGCCGAACTCATAATAGCCGAAATCAACGCCCCCCAGAAAAGAAGTTGCACACCTGGGGGAAGGTACGCTTCTACCAGCCGCAGGATCGGCGAGGTGGACCCCTCCAGCCATTCCGGATGATACAGCCGCACAAAGAGCCCACTTAGCAGGGGTAAAAGCCCTATTGTGAGGTAAAGGAGGGAAGCTCCAAGAGCTGCTCTCACGGCGGTTTTTTCGCTGCGGGCCGACACCACGCGCTGGTAGATGTCCTGCTGGGGCAGCGAACCCAGCCCGATCACCATCCAAGCGGCGAGGTATTCTGACCAGGTGTGCCGATGCCCATCCGGAAGCACGGCCAAAAAACCTGTGGGTAATGCCTCCAACCGCGCTATCCACCCTTCAGGCAAGAAAAAAAACAGCGCCACCAAGCCGCTCACAATAAAGACATTTTGTAAGAGGTCCACAGCCGCTACCGACCACATCCCGCCCCAAAGGGTGTATGAGAGAATAAGCCCCGTAGCTATAGCCAGGCTTACCCCCGCTGGCCAGCCGGTAAAGTGCCCAATGACCTGCCCCAAGGCCACAAGTTGGGCTGCTATCCACCCGAAGTACGAGACTATCATGAGCGGGGTAGCCACCCTTTCGGCCCAAGGGCCAAACCGCAGCGCATAAAAGTCCCCAAATGTGCGAATGGGCAGCCGGTAAAAGGGCCGGGCCAGCCACACCCCCACTAAAAATAGACAAAGCGCACTGCCAAAGGGGTCCTCTATTACCGCCAGAAGGCCCCCTCTTGACATCGTTTCGGAGGCCCCCAGGATCGTCTCGGAGCCAAACCACGTTGAAAACAACAGCGACAAGCTCCACAACAGCGGAAGGCGCCGCCCCGCCACCAGAAAGTCCTGGCTATTTTTGACCCGACGAGCCGCCCAGAAGCCCACCCCTACAGACAGCCCCACATACAACAGCACGCCTATCCCGAGCATCGTAGGTGAAAAAGATCCGTTTTACCGGAAAAAGGCGCGCACCGTTTCACCGATGTAGTAGAGCTGATCTTCGCTTAGGAAGGGGTGCATGGGCAGAGAGAGCACTTCGCCTGCGAGGCGTTCGGCGTTGGGGAAGCTGCCTGGAGGATACGCCGCACTTCGGTAAGCCGGCTGCAGGTGTAGGGGCTTGGGGTAGTAGACCATGGCTGGGATGCCCTTTTCCTGCAAATAGGCACGCAGCGCATCGCGCCGCCCATCCAACACCCGCAGGGTGTACTGATGGAAGATGTGGGTGCTCCAGGGCACGCGCACAGGCCGCTGAAGGGCCGCAATGTCCGCAAAAAACGCATCGTACAGATCCGCGGCAGCCCGCCGGCGAGCGTTGAACTCATCCAGGTAAGGGAGCTTGAGCCGTAGGATCGCCGCCTGCAAAGTATCCAGCCGGGAATTGACCCCGACTTCGGCAAACTCGTACAAGGTGTCTTGACCATGATTGGCGATGCGGGCCAGGTGAGCCGCCAGCGCCTTATCCCGCGTGAAGATCGCCCCACCGTCCCCGTAACAGCCCAGGTTTTTGGAAGGGAAAAAGGAAGTGCAACCGATGTCGCCTATCGTACCGACCTTGACCCACTGCCCCGATGGCCAGCGATACGCCGCACCTAAAGCTTGCGCTGCATCCTCTATGACTTTGAGCCCCTTCAGACGCGCAAATTCCATCACTTCCTGCATGGGGGCGCTTTGACCAAAAAGGTGCACAGGCACAATAGCCTTCACACGGGGGCTCCAGGCCTCTTCAAGCTTCTCGGGCAGGAGGTTAAAGTGCTCTAACGACACATCTACCCAGCGCACTTCAAGGCCCAGGAGGGCAGCCACTTCGGCGGTGGCTACGTAAGTGAAAGCAGGGACAATCACCGCGTCCCCCGGGCGCAGACCCAACGCCATAAGAGCAAGTTGCAAGGCATCCGTGCCGTTGGCGCAAGGCACCACTTCTACGCCGCCCAGGTAGGCCCCTAACTCCTGAGCAAACTGCTGCACTTCCGGCCCCCGAATAAACTGCGTGTGGTCAAGCACGGCTTGCAAAGCCACCTCCAGCCGCGGCCCCAGAAAACGCCGCTCTAATGCTAAATCTACCATTTTCAGCGGACGCATCGCACCCAAGGGTTATAAGGTCCAGTATACCATGCCTGGAAAGGTCTGCCCCCGGTACAGCCCTTTGAGATCCACCAGAAGGGCCCCCGGTTTACCCCACTGAGCAAAATCCTCCGGCAAGAGGCTGCGATAAGCTTCGTGGGCTACCGCTACGATGATCGCGTCGTAGGCCTTTTCCCGCTGCTCAACAAGGGTAAGCCCATACTCCGCTTGGACTTCGTCGGGATGCGCCAAGGAGTCGGTTACATCTACCTGCACACCATGCAGCTCAAGCGTGCGCACCAGATCGTAGACCTTGGTGTTGCGGATGTCGGACACATTTTCCTTGAAGGTGAAGCCCAGCACCAGCGCCTCCAAGGGCGGGTAGCGGTGCAGCTGGCTAAGCCTCTGAAGGATTTTCTCAGCCAGGTAGCGAGGAAAGTGGTCGTTGATGCGGCGCCCCGCCAAAATCACTTGGGGGTGAAAACCCACCGCCGTCGCTTTGTAAGTAAGGTAGTAAGGGTCCACCCCAATGCAATGCCCCCCTACCAGGCCGGGATAGTACCGGTGGAAGTTCCATTTGGTACCAGCTGCCTCCAGCACATCGTACACGCTAATGCCCATTTCCTGAAAAAGCATAGCCAGTTCATTGACCAGCGCAATATTGAGGTCCCGCTGGGTGTTCTCAATCACTTTGGCGGCCTCCGCTACCCGAATAGAAGGGGCCTTGTGGAGGCCTGCCTCAATCACCTGACCGTAAACCTTGGCAATCCAGGCCGTGCTTTCGGGGGTAAGGCCCGCCACCACCTTATGAATCTTCTCCAGAGGATGCACCTGATCGCCAGGGTTGATCCGCTCCGGCGAGTAGCCCAAATGAAAGTCTTTTCCAGCCTTGAGGCCGCTCTCTTCCAAGATAGGCAGACACACCTCCTCTGTACAGCCGGGGTATACGGTGCTCTCGTAGACTACGGTATCCCCTGGTTTGAGGACCTGCTTGAGGATTTCGCTGGCTGAGCGCAGCGGCCCCAAATCGGGCACTTTGTACACATCAATAGGAGTGGGCACCGCCACAATGTAAAAGGTAGCTTGTCGCAGGTCTTCCATCTGGTGGGTAAAGACCAGCCCTTCTCGTCTAAGCGCTTCAGGGGGAAACTCCCGGTTTCGGTCGTACCCATTTTGCAGTTCGGTCACCCGGCGCTGCGAGATGTCAAACCCAATAACCGGATAGTGACGGGAAAAAGCTATCGCTACGGGCAAGCCTACATACCCCAGGCCCACAACCCCAATGGTGGGCGATGCATGCTTCACAGCCACAAAGGTAAAGGACTTTCGCAACACACCCCTCCTTTTGTGTTTCTTTGTAGCATGGCGATTCGTGTGCAAACAGCTCCCCCCGACGAGCGCAAGCTTAGCTGGTGGGATCGGCTGTACCTGCCGGCCATTCTGACGGGGCTGCGTTATACCTGGGGCCGCCTCTTCAAGAAGCCTTTCACCGTCCAATACCCCGAAGAGAAAATCCAGCTTGGCCCGGAATTCCGGGGCCGGCCGGTCCTCGTGGTAGAAAACGGCCGAGAGCGGTGTGTAGCCTGTGGACTGTGTGCGCGCGTCTGCCCTCCTTTCGCTATCCACATGCAAGCCGCCGAAACCGACGACCCTAAAGAACGCTACCCAGCCGTCTTTGAGATAAACATGCTGCGGTGCATCTACTGCGGCCTCTGCGAGGAAGTCTGCCCCGAAGAAGCTATCGTCATGAGCCCAGAGTATGATTTTGTCTTCCGCACCCGAGAAGAGGCCATCTACACCAAGGAAAAACTGCTCGTAGACAAAAAAGACCTGGAGCCCCGCCTCAAATGGCTGGAAAAAATGCGCAACCCCCAATTTGGCCAGCGGTACCGCTTCCGAGTAAGCAACAACATCCATAGCGTCAAGGCCCGCTCTATGGCGGCACAAGGGGAAGAAACAGCCCTATGAGGGAAACCCTTTACGATCCTATTCGGCGGCGGTCTGTAGCAGCCACCCCCGAAGAGCAAGTGCGCCAGCGTTTTATCCAGCGCCTGCTGGAGCGGGGCTATCCTCCTTCCGCCATCCAGGTGGAGTATAAGGTAGGCAAGGGACGCTTTGATGTCGCTGTGCTGAGTCGGGCAGGCTCGCTATGGCTCCTGGCGGAATGCAAGGCTTCCTGGGAAGGCCCCACCGCCCGGCAGTGGCTCCAGACCTGGACGCAACTGCGCCGGTATGCGCAGGCTTTGCCTGCGGTCCATCACTTTGTGGTGGTGTGGGGGTCCCGCCTGTGGTGCTGGAAAGCCGACACAGGCGAGCTTCTGGAAGATCTGCCGCCTTATCCAGCATGAAGGGGCACCTGTACTTTCTGCTGAAGGCCCCCCTTGAAGGAGCTGTGCCTACGCCCCTGCCGCCCACCTTGGCCGCTGAAACAATTGAAGCAAGCCTCTGGAGCCCCGAAGAAAAAGCCTTGCTTCGCACGCACACCGCTTACCTCTCGTGGGAGTTTCCTCTTCAGCCCGACCCTATAGAAGCCTTTCTGCAGGCTTACCGAAAAGCCGCCAGCCTGCCAGAACTCGTCGGTATCGCCAACCCCCTTGCCTCTACGGCCCACACCGCCAAGTGGGCCCAGCGGCTTTTCCAAGACGGCCTGGAAGCCGTGGCCCGTCACACCCCTCCCCTCCACCTGTGGACAGGGCTCAAACCCTTCCAAGTAGAGCCCACCTGGGAAGCCCTTCTGGCAGGCCAACCCACCTACCTCTGGCTACGCACCGTGGGCTACACCCAGTTTGGCCTGCCTGAGCTGGCCCATCCCCTTCAGGACCTGCGAGAAACCGGCTGGATTCACTCGCTTTTTGAACTGCTTTTTGACTGGATGTATTTTGGGGGGAGGGTGCTTCAGCCGGGCGACGCCCTTGAAGTGCCCGAGCGTGGCCGGTACCTGGTCAAACCCTTTGGTTCGGGTCTATTGGCCCTGCTGGAGTACCGAGAAGCGCCTACCTGAAGTTCATGCTGCCTTTCCACCGCCCCTCCTTCGGCAAGCGGGAAAAAGCGTACCTCCTCCAGGCCTTAGAAGAAGGCTACTGGGGCGGACGCACCTGGACAGTGCAGCTGGAGAAGGCCTTGCAAGACTTTTTTGGACGAGAGGCGGTCGTCGTGAGCTCCGGTACGGCCGCACTCCACCTGGCCCTTGAGCTCCTGCTCAACGGCAAAGGAGGAGAAGTCATTGTGCCGACTTGGACCTTCACGGCTACGGCTTCGGAAGTGGTGCACGCTGGCGGAACCCCCGTCTTAGCGGATGTAGGCCCTACGCTTCATCTGACGCCGGAAACGCTTGCGCCTCTTCTCACTTCTCGCACCCGAGGTGTGGTGGTGATGCATTATGCAGGCGAGCCCGCTCCCTTGCACGCGATTCGGGCTTTCTGCGAAGCCCACGGCCTGTGGCTTGTAGAAGACGCCTGCCATGCCCTGCCTGCTTGGCATGAAGGCCAGCTATGCGGCACTTTCGGCGACGCCGCCACCTTTAGCTTTCACGCCACCAAGCCTGTAGCCGCAGGTCAAGGGGGAGCTGTGCTTTTTCGGGACCCTGCTCTGGCTGAGAAGGCTCGCCGCCTGCGCCAGCATGGCCTTCGCCGCCACCCCGACCAGCCCTGGCTCTACGAAGTGGAAACCCTCGGCTGGAACTATATGCTTTCGGACTTCCAGGCCGCCGTAGCGCTGGCCCAGCTTCAGCGTGCCCACGAGACGCGACAAGCCCGCCAAGCCCTCGCAGAAGCTTACCAAGCCGCCCTCCAACCCATCTCCGAGTTGCGCCTGTATCCCGTGCAGGAGCCCAACCATTGCGGCTGGCATCTCTTCCCTGTCTTTTGGGACGGCGCCTCCGAAGCGGAGCGGAACGCCCTCCTGAAAGCCCTGCACCAGCAAGGGATCGCTCTGAGCCTGCATTACAAACCCCTCCACCTCCACCCGGCTTATCAGCCCTATGTGCGCCCTGGCCAGCGTTTCCCAACGGCCGACAAAGCCTGGGCTGAAATCTTCAGCTTGCCCCTGTGGCCTGATATGCCCCTCACCGCCGTCCAATCTGTCGTAGAAAAGCTTACTGCGGCCTTAGTCCAGGTCCGAAAAAACCGCTGATCCGATGCGCACAAGCGTACTGCCCTCCTCAATAGCTATCTCAAAATCGCTGGACATACCCATGCTGAGGGTATCTATGGGGGCTTCGGGATACTTTTCTGCCAGCCTCCGATAGAGCTGGTAGAGCAGACGAAACTCCCGCCGTATTTGCGCTGGATCTTCGGTCAAGCTGGCCATGCCCATCAGGCCTCGCAGCACCACCGCCGGTGAAGCCAGCACCCTTTCCACCAGCCTCTCCAGCTCGTGAGGAAGCACCCCATGCTTGGTGGCTTCCTGGGCTATTTTGACCTCAATTAGGCAGGGAAGCGGCCGCTCAGCCCGCTTCTCTATCTCTACCAGGAGGCTTTCTCGGTCCAGCGAATGCAAGAGCACAATGTGCGGCAAAACAGCTTTGACTTTGTTGGTTTGGAGCGAGCCAATCAGGTGCCAAGCGATATCAGCCGGCAGATGAGGCTTTTTAGAGAGCAGCTCCTGCACCCGATTCTCTCCAAATAGGCGCTGGCCCGCTTGGTAAAGGGGTAAGAGGCGCTCAGGGGGTTGCCCCTTGGAGACCACCAGCAAAGTCACCTCCTCAGGTGAACGGCCAGCCCGAAGCGCAGCTTTGTATATCCGCTCCCGTACTTTTTCCAGGCTCACCCCACCGAAGGTACAGTTTTGTTTGGTATCTTTGAGGTATGAAGCCTGCACCAGGCGTGCTGCTGATTGCGGAGCCTTACTTGCCGGATCCGAATTTCTTTCGGACCGTCGTACTGCTGGTGGAGCACAACAGGGAGGGCAGCCTGGGCTTTGTGCTGAACCGGCCCGCTCCCCTCCTGGTGAAGCAGGTAACGGACTTCTTCGGAGAGGTGGACTATCCCCTTTTTCAAGGGGGGCCGGTCCAAACCGATACGCTTCACCTGGTGCATGCCCTTGGCGAAGTGCTCCCCAATAGCCAGAAAGTCGCCGACCGAATCTACTGGAGTGGAGACTTTCGGCGGCTACGGGCTATTCTCTCTACTCGGCAGCTGCCCCCTTCAACGCTGCGCTTTTTTGTGGGGTATGCAGGCTGGGCCCCCGGCCAACTGGAAGCCGAAATCCAACAAAAATCCTGGATTCTGGCCCCCGCCCGGCCAGAATATGTCTTCTCAGAAGAACCGCAAAATCTCTGGCGACGCGTGCTGAAAGATATGGGAGGCAAATACGCCTTCATCGCTACCTTTCCAGAAGACCCCCGGGTGAACTGACATGACCTGGGAAGACCTCCTGAAAAAAGTAGAGAAAAAGTTTGGCCTTCCCCCCTCGGAAGAGGCTCTGCTTTTTCTGATAGGGCTGAATGAGCTGGGCACCTGGCCTGCTGGCGAAGAGCGGCAAGTCAAAGCGGACTTGATCCGGTTAGGCACGGCGGTTCTCTTGTGCCGGGCCGGCTACTTAGAAAGGGTAGGCACCGAGGCAGAAGGGTGGCCTATCTACCAGCGGAAGGCCCTCTTACCCCCTTGGCCGGCGGCCGAGCAGCGCCGCTTCCTCCGGGAGGCTATACTCCACTACTTTGCTGAAATTGGCGAACTTTGAGCCATGCATGTAGCAGAAATCCTGGCCCGCGAACCTGGTCCTTTTATTAGCGTGGAGATCATTCCCCCCCGACGCGGAGGCCGCATCCAGCAGGTGTACGATGCCATAGAGAGCCTCTTGCCTTACCGCCCCCGCTACATCAACATCACCAGCCATGCCGCCGAAGTGATCTGGCAAGAGCAGCCCGATGGGACCTTTCGCCGGCGGGTCAAGCGACGCAGCCCAGGCACCTTCGGCCTGTGCGCCGTCATCAAATACAAGTACGACATTGAACCGGTGCCTCACCTCCTGTGCCATGGCTTCACACGCGAAGAGACCGAAGACGCCCTCATTGAGCTGCACTACCTCGGCGTGGAAAATGTACTAGCCCTTCAAGGCGAAGAAAAATACGCCCGTCCTCCTCGCCCTGACCGCACCGTCAACCAATACGCCGTGGAGCTGGTGGAGCAGATCATAGCCCTAAACCATGGCCGCTACCTGGACGAGCTGACCGATGCCCAACCGACCCATTTCTGCGTAGGGGTAGCCGCCTACCCTGAAAAGCACTACCAAGCCCCCAACTTAGCCTTTGATATCGCCAACCTCAAACGCAAACAGGACGCCGGAGCCAGTTACGCCATCACCCAGATGTTTTTTGACAACCAGCTCTATTATAGCTTCGTGGAAAAGGCTCGGGCCGCTGGGGTGCATATCCCCCTGATTCCTGGGCTGAAGATCCTCACCCGCCGAGAACAGATCCACTCGTTGCCCCGCTCTTTTCACATTTCCCTGCCAGAAGAGCTGACTACGGCCGTTCTGGAAGCCCAAGACGACCGAGAGGTGGCCGAAATCGGCCTGGAATGGGCCTACCGCCAGGCGACAGACCTTCTGAACCACGGCGTGCGAAACCTCCACTTCTATACGATGCTGTACACACGCCCTCTGATCCGCCTGATGGAAAAGCTCAAGCTGGACTGAGCGGAGGCATGCGTCCCCTCCTGTCGTGGAAGCAGGCAGGCCTTCTCCTGATCGTAGCAGTGGGGGTTCTGCTCCTGTGGCCGCGCAAAAAAAGCGCAAGCCCTGCCCCTCCTCTCCTTTGTGGGACGGCCGGGGCCTCCTACGTCGCCGAACTGACCCGCCTGCGCCAGCTGAAGGACAGCCTTTTCCGCACAGACCCGGCTTCTCCGATTCCGGCCGAAACGCGCAACCGGTTCACAGGCCTGCGGTACTTTCCGACCGATTTGGCCTGGCGGGTGTCAGGGCGGTATGAGCCCCTCCCCAATGCGTTAGCCCCCATCGTAGGGGCCGTGTGGGTTCCCCTCCCTACTTACCCCTCGTGTAAGGCTCCTGCACGCTTGCTTGTGTACGGCGAAAGAGACGGTCGCCTCTACGTGGCTTTCTGGGATTCTACGGCAGCCCAAGGCCTAACCTACGAAGGGGGACGCTACGTGCCTCTTGAACGCTGGGGAGACAGCGCCTGCCTTGACTTCAACCGGGCTTACTTCCCTTACTGTGCCTATAACCCCCACTACATCTGCCTTCCCTACCCTCCTGAAAACCGGCTGTGTTTGCCTATCTTAGCTGGGGAGCGATGGTGAGGCGCTACCATGAGCGCGAAAAGTACCCTTCGCTTCCTATTATGGCGCTTTCGGGCCGCTCCAATGTCGGTAAGTCTTCGCTGCTGAATCGCCTCCTCGGGGCTCGGGTCGCCAGCGTGAGCCAGAAGCCAGGACACACCCGAGCTATCTACCTCTACCCGGATCCCGACCTCCCCTGCCTCTGGGCAGACTTGCCTGGCTACGGCTACGCAGCAGTAGACAAAGAGCGGCGACACGCTTGGCTCACCAGCGTGAAGCGCTTTATCCGAGAGAAGCGGCCTTTTGTGTGGATGGTGGTAGATAGCCAAGTCCCTCCTCAGCCCTTAGATCAAGCTTGGGCCGCCTGGCTCGTGCAGGAAGGGATTCCCTATGGGCTATTGGCCAATAAAGTGGATCGGCTAAACCAAAGCCAACGGCATCACCAGGTCCGCATCTTGGCCGAGGCTTATCCCACAGCCCAATGGATAGGCTGGATTTCAGCCCGCACCGGCGAAGGCCTAACGGCCCTCCGAACCTGGATAAGGCAATACCTGCTGCACTCCCCTGGGTAATAATGTACCTTCGCTGGCATGCCCCTCCCTTCGTATAACCGCGTGAAAATCTTAGCTACGGCGGGTCCCGCTTGCCAAGACCCCGCTATTTTGCGGCGACTCATTCTGGCAGGGGTAGATGTGCTGCGCCTGAACCTGAGCCACGGCACCTGGGACGACCACCGGCACTTTATAGAGGCGGTTCGCCGCCTGAACCTGGAGCTGGGAACCCGCGTAGCCCTGCTGGTAGACCTCCAGGGGCCTAAAATGCGCGTTGGCCGGCTGGAAGCCCCCTTGAACGTGCGCCCCGGAGATGAAATATACTTTTCCACGCACTCGCTGGCGGGTTTGACGGACCTGCCTGTGGTACCGGTAGAGTACGAAACGCTTGCTCGCGATGTGAGCCCTGGGGATGTCGTTTTGGTGGAAGATGGCCGCGTCCAACTGGAAGTGCTTGAGACGGACCGGAAGGGCACCGTAAAGCTGCGGGTGCGTGCCGGCGACCGCATCGCCAGCCGCAAAGGCATCAACTTACCGGGCCGCCCCATATCCTTGCCTACCCTTTCTGAGAAAGACTGGGAAGACCTGCTGGAAGCCGCTCGGGCTCAAGTAGACTGGGTGGCCGTGTCCTTTGTGCGCACACCCCGAGATATTCAGGAAGTGCGGGCTTTCTTACGGCGTTTGGGGGCCCCTATGCGCATCATGGCCAAGATTGAACGGCCTGAAGCCCTCCATAACCTGGAAGCCATCGTAGCCGAAAGCGACGGGGTGATGGTGGCCCGAGGAGACCTGGGCGTAGAGATCCCCCTGGAACAGGTGCCTTTTTGGCAAAAACGGATCGTCTCCACCTGCAATCGCCTCGGCAAGCCCGTGGTGGTAGCTACCCAGATGCTGGAGAGCATGATTCACCAGCCGACCCCCACCCGGGCCGAGGTCACCGATGTAGCCAATGCCGTCCTGGATGGGGCCGACGCCGTCATGCTGAGCGGGGAAACCAGCGTAGGAGCTTTCCCCATAGAGACCGTTCGGCAAATGCAAAGCATCCTCCAAGAAGCGGAAAAGGACCCTCGCATTTATCGCTTACCGGGGCGTCCGGACCCGGCTTCCCCTACCTACCACTCGGATGCGGTTTGCTGGACAGCCTGCACCTTAGCCTCCGAAGTAGAGGCTAAAGCCCTGGTAGGGCTTACCTACTCCGGCTACACCGCATTCCAATTGGCCCGATGGCGCCCTCACACCGATATCTTCATCTTTACCCCTAACCCCCGCATCCTCAACGGCCTCAACCTCCTGTGGGGCGTACGGGCTTACTATTATCGGCGCCACGAAAGCACCTACTACACCATCCAGGACACCTTGCATATTTTGCGGGACATGGGCCACGTCAACCGAGGAGACACGGTGATTATCACCGTCTCCATGCCGCTGCGAGCCCGACTGCGCACCAACACCTTATATATAGCGCAAGTTCCGTGAGAAAACCTCTCTGGATGGGCCTGCTTTTGCTGGCCACCGCGGGCGGGGTCCTCTACCGACAACAAAGACCCTTCTACACCGACGGCTGCGTGTGGGCCCACCCAGACAGTTGCACTTGGACGGTAAAGGCGGTATTACCCGCTTTCACCGAAACGGCGCTCCAGCCTGAGGATCGTCTCTTGCGGCTGGATTATCAGCCGGTGTGTTCGCTGAGGTGGATTCCGCCGGCTACCCGAGCCGGGCAGCTCTTTCTGTACGAAGTGCAACGGGGACGAGAGCTCCTGCTGGTGTTTGCCGAAAGTGCAGTGCCTTTTCCCTTGGGGTGGCCCATTACAAAAAAGGCGTACCAGGCCGTACGCGGGGGTGAGCTTGGCGCTCTTCTGGCTTTTTCTGCTTGCGTTTCTTCTTACGCTGGAGCGGTGGCGATGGGAATGGGCCACCTGGTGGCCAGAAGGGCTTATGCTGGGTGGTCTTACGCTGCTCAGTGGGGCCCACTGGGCCTTCTGGGAGAGTCAAGGCACTTGGCGCTCAGTAGCCGCGATCGCTTTATCCGGGGGCTGGGCTCTCTTGGCTCTGAAAGGCCTACCCACCTGGCCTGGTAAGCTCCTCTGGCTGGGCACCGTAGCGGCTTCGCCTTTGCTTAGCGCCTGGCCCCAAGCCCAAGCCGCTTGGACCTTGGCAGCCCTCGGCGCTCCCGCCCTTAGCCTGTCAGGCCTCTTTCAAGGACTTTACGGGGTTTTGTGGGTGGGGTGGCTCCTGGTCCCTGATCCCCTCTGGCTTCTGGGGCTGCAAGGCACCCTCCTTGGCTCGTACGCTAAGCCCCTGCGCCAAACCCTAAGCCTACTGCCCGCAGAAACCACTTGGGTTCGGATAGCCGCGCTGGGGCTGGCTACCGGCGCTGGATACATAGGGTATGGGCGATCGCTCCTACATGGGATAGGCGTGGGTACGGGGGCCCTGCTGGTCCTGACCTGGGTGGGAGAAGTAGCCACCAAAACCCTACGGGTGCGCCAAAAGCGCGTGCGCTTTCTGCAAGAAAGGCTTCCCCAGCTGTGGGAGATTCTGGATGAGGAACGGCTCTTTGCCTTTGTGCAGGAGACGCTCCAGACGTACTTACAAGCGGCACGGGTGGCGTGGATAGCCGACAGCCAAGTGGAGTCTGGGCGGCCTTGGCTGCGCCGCAGCGGCGAACCTTCCCCCGTAGCTTCGCTGGAATGCCCTTTCCAACCAGATGCGGCCATACCCTTGCCTCGCTACGGCTGGCTCCTCCTCCAGGAAGGAAAACACCGCCTAACCCCTCAAGACCTGGAAGAGCTTCTGCCCTTTGCCGCAGGGGTAAGCATCGCTTTACGGCACCTAACCCTCTTTCAAGCCGCCCACGAAGCTCGCCTGGCAGCTCTGCGAGGCCAATTGAGCCCCCATTTCCTCTTCAATGCGCTCAACACCCTGCAGGCCCTTTTGCAAGAAGACCCTGCCCTGGCAGAAGAGCTCCTGCTTGAACTGAGCAGCCTTCTGCGCCGCAGCCTTGAACATGCCCGCCAAGTTACGGTACCCCTGGCAGAAGAACTGGCCCTTGTTCGGGATTACCTGGCCGTGGAAAAAAAGCGATTCGGCGAACGCCTGCAGCTTGCCTGGGACCTGCCAGACCCCCCACCTGAGATGGAAGTCCCGCCCTTCGCCTTGCAGCTCCTGGTGGAAAACACCATCAAGCACGCCGTGAGCCGCCTCACACGACCGGTGACCCTACGCCTTAGCCTTCAACAGGACCAAAAAGGCTTAGCCCTCGTGGTAGAAGACAACGGACCGGGCATAGACACTTCTCGTATTGGCAAGAGTGTAGGACTGTCTAACCTCCTACTCCGGCTAGAGCAGCTTTACCCCCGCCAAGCTACCCTGGAAATTGAACGCTTGAACCCCGGCACACGCATCACTCTTCGCTTTCCCCTTCCGACTGCGAAGCCGACCGCTCGTAATCGTAATCCGGAAGCAGATCAGTCCGCACATGCTGGATAACCTGATCAAGCGCTCGCTGAAACTTCACAAAGTCCTCCTTGTACAGGAAGATCTTTTGCTTCTGGCTCACTTCACCACCAAACTCACGCTTGGTTTCGGTGATGGTGATGTAATAGTCTCGGTTTCGTGTCGCCCGCACGTCGAAAATGTACGTCCGCTTGCCGGCACGCACCTTGACGGAGTATACTTCTCGCGCTTCCATACCAGCCCAAACTTCCCACAAAGGTACAATTCTCTTCCTAACTGCAGGCCCATCCATACGCTGTATTTTTGGGGGCATGAGAAGCCGGCTTTTCCTCATGGGGATCGGGGCCCTGGGTTGGGGCCAGCTCCTTAATCGCTCCGGCAAAGACAGCACCATCTTCATCTCAGGGCAAGTCTTTTTGCCCAATTACCCCATCGCGGCCTGCACCAACCCCTGGGGCGTGGGGGTGGCGGACTTCAACGGAGACCAGTGGGAAGACTTGGTCGTAGCCTGCCGCAGCGAAGGCAAGCTGGCCCTCTACTTCAACAACCAGCAAGCGGAATTTCCCCGCAGCCGCACTTTCCCCACCCTCAAAGACCCCTGGAAGCCCCTGCCCTTAGACCTCAACCAGATGGGACCATGGATGTAGTGCTGGCTTCTTACGCCGAAGGAAAAGTAGGGTGGCACCTGGGCGATGGACGCGGCAACCTTCCCTTTACGCAAGCCATCGGGGTGGGGAAAGCCCCTCATCACCTCTTCTCGGCCGACTGGGACACAGACGGCCGGGCCGATGTGGGCGTAGTCTGCTACGATGAGGGGACCGTACACCTCTTGCGAACCGGCTCCTCAGGCTCTCTCCAGCCTTACAAGGTGCTCAAGGCCCCTATTCAGCCGCGCACAGCCGCCGCAGGCGACCTGGACCGCGACGGAAAGCCCGACCTCGTCGTCGGCGGAGAAGAACCCTTCCTGCTGATCTTTTACGGCAAAAACGGCTACACCGGCGAACCCCAGCGATTGACCGGGCCTGCCTCCGTTTGGGCGTTGGACATCGGGGACCTGAATGGGGACCGCCGTCCCGACATCGTGGCAGGCACGTACACCGGCAGCTCCATCGCCACTTTCTTCAATGCAGGCTTTGGGCGCTGGGAAGAGCCCCGGGTTCAGCCCTCCGGCAACTACAATTTTGCCCTCTACCTGGGCGACTTTGACAAGGACGGTGACCTGGATGTGGTCACGGTCTCCGCACGAGACCATGTGATCAACGTGCACCTCAACGACGGCAAAGGCAACCTATCTGACCGCCACCGCATCGGCACCGGCCAGTGGCCTATCTCCCTCACGCTGGCCGATGTCAACGGCGACGACAACGTGGACTTTCTGACCACTTCCATCCACGATCACGCCATCAACGTGCACCGAAATGTCCCCGTCACCCCCCCCAAGCCGGTGCTCATCGCTATCCAGGGACGGCTGATAGATGGGGATACAGGGCAGGAAGTGGCGGGGAATGTTTCGCTTGTGGACTCTACCGCCATGGAGCGCGCTGGGGACCTCGGAGGAAGCCTTCCAGGCGCAGCGTTTCGTCCCAGGCCGACCTTTTCGGTTCCAAGTGACCGGCGGGCGCCATATTCTTGTGCTCAAGGGCACGGCTCCAGGGTACCCCCCCTGCTCAGGAGCGGATTGTGCTGCCGCCCCTGAAAAACCTGCCCGATTCCATCCGGCAAAACGGGGTACATCGGGACCTGGTTTTACGGCGAATTCAGCGCCTGCGAGTCTGGGGCTATGTCACCGATGCGGAGAAAAAAACCCCCATCCAGGGCGCTACCGTCCGGCTCACCACCCAAAGCGGCGAAGTGATCGCCGAGCTTAGCACCGACAGCCGTGGGCAATACGAAGCGCAAGTGCCCTTGGGCCTGAACCACCGCCTCCAAAGCGAAGCCCAAGGATACGACCCCCGCCTGGCAGGTGTTCTCCTTGGGAAGGGAACACTATCCGCAGGGGCTGCGGCTTGACCTGGCGCTTACCCCCGCTAAAGCCGTCCGCTCCTGCCTTGAAGGCCTCGTGCTGAACCAGGCTACCCAGGCTCCGGTCCGAGAGGTGCAAATTATCCTCATAGACCCCGCGGGGGGGCGGCGCCGCATCACTTCCCAGAACGGTGGCACCTTCAAGGGGTGCGTTCCCCCCCGGCTCGTACCAGGTGGAGATCATCCATAAAGGCTTTTTCCCCTACCGAGATTCCATCGTGCTGCCAGAAGCGGGCCTAAAACGCAACTTCTTGCTGACCCCCGTGGAAGCGGAAAAAGCTATCGTACTGCGCAACATTTACTTTGACTACGACAAGGCCACTTTGCGTCCTGAGTCTATTGAAGAGCTGGAGCGGGTGGTGAAGTTTCTCAAGGAAAACCCCACCCTGCGGGTGGAAATTTCGGGGCACACGGACAGCGATGGTTCGGAGGCCTACAACCTGCGCCTATCGCAGGCCCGCGCCCAAGCGGTGGTAGATTACTTGGTTTCTCGGGGTATTGAAAGCGGTCGTCTAATTGCCCGGGGGTACGGGGAAAGCCGGCCCGTGGCCCCTAACGACACCCCTGAAAACAAGCAAAAGAACCGCCGTACCGAGCTCAAAATCCTGGGTTTGTAGTGCAACTTTCCCTCGTCATACCGGCCTACAACGAAGCCGAATCCCTGCCAGAGCTGATAGCTTGGATCCGGCGGGTGTGCGATGCCCACTTCAGCCAGTATGAAATCTGGGTGATCGATGATGGCAGCCAGGACGAAACCTGGACCGTCCTGGAAAAACTGAAGGCGGAACACCCCTACCATTTGCGAGCGCTTCGCTTTGCCCGCAACTATGGCAAGTCGGCAGCTCTCTATGTAGGCTTCCAGCGGGCTCAGGGCCACGTCATCATTACGCTGGATGCCGACCTCCAAGACTCTCCCGACGAAATACCTGCCCTCTACGACATGATCGTGCACCAAGGCTACGATCTGGTAAGCGGGTGGAAAAAACATCGGCGGGACCCCCTCTCTAAACGACTGCCCAGCCGCCTCTTCAACCAAGTGGTACGCCTGGTGACCGGCATACCCCTGCATGACTTCAACAGCGGTATCAAAGCCTACAAAGCCCATGCCGCAAAAGCCATTGAGCTATACGGCGAAATGCACCGATACATTCCATATCTCGTAAAATCGGCAGGCTTTACCCGCATAGGAGAAAAAATCGTCACCCACTACCCCCGTAAATACGGCTACTCCAAGTTTGGCTGGGAGCGGTTTATCTATGGGTTTCTTGATCTGCTCACGGTAAGTTTTCTGGTCCGCTTTGGCAAGCGGCCTATGCATCTCTTTGGGAGTCTGGGGCTTTTGGCTTTCCTCGTTGGGCTGACCACCGTAGGGTGGCTCATCTACGACAAACTCCACCAGCTTGCTCTGTACGGAACCGTTCGCCGAGAGGTGTACCAGCAGCCTCTTTTTTACTTAGGGCTTGCGAGCGTCATCTTAGGGGTACAGCTTTTTCTGGCGGGGTTTCTGGGCGAGCTTTTTCTGCGGCAGAACCCCCATAAGCATACGTACACCCTTTTAGCTGAGTTATGAGTCCAAGCCACCTTGTATGGCTTACGGTCGCCCTTTTGATAGGCGTTGGGGCTGCGCTCTGGAGCTATGCCCGCCTGCCTGTGCGGGTACCTCGCCCCTGGCGTTATGTCTTGGGCACGCTCCGAGCGGCCGCCGTAGCCGCGCTAACCTTCCTCTTGGCTGAGCCCCTCTATACTCGCTTGATCCAGCGAGAAGCTCCCCCTCGTCTGGTCCTGCTGGCCGACAACAGCCAAAGCCTTTTCTGGGGGGGGAGCCTTACTCCCACCGCCTACAGAGAAGGGCTCCAGCAGCTTGCCACGCAGCTCAAAAAAGCGGGCTTTGAAGTGGCGATGTACGGGTTTGACCGGGGTCTGAAGCCGGCAGATAGCCTAAAGGGCGATGGCCAAGCTTCATGGCTTTCGCAGGCTATCCAGGAAGTTCTGGCCCAGGAAGAAAACCCTACAGCCCTCTTGGTGGTAAGCGATGGCCAGGAAACCGGTGAGAAGACGGCCCCTGTGCCTGTCCAGGTGCCTATTTGGACTATCGCTGCGGGTCCTGTAGCCCCTCCGCAGGACGCTGCTATAGAAGAGGTGCTGCTGCCCCCCTGGGTTAGCGAAGGCCAGCCTGTCCAACTGGAGGTGCGGGTTCGTCCTTCAGCTCGACCTGCCACCTTGACCCTAACGTGGTCCAGCGGCCGCGAGCAGGTACCCCTTTCGCCGCAGCAAAACAAGGTAGCGATGCGCCTGCCAGCCTTGCCTAAGGGACTCCACCGCCTCACCTTCACGCTTGCCGCATCAGGCGACCCCAACCCTTATAACAACACCCGTGAGGAGGCGTTGTGGGTTCGGCCTAAGCGCCCTCTTATTTACCTCTGGGCTGGGGAGATTACAGCGGACGTGGGGTTTTTGCGGCGAGTGCTGGAAAGAATAGGCCCGGTACAGCTTGTGGCTGCGCGCAAACCCACCGGCTACACGCAGGCCCCTGACTCCATCGCGTGGAAAGAACCGGCCCTGCATGTGCTGTACAACTTTCCCGCTCGGGCCGAAGACCTGCCCTGGGCTCGCCGCATAGCTCAGGAAAACCTGTTTTTCTTCGTCGTGGCAGGAGCTACGCTGGAAGCTGATAGCCTCTTTTGGCCTGCAGCAGGCTGGCAAAAGCCCGGCCTTCTCAGCGCGTATCCGATGCCCCGGGGGCCTGTCCTTTACCTGCGACAAGAAGGCCTGCACCCTACCGCGCAACCCATAGACATAGGCTGGGGGCGACCTATCGCTTACCGCTACTTCCGAGGCAACCGCTTCGTAGCGGGTCTGCTGGGCGAAGGCTGGTGGGCTTTGCGCACTTTCCCCGACCTAAACCGACAGTGGGATTCGCTGGTCACGGAGCTGATTGGGCAAGGCTTGGCCTTCCAGGAGGCCCGCCTGACTTTCTTCCCCGAACGAAATAGGGTTCTCGTAGGCGACATCGTGCACTGGCAGGGCTGGCTGCCCCCTGGCACCACCCTCCGTATAGCCGGTCAGACCCTACCCCTCCAAGCCCTATCCGAAGGCCTCTATGAAGCCTTCTGGCAAGCCGACTCCGTAGGAACTTTTCTGTATAGCCTTTCGCAAGGAGAAAAGACCCTTTTCACTGGCGTCCTAACGGTAGAAGCTCCTTCTCGCGAGTTTTTACGGCTGGGGCGAGATACGCTGTATCTGCGCTACCTGGCAGCCCTGACCTCCGGCCAAGCCGCCAGCTGGGAAGAGCTGCCCACCCTCCCCGAAAGGCTTCGGGCAGCTTTCCCTGCCCAGCGCCTCGTATCTTCGCACCGGGAAGTCATCCCCTTCCACGAGTGGAGCGTATGGCTGGTGGTACTCCTTTCCCTTTTTTCGCTGGAGTGGCTCTTGCGGCGGGTATGTGGGGTTGTACTGAGCGGATGCCAGCCAGAGCCACCCTTGCCAACCATCGCTTTTTCCGTATGGCGCGCTGAAGCCGCCCTACGGGCCGGACTGCCGGAGGCCTGAGGACTCTCTCCAGTTCCGGCGCTTTTTTTACGACTGCGTGTACGAAGGGGATACGACCGTTCCCGACAGCGGTGTACCGCCAGGACGTGCGGACCCTGGCTGGGGACAGCCTTTTTAGATGGCTAATAGACACAGTTCTTCGGGTCTATCCCTCCGACCTACGATCTGGCGGGCATGCTCAAACCGCTTTTCCAGCGGTGGAAGGCGCTCTACCCTGAAGATTCTCTGCCTAAAGTGGTGACCCTTCGTCACGGGCTATGGTCCTATAGGGGCCCTTACCCTTGAGCAGGACCAATGCAAGCTGTGCGAAAAGCACCTCATGATAGGCCTGCACTACTTCATTTCGGACACTTTTGGTTTTTATCCCCCCGATCTGCCGTATTTCATCCGGAGGCGCTTGACTGCGCCGCACATTCCCGTGTTTGTGGCGCTGCGGCTCCTTCGCAGCAAAATGCCCTCGCCTCTCCCCTCGCCAGCTGCCTAAGATGATAGATCACATGGTCTGGCATGGCATTCAATTGTACGCGCTGGAGAAGCTTTTGCCGGAGCTGCCTGATACGCTGCGCTTGTTTTATACCCAGGCGCACCTGGACTGGCTGACAGGAAAACGCCCGCTATGCCTACAAAGAGCTGCTGCCTTACCTTCCAAGAGAGCCGCTACACGACGATTCAGCCTTTCATTGGGGAGGAGCCTTTCACGAAGCTCTTTGGGCGCGAGTCGCCTCCTCGTCTGGGGTGGTACTTTGGGTGGCAAGCCGGTGCGCCGATACGCCGAAAAAAATGGAGTGTCCCTCCGCCAGCTCCTGGAGCTACCTCCCACCCAATATGCGCAGGTGTTTTCGGATTCCGGTTACCGCCCCTGAAGTGGGCTAAAAGTCCTACTTTTGCCCAACTATGTCCTGGCAAGAGTTGCGAGAGCACATAATAAAACCGTATGGGTATCTTCTGCGCCAGACTTGGTACTGGGTGGTAGGCGCTGGAATCCTCCTCAGGCGGCTTAGTAGCCATCTGGCAGTACTCCCTACCGGATGAGTACCTATGCGAGGTGGAATTGCTGCCCCCCCACCTGGCGAGCCTGCCTGCCTTAAGTATGCTCCCTGCAGGTCCTGAAGATTTAGAGAAATACCTAAGCTTTTTAGAGTCCTCCAGCTTACAAGCTCGTTTAGTAGACTCTTTCAAGTTAATAAAGCACTATAGACTGGAAAAAATTCAAAGCCTAAGAACAAGAAACCGCAAGCTCCGTTCCCTGTTAAAAGATAGAGTCAAAGTATCTATCACCCGAAACTCGACGATTAGAATAAAGGTATATGACGAAGATCCTAAAATTGCTTATAAAATTGCACTTTTTATGATTGATTCAATCAATGAAATTATAAAATTCTACATTAGATCAGAAGAGCATATTAGAGAACTCAGGCGTGAATTGGAATATGTGGAAGGCCAAGCTGCCAAACTGCAAGAAGAGTTATCTTTTTTGAGAAAAAAATATAGAATAGTTATAGCACCTGATGTAGAGTCAGGTAGTTTTCAGGTTCCTTACACGCAACTCTTGCGAGATCCTGAAGCAATAACTCACTACGATGAGGTTTTGCAGAAAGAGCTTATGCTGAAGCGTTTCACACAATTTCGTGTAGATATTTTAGCTGGAATTCTCGGGAGAGAGCGTTTTCACAACACCTACCCCGAACTAGTATGGATTATCGTCCAGCCTACTATGCCGACCCTGCCCGAGCGCCCCAAGCGGCTCTTCTGGATAGGGCTGGCCACCTTAGCTGGTCTGGGAGGAGCTCTTTTCCTGATTTTGTACGCCCCACAGGCTTGGCCTTCTGGACCCTTCCCCCACTCCCGAAGAAGTCTCCTACCGAACCCCCTAACCGCAAAAACCGTAGACGGTGAATCGTTCTTTTATAACGCACTGCCAGTCTATATAAAGCTAATTCGCCAGTATAGCTGGCGAATTTTGCTTGTTAGTACAGTTCTTTCGCTGATATTTGCTGTCTGGTGGCTGAATCGCCCGGTAGTATATGAATGTGAGACCGAGGTCGTGCCTCCCGATTTGAGTATGGCTTCCCCCCTTCTTCGCGAGGCGGCGTTGGTGCCAGGCACAGCCAGCGACCTGGAGCGCGTCCACAGCTACTTACACTCGCACTGGCTGCGGCAAGTTCTTATAGATTCCTTCCAGTTGTACAAGCGCTACGGTCTGGAAGGCCTGCCTTCGCCTGCCCGCCGAGCCCGAAAAATGAACCGCATCTTAGACCAGCTACTTACCATCCAGATTACCCGCAATTCCACCCTTCTCATCACCGTTAGGGACACCTCGGCTCAGTTCACCTACGACGTCTCCGTTTTTCTGGTGCGGCAAGTGGAGCGTTTCTGTAAGGGAATTATCCGCATGCAAGAAGCGTTAGACGAAACACAAAACCAGCTCAAACAGCTAATAACCGAAATACATGCGCTTGAAGCCCATTTATCTGAGCTTCGTGTAAAATACCGCATTTTCCCAGCACAAGAGGAGTACGCCAAGTCTCTCTTAGGCAGTCCGGAGGCCCTTCGGTACTACGATCAGGTCTTGAGTGAAGAGACGCGACTGCGCCGCCTGCAAGAAGCGTACGCCCGGCTGGTAGAAGAAAAAATTCGCCGGGAAGACTTTCTGCGGGTGTACCCTCAGGCCCTGTTTTTGATTCAACCGCCTTACAAGCCGCTCTATCCAGCAGGGCCAGAAAGATGGGTGGTTATTCTTTTATTTGCCCTGAGTAGCGTAGGCCTTACAACTTTTCTTGTGCTGTACGCCTATCATGTAGGGCTCTTGCCGGAAAGCCGGCCTTCCGAATCAACGGCCGAGCTGGTGCCCTCCAAGTAAGCCAGAAGCCCCAGCAGCGCCAGCTCGTACCCCTGCCAGCCTAAGCCTGTAATGACCCCCAAGCAAGCGCGAGCGGTGAGGAGCCGCCGCCGAAAAGCTTCCCGCCGGTAAATCTGGCTCACATGTACTTCTATGCAGGGCCGCCCACATCCCAGCAGCGCATCGTAGAGAGCATAACTGGTATGGGCCAGCGCACCAGGGTTGAGTATTAGCCCATCGTAGGCCTGCGTCTCCCAGACCCATTCCACCAGCTGCCCCTCAAAAGCGCTCTCCAAGTAGGTCAGGTGAACCCTATCTTGATAACGGTTTTGTAAACGAGTCCAGAACTCCGACCAGGGTTGCGTGCCATACCATGCGGGCTGGCGCCCTTGGCCGATAAACCGTACATTCGGCCCATGCAGGATGCGAACGCGATACATCTGCCCAAAGATATTCTGAACGACTGGAGCCGGTACCTCTCTATGGAAAAAGGGTTAGCTCCAGCTACCCTGCAGGCTTACCGGCGCGACGTGAGCCCCTTCGTGGAGGCGCCCATTTCGCTTAGGACGCTGCAGGAGCGGCTGGCCACCCTCAGCCAAGCTTCGGAATGGCAAAGCATCACCTTGGCCCGCAAACTCTCGGCTCTGCGTAGCTTCTTGCGCTTCCTTCACGAGCAGGGCTACCTGCCTGAAGACTGGTCAGCCCTTTGGGAAAGCCCTCGCTTCTGGCGGAAAGTGCCCGTCTACCTCACCCCCGAGGAAGCTACCCGCTTAATTGAAGCCTACCCCCTCCATAAGCGGCACGGAGCCCGTAATCGCCTCCTGCTGGAACTGCTCTATAGCTGCGGTTTGCGCGTCAGCGAAGCTTGCCATCTGGAACTGTCCGACCTCCTTCTTGAGGAAGGCTTCCTGCGCGTGCGAGGTAAAGGCCAGAAAGTGCGTTTTGTGCCCTTCGGCTGCAAACTCCAAGAAGCGGTAGAGGCCTACTTGCCCTTGCGCGCCTCTCAGTACAAGCCCAAGCCGGGAGCCCAGAAGTACCTCCTATTGAGTCAAAAGGGCGGCCCCCTTACTCGTATCCAAGCTTACACGCTTGTGCAAGAGGCAGCTAAGCTGGCTGGCTTAGAACGGCCTGTACATCCCCATGCTTTGCGGCACAGTTATGCCACGCACCTGCTTCTGGCAGGCATGGATATCGCTTACCTGCAGCACCTCCTCGGACACAGCGCCCTCACGACGACGCAGCACTACCTGCACTACCTGGCTTCGGATCTGGCCGAGGTGGTTCAGCGGTACCACCCCCGCGCAAAAGCAGCCCCAAAATAAGGCCGTACACCACCCCCAGGATGCCGAGAATCTTCAAGCGGTCTCCTACTACAGCCGCCAGATTGCGTTGCCGGGCCCGATAGGCCTCAAAAAGGCGAATTTTTTGCGCAACAAGCTCTTCTACTTTCTCAGGAGCTATATTTTGGCGCAGCAGGTAAGCCCGTAGCAGGGCACCATGCTTTTCGGGGTAGGCTTCGTAAGCGGCCTCAAGGAAAGGTTCCATCATCCGCTCGCCTATCGCTTTGAGCGGGGCGCTGCTCACCGCAACCCCCACCACCCAGAGAATAATGCGCAGGGGGTCTACATAGCCCCACCTTCGCATACGGACCAGAAAAACAGCCGCCACCAAGAGCAACCACACCCCTCCTGCAAGCAAGAGAAATTGCCCGGCCAGGACTTCGTAGGCTAGACCGGCTTTCCAGGCTACCCCATCTATCGCCAGCGCTCCCCCTACATGAAGGAGCACAGCCCCCACCCCAGCCTTCACCCATACCCTAAGCGGTACCAGAGGTGTCTCCATACCGAACTAAATACAAAAAAGCGTAATTGATGATGTCCAGGAGGTTATCACGAATAGCGGGTGCGTTAGAGGAAAGCTCGCCGTCCATCTGGCGGATGCGCGCCAGCTTCATCAGGATAAACTCAATGAAAGCCAGCGGACGCAAATGCCTCCAAGCCTCTCCATAGTCGGTATTTTTGCGCTGCAGGAGGGCTTGAGCCTCTTGGTGCACAAGAGCCAAGCCTTGCTCAAGGTTCTCAGGGGTGAGATTGCTAGTCAAGCGAAGGGCGGCCAAGGCGGCGTAGTTAGCCAGCGCCAACCAATCGTTCAGAGGCGATTCGCCCGTGGCTGGAGGCCCCCCCTGCTGGAGAAGCGTGCGAATACGCTGAGCCTTGATGTAGAGAAGGTCCACCAGCGAAGAAAAAGACAGCTCGGCCCAGCTTTCGCCATACTGGCTGCGTTTAGCTTGGAAGACCGCCTGAGCCTGGCGAACCCACTCAGCGTATCCAAGAGGAAGCACCACCACAAAAGTACGGTTCAGGAAGGCTTGGCCGGAGTCCGGAATCGTCCCCACGCTGCACTGGACTGCGCCGCCTGCTCTATGAGATGGTGAGCCAGTTCAGGCCCTAAGTACCAATCAATAGCAAGATGCACAAAGTACAACACTGGCGTAAGTAAGAGGGCGGCAAGCGCTTTATAAGCGTAATTCAGCAAGGCGATCACCGTGACCTGGGCAAAACTCCAGCCAGCACCCCAGTAAAAGGCGATATAAAGCACCACGAAGCTGTCAATGAGCTGGGAGATAAGCGTAGAACCTGTTGCGCGCACCGCCAGCCATTTTCCCCCTCGTCAGACGCCGCAGCCAGTGAAAGCTCACCACATCTACGAATTGCCCCAGCAAAAAGGCGGTGAGGGAACCCACCACGATCCACAAGCTTTGCCCGAAAATAGCCTGGAACGCCGCAGGCATGTGCACCTTCTGGCCCTGGATCTCACGCCAGATCCAGAACTCAGCCGGCGGCAGCTGCAAGGCCAGCCACACCATCAGAAACGCGTAAGCAATCACCCCGGCCCCCAGCCAAGAAAGCCATCGTACCGCACGCAGACCAAAGTACTCGTTCAAAAGATCGGTCGTGATAAAAACCCAAGGCCAGAGCAGAACCCCGGCCGATAAGGAAAGCGTCAGCGGCCCTTCCCCCAAAAGGTAGAGAGCTACCGGTTCCTGACCCACCAGAGCCTTCAAGGGAAAAGACTTTGACCCCTATGAATTCAGCTACGAGGGCATTGGTGAGAAAAAACGCTGCGAGAAAAACAAAAAGCCTGTGGACCTTGTTATTCACCGATGGGGTAAATTTTGCCTTCCTCAACGAGGTAAGTTTCGGGAAAAGTAGCTCGGGCCTCCTCTAAGAGGGGGCTTACATTGCGATAGCGGGTGGAGAAGTGTCCGATGAGGAGGCGCTGGACTCCGGCTTCGCGCGCCAGGAGGGCTGCCTCGTGAGCGGTCGCATGAAAAGTCTGGCGGGCTCGTTCGGCGTGCTCTGAAAGAAAAGTTGCCTCGTGGTAGAGCACGGTAACCCCTCTAACAAAATGCCGCAGCTCGGGGTCGTACAGGGTATCGCTGCAGTAGGCAAAAGCCCGCGGGGGCGGCGGAGGCAGCGTGAGGTCGGCCCATCGGTAAAGCTGGCCCTGGTAAAGAACCTCTCCTTGGGTGCGCAGCTCAGGCAGGAGGGCCTCTGGCAGGCCCAGCTCCTCCAGGCGAGCCCGATTGAGCCGGCGGGGGCGCTCCTTTTCCCGAAACACATACCCCACAGCCGGCACGCCATGCCGCAGCGGGAAGGCCTGAATGAGGAAGCGAGGGGTCTCCCAGAGAAGCACTCCCCGTTCCGGCGGCAAAAGGAGCTCCCGAATGTACAGGCGATACCGAAGCGCAGCCAAGGTGCCCTGCAGCTGCCCCTCCACGAAGCTACGCAAACCTACAGGCCCCCAGAGATAGAGAGGCTTCTGATGGCCTTGCATGTGCAGGGTGGTCAAAAGACCCCCCCAAGCCTGCCACATGGTCAGCATGCAGATGAGACACCAGGATGGCCTGCAGGCGGTGGAGCTTCAAACCGTACCGCAAGGCCTGGTTCTGTGCCGCCTCCCCACAATCTACGAGGAAGTGCATCCCCTCATATACGACCCACTGAGCGGAATGGTGCCGGCCATGGAGCGGCATGGCGCTGCTACTGCCCAGCACCTGCACAGAAAACATGGGCGACGGAGCGGCCCTTACTCTTCCTCCTCTTCGTCTTCGTCCTCCTCCTCTCCTTCCCAGTCCTCTTCCTCTTCTTCCCAGTCCTCTTCGTCCCACTCCTCTTCATCCCAGTCTTCCTCGTCCCAATCCTCCTCCCAGTCCTCTTCCTCCTCTTCCCAATCCTCCAGCTCTTCTTCGTCCCAATCCTCTTCTTCGTCAAACTCTTCTTCCTCTTCTTCGGCTTTCTTCTTCATGAGGAGAGAGGCTTGATTTTGCAGGTACAAGAGGGCTTCATCTATCGACTGCATAAGCGTAAAAATTTCATTTAGGCGAGAGAGAGAAAAAACGGACTGCACTCCGGGGGTTGGGGCCACGAGGGCGAGAGGCCGGCCCTGTCCCTCCAGGAGGCGCCGCAAAAGTAGCAAAGCGCTTAGAACCGCACTGTCCAGGCTTTGGACAGCAGACAAATCTACAACCACAGGGCCCTGGTGCTCATGCGCCAGCACAGTGAGAGCGGCTTTGAGTTCGGGCGCATGGGAGGCATTCAAACGAGGCTCCTGCAGGCGAAAGACCACCGCTTCGCCGTGGGGCTGGATAGTGTAGTTCATACAGCTTGCAGGAAGGGGTTTGTTTGCCGTTCGTGGCCGATGGTCGTAGCAGGGCCATGCCCTGGCCATACGATCGTCTCTGGAGGAAGCTTTAGCACTTTTTCGCGCAAACTGTGCATGAGAAGGGTATAATCGGCCAGCGGCAGCTGATAATTGCCGATGCTTCCCCGAAAGAGCACATCCCCCGAGAGGAGCCACCGCTGCGCCGGCAAGTAGAAAGCCACATGGCCTGGAGAGTGGCCCGGAACAAAAAGCACTTGCACTTCCTGGCCGCCCCACTCCAGGGAAACCCCCGCTTCCAGATAGGCGGCAGGGGGAGGGCCCGGCGTGTAGGAAAGCCCCATCAGGGTAGCCCACTCCTCGGCATGTTCATACACTACAGCCTCAGCCATGTGGAAAAACAACGGCACCCCATACGTGCTGGCCACCCAGGCCACACCCAGAATATGGTCAAGGTGAGCATGGGTCAAATAAATCGCCTCCAGGTGGGCTTTTTCTTCCTCCAGGAGGGCGGCGAAAGCGGCCCGTTCCTGAGCCGAGTATAGTCCTGGATCGATGACCCAAGCCTGGCCCGTCTGGGCCACAAGCAGGTAGGTGTTTTCCTGGTAAGGGTTGACTTCCAGCACGCGCAAGCGCATCAGGTGTACTCGTAGAAGCCTTTTCCCGTTTTGCGTCCCAGATAGCCAGCTTTCACCATCTTCACCAGAAGCGGACAAGGGGCATAGCGCGGATCTCCGAAGCCTTCGTGCAGAACCCGCAGGATCGCCAGGCATACATCCAGCCCGATGAAATCCGCCAGTTCAAGCGGACCCATAGGATGGTTCATGCCCAGCTTCATGACGGTATCTATAGCTTCCCGAGTGGCCACCCCTTGATAGAGCGCATAAATGGCTTCGTTGATCATGGGCATGAGAATCCGGTTAGACACAAAACCGGGGTAATCTTGGACGACCACGGGCTCTTTGCCCAGGTCACGAGCCCAGGCCAGCGTCTGCTGGAGGGTTTCCTGACTGGTCTGAAGCCCTTGGATCACCTCCACGAGACGCATCACAGGCACGGGGTTCATGAAGTGCATCCCAATAAACCGCTCAGGTCGCTCTACCTCGGCCGCCAAAGCCGTGATAGAGATAGAAGAAGTGTTCGTAGCCAGGATAGCCTGAGCTGGTGCGTGGCGGCTCACTTCTCGCCAGACCTGGACCTTGAGGGCGAAATCTTCAGGTACCGCTTCCACCACCAGGGCTACATCCTGGACAGCCGGAGGAATCTCGGCATAAAAAGCCAACCGCGCAAGGAGTTCTTCCTTTTCTTGAGGGGTCAGGATGCCTTTCTTGATCTGACGGTCAGCATTTTGGGAAACCGTATTTCGGGCTTTTTCCCATTGTGAGAGGTTGGTTTCCACCCAAGCGACCGGATAGCCAAACTGCGCAAAAACATGGGCTATCCCTGTACCCATGGTGCCTGCCCCCAAGACAGCGACTTTAGGCTTCATACCGCTACAATTTTACACTCTTCTCAACCAGAAGCTTAGATGAAGACAGATCGTATAGTTGGAGAAGGTACACGCCTTTGAAAAGTTTGGGGAGGGCGTATTGAACTTTTTCCTGATGAGTTGGATGAAAGGGCAGGGTGAAGATTTCTTCACCAAAGCGATTGTAACAGCGTAAGAGGTAACGACCCGCTGTAGGGAAGTAGAGGGTGAGGAGAGGAGCTGGACGAGCTTGGAGGATATCCACGCTGGGCAGTTCGGGCGGCTCTCCCCATGGGTAGCCCTCATAGAGGACAGCCTGGGGAGCCTGGGCGGAAAGTCCCCGCACCACGAGGCGCACCCGGGTACCGGCCGGGGCCTCAGCTAAACAAAGCTGCTTTTTCTGCGGAAGCGCCCATCGGTCAATCAACTGACGACTGGTTTCGCGCCAACCTTCCCCTGGCCGCTGCTCCAAAAGAAGCAGATACACAGGCCGGTCCACCCTTCTAACCTCTACAGAAAAACACAGCGCACGCTCCTCATAAAAGGGCCCTTCCCACCGGTACTCCAGCACCAAAGAGTCAGAGGAGATAAAAAACAAGAAGAAAAGGAAAAGCATCTTTACTGCTTTTTCTTTATCATTTCCATCAGCTCAACAGCGCGCTGAGGCTCGAAGATAAAGTAGTAGAGCATAAACAAAATCATCACCGTCAAGATAGCTATCATCACCACCAGCGCAATCTGAATGCGACCTACCCTTTTGTCCATGATCGTTTGATCCTGTATAATGCGCTCATAATTCTGTACGATGGCCTTTTGGGCTTTTTTGGCTTCTTCTTCTTTTTGTTTGAGTAGTTGGGTTTGCCGCTCCAGCTCTGCATTCATTTCGTCCAAGCGGCGTTGATTGCGGTCTGCGATGCGAGTCAGCGTACGGGCTTCGCCAAGGAGTTTTTCGTACTCTTCCACCATTTTTTTGTATTCGGCTTGCCAGTCGGCTTCGCTCAGATCGACGCGAGCCAAGGTCAGGCGCGCTTCTTGTAAAAGCTGGGTCTCCTCGGCAAAGAGGTCGCGACGGCTACTGCTGCTCATACCCTGCAAAGGTAGGCACTCCCTTTGAAAGGCTTCTCATTCCAGCCCCCGGAGTTTTTTGACTAGACTTATCATCTTGTCGGTGTCAACAAAGAGGTAATAAGCCATGAAGCCCACAATAACGAGGAGAGCCGCAAAAAGCACAATGAGCATCATGCGGGTACGCTCCATTCTATCGTATAAAACATTGCGCTCCTCGGCCTTTTTATGAACTTCCTTTTGCTTCACTTGTATCTGCTTCTCTAAACCTTCCACTTCCGATGCAAGCGCTTTTCGCTGAAGCTCAAGCTGGGCCCGCGCTTTTTCAAGTTTAGCTTCCAGCTGCGTAGCTTGATGGGTCAGAACCTGAACAACTTTTAGAAGGTTCTCATAATTTTCCACAAGCTGCTGATAAGCCTCCCGCCAGGCTTGGACGGAAAGCCCCCCTTGCTCGGCGCGATTCCGGGCCGCTTCCAAGAAGGCGGTCTCTTCAGGGAAGTATTGATCTTTCATACCGGAACCAGTTCAAAGGGCACATCGAGAAGGGCCTGGTAGTCTTGACCGGTTTCGGCCATGTCTTCGTCGTCGGCGTCATAGTGCCACCGAATGGTGACCTTGTGCCCGGCTTTATGCATGCGCTCCAGCTTGCGGAAAATATCAAGGAGACATTTGGATGAGCTGGTATTGAAGTACTCCAAGTGAAACTTGAAAGTCGTTTCAGGCAAAGGAGATTTGCTATACTCTTCTATCCAGTCCAGTACCTTTCGGTAAAAACCAATAGCATCCTCCGGGATACTGCGTCCCGTAATCTCAAAAATACCCAAGTCGGCGTTCAAGATGACCTTGGGGGTTTTGGAGGTAGGCTCGATCACTAAGTTTCGCATGGGCGGGGCAAATTTACCTACTTCTCGGGGATGCGGGACACTCGCGCTTCCAGGCTGAAAAAGGAGTACCTGTCATTGACGGGATGGAAGTCATAACCCAGCTTTTGCCCGGATTTGCGGGCAATATCAATGATGCCTAATCCCGCTGTACCTTTTTCCGAGAAACCTGAACCGGTGAGCACTTCCTGGTACAATTGCTTGAGCTCCTCTTTGGTGGCCCGGTTGATGCGATCCAAACGCGCCTTGAGCTCGGGAATGCGGTCGTTCAAAATATGGTTGCCCGTAATGATGTAGTAGTCCTTCTCTTCCCTTCCAATCATCAAAAGCGCCGTTTTATCTTTTACCGGATTGTTGGGGTCGGTAGGCGGCAGAGCATCTAAATGGTGATAGACATTTTGCAAGCACTCCACCATCACATTGAAGACCCGCTTTTTGACCTTTCGGTCTTCCCCCTCGCCCTCCAGCTTGTTTTCTATCATTTGCAAGATGGAGGAGACCAAGTCAGCTGTCACTTCGCCTTGGTAGACGAAAATGATGTTATTCAGCTGCATGTTCTTGTAGTAGCTATAAGTCATGCTCATAGGCGCTATGATTGGACTTTCACCGAGAGTTCTATAGGAAGGTTGAGGAGCGCTTGGTAATCCTGTCCGGTCTCTTCCATGTCCTCATCGTCTTCGTCGTAGTACCAAGTCACGCGCACCTCGTGGCCTGCTGCATGAATGGCCTCAAGCCGTTTGAGGATTTCCAAGATGTTTTTGGAAGAGCTGGTGTTGAAATACTCCAGATCAAAGCGCACATGGGTGAGCGGCAAAGGCTGTTGGGCGTACTTGTCAAGCCATTCAAAGATGGGGGTGTAAAAACCCACCGAGTCTTCTGGAATGCTCCGGCCCGAAAACTCAAAAATACCATTTTCCGGATCCAGAATCACTCGAGGAGTCTTGTGGGTAGATTCTATACGCAGGGCTTCCATAGGCTATATAGTTTTTTGCAGTCTGGCTTCAAGGGAAAAGAAAGTATCACTATCGTTGAGGTACTCAAAGTTGTAGTTCAGTATGCCGTGAGACTTCCTAGCCAGGTCCAGGATGCTGATAGCCGGCACGCCTCCCACCAAGGAGAGGTTTCGGGGGTCGTCTTTTTCAAGCTGGCGCTGATACGCTTCCCGGAGGGCTTCCGGGGAGAGGGTGTTGACCCAATCCAGAAACGCCTTGACTTGATAGACGGCTGAGCTGGCGATTCTGCGGCCGATGGCGACCGTATACAGGTAAGGTAGCTGACGCACCAGGAGAACCGCATGCCCCCTTTCCACATCCTCTCCCAAACTGAAAGATTCCACCATGATATTGAAGAGCTTTTTGCTAATGCGGCGATCTTCACCTGTATCATCAAGTCTATTCTCTACGAGGCTCAAGATATCCACCACCAGGTCAGGCGTAATGGGGCCATGGTACAAGAAGACAATGCTATTATCCAGGAGGTTTCGGTAGAGGGGGTAAGCGTAGGAGAGGGCCGACTGGTGCAAGAGGCTGGACTGTAAAGCATCCATAACCACGGCAAAGATAGGAAAACCTCACAAACGCAGGCCGAGGACGGTGATATCATCGGTAGGGGGAGTATCCCCCATCCAGGTGCGAAGTTCTTCTATGAGCCGTTCTCGCTGCTGGGCCATCGGCAAGGAAGCCCACACGGCCAGCTGCTGACGAAAGCGCCGGTGGGTGTAGCGTTTGCCTCCTTCTCCGAACTGATCGGGGTAGCCGTCGGTGTAAAGGTAGACCAGGTCACCAGGCCGGTAGGAAAAGGTGTGGGTGGTGAAGGTTTTCACTTCTTCCAGCCAGGGAGCTCCTCCTAGGCCGGCAGGGGCCCCCTGTACAAGAAGCCATCGTCCTTCTTGCTGCATCAGAAGCGGGCGGTGCGCTCCGGCAAACCGGAGGATCTGCCGATGGCGATCTATCACGCACAGAGCCACATCCATGCCATCCTGAATAGCTTCTTGGCTAGCCAAAAGCTCGCGCAACCGGCCATCCATATCGTACAAAATCGCCGCCGGATCGGTGAGCTTTCGCTCACGCACAGCCCCCTCCAGGAGCGTGTACCCCAAAAAAGTCATGAAAGCCCCTGGCACCCCGTGCCCAGTACAGTCCACCACCGCCACGATGATCTGACCCTCAGACTCTCCATACCAGTAAAAGTCTCCGCCTACCACATCTCTCAGCCAGTGCAGGACAAAGCTATCCGGAAAGAGGGCTCGCAAACCTTCCTCTCCAGGGATGAGCGCCCCCTGAATGCGCCGAGCGTAGGCAATGCTCTCCATGATGTCCCGGTTGCGCTCCTCCAGTTCTTTTTTCTGGCGTTCCAATTCCACCCTCGCCTGCTCCAGGCGAAGGTTCTGCTGGTGAAGCTGCTGCTGCACCTGCCTCAGCTCTGTAATGTCTTGCAAAAGCACCACCAGCGTCTCCACTTCGCCTTCGGGGCCCACCTCCGGAATACCCCGAACCATCATTCGGCGCGTCCCGTATATGGAAGGAAAGTCTATCTCGGCGGAAGTAACCTGCATGCTCTCAAAAACCTCTCGGATAAACCCTTCCCAAAACTGTACCTCCTGGATGGAGAACCCCACCGAATAGATGGTATTGCGAATGTAATGGGCCGGCGAATAGCCGGTATAGCGCTCAATGGTGGGGTTAGCATAAAGAAACGTACCTCCCCGGTCCAGCCGGAAAATGATATCGGTGGAATTTTCCACGAGAGACTGGAACTTGAGCCGGGTACGGTACTGCTTTTCGTACTCCACCTGGGTAGAGACGTCCCGAAGCACAACAAGAATGGCTTGCAGGGCCGGATCTTGCAAGTAATTGCAAGCTTGGGCCTCCAGCCAAACGATATGGCCCTTCTTGTGCAGATAGCGAAAACGCAAGGAAAGGGTTTCGCCGGGGGATCGCAAGAGCTTGGCAAAAAAATCGCGCACCTCTTGAATGTCTGCTTTGTCTATGTAGCGGAAAAAAACTTCCAATTCATGAGGGAGGTAACCTAAAAGGGAGGTCACGCTTGGGCTGAGATACCGAGGGCGTCCCACCGCATCAAAAAAGAGCAAGGCTTCTGACAGGTGAGAGGCGACCAGCTGCCAGCGGGCCTCTTCAAGGGCGGCGCGTTTTTCGGCCTGCTGAAGCATAGCCTGCTTTTCGGCCAGGGCTTGGCTCAGCAGCCGCCGCTCCTCTTCCAGGCCCCTGAACCGCTCCAGCAAGGCCTGGTATTCCGTGGCTTTTTGGGCCGCTTCGGCCTGGAGGCGATGGAGTTGGGCGTGGGCCTGGGCTTCTTTCTGGGCCTCTTGGACCAGCAGAACCCCTGCAGAAAAAACCGCTACCAGCATCTGGGCCGCTTCCTGTTGGGCAGGTTCCCACTCTGAGAGGCTTGCCAGGTCCCACACGCCATGGATGCTTTCGCCGGCGATAACGGGCACCACCGCTACCGCTCGAGGCCTGACACGCCCAAGTCCAGAGAGCGCTTCCAGGTATCCGCTGGGCAGGTCTGCCAGCCACAAAGCCTGCCCTTCGCGAGCGGCTTGGCCTATCCACCCTTCGCCTACCTGGAAGGCGTCAGGGGCTTCTGGGGGATAAGCGTACTGATAGATGCGGCGAAGTCGGTCCCCTTCCAGGCGATAGTAAGCCCCCATGGTCGCCCCTATCCCCTGCAGAAAAGCGGGGCCCACCCGTTCCAGATAGCGAACCAGGTCTGTTTCCCGCTGAGCCAGGCGCAACATGTCCAAGGCCTTTTGCCAGAGGCTTTGCCAAAGGGTGTGGCGCTGTTTGTGCCAGGCCAGCTGGGCCAGCATCTGGGCAAAAGCCTGCCGCAGGACAGGGGGCCACGCTGCGCTTTGAGGGGGCAGGCTGGTTCGTTCTCCCCGTCCTATCTCCTGCCAGACCGCGATCACCTCCTTGAAGAGGAGGAGGGCTCGCGCAGGCTCTTCGGCTTCCTGGAAAGGGACGGGGAGCGGCTCCGAAGGGGCGCGGTCCTCCCACAGGAGCCCCCGCCATCCTTCTTGGAGCCCCAAAAGGCCGCGTCCGAGCCTTCGCCACCACCACAGCCCCATGGCGACGGCCAGGCCCAAGAGCGCTACCACGGCCCCGTAAGCCCACAACACCAGCGCCCGATCCCATATAGCCCACGTTTCTGCGCCCGCAGCCAGGGCCGCATCTCGCTGCGTAACAACCCAAAGCCCCATCAGCACAATCCCTCCCATCCCCCCCACCATCAGCGCAATGCCCACCCCCAGAATCTCGGATACAGTCCAGCGACCCATGTACGCTAAGCGTGCCTCCGCTTCACATTTTACGCTTGTATCGCACAAAGGTTTCGCTGCGGGCCAGCGTGCGCCCCGCCAGAAGCGGCCGAACCTTTTCCCAGGTTACGGGAGGTCGCACACTTAGCGGCTCTGACAACGCGTACACTTCTACGAAGTACCGGTGCGCTGCATCGCGAGCCGGCGGGCAGGGCCCCCCATACCCCAGCTTCCCGAAGTCGTTGTAGCCCACGAGCCCTTCCTCTTGGCCGGGGCCCAGCTGAGTGCCTTTCACATTACACACGAGCCAGTGGATAAAGGTATCTTGAGGCGCGTCGGGGTCGTACATACGCACGACAAAAGCGCGCGCAGCCGGCGGCGCCCCACCCCACTGGATAGAGAGGGGCACATTGGCCCCATCGCAGGTGTGTTCTGGGCGTACAAAAGCCCCGCGTTCGTACCCCTCTATGCGAACCCACATCTGGGCCAAGAGGGAACCTGCCCCGAGCAAAGCCCATAAGACCTTCATCCTTACAAAGATAGGGCCTCAAGGCATACTTGTACCAGCTCATGGGCTTTGCAGAGCCGATTGGGCGTAAAGAGTTCCAAGGCGGCGCGGGGCATGGTAGGTACTTCGGCCTCTTGGGGGTCCTGCACAGCAGTGAAGTAGCCCGCCCGATGGAAAAGGTAGAGCCCCCATGCGCCATCTCGGTTGGCGCCCGAGAGAAGTACGGCACCGGCCCTGGGCCAACGAGCCTCCACCACAGACTCCAAGAGCACATCTATGCTCGGCCGGGAGAAATGCACAGGTTCGTCTACCGACAAGCTAAAGTACCCCTCTCGCTCCACCAGGAGGTGATAATCCGCCGGAGCCAGGTACACCTTTCCGCTTTCTATCGGGTCCTTGTCCTGGGGCTCCACCACCTGCCAGTAGGGTATACGGCTAAAAGCCTCTATCATAGGCACACGGGGCTTTCGCATGCGATGCAGGCATAGCACAATCGCTACCTGGGGCCGATAGGGCATTTCTTGGACAAACTGCCGCGCGGGGGTGAAGCTACCCGCTGAACCGGCCACCACCCACAAAAAAGGCCGTTCGGTCATAGGGAACGGCGCCGGTAAATGCGTTCTGTCTCGTTCACGGCCACCAGGCGTTTGGCCGCAGCGCACCAAAAAAGCGATTCCTTGGTCCCAATCATCAAAATACCCCCCGGCATGAGGCTATCCACCAGCCGGGTCACCACCTGGTCCTGCAAAGCAGGCGTGAAGTAAATCAGCAGATTTCGGCATACCACGACCTCAAAGCTGGCAAAAGGGGCCTCCGAGACGATGTTGTGCTTCAGAAACCGCACTCGTTCCAAGAGCGCCGGATCAAACACCATTTCATTTCCCTCTTCCTTCACGTAGCGCTGCCAAGGGACGCCAGGCAAGACGGCGGCGAAGTTTTGCTGGTAGAGGTTTTTCAGCCGGAGGGGATACCGAGCGCGTTGAGCCTGGGCCAGGGAGTAGGTGTCTATATCCGTGGCGTACAGATGGGCGCGCTCGTAGAGGCCCGTCTCCTTGAGTAGGATAGCCATGGAAAGCACTTCCTCCCCGGTGGAGGCCCCCACATGCCAGATGCGCAGGTGGGGAGCTTGGGCAAAGAGAGGTAAGGCCTGCAGCCGAAAAGCTACCCAAGCTGAGGGGTCCCGAAACAACTCCGTAGTAGAAACGGTGATCTCGCTAATGAACCGCTCGCCATAGTCGGGTTGAGCTAGCAGGCGCTGGTTGAGGGCATGCAGGTCTTTCAGGCCGTAGCGCTTGAGCACCGTGCCCAACCTGCGCTTTAGAGAGGCTGGCGCATAGCCCCGAAAGTCATACCCAAATTGGGCTTGCATGATCTGGAAAAACCGCTCCAGGTCAGCCTCCGCGATCTCCGGTAAAGCCTCGGGCAGCACAGGGGACTAAGTTAGCTCAGACGGGCCTTTGCCGACGCAAGCGCAGGATCGTCACTTCGGGCCATATCCCCAGTCGGGCTGGGACCCCTACATAGCCGAGACCCCGATTGACGTACAGAAACTGCGAACCCACTTGATACAGACCGGCCCAGTAGGTATAGAGCCATTGGGCTGGGCTGAAGCGCCACCGCCCCCATTCCAGGCCGAACTGCAGGCCGTGCGTATGCCCGCTCAGCGTAAGCGAAATGGGATAGCGCCCTTGCACCTGGGCTTCCCAGTGGGTGGGATCGTGGGAGAGAAGGATCTTGGGCCCTTGGGAAGGCACGTCTTTCCAGGCGCGAGCTAAGTCGCCATACCGTTGGAAGCGCCGCCAAGCGCTCCAGTTGCCCACGCCTACCAGCGTAAGAGGTTCCCCACCTTGGTAGAGCGTGTAAGCGGCATCTTCCAGCAAGCGAAAGCCACTCTGAGCGATGAGCCGGCGCAGGTAGGCAAGGTTAGCGGCTTTCTCGGTGGGGTCCTTCCAGCGGGCGTAGTCGCCGTAGTCGTGGTTGCCCAGCACGGCCCACTTACCGAGGGGCGCCGAAAGGCTCGCCAGGTCAGCGACAAAAGGCTCCAGCTCTTCGGCATAGACATTGACCCAGTCGCCTGTAAAGACGCAAAGATCTGCGGCTGCCTTCTGGATGGCTTCCCATACCGGCTTGAGCGCCGCCGGCTCTACGAAGCTGCCGCTGTGCAAGTCAGAAAACTGGAGGATAGAGAGGCCTTCCCAGGCGGGTGGGAGGTCGGGCAGGGCCACTTCAATCGTCTCAAAGCGGAAGCGATACCGCCCGATCCAGAAGCCATAGCCCAGACCGACGCAAGGTAGGGCCGCCGCTGCCGCTCCCACCGTCTGCAAGAATGCTCGCCGTGAGGGAGAAAAGCCAGCCTTAGGGGTTTTCTGCCTTCCCGCCAACAAGCCCCAAACCCCACCCAGCAACTTTCCCATCGTAAGCCCCAGCCAAACCAGAAATAGCACCCCCCCTACCCTCTGTATGGAAAGGTAGAGGGTGTGCCCTCCAGGGCGAGTTTGCAGCAGGTACCCCGCTCCAAAAAGGATCGTTCCCAAGAGAAAAGCTATCGCCGTACTCCACCCCAGCCACCGGCGCCACAGCCCCAACCGCTTGAGTCCGTAGTAGCCCAAGACTTCCGCCAGCACCCACAAGCCTACCAGAAAAAGCCACCGCAAAAGCCTATCGCTGTACATACCTCACACCAAGCGACGCAAGAGGTCTTCTCGCAGCATCTCGTACTCAAGCAGGGAGAGTTTTCCTTCTTGGTACTTCTCGTAGAGGAGGTCTATGGTCCGCAGCACTTCGTCTCGCAGCTCCAGCCATTGGACGCTGGCTAAGTTGAGGTTGGCGCGGCGCTCTATCACCCGCTCAATCATGTCTTCTTTGGGCACATGCACAATCAGGTCAAATACACGCTGCATAAGCTCCGCTGCCAATTCGGAGCCCAGTTTCATGGTGTGGGGAAGGATGCGTCCGACATGGTTGATTTGAAGGATCAGCTTCCTGCCCTCGCGCTGCACACCCCGAATATCTTCCAGAGGGAAGTAGGCCTCTTTGTCATAGACATGCGTGTCCGTGAAGAGCACCTCATAGCTGCGCAAAAAGCCATTGTGGTAGTAAAAAGCCACCACGTCAGCGGGCGAAGTGACATGCAAAAACCGCACCAGGGTGCGACCCAGTAGAGAACTGGGCAGCTTAGGATGGCGATAAAAGCCGAGGGTGGGGTTTTCAGGAAACTTCCGCACGAGCAGGACCCGGTAGCTGCGCATGTTCTGCAAAGCTACGAGGGGTCCGACAGCCGCACAACCAGCCCATCGTAGGCCAAGCGTACCGAAGCAGGCAATTCTTTCTCCACTTCGGCGTGCAAGCCCAAGAGATGACTGATGTGGGTGAAGTAGGCTTGCCGAGGGCGCGCTTTTTTTACCACTTCCACGGCCGCCTCAAGGTGGAAGTGCGAGATGTGGGGTTCTTTACGGAGGGCGTTCAAGACCAGGACTTCTGCGTCGTAGAGGTAAGGCCACGACTCTTCTGGGATGGCGCTGGCGTCGGTGATGTAGACCAGCCCCCCGATTCGGAAGCCCAGCACGGGGAGCTTGTAATGCCACACCAGGAAGGGTTTTACTTCCACCCCCTGCAGGGAGAAAGGGGCATACGGCTCGATTTCCCACAGCGAAAACTGAGGCAAGCCCGGATAAGGCGGCCCCTCAAAGGCGTAGGCATACTCTCGCCGGATTTGCGCCAGGGCTTGGCCTTCGGCGTAGAGGGAGATGCGCTTGCCTTGGAGGTAGTTGAAGGGACGCACATCGTCCAGGCCGGCCGTGTGATCCTTGTGGGCATGCGTAAAGAGAACGGCGTCAAGCGTGGGCAAGCGGGCCGCTATGAGCTGCGTGCGAAAGTCCGGTCCTGTGTCCAGCACCCATACTCGCCCTTGGACCACGATGGCCGCCGAAGTGCGCAGGCGCTTATCGCGGGGGTCAGGCGAACGGCACACAGGACAAGCGCAGCCGACGACCGGCACCCCCTGCGAAGTCCCTGTACCAAGAAAGACGAGCTTCAAAGAGCGAAACGCTGGATGAGCTGGCTTTCTTCTGGGGTAAGGTCCAGCTGGTCGCGAAGCTGATCAGCGATGGTAGCCAGGGCCCGGGCTCGTCCTAAAGGGGGATACACGGCGTTGATGACGACCAGCTTTTCCTCGTAGAGCCGGCAAGCTCCACCCCGAAAGGGGCCTTTCATGTAGCGGAGGCGATAGCCATGGCGCCGGAAAATAGCCTCCAGTTGTGCCAGAGCCTGAGCTGTGCTGGGCTTTGCAGGCACCGGACAAAGGTACATCGGTTAGGAAGATAGCCAGCCGAGGAGTTCGGCCTTCTGGGCGGGATCAAGGGGGGCCGGGGCCCCCAGCATGAGGTCGGCCCCACTGGCCGTCTTCGGGAAGGCGATCACATCCCGCAAACTTTGCCCTCCCGCCAAGAGCATCACCCACCGGTCTAGGCCAAACGCACACCCTCCATGCGGCGGAGCCCCATAACTGAGCGCTTGCAGGAGAAAACCGAACTTCTCTTCCATCTCAGCGGGGCTGAAGCCCAACAGGCGAAAGATTTGCCGCTGCAGCTCCGGCACATGGCACCGCAGGCTTCCGCTGAGGATTTCGTAGCCGTTGATGACGAGGTCGTAAGCCAGGCCTCGCACACTCAACGGATCCGTCTGAAGCCGATCTAAATCCTCGGGGTGGGGATGCACGAAGGGATGATGCGCCGGCGCCAAGCGCCCCTCTTCCGTTTTCTCAAAGAGCGGGAAGTCCGTCACCCAGAGCACGGCCCATTCGCGTTCGGGCTGAAGGTTGAGGTCTCGGATCACCGCTGACCGCAGCGCCCCCAAGGCAGAGGTAGGACCGTCTTCAAGGGCCACCCAGAGCCCAAGCCCTTCCCCAGGCAGCTCAAGGGATTCCGGCGAAAGGAACTTGGAGAGGGAGGTAGAGACCTGCTGAGGGGTTTTTTGGACGAAGGCCACCGAAGCGACGCCAGCTTCCTGGGCCAAAGCGCGCCAGGTGTCTTGCACCTTACGGGAGGCGTGCCCCCCTGGCACCCACATCCAGAAGACCCGACGCCCCTCCCAAAAAGGAACCGGCTGCTGGTGCGCCCACGCTGTGACCTCTTCCCACCGAAGGGCGTAACGCAAGTCGGGCTTGTCGGAACCATACTGCGCCAACGCTTCAGCATAGGTAAGCCGGGGCACCGGTCCGATCTCCACCCCCAGTACCTCCCGAAAAGTGAACCGCACCAGGTCCGTAAAAAGCTCAAGGATTTCCTCCTGGGTTACGAAGCTTAGCTCGCAGTCCAGCTGGGTGAATTCCGCCTGGCGGTCACCTCGGTAGTCTTCGTCCCGAAAACAGCGGGCAATCTGAAAGTAGCGGTCGTAGCCCGCAATCATGAGCAGCTGCTTGAGCAGCTGAGGGGACTGAGGCAGGGCATAGAAGGCGCCTGGCTTGAGGCGGGAAGGAACCAGGAAGTCGCGTGCGCCTTCTGGCGTGGAACGGATGAGCATGGGGGTCTCTATCTCCACGAACCCCCGGCTTGTGAGGTAATGGCGCAGCACCGCAAGAAGGCGAGCTCGCAGCATGAGGCGCGCCTGCATCACGGGCCGGCGCAGGTCCAGGTAGCGATACTGAAGCCGGAGCTCTTCCAGGCCATCCGTTTCGTCCTCAATGAGAAAAGGCGGTGTGAGGGAAGGATTGAGCACCGTAAGGGACTCCACTTCCAATTCCACCTGGCCGGTGGGGAGGGCTGGATTGGGGCTTTCACGCAGGCGAAGGGTGCCTTCCGCCTGGATGACCCATTCCCGGCCCAGTTTGCGGAGGGAAGCGTAGAGAGGGCTTTCCGCTCTCGCATACAACTGGAGGATACCCGTACGGTCCCGTAGGTCCACAAAGACGAAGCGCCCCAGGTCTCGCACCCGGCGCACCCAGCCAGCCACGCGTAGACGCTGCCCTACGTGATGAGGACGCAGCTCACCGCACCCGTGCGTGCGATACGAAGTAGCTTCCACCGGCGCAAAGGTAAGGGCCCCTCAGCGCGCGTAAGGGTCCGGCGTGAAGTGCGCCCAGATAAAGTCCCGCTGCAATTGCGCAATCGCCGTGAGCGGAATCTTGGCCGGGCACTCTACGGCGCAAGCGCCGGTATTGCTGCAATGACCAAACCCCTCCAGGTCCATCTGGGCCACCATTTTTTGCACACGCTGGCGCCGCTCTGGCTGCCCTTGCGGCAAGAGGGCCAGGTGAGCCACCTTCGCCGCCGTGAAGAGCATGGCAGAAGCGTTCTTGCAGGCGGCCACGCAGGCCCCACAGCCAATACACGTGGCGTAATCAAAGGCCCGATCCGCTACCGGCTTGGGAATAGGAATGGCGTTGGCGTCCGGAGCGCTGCCCGCATTGACCGAGATGTAGCCCCCCGCCTGGATGATCCGATCCAGCGCCGAACGGTCCACCACCAGATCCCGAATAACCGGGAAGGGCTTAGCCCGAAAAGGCTCAATCGTAATCGTTTCTCCATCCCGGAAATGTCGCATGTAAAGCCGGCAGGTGGTGATGTTGGGCAAAGGCCCGTGCGCTCGCCCATTGATGAAAAGCCCACAGGACCCACATATCCCTTCTCGGCAGTCGTGATCAAAAGCAACCGGCTCTTTGCCCTCCTTGATCAGGCGCTCGTTCAGCACATCCAGCATCTCCAGGAAGGAGGTATTCGGCGAAATCCCATCCACTTCATAGGTCTCAAAACGCCCAGGGTCCTGAGCGTTTTTCTGACGCCAAATCCGCAAGGTGAAACGCATAGCTGAACTTATTTGTAGCTTCGGACGGTAGGTTTGACGAACTCAAACTGGAGGGGTTCCTTGTGCAGGATGGGGGGTTCATTTTCCCCGGCCCACTCCCAAGCGGCCACGTAGGCGTACTCTTCGTCTCGGCGCAGAGCTTCTCCTTCGGGGGTTTGATACTCTTCTCTCAGGTGGCAGCCGCAGGATTCCTCTCGGTGGTAGGCGTCCACGATCATGAGCTCACCGAGCTCCAGGAAGTCCGCCACACGAAGGGCCTTTTCAAGGTTTTGGTTGAACTCGGCGCCGGTTCCTGGCACACGGACCTCCCGCCAGAAGCGCTCCCGCAGCTCCCGCACCTGCTGTAGGGGCCTGCGTGAGCCCTTCGGCGTTGCGGGCAAGCCCACAGTGGTCCCACAAGATTTTCCCCAATTCTCGGTGAAACTCATCTACAGAACGGGTGCCTTTGGTGGAGAGCACGCGTTCTATGCGTTCTTGGGTTTCCCGCTCAGCCTGAGCAAAAGCCGCCGTATCGGTGGAAGGCTTCACGAAAAGCTGCGTCGCCAAGTAGTCCCCGATGGTATAAGGCAGAATGAAGTACCCATCCGCCAGCCCCTTGCATGAGAGCGCTGGCGCCCAGGCGATTAGCGCCATGGTCGGAAAAGTTCGCTTCGCCAATGGCGTAGAGCCCCTCAATGTTGGTCATGAGGTTGTAATCCACCCACAGCCCTCCCATTGTGTAGTGTACAGCGGGATAAATGCGCATGGGGGTTTCCCAGGGGCTTTCGCCGGTGATCTCCTCGTACATTTCAAAGAGGTTTCCGTAGCGCTGGTAGATCACTTCTCGGCCGAGCCGTTTGATGGCGTCAGAGAAGTCCAGGTACACCGCCCGGCCGGTGGGCCCTACGCCATACCCCATGTCGCAGACCCGCTTGGCGGCTCGGGAAGCGATGTCTCGGGGCACCAGGTTACCGAAGGACGGGTACCATTCTTCCAGGTAGTACCACCGTTCCGACTCTGGGATGTCCTGGGGCCGGCGCTTGTCACCAGGGGTACGAGGCACCCAGACCCGACCGTCGTTGCGCAGGCTCTCGCTCATGAGGGTGAGCTTGGACTGGTACTCTCCAGACTGGGGTATGCAGGTAGGGTGAATCTGCACAAAACTGGGATTGCCAAAGTAAGCGCCCCGCTTATGAGCTCGCCATATAGCCGTAGCGTTGGAAAGCTTGGCGTTGGTGGAGAGGTAGTAGGCGTTGCCGTAGCCGCCGGTGGCGAGCACCACGGCGTGGGCAGCGACCCGATGCAGTTCGCCGGTGATGAGGTTGCGCACGATGATCCCGCGAGCGCGGCCCTCCTCCACCACCACGTCCAGCACATCGTGGTTGTAATACACTTGGACATTGCCGAGCGCAACTTGCCGCTGAAGGGCCGCGTACGCACCGAGCAGGAGCTGCTGCCCCGTTTGGCCCCGCGCATAAAAAGTGCGCATGAGCTGAGCCCCCCCAAACGAGCGCGTATCTAAGTAGCCCCCGTACTCCCGCGCAAACGGAATGCCCTGCGCCACGCAGTGGTCAATGATTTTGACGCTGACTTCGGCTAAACGATAGACATTAGACTCGCGGGCCCGGAAATCACCTCCCTTGATCGTGTCGTAAAAGAGCCGCCATACGCTATCGCCGTCGTTGCGGTAATTCTTAGCTGCGTTGATGCCCCCTTGGGCGGCGATGCTATGCGCTCGGCGAGGGGAATTGTGGTAGACGAACACTTTGACGTTGTAGCCCAGCTCTCCGAGGGTGGCAGCCGCCGAAGCCCCCGCCAGGCCAGCCCCCACCACAATCACTTCAAGTTTGCGCTTGTTGTGAGGGGCCACCAGCTTCAGGTTGTCTTTGTGTCGGGTCCAGCGCTTCTCCAGCTCCCCCGAAGGACAACGGCTATCCAAAATAGGACTGCCCTCTCGCCAGGTGATAGGCGAGCTTTTTACCGGAGCAGCAGGCGTGAGAATCTCACTCATAGGTATTCCAGGTTAGAAGGTTCGTATCCAGAAGTACAGCGGAATGACCGCAAACCCCAGCGGCACGAGAAACGCAAAGGCCGCCCCTGCCACCTTGACAAGCCGTTCAATCCGGTGATTCATGACCAAGCCCAGCGTTTGGAAGCTGCTATAAAAACCATGCGCCAAGTGAAAAGCCAAAAGCACGCTGCTGGCCACATAGAAGAGGGTGTAATAGGGGTTTTCAAAGGCCAGCTTGCAAGAGTCGTACATCGTAAGCGAAGACCCCAGAAACCGGTGTTCTACAAAAAAGTGCCGCAGATGCACCACCAAAAAAAGCAGAATCACCAGCGCGCTAATGCGCATGCTGCGGGCAAAGAGGGTGGTGTTGGCATGGGCTGCGTTACGGGCATAGCCAATAGGGCGGCTTTTCTTTTCCCGCCAAATGAAGTACAAACCCTGGTAGATATGCAGCACGAAGCCCGCAAAAAGGAGAATCTCCAGCACTCGGATAAACGGGTTGGTGCTCATGAATTCCGCATAGGCGTTGAAAGCCGCTCCGCCATCGTTTCGCAAAAGCAGGAGGTTGCCAGCCAGGTGCACCACGAGAAACGACATCAGGAAAAGGCCTGTAAGGGCCATGACCACTTTGCGGCCAACCGCCGTATGAAGCCAGCTTGGGCGAGGAAGGGTTTGTACGCTGCTCATACCCGTACAAAAGTAACGAAAATAGCGGGGGTAGAATCGCTTTACCAGGGTTGAGGCTCGGGAAGCAAGTGGTTCTGCACATAGTCCTGGATGGCTTCTTCCAGGGGGGTGAAGGGGTGGGTATAGCCGGCTTTTCGGAGCTTGGACATCTCGGCCTGGGTGAAGTACTGGTAACTGTCCCGGATAGAAGCCGGCGTGTCTACGAACTCAATGTGGGGCGGCTGACCCAAAGCCCTAAACAGCGCATGAGCTAAGTCCAAAAACGTACGGGCTTGGCCTGTGCCCAGGTTATAGATACCCGAAGGCAGCCCCTGCTGCCAGGCGTGGTAGAGGACTCGCACCACATCCTTGACGTAAATAAAGTCGCGCTTTTGGTGGCCATCCGGGTAGTCGGGACGATGGGAACGGAAAAGCTGCATTTTGCCTGTCTGGCGAATCTGCTGATAACCATGCCAGACTACGCTGGCCATGCGGCCTTTGTGGTATTCGTTGGGACCAAACACATTGAAGAGCTTGAACCCCGCCCAACGAGGAGGACGCTCGGCCTGCTGGAGGGCCCACACATCAAAAGCGTGCTTAGAACGAGCGTAGGGGTTGAGGGGCTTGAGGGCAGGAAGCCGGTCTTCTTCGTCGGAAAAGCCCTGGCTTCCATCGCCGTAGGTGGCTGCGCTGGAGGCATAGAAAAACGGGACCCCTACCTGCACAGCGAAAGCCCACAAACGCTGGGAATAGGTTAGGTTGAGCTGGTGAAAAACCGCTTCATCCTGCAAGGTGGTGTCGGTGCGAGCCCCCAGATGAAAAATACCCTGCACTTCCCCCTTGTAGCTATCCAGCCAGTCAAAAAGGTGGGTTCGCTCTACGGCAAACCGATACTGTCGTCGGGTCCAGTTGGGGCGCTTGGGGAGGGGCGTAAAATCGTCTACCAGCACCAGGTCGGTGTGGCCTTGCTCATTGAGGTAGGCGGCCAAGGCGCTGCCGATGAAGCCCGCGGCGCCGGTGATGACCAGCATGCCGCAAAAATAGCCCTTAGGCCTCCGAGGTTTGAGGTAAGGTCTGCCGAAGGCCTCTCCAAAGAAGGCTCAAAGCTGCGGCTGTGGCCCGCTGGATTATCGTTTGGCGGTCACCTGGGAAAATGAAGCGATGGGCTGAGCGGTGCGCACCCGGGCCCACCTGAGCAATCCAGACGGTGCCGACAGGCTTGTCTGGCGAACCGCCTGTAGGTCCTGCGATGCCTGTGGTGGCCACCCCCACGCTGGCTCCCAGACGCTGCCGCACGCCCTCAGCCATCTGCAGGGCTACCTCTTCGCTGACGGCGCCCTTGTCGGCCAAGGTCCACGCCGAGACCCCAAGAAGGGTTTCCTTAGCGGAGTTGGCGTACGAAACCACCCCCCCTAAGAACACCTCGGAAGCTCCAGGCACGTCCACAAGAGAAGCGGCCAGATGCCCGCCTGTACAGCTTTCAGCCGTGGCGAGGGTATAGCCCTGCTGCCGGCACAGATGCAGGATCGCTTCTGCCAGAGAAACGGCCCCTTCTCCGTAGAGGTAAGGTGCCAGCAGCCTGCGAAGCTCCTGGACCTGCTGCTCAAAAAGCCCTGGGTCTATCTCAGCCGGCGCGTGAAGGTGCAAGCTCACCCCTTCCCAGGAGGGGTTGTAGGCAAGACGAAAGGCGGAGGGCAAGCGCTTTTCCCACTCAGCCAGGAGGGCCGAGACGCGACTTTCTGGCAGGCCTGTCGTGCGAAGGGTAGCCGTGAAGGGAGCTCGCGCTCCAAAGCGGTCTCGGAGACGAGGGGCAACGGCTTCTTGCCAGAGGGCACGCAGCTCGGCGGGCGGCCCCGGCAACGCTACAATCACCCGAAGGCCCCTTTCCCACCACAGCCCAGGCGACAGCCCCACGGGGTTAGGAAGGGCCTCCCCTCGCTGGGGAACCCGCGCATACCGCTCCAGGTAAGGCAGAGGGGTACGGCCTACCTGCCGAAAGCGCTCCTCCAACGCCGCAAGCAGGGCAGGTGAAACCTGAAGGACATCCCCCAGCGCTTCGGCCCAAAGGTCAGCGGTGAGGTCATCCGACGTGTGCCCAAGCCCTCCGCTGGAAATGAGAAGGCGGGCGGGCGTAGCCAGCGCTTCGGAAAAAGCTGCCCGCAGGAGCGAGGGTTCGTCGGGGAGAAGACGCACTTCCCGCACGAAAAACCCCAGCTCCGTCAGTTCCTGCGAAAGGAAAAAGCCGTTTTGATCCCGGAGGCGGCCTTCGGTCAGCTCGCTGCCGATCAGCAGGACAAGCGCCTCAGGCGCCGGCATGGAGCTTCTGGTAGTCGGCCAGGAATTGGGCCAAGCCCTTGTCTGTAAGGGGATGGTGAAAAAGCTGCTTCATCACGGCAAAAGGCATGGTGGCGACGTCGGCTCCCTCCAGAGCGCAATGAAGCACATGCTGAGGATGTCGCAGACTGGCCGCAAGAATTTTCGTCTCAAAGCCGTAGTTATCAAAAATCTGCCGTATTTGCCGGATGAGCTCCATGCCATCGTGGCCGATGTCATCCAACCGCCCCAGGAAAGGGCTCACATACGTCGCGCCGGCTTTGGCTGCAATCAGGGCCTGGAGAGGAGAAAAAACCAGGGTGCAATTGGTTGGAATACCTTCCGCATGGAGGGTACGGATGGCCTGCACCCCCGCCGGAATGAAGGGGATCTTGACGACAATGTTGTCGGCCAGGCTGTAGAGGTGGCGTGCTTCGGCTAATATCTCTTCGTAGGTGGTGGCAAGGACTTCTGCGCTGACGGGCCCTGGCGTGAGGGAGGCGATGGCCCGGTAATGCGCATCAAAGTCCCGCACGCCGGCTTTGGCCATGAGGGAAGGGTTGGTGGTGACCCCGTCCAGAAGACCCCAGGCGGCCGCTTCTTCAATCTCGGCCAGCACGGCCGTGTCCAGGAAAAACCGCATAGTGCAAAGGTAAGGCTACTTTTGAGCCGTGCGAATAGCTCTCGTGGGCCCGGCTTACCCCTTTCGGGGGGGCCTCGCCGCCTTCAACGAACGGCTGGCTGCTGAACTGCTTGCGCAAGGCCACCAGGTACGCCTCTTCACCTTTACGGTGCAGTACCCTGCCTGGCTCTTTCCCGGCAAAACCCAGTACCGGGAAGGGCCCCCCCCCACCCCTACCCATCCTCCGGACGCTGCATTCGCTGAATCCCCTCTCCTGGCTCAAAACTGGCCAAGCTATCGCCGCTTTTCGGCCTGACCTTGTGCTGACGAAATTCTGGCTGCCCTTTATGGCTCCTGCGTTTGGCTCGGCGCTGCGCATAGCTCGGAGGCGATACCCTTCCCTGCTGCGCTTGGCGATCCTGGATAATGTAGTGCCCCACGAAGCACGCCCCGGAGATAGGCTTTTCACGCGCTACTTCATTGGCGCCGTGGAGGGAGCCGTGGCCATGAGCCGCACCGTAGAAGAAGACTGGCAGAAACTGACTTCCAAGCCCGTGCGACGGCTTTTCCATCCCATCTACGACTCGTACGGCCCACCTCTACCCCGAGAAGAGGCCTGTAAGGCCCTGGGGCTGGACCCAGCCTGCCGGTATTTCTTGTTTTTCGGGCTGATTCGCCCCTACAAAGGCCTGGACTTGCTGCTGGAAGCGTGGAAAGCCCCTGCCCTTCAGGCCCACACTAACCTGCGCCTTCTGATTGCCGGCGAACTCTATGAGCCCTTTGAGCGGTACGCTCCTCTGCTCCAAGCGCCCGAAAACCAGGGCCGAGTGGTTTTTCACGAAGGCTTCGTACCTGACGAAAAGGTGCCCCTCTACTTCAGTGCGGCCGATGTCGTGGTGCAGCCCTACCGAAGCGCCACCCAAAGCGGCGTCACGCAGATTGCATATCACTTTTTGCGGCCGATGGTGGTGACCCACACCGGCGGCCTACCTGAGATGGTTCCCCACGGCCAAGCAGGCCTGGTATGCGAACCAAGCCCTGCGGCTCTGAGCCAAGCCTTAGTGCAAATGGCAGAGACCCCCCCCGAACGATTCCACCCGGCCCTGAGGCTCCTCCGAGAGACCTGGAGTTGGCGCGCCTTTGCGAAAGAGCTTTTGGAGTTTGCCGCATCTTTGTCCAATGGCCACGCTGTACCGAAGTAGGGCCCCGCTGCGCATAGGCCTGGCAGGGGGTGGCACCGATGTAAGCCCTTACTGCGACCAGTGGGGCGGCGCTGTCTTGAATGCTACCATCTCCCTGTATGCCCACGCTTCCCTCCGCCTGCTGGATACCCCCACCATCATCTTAGAAGCCGAAGACCGCCACCAGCGCGTAGAACTGCCCGCTGCCCTGCAGCTGCCGCTTGAAGAACCGCTACTCTTGCTTCGGGGGGTGTACAACCGCATCGTACGGGAATTTGTCGGACGCCCGCTCCCCCTACACCTCACCACCTGGGTGGACGTGCCTCCAGGTTCCGGCTTAGGTACCTCTTCTACCCTCGTGGTGGCCGTGGTAGGCGCTTTCGTGGAAGCCCTCCAGCTGCCCTTGGGCGAGTATGAAATCGCTCGGCTGGCCTATGAGATTGAGCGGATAGAGCTTCAGCAGGCCGGCGGCCGCCAAGACCAATACGCGGCGACTTTCGGCGGCGTCAACTTTATGGAGTTTTACGCCGAAGAGCGCGTAATCGTAAACCCCCTCCGCATCAAAGCCGAATACCTCTACGAGCTGGAACACAACCTGCTCCTGTACTACACTACGACCAGCCGCTTTTCCTCTACCATCATTGAAGCCCAGCAGAAACGCATCCAGAGTGGCCACGAGAAAGCCCTGGAGGCAACCCACCGCCTCAAACAAGAAGCTTACCGCATGAAGGAAGCCTTGCTCAAAGGGCGTCTGCACGAAATAGGGGAAATTCTGCATGAGGGCTTTGAGCACAAGCGCCAGCTTGCTGAAGGCATCACCAACCCCCATATTGAAGCGCTTTACCAGACGGCCCGAGCGGCAGGGGCTACCGGCGGCAAAATCTCCGGCGCAGGAGGGGGGGGATTTATGATCTTCTACTGCCCTGGCACGAGCCGGTACGCGGTGATGCGCGCCCTTGAAGCCTTTGAAGGTCAGGTCTTTCCCTACCACTTCGTCAAACATGGACTTACCACCTGGAGGGCATGAGAGAGGCCATTGTGCTGGCAGGTGGCCTGGGCACACGGTTGCGTAGCGTCCTGCCCGATGCACCTAAAGCCCTGGCCCCCATCCAAGGGCGTCCTTTTCTGGATTACCTCTTAGACTACCTGGCCTCCGAAGGGGCAAAACACGCATGCCTGGCCTTGGGCTACCAGGCCGACAAAATCCTTGAGCGCTACGGCTCGTCCCCCCTGCCCGTGCGGCCCTCCGAGGGCTTCCTCCCGCAGATAGGCCAATGGAAAGGCCTCCAGCTCTCCGCTTCCATAGAAGCGGAGCCGCTGGGTACAGGCGGCGCGCTGGCCCAAGCCATTCCCCACCTTCAAGCGCCTCGCCTCTTTATCCTGAATGGGGACACTTTTTTCCCCCTCCCCCTCAGCCAGATGGAAAGCTACCACACGCAAAAGGGCGCTTCCCTCACGCTAGCCCTAGCTTATGTGAGCCCTGCCGACCGGTACGGCCTGGTAGAAGTGCAGGACGGCTTTGTCACGGCCTTTCGGGAAAAGGAACCCCGCCCCTCAGGATGGATATACGGAGGCATAGCCCTAATAGAGACCGCCTGGTGGCGGGCCCAGTCCTGGCCTAAGCAATTCTCCTGGGAGCTCTACCTCAAAGAAGCTGCGACTACCCTGCGCCCCGCCGCTTTTCTGGCCAAGGACCTGCCCTTCCTTGACATAGGCGTGCCAGCGGATTACGAAAAGGCTCAGACTTTCCTACCCCGCTATGCCTCGTTTTGATCGCACCTGGACGCTCTTCCTGGACCGGGATGGTGTGCTGAACACCGAGAAAGTGGGTAGCTACATCCTATCCTGGGAAGAGTTTCGTTTTGAGCCCGGCGCCCTCCAAGGGGTAACCTGGCTGAGCCGAATCTTTGGCCGCCTGATCGTAGTGACAAACCAGCGATGCGTAGGCAAGGGGCTCCTAACCCCCGAAGCGCTTGAGGCCCTGCATGAGCGCATGAGAGGCGAAATACATGCCGCAGGAGGGCGCTTAGATGCGATCTACTACTGCCCTGATCTGGAAGACCACAGCCCCTGCCGTAAACCTAACCCTGGCATGGCCCTTGCAGCCCAAAGAGACTTTCCGGAAATAGACTTTCGTCGGTCGGTTATGGTGGGCAACAGCGACAAAGACATGGCTTTCGGACGAAGCCTGGGCATGTACAGGGTCTGGATAGCCTCAGTAGCCCCTGCTCCCCAAACCGAAGAAGCCGAGGAGATATGGCCTTCTCTACATGCTTGGGCCTTCCATGTCTGGGAGACGCACGGGCGGCCTTAGCCCCCAATAGCCCCGAGCCACAGCCTGAAATAAAAGGTACCGCACCCCCCACTTTTGCAGAGGCGGCGGCAGCGCAGGAAGGCCCTTCAGCAGACGAGAAGTACCCGTAAGCGCGAAAAGACCCCTCAGCAGCACTCGGCGCCAGCTTTGGTGGAGCCACTTCCCCCCAAAAAGGTGAGGCACCATGGCCGGATGTTTCTGAGCCAAATAACGAAGGTTGTAACGGCCCATCTCATAGGCTCGTAAAAGCACGGCCCCCAAAGAAAGGCTGGCATCGCTCCATACCCGCGCTGCGGGCACATATCGGAACCGATAGCCCGCTTCCTGAAGTCGCCAACCCAGTTCCGTATCCCCTAATCCGTGCCGCCGAATCTGGGGGTCCATGCCTTGAGAGGCAAGGAAAGCTTGCGCGGGGAGAAAAGCATTGCCTGAGAGAAAGTTCTTGAAGGTGGGTGAGCCCTGGCTTCGGAGGCGTTCTCGCCACCGCAGGTAGGCGACCCAGGGGTGAGGGTTTGTATCAGCGTAGTACAGCACCGCTCCGAGCAGGACTTCCTGAGGGGTGGGTTCTGCGGCTAAAAAAGCCTCAAGCCATCCAGGTAGCGGCACAGAGTCCGAGTCTAAGAAAGCCACCCATGCATGGGCGGAAAGGTAGGGCAGAGCCAGGTTGCGGGCGGCGTTGCGGCCTCTATTTTGGCCATCGGGGTGGGTCAGCACACGCACGAAGGGAGGAGCATACCGCTCCAAATAAGCCAGTGTAGCATCCGTAGACCCATCCACGCATACATAGGCCACGAAATCCTGAAAAGTCTGCTGCGCCAGGGCTCGGAGTGTGACGCGCAGCTGAGGAAGGTTATTGTAGGTGGGGATAACCAAGGCGACGGACGCAGCCACCCAGCGAAGGTAGAACAGGCTCTCTTTTCAGAGGTCCTCCTCCGGGTCGGAAGGAGGTACTTCCCGGGGAGCGTAGATAGGCTCTACCTGCAAGGTTGCCAGTTCACGCTGGGCCCCTTCGGAAAAGATCACCCCCCATACGGCCGCTCCTGTGCCCTTGACCTGGTCTTGAAGGGCCTGCTGAAGCAGGAGGGCACGCCGATGAGCTCGCTTGACATCCTCCTTTTCCACCCGATAAGAGACTTCAACCGCGTAAGCGAAAGGCTCGCCGGTATCTATCCGCTTCCCAAGGACCACCATGTCTGTGAGGAGAAGGTCACGGCGCTGCTCGTCAGTAAGGCGGCCTTCTTCCCACGCATCGTCAATGGCTTCCAGCAGGTCTTGGGGAAGCATAGCCCGATGCCTACGAAGAAGGTGAGCAAAGTAAGCTGCGGCTTTCCGCAGGGCTACGCTTTCCTCCAGCTTACCTTTCATTTCAGCGATATCGTCGGTGTTGCGTTTGACCTGCCGAGTAAGGGCGGCAATCTGGGCCTCTACCCGCTCCATCCGCCCCGTCAGGTCGTTCACCCGCTGGGTCAGGTCGTTCACCCGCTGGGTTAGGTCATTCACCCGCTGGGTCAGGTCATTCACCCGCTGGGTCAGGTCGTTCACCCGCTGGGTGAGCTGGCGCACTTCCTGCGAGAGAAGGACATTCTCCTCCGCAAGCCGTTGTACCTGACGGGCCAGTGCCGTCATGGTTTCCTTGAGCGGATCGTGGTCTTCTTGTACGAACCGTTCGAATCGCTGCGGCAGCTCCACCAGTTCCTGCGTCAGCAAAAGCGAACGCAGCCGGGCACGCCACTCCGGCGACTCAATCAGGAGCCGTTCCAGATCAGCCAGGCTCCGAATAGGCTCAGGCAGCTCCCCCTGCACTGCTACGAAGATACTTCAATTTCCCCATATCCTATTAGCGGGCATCGTATCTTTGAGCTATGCGACACCTCTGGGCTCTGGCGGTGGTGGCGTGTGCCCAGCAGCGCCCCGCTACCCCTGCCCAAAAAGCCGCCCCTTCTCTCACTTACCCAGGCGAGAAGCACCTCCGACATGTGCGTCAGCTCACCTTCGGCGGGAACAACGCCGAGGGCTACTTTGACCCGACAGGAGAAAAGATCGTCTTCCAGAGCGACTGGAGCGAGATCAATCCGCAAGGCTGCGACCAAATATTTATGTTGGAGCTGAGGGACAATCCTCCTCGGTATCGACGCATTTCTACAGGGAAAGGGCGCACCACTTGCAGCTATTTCTTGCGTGATGGGCGCATCGTTTACGCTTCCACCCACGGCGTGGCGGATAGCTGCCCTCGCCCCCCTCGCCTCCAAGGTCGCTACACCTGGCCTCTCTACGAGTACGACCTCTATGTGTACGACCCCCGCACAGACTCGCTCACCGCCTTCCTCCCTCACAAAGGATACGATGCCGAAGCCACCCTCTCACCCGACGGCCGCTATTTGATTTTCACCTCGCAGCGGGGGGGGCGACTTGGACCTGTGGCTGTATGACTTTGACACGCAGAGCTTGCGCCAGCTTACGCACGAACTGGGCTATGATGGGGGAGCTTTCTTCGGGCCTGACTCCCGCACGATCGTGTGGCGGGCCAGCCGCCCCAAAGCCCCTCAAGCCGACTCCTACAAAACCCTCCTGTCTCAAGGCCTGGTCGAGCCCTCTGAACTCCAGATTTTCGTCATGAACATAGATTCCCTGGTGCCTCATCAGGTTACCCACCTGCCTGGGGCAAACTGGGCACCGTTTTTCCACCCCAGCGGCAAAAAAATCCTCTTCTCCAGCAACCACCACACCCTTGACAAAGGCGGCCGCCAGTTCAACCTCTTCCTGATAAACCTGGACGGCACGGGGCTGGAGCAAGTTACTTTCGATCCCGAGTTTGACGCTTTCCCTATGTTTTCCCCCGATGGCAAAAAGCTTATCTGGGCCAGCAACCGGAATGGCAAAAAACCCCGGGAAACCAACCTCTTCATCGCAGACTGGGTGGAATGAAGCGCAGCAGCTGGGCGATAGGGGCCGCTGGAGCCCTTCTGCTGGTGGCACCCTCCCCTTCTAATCAAGCCCGCCCTTCCTCGGGCTTGGCCGCTGACACGCCGCTCGTAGGGTTAGCTCTACCCCTTACTTACCGGATAGTGGGAAACTTTTCCGAGGCCTACCAAAAGGCCCTCACCTGCCAACAAGGGGCAGCTTATCCGACATGGGTGCGAGAGGTGGCTAAAAGCTGGGAAGGCCTGCCCTACGGCAGCGGCGGCACAGGCCTCCAAGCCCACGAAATCCTTCTCAACCTCTCCCAGATGGATTGCATGACGGCCGTAGAGAACCTACTTGCCTTGCACCTGAATCGCAAAAGCCCCCATCCCAGCCCCGAAACTTTCGCCTCGTATTTAGCGCAGGTGCGCTACATCACGATCCCACCCTGCCGGTGGGAAGATCGCCTGCACTACCTACTCCACAGCTTCCTGGTGTGGGAAGAGCGGGGATGGGGAAGCTGGCTGCGCCTGGGCCAACCCGACCCTCGCCCCATTCACTACTTGTCTCGCCACCCCCAAAAATACCGCGGCTTCACCGACTGGGCCTACATCCGCAAAATAGAAGCTCGCCTCTCGGCCTACCCCCGCTACTACATTCCTACATCCCAGCTGGCGCAATGGCTACCCTTGCTCCAAGATGGGGACTTCATCGCTTTCGTCTCCACCGAAGAAGGGCTTGATGTCTCGCACGTGGGGGTATTCTTCTGGGAAGGCACAAAGGCTACTTTTGCCCACGCTTCCCTCAAAGCCCGAGCGTGGGTTACCGGCGAGGATCTCTGCGCCTATCTGGACAAGCGCCGAGAGAAGGTGACAGGCATTGCGGTTTTTCGGCCTTTCCCATGAAGCGCTATGCGCTGAAGCTCGCTTACGACGGCACGAAGTACGCCGGCTGGCAGGTCCAGCCCAACGCCTCCACGATTGCGGGCACGCTGGAAGGGCACCTGGCGCGCCTCCTTGGGGAGCCGGTTCGTGTAGTCGGAGCAGGCCGCACCGATGCGGGGGTGCACGCCTGGGGCCAAGTAGCGCACTGGGAAACGGCCAAACCCCTGCCCACGCCCTTCCTAAGCCGACTGAATGCCCTGCTGCCAGGGGATATTCGGGCCTTGGCCTTGTATGAAGCAGCTCCAGGCTTCCACGCGCGTCATAGCGCGCTCAGCCGCACCTACCGCTACTGGGTGCGCACCTACCCTAACCCCTTTCTTCGGGCCTATTCGCTGGAAGCGCAGCCCCCCTTAGACCTGACCATGCTGCAGCAAGCGGCCGCACTCCTGGTCGGAGAACACGATTTTGCCGCCTTCGGCAAGGAGCTGAACCGCTACCCCCACACCCGCTGCAAGGTAATCCGTGCCCAATGGAGCTATACGGAGGGCTTGTACCAGTTCGTGGTTGAAGCCAACCGCTTTCTGCGGGCTATGGTGCGCGCTCTGGTGGGAGCGCAGGTGCGTCTGGCCCAAGGCCGGCTTTCTTGGCAGCGTTTCCAAGCCGCCCTTATCCAGCAAGACCGCAGCTGGGGCCTTCACCTGGCCCCGCCCCAAGGACTCTTTTTCTGGGAGGTGGCGTATCCGCCCGATTCGTTATATTTGCTGGAAAGGTATGACCTCCCCCCAACTGCGTTCTCAATTGGTCCAGCGCCAGCTCCTGCGCCAGAATCTGCACCAGATTCAACTGGCGCGTCTGCTGGAAGTGCCCAACAGCGACCTGGAAAAAGCCATTGAAGTAGAAGCCGAAAAAAACGAAGCGCTTGAAGTAGAGATACCCTTGACTTTGCCCCAAGGGCCTATTATACAGGGGGGCCTCTTTACCCCCAACTCAGGGTCCGACGAAGAGGAGGGAGCTAAGCCAGCTACTTCCTCCGCTTTGACCGAATCAGAATCCGAAGATTTTTACGGCCCTTACAATTTTAGCGCCCCGCCTTCGCTGTATGAGCACTTGATAGCGCAGCTTCCCAGTCTGGAGCTTAGTCCGCGCGCTTGGCGAATTGCGGAGTACCTGATTGGCAACCTGAACGAAAAAGGATTTTTAGCAGAGCCCTTGCCCAAGCTGACCCGCTACCTGGCCAGCGAGCCGGACCTCCAGGACCCCCCTGTTTCTGTGGAGGAAGTGGAAGCCGTTTTGCAGAAACTTCAGCGTCTGGAGCCGCCCGGCATCGCCGCTCGTTCCCTCCAAGAGTGCTTGCTGCTCCAAGCCCAGGCCTTACCTGAGACCGACCCCCATAAACCTCTCCTCGTGAGACTTTTTACGGAGGACTACCCCCTTCTTTCCGCGGGCAAGCTAAGCAAGATCCAAAAAAAATATCGCCTAAGCCAAGAAGAGTGGGAAGCCCTGCTTCAAAAGCTTCGCCTCTTCCATCATAACCCCGCAGCCAACCTAACGGAGGAAACGGCGCCCCAGGTCTCGCCAGACTTTTTGCTGCGGATCGAACCGGATGGACGGCTGGAGGTAGAGCTTATGTATTACCGACCCATCCGCCTGCGGGTGAACAAAGCTTACAAAAAACTCGTGGAATCCTATGCCGAGAAGCAAACGGATGAGGAAACCGCTGCAGTGATTCGCCACCTAAAGGACCGCATTGAGCGCGCAGAACGGTTTATTGAACTTCTCCAACAGCGAGAAAAGACGCTTTTACGCATCGCTCGGGAAATTGTGCTACATCAGCGGGCTTTCTTTTTGCGGGGATGTGACGAAAAAGCCCTGCGCCCGCTCATTCTCCAAGACATTGCCCAAGCTGTCAAAATGGACATCTCTACTATTAGCCGAACTGTAAACAGGAAATATATTCAAACTCCGTGCGGTATTTTCCCTCTCAAGTACTTCTTTTCAGAGGGGCTTCGCACTACGGAAGGCAAAGACATCTCAAACAAGGCGATAAAGAAGCTCTTGCAGGAGCTCATTGCGCAGGAAGACCCCCACAATCCCTATTCAGACGATAAGATAGCGAAAATCCTTCGGCAGAGAGGGATTGATATTCAACGGCGCACCGTAGCCAAGTACCGCCAGCAGCTGGGCATTCCTTCGGCGAGGGCGCGGCGTGTGTTACCTGCCAGCTGAGTGCTAAATTTGCCCCATGGGTGCTTCTTCACCTCCTAAAAGGACCTTCTTGCTGGGCCGCTCCAGCGAATGCGACATCGTCCTAAACCACCCCGAAGTCTCAGGTCGGCATGCCTTACTCACGATTCACGCCTCAGGGATGGTGGAAATTCAAGACATGGGCTCTAAGAATGGCACCTTTATCAACGGGCAGCGTATTGTCCAGAGCCAGCTCCAGCCCGGGGATAAGCTTACTTTTGGTTCGTACGAAGTGCCCTGGGAAGAGATTTTGCGCAATCCTCCCCCTCCCGCAGGGGGCAGCGATAGCCCTACCCGACTTACGCAAGTGCCCCTCAGCCCTCGTAATTTCCTTCGCACCTTTCTTGCCGTAGCCATTGCGGTGGCCGTGGTGGGGGCTATTTTGTACTTTTTTGTTCGGCCATGGGTGTTCAAAGGTCCGTGACCCCGTGGCTTCGGCAGCTGAAGCGGCGCAGGAAGCGCGCTTCGTTGTATCCTACGCAGGAGCCATCTTGTCTGTATGGGCACCGCTAAAGCCGTGAATAGCGACCCGGCCTTGACCGCTCAAGAGGTGTGGAACCGGTGTCTTGAGGCCCTGCAGGACAAATTTGCCCGTAACCCTGCTCCCGTGCAGGTCTTCCTGCGCAGCGCTGAACCAGTAGCTTTGCAAGATAGCGTTTTGACGATACGAGTGCCCAGCCATTTCTTCTATGAGTACATAGAAGCGCATTTCTCCCGGTTTATTGTACCCATCTTACGCAAGATTTTGGGTCCTAAGGCTCGGTTGGTGTACCAGGTGATAACGACCCCTCGCGCTGAACCCATGCAGTTTCCTGCGCAAGAGCTACCCCCGCCCATGGTCTACCCAGGCCTACATCGCACGCAGCCCTTCCCTACCAACCTCAACCCCAAGTACACCTTTGAGAACTTCATAGAGGGGGAATGCAACCGGCTGGCCCGCAGTGCGGCCCTTACCGTAGCCCAGCGGCCCGGCCAAACCGCTTTCAACCCGCTCTTCCTCTACGGCGAAGTAGGCCAAGGTAAAACCCACCTCGCCCACGCCATCGGCAATTACGCACGCCTGCTCCACCCAGACAAAGTGATCCTCTACCTAACCTCCGAAGCTTTCACCACCGAGTATGTAGAAGCCGTGCGCAACAAAAAGGTTAGCGAATTTCTGCAGAAAATCCACCGCGTAGACCTGCTCATTGTAGACGATGTGCAGTTTCTAATAGGCAGGGAAAGTACGCAGGATATTTTTCTTCCACATCTTCAACGAACTGCACCAAAAGAATCGTCAAATCGTCCTTACTGCTGATGCGGCGCCTGCTGAGTTACGAGGTCTGGAGGAGCGGCTGGTGTCGCGTTTTGCTTGGGGCTTGGCGGCCCCGCTCCTTCCCCCCGATTACGAGACGCGCTTAGCTATCTTAGAGCATAAGCTGGCGCAAGAAGGCGTAGAAATCCCTAAGGAGATTCTTTCTTACATCGCCTCCCATGTAGAAAGCCATGTCCGAGACTTGGAGGGTGTTGTGATTCAGCTCTTGGCTGAAACGTCCATTCGTCGCCGCGAGATTTCGTTGGACCTGGCTAAGGAAATCGTGAGCCGCTTCAAGCCGCTGCGCACCCGCGCCGTGACCCTGGAAAAAATCCTGCGCACCGTTTCGGACTACTTTCGCATCCACCCTGAGGAGCTGGCTGGCAAGTCCCGCAAAAAAGAAATCGCTTACGCCCGGCACCTGGCCGTCTTCCTGGCGCGCAAGCACACCCGCTACGCCCTCAAAGCTTTAGGCGAACACTTCGGCAAGCGGGACCACACCACCATCCTCCACAGCTGCCAATGGGTGGAAGAGCGCCTCCCGAACGACCCAGAACTGGCCGAACATGTCCAAGCGCTGGAGCGAATCCTTCTTAGAGGGGCTTAAGTCCTACGGCACCCTGGAAGGAGCCGACCGCCAGTGGCACCTTCGGCTTGAAGGCCCTTCTTCCTGGCTGGAGGTAGCTACCTACCTCCAGCAAAAAGGAGAAGTGGAGTACTTCGTCTTGCTAACGGCCACGCACGATCCGCCTTACTTTCGGCTCCGCTACGATCTGCGCAGCCTACTCTGCCTAAGCGACATAGCGGTGAGTTTCCTCACGCCTATGGAGGAACCTGTGCCTTCGGTGGCCTCTGTGTGGCCTGCCGCCGCTTGGCAGGAGCGCGAAGCCTACGACCTGGTGGGCGTGCGCTTTACGGGCCATCCCGACTTGCGGCGCATCCTCCTGCCTGCCGATTGGGAAGGCCACCCCCTACAAAAAGGCTACCCGTTTCCCGAAGCCTACCACGGGATTTCTCTTCGCTACGAACCGCCCCATGCCGCGCTTTGATCAGCACTTTCTGAGGGCACGCAGTTATGCTGAAAAAATAGCCGCAGCCGTAAGCCCCTTGCCTGGCGAGACCCTCCTTGAAGTCGGCCCCGGCCAAGGCCACCTTACCCGCTACCTCCTTGAAAAACCTTTTCCTTACCTTGGCGTGGAGATTGATGCGCGCCTCCTCCAGACGCTGAAAGCCCTCCCCTTGGCCGAAAAAGCCGAATGGATTTTGGGAGACTTTCTCACCGTGGACCTGCCCCCCAAGCCGTTCTACTTCGTGAGCAACCTCCCTTACAGCATCACTGGCCCGACGCTTTTTCGCATCCTGGAGAAGCAAAGTTGGATTCGGGCAGGGGTGATCATGGTGCAGGCCGAAGTAGCGGATAAGCTCTGTGCTGAGCCGGGCCAGCGGACGTGGGGCCGGTTGGGCCTCCTTTTTCAGAGTGTATACCGGGTCAAGCGACTGTTTCGGGTACCGCCTGGGGCCTTTTCTCCGCCTCCCCGGGTCTGGAGCGCCGTGGTGGCTTTTGAACGCTCGCCTCAGGTCCCGCCCGAAGAATGGCCGGCCTTTGCTGACTTCGTACGAAAAGCTTGTCTCCACCCCCGCCGAACCCTCGCCGCTAACCTTCGCCAAGCTGGCCTCCCGTGCCCTCCCCAGTGGGCCACCCTCCGCCCCCACCAACTCTCCATCCAGGCCATGTACAACCTATGGAAAGAAAGCTCGGCCCTCTCTTCGTCGTAGACCCGGCCTCTCGCTGGCACCGCCAGGTCGTGGAGCTAACCATCTCTGAGAACCGCCTTGCTGAGATTCAGGCGGTGGATGCTTCTGCCCAGGTTTACCTTTTGCCTGGGGGGGTAGACCTGCAGGCCTGGACAAGCTATCCCCACAAACCCCACGAGAAGCCAGAGCACCTCATCCACACAGCCCGTCAAGGCGGCTTTACGGACGTACTGCTGGGCGGATGGGAAGGATGGGCTGAACCCGAAACCTTGGCCCTGGTACGCCAGGCTCTCCAAGAGAGCCCTGTCCGATTTCACCTGCTGGCCAGCTGGGCCCTGCCCGATGGAACCCTCGCTCCCGTGGAGAGCTTGCGCGCAGAAGGGGCCTTTGGATGGGCGCTGCCCCCTCGCCAGCCCATGCCTTGGCGCACCCTCTACCAAGCCCTGCCCTATCTACGGTACCTCGGAGGACCGGTGTTTCTTCTTCCTTATTGGGATAGCCTGCCTGGAGAAGAGGGCGTGCCCGAAGCCGAAGCGCTGGCTTTGGCCGGCTGGCAAGGGATTCCCCCAGAAGCCGAACTCATCGCCTTGCACCTGATAGCTGCGCTGCACCGACGCGAAGGAGGTGCTGTGGTAGTGGGCCCCCTCACCACCGCTCAAGGCTACTCCCTCAGCCAAAGCCTTTCCTTGCCCAGCTTCACGGCTGTGCCTTACCTGATAGCCTCCGCCGAAAAGCTCTTGACCTACGACGCTTTCTGGAAAGTGCATCCTCCTCTCCGGCCGGCGGCGGATCAAGCCGCTCTACAGGCCGCCACCGTACAAGGAGGATGGGTAGGGCTTGCTTCAGGGCATATCCAACTGCCCCTGGAGGAAAAGCAGTGCGAATGGGCCGCCGCTAAGCCGGGTCAGCCTACCTGGCCTTATGCCCTTCCGCTTGTGTGGGAAGCGCTCAAAGCTCGCTACCCCGAGAAGTGGGGCCTAAGTCGGCTGGTTCAGGGGTGGGCACACCGGCCCCGACGGTTCTTAGGGCTGCCGCCCGTCCGGGTAGAAAGGGGGGCTCCCTTAGCTTTTACCCTGGTGCGCCTGCACGAAACGCCCCGCCCCCTTCCCCCGCCCTGGGAAGGCTTCACCTCCACCTTGGAAGTGGTAGGCCTGCTTACTCACTCAAGCGACGCCGATAGTCTTCAAAGCCAAATACTTTGACGATTCGGTAGCCTTGGGGCTCCTGGACAACCAGCGCAGGATGGGCTACCCCATTGAAGAAAGTCGTCTTGACGAAGGTGTAGTGGGCCATGTCGTGAAAAGTGATACGCTGCCCCACCTGGAGGGGCTGGGGAAAGCTATAAGGTCCCATTTCATCCCCGGCCAGGCAGGTACTGCCTCCCAGCCAGTAGGTGGGGTAACGAGGGTTTAGCTCCGGCAGCGCCTCGCGAACGAGGGGCTTGTAAGGCATTTCCAGCGTATCGGGCATGTGCGCCGTGAAAGACACATCCAAGAGCGCCCATGAGCGCCCTTCCGCCTCCGTGATATCAAGCACTTCGGCCAGGAGGTAGCCAGCTTCCCATACGAAGGCCGCGCTGGGTTCTATGTAAATCGTCTGGAGGTTAGGCAAGCGCCTGCGCAGCCGGTGAATCGCCTCCACAAAGCGGGCCCGATCGTAATCAGCCCGGGTAAGGAGGTGTCCCCCCCCTAAATTGAGCCACTTTACTTGGGTCAACCAGGGGCCGAATTGGGCTAAAAGGGCTTCTATAAGGGCTTCAAGCGCCTCGGGGCCTGCTTCGCAGAGGGTATGGACATGCAGGCCGGTGATACGCTGGGGCAGAGGCCCCCTACCAAGCGAAGGGGGCACCCCCAAACGCGAGCCAGGCCTTCCCGGATTGTAGAGAGGAGTGGCCGCAAAACCGTAATGGGGGTTAACGCGCAGACCTATTTCTGCCGACGAGGGGCACCTGAGGAGCCCACCTTTCATAAGCAGAAAGGCTATTGAAGACCCAATGCCCTGCGAGAGCGGCCAGTTCGGGCACTTCAGCAGGCCGATAAGCGGGCGCAAAGAGATGAATGGGCTTGGGCGTGACAGAAGCAGCGAGCCGCGCTTCATTCAGCGAGCTGGCTGCGACCCCCATCCGCTACCTTCAGCAAGTCTGGCAATACAGCAGGTAATGCAAACCCTTTCAGCGCCAGCAAAAGCTGCAGGTCAGCGGCTTCTTTTACGGCACGCAGGATGGCCAGATTGGCTTGCACGCGCGCTTGCTCTATCACAAAAGCCGGCGAAGGCAACATGGCGCAAAAGTGCGTATCTTTGACGCATGTTTGGGCTCGGATACGGGGAGTGGATACTCATTTTTGCCGTCCTCCTCCTGCTATTTGGAGGTCGCAAGCTTCCGGAGCTGGCCCGGGGGCTGGGTAGCAGCATTCGGGAGTTTCGCGAAGCGATGCGCGGGGAGCGGCAAAACCCTTCGCAGTCTCACACCCCCCCCCTCTGAAAAGACCTTGGAATGAGCGGCCCCTTACGCCGCACTGCGCTCTGCCGTGGAGCGGGGCGAGGCCACCTTTGAAACGGCTACCCAAGCCGTACTGGAGCGCATTGCCCAGCAAAACGCCCGCCTCAACGCCCTGCTTGAAGTCTACGCAGACGAAGCGCTGGAAGCGGCCCGCCAACTGGACCGCTCAAAGCAGCAGGGCAAGGAATTACCTCCGCTGGCTGGGCTGTTGTATGTACACAAAGACAACATTGCGGTAGCAGGCCATCGTTTGAGTGCCGCCTCTCGGATCTTGGAGGGCTTTGTGTCTCCATACGATGCGACGGTGATCCAAAAGGCTTGAGGCGGCTGGGGCTATCTGCGTGGGCCGGGCCAACTGCGACGAATTTGCCATGGGCTCCTCCAACGAAAACTCCGCCTTCGGGCCTGTGCAACATCCCTTCTTGGAAGGGTATGTACCTGGGGGCTCTTCGGGCGGATCGGCCGCCGCTGCCGCAGCAGGGTTCTGTCATGTAGCCCTGGGAAGCGATACAGGAGGATCCATCCGGCAGCCCGCCGCCTTCTGCGGCCTGTATGGCCTCAAGCCCACCTACGGCCGAGTCTCCCGTTATGGGCTCATTGCCTATGCTTCCTCCTTTGACCAGATAGGTCCGATAGCCCCCGTTCTGGAAGATTTGATTGCCGTGTATCAGGTCATAGCGGGGTGGGACGAAAAAGACCCTACGACAGCGACCGAGGCCGTGGAGCCCTACCAGCGCAAAGCCCCACCGAAGCGATGGGCCTTACTTATGCCCACCGGCGTGAGTGGTGCCGTAGCCGACCTCATCCAAGCTCGCCTCCAAAACCTCTCAGCCCAAGGCATCGCAGTAGAACCGGTAGATTTCCCCTATTGGGATTATCTGATTCCCACTTATTACATCCTCACCACGGCGGAGGCTTCCTCTAACCTCGCCCGCTACGATGGCGTGCGTTACGGCTACCGAACCCCCCACGCCCACACCTTAGCTGAACTCTACGCCCGCTCCCGCAGTGAGGGGTTTGGCCGAGAGGTCAAGCGGCGCATCCTGCTGGGCACTTTTGTGTTGTCGGCCGGCTACGCCGAAGCGTATTACACCCAGGCCCAAAAAGTACGCGGGCTTTTGTATCGCTTCACAGAGGAGCTGTGGGAGCGGTATGACCTCCTCGTCTTGCCCACCAGCGCCACCCCGCCTTTCCGATTGGGCGAAAAGACAGCGGATCCCATCCAGATGTACCTATCGGACCTGCTCACGGTGTACGCGAACCTTACAGGCCATCCCGCCCCTCCAAATCCCTATAGGCCAAACCCCCGAAGGTCTACCTGTAGGCCTCCAGGTGATGGGGCCTCTCTACGCAGAAAATCGCCTATTTGACGCCGCTTATGCGCTGGACCCTAAGCCTTCTTAGCCTGGTAACCCTGGTAGGAGCCCAAACCTGGCCTGCTCGCATCGCACGCATGGATAGCCTCCTCAAAGCCTATCTGGCTTGGACACGGGAAGGCGGCGAGACCCCTCCTGTCACGCCGTCCCCTATAGAAGTGCCCCCAGAAGTGTACGAAGAACGGTTACAAGCTTTGCAAACCACGATTCCCTTAGAGCTGAACTCAGTGACCCTGCAATTCATCCGGCTTTACCTCTTTCAGGAATCGGTGCTCACGGCACGGCTTCTGGGCTTGGCTGACTACTACTTCCCTATCATTGAACCGATTCTGACCTCGTATGGGCTACCTCCAGAACTAAAATACCTGACCGTGATTGAGAGTGCGCTGGTACCTGAAGCTCTTTCGCCCATGGCTGGCCGCAGGTATCTGGCAATTCATCCCGAGTACAGCTCGGCTGTATGGGCTACGCGTAGACCGCATCATAGATGAGCGGTACAACCTCGTCAAAGCCACCCACGCCGCGGCACGCTACCTGCGGGATAGCTATCAGATCCTGGGTGACTGGCTGTTGGTGATCGCCGCCTACAACTGTGGGACAGGCCGTGTGCTGCGGGCTATCAAGGCCTCCGGTGGGGCGCACCAACTACTGGGAAATCGCTCCTCTTCTGCCCCTTGAGACGCGAGGGTACGTCCCAGCCTTCGTGGCTGCGTGCTATGTGATGAACTACGCCTCTGCCCATGGCATCCAGCCTATCTATCCAGATATCCCTCGGGAAACCGATACGGTTTTTTTCCCCCTGCGCACTCGGCTCAGCTATGTAGCGGCGCAGGCAGGGGTACCCCTAAGCTGGCTACGGTTTTTACAACGCCGAACTGCGTTCTGACTGGATCCCAGCCGACTATACGCTGATCGTTCCCTCTGTAAGCGCCTACGAAGTAGCCCAGGTGCGCGATCGCCTCCTACAGGGTGAAGCCCCCCCCCCCGGCAAGCCGTAGCTTACGCCACCCGCAGTGCAAGCCGGAGCTACTTCTGGCATGCGGTGCGTCCCGGCGAAACCCTCTATAGCATCGCCCGCACTTACCCGCATCTCACCCTACCAGCTCCTCCGCTGGAATCAACTCTGGGGGTATCGAGTGAAGCCGGGTATGCTACTCAAGATCCGGTACGAATCAGAAACCCGACCCAGAAAGCCGTGGAAGCGTGGGGCGTTTACCTTGACGGCACAACCTGGAAGCCGGAATACTTACCTGTGCTTCTCTACATGGCGCCTCGTTTTGAACGCCCAGTCATAGCAGCTGAACTGATTCCACCTTCGGTGCCGCCCCCACCGGAGGTAGTGCTTCCGCCCTCCACCCCTCGCAAGCGGCCAGCTGGAAAAATCGGACCCAGGCGCTGAGGTTATACCGCCGCTCGTGTAGCACGACCACGTCCTCCTGAACGCAGCCTTCTCAGAAAGCGGATCTACCCACCTGCAGTCGGGTAGATAATCGTAGGGCATCAGGTCCCACAGCACCCCACCGAAACCCCCGAGGCACGGCCCAGCTGCATCCATGTCCATAGGGCGGTCTATAATAGGGAACCAGCGGCATCCCTGCCTTTTCCCAGCATCGCCAGGCCCTCAGGAGGGCCACTTGATGCGCTTTGCGGCCTAACCGCCAAGGACTCAGATGCTGCTCTCCATGAAGGCCCCACCGAGTGCCTTCCCGCCCTTAGCTTGGTGGCAAGAGGTTCACCCCCAGGCTTCCTGATAGGCGCTCCACACCCAGAAAAAAGTCGCCTGCCACCCCCACGCTTCCAAAAGATGCAGAAGCTCCAGCGTAAGAGCCCCTGCCGGGCCGTCATCAAAGGTTAGATAGAATACGCGTTCCCCTTCCCTGCGAGGAGGCATGTAAGCACCTACCGCCGCCTGAAGCCAGGTTGGAAGCCGCCACCACCGCTCTGTCAAGGAGGCCCTGCCAATAACGCAGGGTTCGCCCTACACCGGTTACACTCTCCAGACGCACGACATCATACCCTCCGGCTGGCAGACCCGCAGGTAAGGCCCATCGGTGGTGACCTGCACTCAGCCATCCCACAGCTTGCCGATGCACTTCCCGCCCCAGGGCATCATACATCACCCATCGCACCCCCTCAAGCGGCTGCGAAGTGTACACATATAAGTCAGGTGGCGCTGCGTACATTTCAACCAGCGGGGTCTGAGCCCTCAAAGGAGTAGTTGTTACGGCGCACGGTATCCACTTCAATGTCATCCAGGAAAAGGTTATTCCCCCAGCCTGACACCGCCTCAAAGCGCAACTTGACAGGAGAAAGCCCCTTGTAAGCGTCCAAAGACAGGCTATCCCTTGTCCATTGAGCGTTCGTAGGCAGAAAAGAAGTGAGCGTAGTCAGGCAGCCGTCTGGATGGGTAGCCAGATCGCGCCCACCTTTCTCCCACAGACAGCGTCCAGCTTGCACCGCAGTCCGTGGAAATATAGACTCGCAGGCTATCCACATAATCAAGTAGGTAAGGGGGAGGATTCGCGGAAGTATTTTCATATTCCAGACACGCATAAGCCCAGGAGAAGCGCAAAACAACCGAGAGGTTCGGGTCTGTATAGGGGCTCAGATCCAGCGGAGCGCAGATTCCAGCTATCTTTTTCCTGGTAGCGACTGTAGTTATAAAAGAGAAGGCGTATGCTGGTCGGCGAAGCCCCAAAAGCCCCTCGGGGAGGACTGGTACTGGCGAAAAACGGTCCCCAAGTACGGTTTCCGTCTGGGTTGTCTATCCAGGTATGCGCGGGGGGGAAAGTCGCCCCCTCAAAACCTTCCCGGTAAGGCAGCTGATAAACCGTATCCAGCACCTGGATATACCCTGGCTTGAGCAGGGTGTCACGGGCGACCACTGAGATTTTCCTACGATCAGGCGCACATCGTACGTGCCCGCTTGCGAAAAGATCACCTGCGGACAGGAAGCGGTAGGGTCCGTCAGGCGTACCCCCGCTGAAGTCCCACTGATGGAGCGTAGGCATGCCCATACTATAACTGTAGAAGTGAACCGGCTTCCCCACACAACCCACGCGGGGCCGGGCCGAAAAATACGCTTTCACATACCCATAAGGTCCCCGTTCCAGTGACGGCGTTGATTCGCAGGCCGCGTAAGCGGGTAAAGGCGAGAAGCAGTAGAATTGATCGCAGCCCACGCTCGCGCTCGCTGCCCATCGTGAAATAGCTCATATCCACATCATTCACATAGTCCATGTAGTTGCGGGGGTTGTCAGGCCGATCCGGAAAATCGGTGGTGCAGGTGTTCTGCCGCCGAACCGAAAAGTTATTCTGCGCCGTGGGAGGGGTATCGCAAACCTATCCCCCCGACGTAGCGCAATTAGAGCTCCCGCACCCATCCTGAAAAGGATGGTAGAGATTGAGGTTATGTCCTACTTCGTGGACGGTGGTACGAATGCTACGGCTGAGCCCCGAACCCCAGAAATAGTCCCGAGCCAATTACCGCGCCGTACACCGAGGCCGGCGAGGAGGGGAAGTAAGCGTAGCCGGCCACCGACCCCACAGTTACTGCTACTGCAGGTAGAACTCTCCGCTGGGCGCGACACACAAGCGGGGCACGACCCAGATGTTGAGGTACTTGGTGCGGTCCCAGGCCGTGGCTTGCTTCATGTCATAGTCTTGGGTCTCCCGGCAAAAGTTCCGGCTCGTCCAGTTCAGCGCGGCTGATCGTAACGCCAGTACACCACCCCCGTAGTAGGGTTACCAGAAGGGTCCTTCGTAGCCAGCGAAAACTCAATCTCCGGTATCCACCCCCGCCCCAGCATACCCCGCCCGTCTCAGGCACACGCCGATAATCCTCAAAAAGCCGCAGCATCTGCCCCCAGATCGAGAAAAGGGGATGCTATCCGAACTGCTGGAGTACACCACGTGAAAGACCCACAGGGACGATGTACCGGCTGGGCGTCAGCCCATTTCCGTATACTGAAGGCGCTGGTTTTCCACCACCCGGCATCGCAGCTTCCAAGAGGAGCTGACGAAGGTGCAGGTCGGGGTACTGCTTTGCAAGGAGGCGCTCGTAGAGTCCAGGCCGCACAAGACTCCTGCGCCACTACGAGGGCCGCCAGCCCAAGCAGAGAGGCTCGCATAAGGCAAAGATACACTTTACGGCGAACCTTCCCCTACCCAGAGGCGCAGCGAGGCCTGGTCACCCTCTTCTGACAGGACCTGGAGAAAATAGACCCCTGCGGGGAGAGGAGGCAGAGGCAGAGCCTGTCTACCCGGGCCAAACCAGCTGAGGTCGCTGGTCACCTCCTCACCGGCCGCCGTGTACAGCTTCCAAAAGAGCCACTGAGGACGATTCAGCTCCACCCAGGCACCGCCTGAGCCCCCCTTGAGCGAAAAAGGCGTTTCTCGGGAAAGCGCTGTCATGGAGGAGCGGGTCGTGTCACGCAGGGTATCTACCACGAGGCTATCCAAGTAGAGGTGATTACCCCAACCGGATTGGCCTTCAAAGCGCAGACGAAGGCCACGCACCCCCCGATAAGCATCCAGACTCACCGTATCGGTGCGCCACAAAGCCGGATCGGGCAAGTGGGCAGCCCCAGAAAGCGAACCTGAGCGGACTACACACCCTCCAGGGTAAGTGCTCCAAGGCGCGCCCGCCCTTTTCGTAAGGAGTTCCCAGCGGCCGCCTCCATCCAGCGAAGCCCACACCCGAAGGGTGTCGGCGTATTCAAGAGGGTAAGAAGTGGTGCTGCCCCATTCCAGACACGCATAACTGACCGCAAACCGCAACTGGACATGGTAGTTGCTATCCACCCGCAGGTCCAACGCCGGCGTGACGAGGTAATCTCTTTCCCCATACGCGCCATAATTGAAGAAAGCCAGCCGGACCGTATACATGGACTGACCATAGGCTCCTGCGGGAGGGCCATTGTACCATCGCCACCGTTCCCAGGTGCGGCTGCCGCCCTGTCCGGCATCGAGGTTTTTCAATGGAGAAGCCTGGTGGGGGAAAAGTAGGCCCTTCCCAGCTCTCGCGCAGCGGCAAAGGGCCATATCGTGTCCTTCCACCGAGATGGTATGAGCTTGCACGAAAGTATCGCGGCGGCCGCTGAGGTTCTGCACGATGACGTGGACCGTGTAGCTGCCTGCCGCCGGGAAAGTCACCACCGGACACGGAGAGGTCGGATCATCAGCCGCCCCTCCGCCAAAGTCCCACTGAAAAAGGTGGGGCTTCCCCGCCGTAACCGCATGAAACCGGACCGGTGTGCCTACCAGCACGCGCCGAGCTTCTGCCCAAAAGGCTGCCCGGGGACGACCATACGGCCCAGCACCGGTGGCTTGCAAGTTGGCCGGCTGGTGGAGCGGCCACAAACTGGAATAAGGATCGTCCCACAAAAGAAAGCCCTCCGCCCGTTGCCGCTGCCCAGCCGTAAAATGGCTCATGCTCGCATCGCTCACATAATCCATGTAGTTGCGTGGGTCATCGGGCAAGTCAGGCCCGTCGGTGGCGCAGGTGTTTTGCGGTTCACGGAGAAGTTCTCTTGGGCTGTAGGCGGGGTGTCGCACACTTCATCACCCGAAGTGGTGCAATCCGTCGTACCACACCCCCCTCAAAAGGATGAGCAAGGCCCAAGTTATGCCCCAGCTCATGGACGAGGGTGCGCCCACCCCGTCCAGTAAGCTGCCCCCCAATAAAACGCGCCTCCACAACCGACCCATACAGGTTCCGACAGGCCTATGTCAGGGTAGTAAGCATAGCCTGCGATGCCCCGAGCAGTCCGAGCAGTCACCTGAGAACCCACATATAGCCGGCACCACCCAGATATTGAGGTACTTGTCGTGGGCCAGCCTGTAGCCGCCTTCATCGCTGCTCTCATCCCCCACACACAGCCCGGGCGAACTCCAATTCAGGGGGGGAGCGTCCCCACCGCCAATACACGACCCCCTGTCGTGGGCTGCCCATTGGGGTCTATGGTGGCCAGAGAAAACTCTACCCCCCATATCTGTGCCTTTCGGCGTGAAGCCCAACCGCCCAGGAATCCACCGGTAATCCTCAAAAAGCCGCATCATCTGGTCCTCGATCACAGAGAGCGGCAGGCTATCCGAACCGCCACCATGGATTACATGAAACACCACAGGGATTACATACTGCGCGTGCGGCCGGCAAAGGGTATCGGGCCCAACCCGGCACGCCGCCCCTGAAAAGCCCTGACCGGCAGGTGAGCGCGCTCGTCCCGCTATTGTACTCGTGCCGCAGACTTGCCCCCAGGCCAGCGAACCATCAGACCTACCCAAACTCCCACCCTACACCCTTCCTGTGCATGCCCAAAGGAGCCCTTCCCCCCTCACCTCCGAAAAACCCTTATTTTTGTTTATGAGGACCATGATACAAGCACTTAAGCGCTTCTGGAACAAGACCCCTGTTTTTACCTACGCAGGGTTGGCTACGCAGGGGGGTAGCTTTTCTCACGCCTGTGGGTAGAGGTGCTTATCCGGCGTACTGCTGTGGGGGGCTGGGCTGGGAAGCGCCTTGATAGGGCTGGACCTTTCAGCGCTTCACAGGTCCGCTGCAGTACGCGGCCGCCTTCCTGGGTAATGCCCTTCTTGCCTTAGCCCTTACCTACTCCTGGCTGGGGAAGGTCCTCTTAGCCCTGCCCAGCGCTCCTGTTCTTTGCAGCCGCCCTTACGGTGCGCCAGCGCTTCTTGTACTGCTCACCTACACCCGCTATTTGTGGGTGGAACCCCCTGCTAATCGGGGCAGGGATAGGCCTTTTAGCCCTCTTAGGGCATACGGAAGGCTCCTGGCCTTGGCCAGCCTTTTTGGCCGCGGTGGGCCCCATCACCCTCTCAGGAGGGTATATTCAGGATGCGCCCTTTATTGCGCGAGGGGCAGCCGGCGGCTACGCCGTCAAAGTAGGCGAATCCCGCGCCCGATTTTGAACTGCCTAGCACCAAAGGCGGAACCGTACGCCTCTCACAGTTTTTCCCGCATAATCCCGTGCTCCTGCTTTTTGTACGGGGAGACTGGTGCCGGGCTGCCACATGATGCTGCGCACCTACGAGCGCTACAAACAACCGCTTCTACGAAAAAAAACGTCGTCATCCTCGGCATCGTCCCCGACCCCTTAGGCGTCAACCAAGCCATGATCGAACGGCTCGGCGTTTCCTTCCACATGCTCTCAGACGAAACCTTCAGCGTAATCCGCCCGCTACGGTAACCGCTACGAGAATCAGTTTCTGCAGAAAGCCGCCGCAGGTTACGAAGCAGGAGTGCCCTTGCCAGCCGCTTACTTGATTGACCGCCACGGAATCGTACAGTACATCTCCAGCGCCGAATATGTGGGGGAGTTTTTAGACCCACATACGATATTTCCCGTGTTGGAGCGCATAGAAGCAGGAGAACCCTTCGCCGTGCGGTGTGAAGGTGCTACGCGCTTTTGTATGGCCCCCCCAAAGCTGGATAGAGATTGCCCAGCGGGAGCGCCACTTTGGGGTAGGGTATCCGGCTCGTTTGCCCAAAGGCGGGTATTACACCGATACTGGCTGCCTGAGGGCCGTTGGCTGTCTATACCCATCGTGCATAGTCAGAAGGCGACGCCGTTTGCCGCCACATGGCCCCCAGAACATCGGTGGCGCACCTACCACTGGCGAACCCTCTGCACCCTTTACGGCAAAGCCCCCCTTCTTCTACGAATGGAAACCCTTCCTGGAATACCTCTACGTTGAGTCCTCCTTTCCTACCCTGCAAGCTTTTTCGGACGCTATTCTGACGGAGCTGGCGCGGCTGTATGGATGGTCTTTCCATGGAGCGAAGCCCCACCCCTTGCCCTGCTTGGCCTGCACGCGAGCCGACTATCCTAACCCACCTCCTACGACTGGGCGTCTGACCGCCGGGAAAAACGATGCCAATAATACACCCCCCTCGGCATAGTAGATAGAAGCATCGGCAATGTCCAGCGCATAGTCTGCAACCTTCTCCAGGGTCTTGACGATGATGGCCAGCTCTATCCAGGCCGCCGCTTGCGCAGGAGAAAGAGGCTTCTGAACAGCCTGCAAGAGCCGCCCCAAGCAAGCTTTGTAAGCTTCATCTACGGCGTTGTCTTCCTGGTCTATGCGCTTGGACCATTCGGTGTCATTGCGGAAAAACGCCTCCAAACACGCTTCCAGCAGACTGCGCACCCCGCTCTACCAGCAAAAGAGAGGCACTTCGGCCCGTTCCGACTCCGGCAAAACAGGTAAGTAGGTAGCCAGCTTAGGACCTAAGGTTGCAAGCCTTTCCGCTATCTCGTCCACATAAAAGTGCCATGCGCATCACCGCCAAGACGAGCCGGAGATCGTTGGCCACGGGCTGGTGAAGAGCTAAGATGCGAGCACACCGCCGGTCCAAGCGCATGTCTCCTTCCAGGGCTTCGGCTCGGACTCGCTCAATAGCCCGCAGCTTGTCCCAGTCCTGGCCAGCCAGCCCCTCTTCCAACAGGTAAAGCTGCTGCCGAAGGTGTTGGACCACCTGATAAGCTCGCGCCCCGCAGCTTAGCGATTTCGTTCTCAATGAGGCTCATGGTCAACCAAAAACGACCTGTAATATAGCGAAGGGTTTCCGGATGCTGGGGATTTGTGAAGAAGTCTTTCGTGCGGCCGTACTCAATGAGCCTACCCATGTAAAAAAAGGCGGTCATGTCGCTGACGCGGGCAGCTTGCTGCATGTTATGGGTCAACGATCACGATGGTATAGGTTTGACGCAGTTCGTGGATCAGCTCTTCAATTTTGGCGGTAGAGATAAGGGTCCAGCGCCGAGGTAGGTTCGTCCATCAGGAGGAGGGCTGGTCGCACCGCCAGCGCCGGGCAATGCAGAGACGCTGCTGCTGGCCCCCCGAAAGCGCTAAAGCAGATTTCTTGAGGCTGTCCTTTACTTCGTCCCATAGAGCCGCTTGCCTAAGGGCCTGCTCAACCCCGCTCGCGGATGTGAGACTCCTTGAGCCGATTTTGCAGGCGCAGACCGTAGGCTACATTCTCGTAGATGGAAAAAGGGAACGGCGTTGGCTTCTGGAAGGACCATGCCTACCCGGCGACGCAGGTGCACCGGGTCTACGCCAGGGGCATAAATGTCCTCTCCATCAATGAGCACCTGCCCCTCCAGGCGGAAGCCTTCCACGAAGTCGTTCATGCGATTCAGCAGGCGCAGAAAGGTGGATTTCCCGCAGCCGGAAGGGCCAATGAGCGCCAGCACCTGATTCCGTTCCAGGGCCAGCGAGACGGCATCCAGCGCTTTGTGCGGGCCGTACCAGACAGAAACACGACGGGTCTCAATCTTATACACGGCCGGGTGTTTTTAGACGATAGCGAAAGTACGTCGCCAGCAGCGTAAATACAAGGGTCAACATGAGCAGCACCAGAGCGGTCCCCAAACGCCATGGGATAAGTTTCCTGGATGTGGGTACCGCTGGTGATGAGGGCATACAGGTGGTAAGGCAAGAGCATAGTGGGCTCAAGTAGGCTCTGGGGGTACACCGGCAGGTAATAGGCTGCGACGGTAAAAAGGACAGGAGCGGTTTCGCCGAGGACCCGGCCGGTAGCCAGGACGAAGCCTGTCAGGAGCCTGGGCAAGGCTACCCGCAGCGTGATACGCCAAAAGGTCTGCCATTCGGAGGCGCCAAGGCCGATACTGGCTTCTTTGAGGGAGGCAGGCACGCCGGAAAAAGCTTCCTGGGCATTCCCGGATGAGGAGCGGCAGGGATAGAAGCGCCAGCGTAAGCCCCCCCGCCAAGATAGAAGCACCTAAAACCCAGCGCTACAACAAAAAGAGCCAGCCCAAACAAGCCATACACAATGGAAGGGACTCCAGCTAAGGTCGTGACAAAGAAGGTCAAGAGCTGACGAACCATCTGAGAACGGGTGAACTCACTGAGGTAAGCGCCAGCGGCGGTGCCAATTAGCCCTCCCACCACCAGCGCCACCGCTGTCCACCGAGAGGCTTCCCACGATAGCTGGGGCGATCCCTCCTTCTCGCATGCCAGCGCGCATGGGCTGGGTCAAGAAATTCCCAACTGAGCACGCCGGCCCCTCGGTACGCCACAAAGCCCCACAATGGCTACCAGCACAAAAAGGGCCCCCCCAACTGACCCCCATCACAAGGGCCGTAGCGAGCTTCTCTCCTTGCCGGGGACTCCAAGCAAGGAAGCGTCGCCTTTCACGCTTTGCGCACATATCGCTTCTGAATAAAGTACGCAGCCAGGTTGAGGGCAAGCGTGAGGAGAAACAGCATCACCCCGAGCAGAAAGAGGACGTGGTAGTGGTAGCTGCCGACGGGGGCTTCGCCGAGTTCGGCGGCCAAGGTGGCAGGCAGCGTACGGACCGGCTGAAGCGGCGTAAAAGTCAGGACAGGAGCGTTACCGCTCACGATGAGCACCACCATGGTTTCGCCTAAGATGCGTCCCGGCAGACAGGAAGGATGGCCGCGGCCAGCGAAGGCAGGATATAGGGGAGCTTGAAGCGCCGAATCGTTTGCCACTGGGTGGCGCCAAGTCCATAACTGGCTTCTACCAGAAGGGGGGGTATGGCGCTTAGGGCCTCTTCAGTAAGGCTGGCCATAAGCGGAAGCGTCATCCAACCCAGGATCAGCCCCGCCGTGAAGGCGGTCTCCCCGGCTTCAAGGTGAAAGGTGTCTTTCACCCACGGCACAAGCACCACCAGCCCCCAAAAGCCCACCACCACCGACGGCAGCCCTGCCAGAAGCTCCCACAGGATCTTGACCGGATAGTAGAGGGGCTTGGGCAAAAATTCCACCGCGTAAATCGCCATGGCCAGGCCGACAGGAACCACCACAGCCAGGCCGATGAGGCTGACCCACAGGCTCCCCACGAGAAGCGGCCAGACCCCCACCGAAGGCAGAGGCTCATACGTGGGGGACCACCGCACAGAGCCAAAAAGCTCCTGGAAGGGCTTCCAACGCACCACCACACGCCCGGGTGCTGGCCGGCAGAAGGGCTTCAGGCAGCGCAAAAAGCACCCCCTGCTGCCCTGCCAGCGAATCCAGCACCCTTCGCACGGCGGCAGGATCCCTGGAGGCGTACCGCTCCAGATTGCCCAAATACACGGGGACTACGGGAGCCGCAGGCCCCCCCAAATCAACCCACTTTTTTTCCCCCCGCAGAAGCGAGCGAACCGCTTCCGCTTCAAGCTGGCTCACGGGATTGGTGGGATGCACGGCAAATACCAGGCCCCTCGTAAGGGGTGCGGCTAAGGGCAGGCAGCCCCTCCCGAAAGAGAAAGACCGCCAGCCCGATAAGCACCACGAGCGTCGTCCAGCCCGCCGCTTGGACCGCCCGTTTGCCCAGGAGACCCCCCCTTCATGGCACATACCCCACTTGAGCCACGACAGCCCGCCCCTCCGACGAATGCACAAACGCGAGAAAAGGCCGAAGCTTCTCGGCTTTTGCGCGGGTCGTAATAGTAATACAGCGGCCGGGCCAAGGGATACCGGCTAAGCTCCGCGCGGTTACGGGCAGGGAGGTAGTACGCCGTGTCGCCTTCGCGCGCCAAACGTAGCACCTTCACCCGAGGCTCCACATACGCTATGCCCAGATAGCCAATCGCCCCCGGGGGTCTGACTGACCGACTGCACAAGCATCCCCGTGGCCGGAATAAACCGTACCCCCTCCGCAAAGTCCTTTCCCAGCAGCACATGCTCGCGAAAAAACTCAAAGGTGCCCGAACTGGACTCCCGTGAGTAGGGCAGAATAGGCAAATCCGGCCCACCCAGTTCCTTCCAGTTTTTCACCTTGCCTGTGTAGATAGCGGCTACCTCTTCCCGAGTAAGCCGGTCAATAGGAAGCGAAGGATGCACACAAATCGCCAGCACATCCCAGCCGATGGTGTCTTCCACCAGATGGCAACCCTTTTGGTCAAATTTCAGCCATTCGGAAAGCTTGAGGGGCCGGGAAGACATCGCAATATCGGTATCTCCATGCAAGAGCGCAGCGATGCCGACCCCACTGCCCCCGCCGGTTACGTTGAGGAGGGGCTCCTTATACCGGGCCAAGTAAGCCTCAGCCAGCGCCTGGCTCACAGGCAGAACCGTATCGCTTCCTTTGATCGTGATAAGCGGTGCGACGCTTACACCCTGCGATCAACCCCATCATCAGAGCCACCCTCACCCATCGCATGCCAGCCAAAACAAGAAAAGTCCTGTAAAGCCTGTGTAAAATAGGCCCTTACCACGACCCGAATGAGGCCACGCAAGAAAATCTCTGCAAAGTGGGAGCCGATTTGTGCGGGCGTAAGCGGCCCAGCAGGCTGGTACCAGGTGGCCACCGCATTGAGCGCAGCCAGCAGAGAAACCGCTACAAAACGCGGCTCTATCTGGCGAAAGAGGTTGCGTTGTAGACCTTCCTGGAGGATCTTCTCAAACCGAGCTTCGTAGGCTCGCTGCCGGGCCAGAAAGGCCGAGCGTTGAGGTTCAGACAGGTACTGCGGCGCTTCCCGGAGGAAAAATCGTCGCCTGGGCAGGCGAGGCTAGGAGGGCTTCCAGATGGGTTATGCAGAAGCGCTCAAGTTTGTAGGTCACCTCCCAGGGCGCTTCCGCAATGCCCGCCGTGGCTTCCTCAAAACGGTAAGCAATCTGCTCGGCCAAGGTCTCCAACAAAGCTTCCTTGCTGGGGAAGTAGTGGGTAAAGGGTAGCCGGCGTAAGGCCTACGGTCCGAGCCACCTCTCGCAGGCTTACCCCGCTCATACCCCTTCTCCGCAAAAAGGCTAAGGGGCTACCGATAGGATCCGCTCCCGCTGGTTCACCGGCCCAAAGCTACACACTCAGCGCATTCACCAGTTCAGGCAGTAGCTCCAGTCCCTGCACGAACGCGCCAGCCAGCTTCTCGGTCTGCGCCTCCAGCGGGGCTTCTTCATACAGGTCAGCCAGGACTAAAGGATTGTATGCATCCACGCGCAGGAGGTTCACCTGGCGGTCACGATAAGGGTCTATCCCTTTGAGGGTGGCGCGTGTGCGTCCCAGCGGCATATACGCTCCCACGACGGGTTGCACCAAGCTTACGAATCTGAGCGTGCAGCGCACGCGCCGCCTTTTCCGGCATAGGCGGGAGCCACACCTTCAGAATAAGGCCCGCTTTCCCCATCTCCCAGTACAGACCTACTTCGTGCCCTTCTACGGTCACTCGGTAGGGCGGTCGCTGGATTCAGCACATGCTCTTCAAGCCGGTACGATTGCAGGTGCAGCCGTGTGCGAATGTCCAGCCACAGGGGGAAAAAGTCCTCGCAGCGCCCACAAAGCCAGAATGCGCTCCTTCACTCGCAAAAGGCAGGCATAGGCCCGCAGACGCCCATCCGAGACCGTGAAAGGCACCCGAAAGCTTTCGTACTCCCGCCGCAGCTCTTGATAGTAAGGGCTGCCCTACCGAACGCACAGCGGTAGGCAGAGAGGCCCAATCCACCTGCTCTAACGCCCGCAAAAGCTCCTCGTACCCTACCCGCCGAAAAGGCAGATCTAACCGCTGCTGCATGTAGGCTGCATCCCACTCAAACCACGCTTCTCGCAGAAGCAGCGCGTAGTAAAGCGCCTCCGGATGGCGCACGATGAAAGACGCCTGCATACTGATTTGGTCATACTCCGTCTGGGGGCTCCCAAAGGTGGGAAGCCCGCAGATACAGGTACACAGGCTGCCCCTCCTGGGTGCGAAAAGCCCAAGCAAAAAGCTCGCCTTCCGGGTCTTTACGAAGGGACTCCGGCTGGAGCACCTGCCCCGTGAGCCGCTCCAGAAGGTCGGTCTGCTGGAAAAGAGGAAAGAGCCTACTCCGGTGAACCTTTTCCGGGTCCTCGTACGGGAAGTACATGGGGCAAAGGTAAAATTTACAATCCCACTGCGAAGAGGGTATAGCTTGTGCGGCGCAGGGCACGGCGCACTTCTTGGGAAGGGAGGGAAAGGGGTTTGTCTGGCAAGGTGGCCAGCCCCCATACGCAAGCCCACCAGAGGGCAAGGGGTGCGCTCTGCGCCTCGTACAACCAGGTGAAGAAGGCGTTGCCCGCTCCGGGGGGCAGACGCAAGGGCCGCGGAAGGAAATCCCTGGCCGCAGCTTCCGCCGCCACCGGCAAACCCGTCTCTATCCACAGTTCAAGGCCGCTCGGCAAAGGCACCCATCGCGCTTGACAAGCCAACCCTTTTTCCTTACACAAGTAACGCAGCAGTTCCTGGGCTTGCAGCCATAGGGCTCCCATCGTCAGAAGAGAACGCTCACCCGAAACTTGCCAGCGCACATACACCGCGCCAGGTCCCTGGCGAGGAGGCTGATACAACGCTGGCGGGAGAGAAGGCGGCACATAAACCAGCGGTTGGGCTTCCGGCGCAAGTTGGCGCGCTGCGCGAACCAACGGAGCTGGCACCCGCCCCCACAACACACACCGTAACCCCCCTTCTCGCCAATACCGAAAAAACAGCTGGCTCACCTCCAAGGGGGAAAGCGCCACCTCGGCCGTGTCTTCGTACACAAGTCGGTAGGCCCAGAGAAAGGGATCGCTTTCTGAGATGGCCGAGCGACGAACCTCCTGAAGGCGCGCAGGGAAGCGCTGCAAGGCCCCCTGAAGCGCGCCGAAAAAGGCATAAAGCCCCTCCGGCGTGGCCTCCCCTTCCACACAAAACCACGGCCCTCGCCGCTCAAACCGATACCGCACACTGTGCACGTAGCCCACCTGCTGCAACACAGAATCGGCAAACAGGGCTTGAGCTATGCTTCGGGCGGCCTGCTCTCCCCGCCCTAATTCCAGAGGGTGATAAAGCCTCCAACCCACCAGCTGCCCCTCGCGAGGATACACACAAACAGGCTGCCCCCACACCAGGAGGGAAAAGACCCATTAGCGCGCGCAGCATCGCAGACGAACGGCTTTCTCGGGAAAGTCCGCCGAGGCAGGCTGCAAGCGCACCCGCAAGGCCTCCGGCGGAACCCCATACAGCTGAATGAGCCTTCGGCGCAGCTGATGCAAATGCGACAGCTTCCGATCCCGCTGGCGTGCCTTACGAAAGTACCCAATGAGTTCGCAGGGGGGGAGAGTCAGGTTGCCAGTACAGGCGCAGGGCGCTGGCCCACGCAGCCAGAGGCGGCTCCCCCAGCGCCATTTCGTCAGGAGGAGCGGCTTGCGCGATCCCTGTGTCTGGCTCCTGAGCCGCAGCCCAGGAAGCCGGAACCGTATCCGCCCAAACAAGCTCGTTGTAGAGCCAGAGGCCTTCGGCCTGGAAGGGCCAGCCCCGCTGGAGGAGAGAAAAGGGCACTGTATCGGGCAGGACTAAGGTATCCCTCCGCAGCACGCCGGCTATGTACACGTCAGGGTACAGTTCTGGGTAAGCCTGGATTCGGGCGCGCAGGAGGCTGTAAGCCGCCTGCCAGGAAGCGGCTTCGGTGGAATCGTAGGGCTGGAGCTTGCGTAGGTTTCGCAAGAAAGCGTACCCCCGCCCATCTACCCGAGCAAAAAGCCTGTACCGGTCTGGTCCATAAAAGTTACCTTCCCACGAAAGGGGCGGAGCTTCCCTGCGCCAGCGCTCCAGAAACGCCGCTAAGAAAGCTATCCGCTCCGCCAGATCTCGGGGGGTATGAAGAAAAACCGCCACATAAGCCGGGTAAGCCCATACGTTCTCTTCGCACGAATCTCCTCGGAAAAGGAGGGGAGGAGCTTCCACCGCCGGTTCTCCAGAAGAAGCGATGGGAAGCCGGAAGGGCTTCTGCAGGAGGGCCCTTTTCTGTCGGAGAGGGAGGCTGCCCATCACCACCACTACGAGGGATTCCGGCTGGAGGTGCCAAGCCACATAGTGCGCTACGTCTTGGGCGGTAAGCGCACCTGGGGGCGGCCCTCCTTCCAGTCGCCACAGAAGGTCCCGCGTGAGGGAAAACCCTTCCCATTGCCGCAGGTATCGCCGGTAATAGCGCTGCCAGTCGGGACCGTCGGCCAGGGGCAAGTGCGCCAGGGCGGTGTACAGCCATGCTAAGGCCGGCTCAACGAGGGCTCTCGGAACCACCAACCCTACGGCGGCTCCTTCGGGCCCGGCTCCAGCTAAAAAAATCGCCCCCCCAGCGAGTCCAGCCAAGCGCTGAGCCGCTGGCCCACGCCAGTCTCCTTCCAGATCGTGGCGGGCCAGCAAACCGACCAAGTCTCCCATGGCTTTCTGGGAGGGGGCGTGCCGCCAAGCTACCGCCACCGCCACCACCGGCCGTCGGGCTCCAAGCTGCGGCAAAGTAACCAAGGCAGGGCCTACCCGTCTTGCTCTTCCCACACCTGCGCCAGCAGCCCACCCATCAGCCAGAGGAGCCGGGATGCCATGAGAGACGGCAAAACAAGTTGCCGGTTATAACTGCGCTCAAAAAAAATCTTGCACCTCCGCATACATCGCAGCGACGTAGGAAGCGGCCTGCGCTTCGGTCGTATCCGCTTCAATCTGGACTTGGGTAGGGGTCCAGCCCGCCGAAACGCGTAAGGGCCCATGCCGCAGGTACTTAGCCAGCTGATCCGCCAGCCGGATAAGGGGCGCTAAAAGCCCAATGACTTTTTTCTGCGAGCGGGGTAAAGCCCCATAGTGAAAATGCTCGGAAGAAGGCAAGCTCTTGCGATGGTAGCGAACCAGATTGGCCATAAGGAGCAGCTCTTCGGGGGTAAAGCCCGGCATAGGACTGTTGAGCAGGATATACAGGCCATGTTTATGGTGCCCACTGGGGTTGATAAAGTGTCCAATGTCGTGGAGGTAGGCGGCGTAGGCGAGCCATTCGCGTTCGGTTTGGCCCAGGTGATGCAGGGGGCCGAAGGAGATCGAAAAGCTTTTCTGCCCAGGCGCGTGTGTGGCGTGCGTGCTCTTCCACGAGCTGATACTTCTGGCCCAGGCTCACCACGGTGCGCTCACGGAGAGGCCTTTCCTGGATAAGCCCCCCCTTCAGTAGAGGCGATGTAGTCGTAAAGAATGCCTTCTCGCAGGGCATAATCGCTCACGACCAAGGTGCCGATAGGGAAAGTGCGTAGGATTCGTTCTACAAGGAGGGCGCCATAAGGGCATGTAGGGCGCTCGCTCGGCCTGCATGCCTTTCATTCGGAGCCGTTCGGACAAAGGCAGGGTGAGCAAACGCTGGTAGACAGGATAAAACAACATCGGCCCGAAGCGATAGCCATGCATGGACTGGGCAGCCAGGCCGTCGTCGGCCTGGTGAGCAATGAGCCGTCCTAAGGTCTTGAAGGTGCCAGAACAGCCAATGAGATGGGTGATCTCCAAGCGAGAGACGGCGGCTACCGCTGGCTGGATCACCGAGTCCAGGTAAGCCTGCATTTCTTCTACTTTAGCGGGGGGTAAGGGGGTCTGGCTCGGGAAAGCGCCGCTGAAGGGCTGTAACCCCCACCGGGAGGCTCACCAGGTAGCGGATTTGCCCTTTTTCCCCCACGATGAGCTCCACCGATCCCCCGCCAATGTCCATGACAAGGTAGGGTTCTTCTGGCAAGGGGAGGCCATGTTTGACGCCTTCGTGGATAAGGCGCGCTTCCTTCAGCGCCGGAGAGGACGCGGATGGGGAGGCCCAGTTCATGGCGAGCTGCTTCTATGAGTTCTGAGGCATTTTGGGCGCGTCGGAAAGCCTCTGTACCGCAAGCCAAGAGGGTTTCGGCGCCAGCTTGCCGGGCTATCTCCACAAAACGCCTTAGCACGTCCATAGCCCGAGCAAGGCCCGCTTCCGAGATCACGGGGGGCTCCCCCTCCAGTTCCCGTCCTAAAAAGACAAACTCCCGCAGCGCCCGCTCAATCCGTAGGTCGTGCGTCTGGGGCTCTACCTGCGCGACAAGCAAATGAAAGGTATTGGTGCCTAAGTCCAGCGCAGCCAGTTTTTTAGCCATGGGCTTGGGCAAGAAGCTGGCGAAGGTACGACAAAGCCTCAGGCGCCTTGTCGGCAAACCCTAATTCAGCGATCAGCCGTTCTATTTCGGCCTTTTCGCTGGCTGAGATCAGCTCAAAAGATTCTCCTGCGAGGTTCTCGTGACGGCGCAAGCGCAAAAGCAGATTGCGGGTGATATCGCCTGTGCTGGCGGCGGCCACCGCAAACAAAAACTCGGCCTGTTCTCTGTACAGTTCGGGGCGGGTCTGCAGGAGCTCTCGCAGCGCCGCCATGAACCGCTCTCGCCAGAAGGGGCTATCTATAGCGAGGTAGCGCATCTCCGCCCGCCAATCCCAGGCATCAAGCGGTACTTTTTCCTGCTTGCAGAGGAAAGCCACGATCTCCTCCAGGCGCTGCACCTCAGAAGTGTCGGTAAAGCCATCGGCCTGCGCCACCAATACGGCCGGAAAAGTGCGCAAAATCACCTCAAAGACTTGGGCTTTCCATGCGCGTCCGCCGCTCACGCTGGTAATCGCTCCACGCTTGTAAAAATTTTTCCTGGTAAGACATATCAATCCAGTTTGAGGACCGCCATGAAAGCCTCCTGGGGCACTTCCACCGAGCCCAGCTGCCGCATACGCTTCTTACCTTCTTTTTGGCGCTCCAGGAGCTTGCGTTTGCGGGTGATGTCGCCTCCATAGCATTTGGCGGTGACGTCCTTGCGAAGGGCTTTGAGCGTCTCGCGCGCAATCACCCGCCCATAAATAGCCGCTTGGATGGCCACTTCAAATTGCTGACGAGGAATCAGCTCCTTGAGCTTTTGGCACAACCGACGCCCCCAATCGTAGGCCTTATCCCGGTGAATGATGCAGCTCAGAGCATCCACGCGTTCGCCATTCAGCAGGATGTCCATCCGCACCAAGTCGCTGGGCCTGTACCCTATCAGGTCGTAGTCAAGCGAAGCGTACCCCCGCGATAGGGACTTCAGCCGGTCGTAAAAGTCAAAGATCACTTCGGCCAGGGGCATCTCAAAAACAAGCTCTACCCGGGTAGGCGAAAGGTAGGTCTGATTCTTGAAGAGGCCCCGGCGGCTGATGCAAAGCTCCATCAGCGGTCCAATATACGCTGCGTCGGTGATAATCTGGGCTCGCACATAGGGTTCCTCCAGGTGGTCCAGCTGAGCGGGGTCTGGCATGTGGGCGGGGGTTGGTTACCACGACCATTTCTCCACTGCGTAGGTATGCGTGGTAGGGCACATTGGGCACGGTGGCCAGCACTTCCATGCCGAATTCCTCGCGAGAGCCGCTCCTGCACAATCTCCATGTGCAAGAGGCCCAAAAACCCCACCCGAAACCCAAAGCCCAGCGCCGCCGACGTCTCCGGTTCAAACTGGATTGCGGCATCGTTGAGGCGGAGCTTTTCCAGCGCCTCCCGCAGGTCCTCAAACTGGCTGGAGTCCACCGGATAAAGCCCTGCAAAGACCATAGGCTTCATTTCCCGGAAGCCCTTGAGGGGTTCTGCCGCAGGCCGATCGGCCTGGGTGATCGTATCGCCCACCTTGATTTCGCGGATGTTCTTGATGCCTGCCACGACGTACCCTACGGAGCCGCAAGGGATAGCTTCCTGGGGTTCACGCTTGAGCCGGAAGATACCGACTTCTTCCACGGTGTACTCGGCGCCGGGTGGCCATAAGCCGAATCCGCATGCCTGGCCGTAGCTCCCCTTCTTTGACGCGCACGTAGGCGACGGCTCCCCGGTACGGATCAAACTGCGAGTCAAAGATAAGCGCCCGCAAAGGGTCCGCAGGTCTGTCAGCTGGCGGCGGTATACGCTCCAGGATCGCTTGGAGAAGGGTCTCAATACCGATGCCTTCTTTTGCGCTGACGTAGAGAACGTCTTCTGGGCGGCAGCCTAAAAGTTCCACGATTTGATCGCGAATCTCATCGGGGCGAGCTGCCGGCAAGTCTATCTTGTTGAGGACGGGGATGATCTCCAGGTCCTGCTCCAGCGCCAGGTAAAGGTTGGCCAGCGTCTGGGCCTGGATGCCCTGGCTTGCGTCCACGACCAAGAGAGCACCTTCGCAGGCGGCGATAGCCCGCGACACCTCGTACGAAAAATCCACATGCCCCGGCGTGTCAATCAGGTTCAACACATAGCCCTGGTACGTCATCTGGACAGGATGGCTTTTGATGGTGATGCCTTTTTCCCGCTCAAGGTCCATGCTATCCAGCACCTGATCCATCATCTCGCGGGCAGAGAGGGTGCCCGTGGCTTCAAGAAGCCGGTCGGCCAGGGTGCTTTTTGCCGTGATCTATGTGGGCGATGATGCAAAAGTTGCGCAGATGCTCCGTCGCCATGCGTAAGCAAAGATAAGCCCAGGAAGGGGAATACGGTTTAGGGCTCCAGCTACTGGAAGGGCCTTCCCTTCCACCGGAAGCGTGGCCGAAGGAGCGCCAAGATACCGACCCCCACAGCAAGCCAGGGGTAGAGCGCTCCTACGCCGACGACCTTCCCCAAGGAAGGGAGGGGGCTTTGTACGGCCTGGAGCCCCCGCCTAATCAGCCAGAGTTGCCAGGCTTGGACCCATAGCCACCCGGCTAGCGCCGCCCAGCTCGGCAAAACCACCCAGCTAAGCACCAAAGACAGCTGAGTACCCCCGAGCAGCCCCATCCCTATCCATGGCCAGGGCACTGGGTAGAAGCGGCGCTTTGACAACCAGCGCAGACGCTGATAGAGCCACCCTTGCCAAGTTTCCACGGGAAAGGTCTCTACCACAGCGTCGCTGAAAAACAACGCTTGCGGCCCAAAGTGGCGTCGTATCCGATGCACAAGCAGGTCGTCGTCCCCGCTGGGATGGTGCGCTGCCGGACCCCATCCCCCTACAGCGTAAAAGGCGGAGCGGCGATAGGCCAAGAGAGCGCCGTTAGCGGTGAGGGGCTCACCTCGCTGCCAGCTGCCTGCTGTAAGCTGGAGAATCCCCGCCATCTCCATCCGCTGAAAGGCCGCCAGCCAGCCTTCTTTAGCCTGGAGGCGCACCCACCCCCCTACCACCTGAACCTCCGGCCGAAGGAAAGGGCGCAGCATCTTCTCCACCGTATCGGACTCGTGTCGGGTGTCGCCATCCGTAGTAAGGATGATATCGGCCTGTGTAGCTGCCAGCCCCAAGGCCAGAGCGGCTTTTTTGCCATACTGGTGGGAGGGAAGGCGCAGGTAGCGCAAACGCTCGTGCTGAGCCATAAGCTCGGCTACCTTCTGAGCTGTGTCGTCCTCGCTGTGGTCATCTACCACCCAGATCTCGTCGGGGGGGCGAGTTTGCTTCAGGAGGGAGTTCAGGCATGCTGTGATGTGGGGGGCTTCGTTGCGCACAGGCACCAAGACAGCTGCACGCACCGGCGGCAGGTCAGGCGCGGCCACGGCTCGCGGCACATACCGCCCCCACCGCCATAAAAAGTACGCATACGTCAGCCACCAGAGCCCAAAGCCCACCACCAGCATACGGCCCGAAGATAGGCACCCTACCACTGCTCCTGCCCTACTTTTGTTCTAAGCCGCCATGGGCACAGCCACTATCCCTTCCGTAGATAAGCTAACTTTTTGGCAAGGGCTTCAGGTGCTGGGGCGCCTGCGAAAAGGTCTTTCGGGCTTACCTGAGGCTCTTCTGCTTTTACATCGGCGCCTGGGGGATGTTTTTGAAGTGCGGTTAGGGCGGTTCCAGCTTGTGATCGTAGCCCATCCGTCCCTGCTACGCCAAGCGCTGGTGGATAAACGCGAGGCTTTTGCCTGGCGGGTAGGCGACGAACCGATTGTACGGCTTCTGCGGCGAGGGTTCCTGGTGATGGACGGCGCCGAGCACGCCCACCTGCGCGCCGTGCAGGAACGCAGCAATCGCCGGCGCCATCTGCTGCCTCGCTTAGAAGACTTTCATACGCTGGTAGACGAGGTTACGCGGCGCTGGCAGCCCGGCTATACCCTGGACATGCTGGTGGAGATGCGAAAACTGGCCCTGCAGGCGTTTGAAGAGGTATACTTCAGCCACGACATAAGGCCGGAGCTGCCCGCACTTTGGGAGCCTATCCTCGCTGCGATAGAGTACATTGGGCCAGGTTTATGGCTTCTGACGGGTCCAGCGCCCCCTCCCCCCAAGGTGAAGGCGTTAGATGCTCATTTTTACCGGCTCATTCGGGAGCGCCGCCAGAACCCCGATCCTCCCGACGATCTGCTGACCCACCTTATCCAGGCCTACGAAGACGATGAGCTCGTACGAGACCAAATGCTCACGATGTTCATTGCCGGGCACGACACCAGCACGGCGGCCCTTGCTTGGAGCCTGCACCTGCTGGCTGAGTGGCCGGACCACCAAGCCACCCTCCAGGCCGAAATACGAGATACCTTGGGCAGTCAGCCTCCCACACCGGCGAACCTGTCTACCCTGCCCCATCTGGATGCCTTTGTCCGAGAAGTCTTGCGGCTTTACCCCCCTATTCATGCGGGGAACCGGCGTGTGGTCGCACCCGTTGAGCTCGGAGGCTATACCCTGGCCCCCGGCAAGCGCGTGCTTTTGAGCTATTACCTGGTGCATCGCCATCCGGCTTTCTGGGAAGAGCCGGATCGGTTCTGGCCTGAGCGATGGCAAAAAAGCGGCCCTTCGGAGACTTTTGCTTACGTGCCTTTTAGTGGGGGCCCTCGGATGTGTATAGGGGCGCCTTTTGCCCAGATAGAGCTACGGCTGGTGCTGGCTCGGCTGCTGCAGCGCTATCGCTTTCGTCCGGCCGGCCGTTCCCCTCGGCCTTACATGGGGGCTACCCTTGAACCGCGCCCCGGCGTGCCCCTCTTCATCGAAGCGATATGACCTACGGTGAGTTCTTAGCTGTTTTTCTCCTTCCTCCGCTCCTGCTGCTGGCTTCGATCCAAAGACGGCTTAAGGATCGCCCTTTCCCCAGCCACTTTGTTCCCCGCAACCCCAGCCTCGCTTTACTCTTCTTGGTTACGGTAGCTGTGCTGTATACCACGCCCTGGGACAACTACCTGGTGGCCCGACAGATCTGGACCTATCCACCAGACCGCGTCTGGGGGGTGCACCTGGGATGGGTACCCCTGGAAGAGTATCTTTTTTTCGTTTTACAAACCATTTTAGGCACGCTGACTTTTTTCTGGGCCAGCCGCACAGGACGCTCTCAAGCCGAACCGCTGGCTTGGTCTCGGAGGTGGGTGTACGTGGTAGCCACGCTTTCGGCGGGCTTGGCGGGGTTAGCAGGGTATGGGCTTTGGATAGGATGGGAAAAGGGTACCTATTTGTGCTTGATTGCGAGCTGGGCTTTACCTGTAGTAGCGGGGCAGTGGATTCTGGGCGGGCGCGCTTTCCTGCAACACCGCCGAATCCTGGGCCTTACAGTGTTCCCTCTTTCCCTGTATCTGTGGGCAGCGGACACTTGGGCTATCCGGTCGGGCATCTGGCACATCACCGAAGCGACTTCTCTGGGCTGGCATTTGCCTGGCGGCCTTCCCGTGGAGGAAGCCCTGTTTTTCACGCTAACCACGCTGATGGTTGCACAAGGCGCCTTGCTGGTCTACACGTGGCGCCCAGGCAAAGCTTTTCCTTAGCGCCAAAGCTTTCGTACCTTTGACCCTAATGGCGAAGGTGGAAATGGAAGTAGCTGGCCTCAGCCGTTCTCCCACAGAGAGCTACAACGCTTTCCTCGTCATTCTGCGGGAAAAGCAAGGTTCACGCCGCTTACCTATCGTCATAGGCCTTCCTGAAGCCCATGCGATAAACATAGAGCTGGAAAAGTTTCAGCATCCCAGGCCCCTGACTCACGATCTTTTCATCAACACTTTGCGCGCCTTGAATGTCACGCTTCTGGAGGTAACCATTCATAAATTGCAGGATTCTACCTTCTACGCCTACCTGCTGTTGGACACAGGCCAGGAGGTCGTGGATATAGACTGCCGGCCCAGCGATGGGATAGCGTTGGCGCTTCGCGCGCGGGCGCCTATATTTTGCGAGGAAGAAGTGTTACGACAAGCCGGCCAGCCTGTCCTGGAAGAGGAAGAGACCGAGTCCAGAGAGGCCCGCGCAAGAGGCTCCACCAGTAGGCGTTCTCGGGAGGAGCTGGAGCGGCTTCTGGAAGAAGCGCTTGCCCGAGAAGACTACGAGACGGCGGCCCGGCTGCGAGACGAGCTGCGTAAGCTGGAGTCCGGCGAAGCCGACACCTGATGCAAGCCCTTTTTGGGGTTCCTCTCCTGCTGCTAGTGGCGTGGCTTTTGGCCGAACGGCGCCGCCCTTTCCCTTGGCGGGTCGTGCTGGGCGGCCTGGCCCTGCAATTCGGCTTAGGCCTGCTTTTTCTGCGAGCGCCCTTAGTGCGGGAGGCGTTTTCTCTCTTTAGCCGGGCTTTCGTAAAAGTCTTGGACTTTTCCCAAGAAGGCGCCCTTTTTTTATTTGGTAACCTCGTGAATCCCCAATACAGGGAGACATTTGGGTTCATTTTTGTGCTGCAGGTGCTGCCCACGCTTGTGTTTTTTGCGGCGTTGACTTCTGCGCTGTATCATTTGGGCCTTCTGCAAAAGGTGGTGAAGGCCTTTGGCTGGGTGATGCGGCGCACGCTGGGCACTTCAGGGCCAGAAAGCCTCTGCGCTGCCTCCAACATCGTACTGGGGCAGACGGAAGCGCCCCTTTTGATTAAGCCGTTTCTGCCCAGGGTTTCCCGTTCTGAATTGCTGGCCATCATGGTTGCGGGCATGGCCACCCTTGCTGGGGGCGTTTTAGCTGCGTATGTGGGCTTTCTCGGAGGGAACGACCCTCTTTTGCGACAGGCGTTTGCCCTTCACTTGATGACAGCCTCGGTTATGAATGCGCCAGCTGCGCTGGTCTTTGCTAAAATCCTTTCCCCCGAAACCGCCCCTCTCCAGGCTGGCAAGTCGGTAGAGCTTCCTCCTCTGCCCCGGGCCACCAACCTGCTTGAGGCCCTCGCCAACGGCGCCTCAGACGGCCTGCGCCTCGCAGCTAATGTGGCGGCTATGCTGCTGGCCTTCATCGCTTCCATCGCCCTGGTGAACTATCTCCTGGGCAAAATTGGCCACTTCCTTCAGCTCAACGATTGGATAGCCGCCTCTACCCAAGGCACTTACAAAAGCCTCTCTCTGCAGTGGGTTTTGGGTGAAGTTTTTCGGCCGATTGCCTGGCTGATTGGCGTAGACTGGAAGGAAACGCTGTCTGTAGGAGCCCTTATTGGCCAGAAAGTCGTGCTGAACGAGTTCATCGCCTACGCTCAGCTCACCGAGATGACCCATCTGAGCGCAAAAGCTCGCTTGCTTGCTACCTACGCCTTGAGCGGCTTTGCCAATTTCAGTTCTATTGCGATCCAGTTAGGGGGTATTGGCAGCCTGGCGCCTGAGCGCCGGGCCGAGCTCGCCCAACTGGGGCTACGAGCGGTGCTGGGAGGTACCCTGGCGAACCTGAGCTCGGCCTGTTGGGCGAGTATCCTGATAGAGTAAAAAGGTAGGGGTTCAGGGGGGTGGCGGCTGGGGCCAGCAGGACAGCTTCTCAAGAAAACGAGCCTTTGGCTAAGGCCGCAGGGGAAAGAGGGGTTTGTCTGGCGCTGCTTTAAGCGCAGGGGGCCGGCGAGCCAAAGGCTCGCCGGCCCCCCACCTTCCAGCCCTCTAAGCCTATCAGAACCAGAAAATCAGGTTGAATTGCAGGTTGCTTAGACGGCCTTTGAGATCTTTGTACGGCTTGAGGTCTTTCGCACCCTGAGCGTCAAACTTGAAGTCTTTGTTGAAGAAGTTGATAAGGCCATGGTTGTACATGACCGTAAAGTCAATGGTGCCCACTCCTTCAATTTCCACATCTACACCCGCTCCGCCGGAAGCCTGAGCTAAGAAAGCGGAAAAGTGTTCTCCCGTACGCGCACGGTCCTGGTCTATGAACAAAGGACTCACCAGTATCCTGGAAGAGTTGGTGGAGGAGCCCACGCGCACGTCCACCTGACCGCCCAAGACGCCTTTGGCTCGGATCGGCGTAGAGCCCAACGGGTTGGTGCGCATTTTTATCCAGACTGGGACATTGAGGGTCGTCACCCGATAGGTTACGGTGGAGGCTGCAGTGACCCCTGCGTCTCGCAGAGAGATAGCGGTGTCAGCGCCGGCGTTCGTCACGCCTTTGATGCCATAATCGGGCTTGAAGTCCATCTTCCCGCCTCCGGTACCGACACCCGCCCCAAGCAAGAAGGCCACATTGTCCGAGAAACCAAAGCTCAGCATCAGCCCGCCTCCAAAGCCAAATACACCAGAACCGGCTAAATTCCGGACAGTACGGCCTGACGAGTCTACACTGAAAAAGCCGACACCCGGAGCTACCCGAAGCCCAAACTTGACTCCCTCTTGGGCATACAGCCCCGTAATTAGGGCTGCCATCGTGAGTGTTACCTTTACGTTCCGCATACTGGCGACAAAGGTAAGGAGTTTCCTACACTCGCTGGACAGTCTCACTGCACGCGAAGGACACACTGCACGGCATACGCCCGCTGCTCGTTGAGCGTACCAGGTAGCGTGGTGTAGATTCGGTTGAACGCGTTGAAGATATGGAAGGTCCAGCGGGCCTTACCCGTATCGTAGGCCAGAATAAAATCCCAGACCGTATAAGGCTTAGAAGCGTAGTCCCGGAAAAACCCCTCAAGGCCGGCCAGCTGGTTATTCGTCGTGGCCCCAAGCAGGAAAAAGAGCTTATCCACATTGGTGATGGGGCTGGAATAGCGAAAGTTTGTAGTGAGGGACACTTTTCCGTAGCCTACTTCAAGAATAGAACGCATAATCTGTTTGTTACGGTATTTGAGGGTGTAGGGAATGTCACGGCCTACGAGATACTGAGGCGTGCCGGGGGCAGGCGCCGTCAAAGCCGTATTCAAAACTGTAAAAGCGCCATTCGTATTATTCATTGTATCCAGCTCGCGGCTACCATCCGGATTGATAGGCTCTATCAAGGTAGCGCCTCCACTGAAGTTAGCAAAAAACTTCCCCTTCTCATACTGGAAGCCCCACAAAGGTTCTATGCCCTGAATGAAGGCCCGGGAAAGGTTGATAGCCGAAAAGGGCAAGCCAGGGAAGCCGAGCAAGACCGCGTCTATGTTGACCTGGAACTCCACCATATCCTTGAACTCCATGCGGAAGGCTGATATGTCTACAAAACCTCTGAAGTTCTGTCCGATCTTAAGCAGTTGGCGGAGCCCGACTTCAGCGCTGTAGCCGCGCTCAATTTTGACGAAGGGGTTGGGCAGGACGGTGATGCCGCCGGCGCCTGTGGTGGTGAAGCGTTCGGCCACCGAAGGGCTACGCAAGCCCTGCCCAAAAGAGGCCCGCAAGGTAGTACCGACGAAGGGCGTGAAGGTCAGCCCGCCCCGAAACACCGGTTCCCGAATGGTGACGAGCCGCACGACCTGCGGCATATCCCCTTTTACGACGCGCCCGCTTGCGATTTTCAGGCTAGTATCCCCCTCAATGTCTTCGTACTGATAGCGGATTCCCCCGCTGAGATGAAACTTCCATATATCCAGTTCGGCTTGGGCGAAGGCAGCGGCTTGCCGGCCCCGCGCCCGCCCGAAAACTTCTTTAGCATAGACGCGATTTTCAGTGTAGTTGGCGCCCAGAATGACCTTGCCCCACTTAGCCAGCCCATGGATGTACTGGTAGTCGTAGTAATGGAGCGTAGCCCCCCCAGACTGCGGTGTGCTAAGGTCGTTCACTGTGCGATAATGCCGTCCCCGCAGCCAGTGGCGATTGCCCTTAGGGGTAAGGTACGAAATGAACGGGTCCACCATGTAGCGCTGCAGGAGCTGGTAAGTCAAAAACCCCTCTCCTGGCAAGTTCGCGCGGGTAGGGAAGCTATCCCAGGCGATGTAGGTCGCGCTGGAGTCAATGTTCGCCTGGAGGGTCAGCCCATACTGGAGGCCGTCCAGGAAAGGGGCGTTTTGCTTGATGGAGATCCAGGTTCGGGCGCGGATTGGAGAAGCCCTCTTTTCGGAAGCCCGTATCGCGAATCAAGTCCAGCAGGGTGGTCACTTCCCAGGTTTCGCCCACTCGCTGGGCATGCACGATGTGCGCCGCCGTAACCGTGGCCGAACTGCGCCCATCCCAGTCTCCTACCGGTTCTCTCGGCGTGTCGTAAATCTGATGCTGCAAACGCACCACTGTACGAGGTTGAAACTTTACATCCTCCGACACCACATTGATGATGCCTCCCAGCGCCCCCGTCCCATACAGCACCGACGAAGCTCCTTTCACAATCTCAATCTGCTTGATGTTGTCCACCGGAATCAGGTCAAACTGCGTGCTAAGCCGGTCAGGGCTCATCATAGGCAGCCCATCCAGCAGGAGAAGAACCCGAGAGCCTGCCCCGTACGTGTAGCCGCTGCTGCCTCGTATGCTGGGCTGGTCTTTGTTGGTGGAGACGCCTGGGGTCTGCTCCAGCGCCTTGATCGGATCGATGGAAGCCAGATTCGTCACCTGCTTGGGCTTGACAAAGTCCATGGAGACAGAGACCTGCTCAATGCGCTGCTCGTACCGCGAGGCTGACACCACCACCTCTTGCAAGACGGTGTTTTTGGGTGTGAGCGCAATCTCTACCGTCAGCTCCTCTCTATCTGGTGGTACTCGTAAAGCGTATTCTTTCTCCTCGTAGCCTTCGTAGATAACCTGCAAGCGCACGACAGGGGCTCGGGTAACCTCCAATCTAAACCGCCCCTCCAGATCGGTGAGTGCACCGGCTTCGCCCGTGGAAACCTGCACTTTGGCTCCGATGAGGGGCTCGCGGGTGGTCTCATCTGTCACTCGGCCTGTGAGGGTCACCTTCTGGGCCCACAAAAGCGCTACGATACCAACTAAGTGCCGCATACCGGAGGCGAAAATACGCAGACTCCGGTACAGTGGGCCTACCGCTGCCAGGTGCGCAGGAAAGCCACCAGGCTGGAGACCTGCGCCTCTGTAAGGTAAGGGTGTCCAGGCATCAGGCCTTTGCCGTTCTTGATGACCGCGGCCCAGTATACGGTATCGGGATTTTGGGCGGGATGCAGGCTGGGCGACTTCTGGTACCCGGCTTGCCCGTCTGCGCCATGGCAGCGCGCACACAACTGGGTGTACAGCGCCTGGCCCGCCTCCACCGAAGCGGCCTCAGGAGAGAGGTCCTTGACCCGCTCTGCCTCTGAGCGTAAAAGCCAGTCCCGCTGCAGCGACAGGCCGTAGGCATACGCCAAGAGCAGAAACGCCGCCATAGAGAATCGTTTGTTTTTTCGGCGACTGCCTACGATCGCCAGCCCAATCGCTGCCAGAACGAGGACATACTTGGTGAGGTAAGGGCCCGTCCACGCAGCCGGCGCCCGAAAAAGCAAGTACACCCCTGTCAGGAGGAGGAGGGTATCCAGCACCATGTGCACCCACCGCAGGCGGGCCGCCCACTGCGGCAGAATAGCCGGCAGCCCTACCAGCACCACAAGTAAAACCCCCAGCAGATGATGGGTATGCAAAATCCCCGTATCCATAAGCTACAGATAGCGCAGCCAGATAACCAGGAGCAGACCGGCTCCCACGAGGTAGACCAAGTACACGGGCACATAGCCTGCTTGCAAACGCGCCAGACCTTCTCCCACACGCAGGAGTGCTTGCCCTACCAAGGTCGCAGCCCCCCTGCCTACCCACGACCCGAAGAGCGTGCGAAAGAAGTCCGCCAAGACGAAGTAGGGCTGGACAAAGACCCGTTCGTACAGGCGGTCCACCTGAAGGGCATGCTGAAGCGCTGTGTGGAGACGACCCAGACGACGCGCCAGGTCCGCTTCGGCAGCCAGTCCTCGGCGCCCGAAGAGATACCCTGCAAGCGCCAGTCCTCCCACCGCCAGTGCGACCGAAAGCCCCATAAGGAGGCCCTCCGTCGCATGAGACAGAGACGGCAAGGGCTTCTCATCCACCGAAGAAGCCAGCCAGCGCTCCCTTATCCAGGAAGGCCCAAGCAGCGCCGGCAGACCCGCCAAACCCGCCACCACACTGCCCGCAGCAAGAAGCAGCAGAGGTATCGTCATCACAGCAGGACTCTCGTGAGGCGGCGTACTGCCCCGGTAGCTTCCCTCAAAAGCCAGCCAGGTCAAGCGCCCCATATACAACGCCGTCAAAAAGGCCGTGGCAAGTAGGCTGATCCAGTACAGGTAATACAAGGTCTGACCAGCGGCGCCCCGGGCAAAAACCGCCGCCAGAATTTCGTCCTTAGAGAAAAAGCCCGCCAGCGGAGGAATACCCGCAATCGCCAGCGTACCTATCCAGAAGGTCAGGCCCGTAATAGGCATGGCTTTGCGCAGACCGCCCATCTGACGAAGGTCCTGGGTGCCTGTCGCATGAATCACGCTTCCACTGCCCAGAAAGAGCAGCGCCTTGAAGAAGGCGTGCGTAAAAACATGAAAGATCGCCACAGCATAAGCCCCAGCCCCGATAGCGGCAAACATGAACCCTAATTGAGAGACGGTGGAGTAGGCCAGAACCTTTTTGATGTCGTACTGGGCTAAGGCAATAAGGCCGGCCAGGAGGGCGGTAGCCACGGCGATGCCTCCCACGACCCCCAGCACTTCGGGCGCAGTGTTGTAGAGAAAATCCATCCTGGCCAGGAGGTACACCCCTGCGGTAACCATCGTGGCCGCATGAATAAGGGCGGAGACGGGTGTAGGACCCGCCATAGCGTCCGGAAGCCAAGTGTAAAGAGGAATCTGCGCCGACTTCCCGGTCGCAGCAAAGAACAAGAGAAGCCCCACGCCTGCGGCCATATCCGCTGGATACACCCCCGACCTAAGCGTGGCCATATCAAAAGACCCCCGCTCTGCAAAAAGCCAAATCATTCCTGCCAGCAGGCCCAGGTCCCCGATCCGGTTCATGAGGAAAGCCTTCTGGGCGGCTCGGGCGTTGGCCTCCTCAGCAAACCAAAAGCCAATTAAAAAGTAGGAACATACCCCTACCCCCTCCCATCCCAAAAAGAGCACAGGCAGCGAGTCGGCCAGCACCAGCACCAGCATGGCAAACACAAAGAGGTTCAGAAAAGCGAAGTAGCGCCAAGCCCCTGGGTCTTCTTTCATGTAGCCGATGGAGTAAAGATGAATAAGCCCGCCGATGCCTGTGATGATAAGGGCCATGAGGAGGCTGAGGGTATCTACTTGGAAGCGGAAGGGGACCGGTACTTCGCCCACGAGCAGCCAATCGGCAGCGAAGGCGAAGTAGAGAGGCTTTTCGTACGAGAGGAAGGCGGCGGCAAAAAGAGCGAAGGCCGCTAATACGAGGGCTGTGGCCAAGCCCCCCAAAAAAGTACCCTGCCGACGCAGAGCCGGCAAAGCCAGGCCCCCAAACCCAATAGCCGCTGCACCCAAAAGCGGCAAAGCCAGCGTAAGAGGTAGGATTGCGCTCACCATCGTAAGTTAGACAGTTTGGCAAAGCCTAAGTCTTTCTCTGCACGAAAAACCCGTACGACCAGCCCAAGGCCAATCACCGCTTCCACGGCTGCGAGGCAAATCCCAAACAGCACGAATACAGCCCCCGTGGGCTCATTGTGGTACCGAGAAAAGGCCAGAAAGTTGAGGTTAGCTGCGTTCAGCAGGAGCTCTATAGCCAGGAAGGCCAGCAGGAGGTTGCGGCGCAGAAGCAGGCCCAAGAGGCCCAGGGAGAAAAGCCCCCCTGACAGGGTGAGCACCGCGTACAGGAGTTCAGGCGCCATAGCTTGAAGGTTTTTTGGCCAGGAGGGCAGCTCCCACGAGGCCCACCAGCAGCGTAACCGAGAGCAGCTCAAATGGAAAGGCATACGCCGTGAAGAGCGCCTTCCCCACAGGTGGAAGGGTGCCATAGAGATAAGGCACTTCGCCGGCCTCAGGCTCCACCACTTGGTGAGAGGAAGGTAGGTCCAGAATGGACTGAAGCAGCAAGCTCAGGGTCAGCATCCATCCCCCACTCAGCAGGAGCGCGCCCAAGAGAGGCAGCCCCCGGGGCAAAGGGGACACTTCGGCCGCAGTGAGATTGATCAGCATCACCACAAAGAGAAAAGTAACCAAGATAGCGCCGGCATAGACGATGATTTGAACCGCGCCGATGTACTCGGCTCCCAGCGTAAAGTACACCGCAGCCAGCCCTATCATGGCTTGGATAAGGCCCAGGAGGGCATAGATGGGGTCTCGCAAGGTCACGGCCAGGGCGCCCCCTACCAGCGCCAGCAAGCCTCCTACCGCTAACCCAAGAAGCGTCAGCACCCCGCAAACATAGCCCAAAAACGCCATATCTTTGCCTGTCCCCATAGCTCAGCGGTAGAGCAGCGGATTCTTAATCCGCGGGCCGCAGGTTCGAATCCTGCTGGGGACACCACCCAGGGCCTTATTTTTGTCTTCTTGTACCTTCTCACCTTATGGGCACGCTTATAGGGCTACTGGGGATCCTGTGGGCGCAACTTCGCGTAGCTGACCCGTACCTACCTGAACTGCCGCCTTTTGAGCTGCGAGAGCTTTCAGGCCACTGGCAAGTTCGGGTAGAGGCAGGAGGTGTGTACCGCGACAGCAGCGGGGATTTCACAGCGTGGCTTGCTCGCCTGCCCTGGCAGGAAAACCAGGAGTGGTACCCTGAGAGTCCTATTACCCTTTCAGCCCCCCTCTGGCATCAGAAGAAGCCCCGCCAATACCTGCGCTTGTACGGGTGGCAGCTGCACCGGTCCGGCCGGCTTGTGCGCTTGTGGCAGGAAAGGCCTCCTTACATGCTTCAGCCGCATCCGGAACCGGAGCCACGCCTCCGGCAAGCCTCCTTCGCTGCCCAGTCGGTGTTGGCTTCAGGGCGGTGGTACAAAATCTCTACCAGCACAGCCGGCCTCTATCGCATCACAGCTCAGACCCTGCGAAGCCTCGGCCTTGATCCGGATCAAGTAGACCCCCGTAGCCTGCGGGTGTATGGGCAGCGGGGAGGGCCTTTGCCTCAAGCCAACAGCGAACCCCAGCCAGACGACCTGGTAGAGCTGCCTCTTTATTTCCCCGGCGAAGCGGATGGCCGATGGGACCCTGGCGACGCCGCCTACTTCTGGGCAGACAGCCCTGATGCTTGGTACGCTCTCTCCAACCCCACCCGCCCCTACTTCCACCTGAAGAACCCCTACACCGACCGAATGAGCTATTTCCTCACCTTTGATTTGGGGCCTGGCCGGCGCTTGGGGGGGCAAACTCCCCCTGCAGGGCCTTTCACCCTGCGCACCCAGGGCATGCTCCTTTATTTCTACGAAAACGACGCGGTCAACCTCCTCAAGTCAGGACGGGTGTGGCTGGGGGAAAAGATGACCCCAGCCAGCCCTATCGTTTCGCTCACGCTCCCCATACCGGCGTGCGATAGCGCACGCGTACGGGTGCAAGTGGCCGCTTCCAGCTTCAACCCCAGCCAGATAACCCTCACCTGGGCCGGCACCGTGACCGCTTCGCTGGCTATCCCTGCCATCCCTGGCCCCGCCGATAACCTCCAAGCTCAGTGGAAGGCGTGGACCCAGCTCCTGTCAAACACCCCCGCTAGCCCCACCCTCACCCTCAGTTACACCGGAACGGGTACGGGCTACTTAGACCACGTAGAAGTGATAGGCTGGTATCCCCTCGCTTGGAGCGGAGGACAACAGATCTTTTACCTTCCGCCTGGGGGGCCCTGGCAGGCCCAGCTTCAGGCCTCAAGCTCGCCTCTCCTGTGGGATGTGACCGATCCTTTGAACTACGAGGCCGTTTCTTTGACCCCGACCTCGAACGGCTTTAGCTTTCCTTCGGCCGGCGATACGCTGCGCCGCTACTGTGCCTTTGACCTGGCTTCGGCCTACGACGTAACACCCCTCGGAGCCGTACCCAACCAAAATCTCCATGGCCTGAGGGGGATTCGCTTCGTGGTGGCCACGACCAGCGCGTTGGAAGCAGCCGCTCAGCGCTTCTGTGAGCTGCACCCCGAAACCGGACCCTGCGTCGTCGTGACGACCGAAAAACTCTACAACGAATTCTCGGGCGGCCGACCCGATATATGCGCTCTACGCAACTTCCTACGCATGCTCTATGTGCGCGCTACCACCCCCGCAGAAATGCCCCAAATGCTCCTCATAGTGGGCGCAGCAAGCTACGACTTTCGTAAAACCTCAGACTTCCTTTTCCCTACCTACCAGAGCCGAGAAAGCCTCTTCCCTCCAGCCACCTTTGGCAGCGATGACTTTTTTGGGTTTCTGGATGATACCGAAGGATTCTGGGGGGAAGGGGCCGCCTCTCCCCGAGACCCACGCTGGTACGACCCCCGGGATCAAGCTCAGCAGGATCACCTCGTAGACATAGGCATTGCACGGATTCCAGTCTATTCGGCCAGCGACCTGGAGGCTTATTTAGAAAAGCTGGCAGACTACTTGCAAAATCCCGCTGCCCGAGGGTCCTGGCTCCAAAAGTTGATCTTTTTCTCAGACTATAAGGACAACGGCCTTCATACCCAGCAGGCGGAAGCGTTGGCCAACCAAATTCAAGCCTCTTTACCCTACCTTGACCTGGTGAAGCTTTACATAGACCGATACCCGGCCCAGCCGAGGGCTTCAGGGCTGGTTTTCCCTGAAGCGCAGAAGGCTCTCCTGGCCCAGCTTGACCAGGGTGCCTTCATCGCCCACTATGTGGGCCACGGCAACGAATACGCCCTCCAAGGGTTTGATTTTTTCCCTAACAGTGCGGTGCGCCAGCTCCAGAATACGGGCCGCTATCTCTTTTTCGTCACCGCCACCTGTGAATGGGGCAAATGGGACGAGGCCCCCGAAGTGCGCAGCGGCGGTATTGAAGCGCTCTTCCTGCCCAAGCGAGGCGCCATAGGCCTGCTTACCTCTACCCGCAAGGTCTACGCCAGCCTCAACTTCCAGCTTACCCAAGTTTTTTACCAGGAGCTAAGCCAGGCCTGGCAAACACGCCGCCGAGTCCTCCTTGGAGAGGTCATGCAGGCCACCAAAAACCGTACCACCGGAGGAGCCCTGGGGATAAACTCCCGATCGTACTCTTTTCTGGGGGATCCTTATCTGCCGCTGGGCATGCCTGCCTATGAGGTGGTGGTGACTGAGATAAGCGGTTCGCCGCCTTCGGCTACGGCACCCGACACTTTGCGCCCCTTACGGCCTGTGCGCGTGCGCGGCGAAATTCGCGAGGCCGGAGGCGCCTTACAGACAGGCTTTTCCGGAGAAGTCTCCATCAAAGTATGGGACAAGCCTCTAACTCGCCAAACCCTGGTCTCCCGCACGCCTTTCACCGCACAGGATGTCCTGCTCTTCAGCGGGAGCGCAACCGTGCAGAACGGGCAATTTGAGCTCACCTTTTACTTGCCTGTAGACATCATTCCTGCGCCGGGAAGGGGGCGCTTTTCGCTGTGGGCCGACGCTTCTACGGGCCAGACGGCTGCCGGTAGCGAAACGCGCTTCGTGATTTGCTGTCCGGACACCCTGCCCCCGGCCTTTCCCCCGCCGACTGTCCGCCTTTTCCTGAACGACACCACCTGGATCGCCGGCGGTTGGACCGATCCTAACCCCCTGCTGCTGGCCTTTCTGTACGATAGCCTGGGCATCAACCTCTCGCCTTTGGCCGTAGGCCGAGAACTCAAAGCGACCCTCAACGGCCAAGAGTACTTCCTGAGCCCCTACTACCGAGCCCGCCGTGACCAACCCAACCAAGGCACCTTGGAATACCGCTTCTCCAATCTGCCGGAAGGGGAGTATCACCTGCGCCTGCGAGCCTTCAACCTAGCAGGTCAAGAAGGCTCAGCTGAAACCTCCTTCTTCGTGGTGGAGAAAGGCCAGCTCAAGCTGGGTCGCGTTTTCAACTACCCCAACCCCTTCACCACAGCCACCCGCTTTTGTTTCCAGCACAACCAGCCCGGCCAACCCCTGGAAGCCCGAGTCCAGATTTACACCGTGACCGGTCGCTTGGTGGCCACCCTGTCCGCGCCCATCCCCGCCCAAAGCACCTTTTCTCAAGACCTCTTCTGGGATGGGCTTGACAGTTACGGAGACAGGTTAGGGCGCGGCGTGTACATCTACCGCCTGGAAGTGCGGAACCTGGCTACCGGCGAAACCGCCCACGCCCAGGAGAAACTCGTCATCCTACGCTAATCCTTGTCTTTATGCCACCGGGCCCACCACCGCTCAAAAGCCCGTCGGCCACTTTCTGTGGTGAAGAGAGGGGTTAGTTCTTCTTTGAGCTGGGCAGGGTTATAGACTCGGTCTGCCGCAAACCTAAGCACCTCAATACGGCTGCTTTCGTGCTCCAGCGTCCACAATAGGTCTCTAAGCTGGGCGGCCGAAATGCAGTGTTCAGGCAGGACCGACCGCAAGAGGGCTATACGGCTGGCTTCAATGCTCTGCGAGACCACTTCAAGCCGAAAATACGCAAATTCCCCCTCGCTCATGGTAGGAATGCCACACCCTTGCGCCCATAGCCAGCCCCCCAGAAGTAGCCCAACCGCAACCCTCATTTCCTACAAAGTAACAGGAAAAACTCGGGCTACGGATGATTCGCAACGAGAATTTAGGATTCTAAGCGCTGGCGGAAAGCGGCTACCGTAGCAGCCAAGCCTTCTTCCAAGGACACTTGAGGCTTCCAGCCTGTCGCTTCATGCAGCCGCTGGTAAGAGAGGGCATTGTGGCGCAGCTCACCGGCCTTGGGAGGTAGGTGGTGAGGCGTTTGTGAGGTACCTATGAGCCTGGCCAGGTGCGCCCAAAGCTCATTTACCGATGTCTGCCGCCCCGTCCCCACGTTGAAGACCTGCCCCTGCGTTCGCTGGGGAAACTTCAGCACCTCCACCAAAGCCCTTACTACATCGCCCACATAGACAAAGTCCCGCGTTTGCTCTCCGTCCCCGTAGATGTAGGCCGGCTGCCCAGACAAGAGGCGATGGGTAAAGATAGCTACGACGCCGGCTTCGCCGTGGGGGTTCTGGCGAGGGCCGTAGACATTAGCCAGGCGCAGGACCGTATAAGGCACGCCGTGCGCCTGATGAAAGTGCCTCAGATACAGCTCGCCCGCCAACTTGGCGATGCCATAAGGCGACTCAGGCAGGGGAGCATAAGTCTCTCCAATAGGCAAGTTCGGCGCTTCTCCATAGATAGCCCCTCCCGTAGAAGTGAAAATCACCCAGGCATGCGAGGGGCGCACCGCCTCCAGCAAGTGTAAGGTGCCGAGGATGTTGACTTGAGCGTCGTCGGTGGGCTTTTCTACGGAAGTGCGCACATCCACCTGGGCCGCAAGGTGATAGACCACCTCGTACGTATGCTCGGCAAAATGCTGACGCAAAGCCTGCGCATCTCTCAAGTCAATCCGATGCAGCGGCACGGTGGAAGGCAGGTTCTCACGGCGGCCTGTGGAAAGGTTATCTAACACTTCAACCGTGTGGTGGGGCAGGAGCGCTTCCACCAGATGAGAACCGATAAAGCCCGCTCCCCCTGTGACCAGAATGCGCACAGGGCAAAGCTACGGTTTCGGCCACTTCAGGCGGAAAGTGGTGCCTTTACCTGGCTCCGACTCCACTTCTACGGTGACCTGATGCTGGTCCAAGATGGCTTTCGCGAGGGGCAGCCCAAGGCCTGTGCCTTTTTCTCCGGCGGTGCCTACCCGGCTGCGCCGACGCGTGGGGTCCCAGAGCCGCTCCAGCTCCTGGGGTGTCATGCCTACCCCCGTATCCCGCACCTCCACCCCATCAAAACGAGGCCCAGGCTCCACCCGGAAAAAGACGGAGCCCCCGCGTGGTGTGAACTTGACCGCGTTGGAAAGGAGGTTATAGAGGGCTTCGGTGGCGTAGGTGGGGTCCCCCCAACCCTGGGCCTGCGAGGGAACCTCAGCCTGCCAGCGAATCTGCTTCAGCTCAAGCTGAGGAGCCAGCAAAGCATAGAGCCGCTGGCTCATGGCCTCCCAGCTAAAAAACCCAAATTCCAGCGCGATCTCTTTTTGCGAGAGCCGAGTCAGGTCAAGCAAGTTCTTTACATAGGTCTCCAGCTCGGCCAGACTCTTTTCAAGGAGTTGGGCGTACTTTTTGAGGTTTTCTGCGGAGATGGGTCCTGCTTGCAAAAGGGAAGCCAGTTGTCGGAGGCCACTCAAGGGCCCCCTTAGGTCATGGGAAACGATTTTTATCCAGGCTTCACGCTGGGAAGAGAGGGCTTTTAGCTCTTGGAGGGAAGCGGCAAGGTGAGCGGTACGCTCCTGGACCTGGTTTTCCAAGTCTGCCAGCAGCTCCAGATGGGCCCGACGCAGGTCCAGCATGCGAGAGAAGAGCGTCCAAGCTTCCTGAGCAGGGGGGGATAAGGTCTGGACTTCGGCTTCGGAGAGGGGGTAGTTGCGATCAAAAAGCGTCATGGTCCCTTCCTGGGCCAGGGCAGGTAAGGCTTCAAGCTTCTGGCAGGCCAGCAGTGCCTCTACCCACTTGAGAAGAAGGTGAGAAAGTCGCTGGCGCTCTCGGAGAAGCTCTTCGGTATGATAACTCTGGAGGGCCTGCTGGACTGTGAGGCGAAGGTCTCCGACATCCCAGGGTTTAGGGATGTAGCGGAAAAGGCCTGCTTCGTTGACGACGCGGCCTACATTTTCTGCCCCGGCCTGACCCGTAAGCAGGATCAGCCGAGCATGAGGCAGCCGCTGGCGCACCTGAATCAGGAAAGCGTCGCCCTTCATGCCGGGCATGAGGTAATCGGCAATCACCACGGCGGGGTGTTGGTCTAGCAGGGAGAAGGCCTCTTCTGCGCTGAGGGCCCCCTCTATCCACACACCCAAGGGGGCAAGCTGCGCAATGAGCGCTTCTACTACGGTCGGCTCATCATCCACCACCAGTAGGGTGTCCACGCCTATTACTTTTTAGCCCCGGACGACCGACACGGCCACGACCTTATCGCCTTCCCGCACCCGGATCAGCATTGTACCCTGAGCGTCCCTTCCTCGCACGGAGAGTTCTCGGGCCGAGAAGCGAATGCTCTGGCCTTCCTGGGTCACCAGGAGGAGCTCTTCCTGAAGGTCAGCCAGTTCAAGGGCAGCAACGAGAACCCCCGTCTTATCTGTCACGCGAAAGGTACGGATGCCCTGGCCGCCCCGGTGGGTGGTGCGGTACTCCTGAATGGGAGTGACTTTACCGTAGCCTTTTTCAGCCAGAACGAAGAGATACCCTTGCGGCTGGGTGACCGGCACGAGGGCCACCACTTCGTCCTCTGCGTCCAGGCGCATGCCCATCACCCCTGCCGCGTGGCGTCCCATGGGCCGCACTTCGGCGTGGGGGAAGCGAATCGCCTGCCCCTGCCGGCTCACCAGCACCACATCCTGTGCGACCGTTTCCTCCAAAAGGGCTACGCCCATAAGCCCGTCCCCTTCTCGGATGTCAAGGGCCACGATGCCCTTACTGCGAGGCCGGCTGTACTCCAGCAGCGGGGTTTTCTTGATGAGGCCTTGCCGGGTGGCAAAGAGCAGGCTATGCCGGGCCACAAAAGCCTCATCCTGCAAGGAAGAGACATTCACATACGCAATCACCCGTTCGTCAGGCCCCAGCGCCAAGAGGTTTTGGATGTGGCGCCCTTTTTGGTTGCGCTGGGCTTCGGGCAGCTCGTACACCCGCAGCCAGTGGCAATATCCCCGATTCGTGAAGAGCAGCAGGTAGTCGTGCAGACGCGCCACCAGCACATCCTGGATGAAGTCCTCGTCTTTGAGGTCCATGGCCCGCATGCCGGTGCCGCCCCTTCCCTGAGCTCGGTAGGCCGTAAGATCGGTGCGCTTGATATAGCCTTGGTGCGAAATCAACACCGCCACTTCGGTGTTAGGTAGGAGGTCTTCTACGGTGACTTCGCCTTCGTCGGGGACGATTTGGGTGCGGCGCGCGTCCCCAAAGCGCTCAACCAGCGTATTGAGCTCCGCACGAATGATAGCCCTCTGTTCGGCCGGGTCTTCCAGCACACGCTTGTAATAAGCGATTTTTTGCTGGAGGTCTGCGTATTCCTGCTGGATTTTTTCGCGCTCTAAGGCAGTAAGTCGCTGGAGGCGTAGGTCCAAGATAGCCTGGGCCTGGGTTGGGGTTAGGCTAAAAGTCTCCACCAGGCCGGTACGGGCTTCTTCGGGGGTTTGCGAGCGGCGAATCAGGGCAATGACCGCATCCAGGTGGTCCAACGCCACAAGCAGCCCTTCAAGGATGTGGGCGCGCTTTTCGGCCTGCGCCAGCTCGTAGCGCGTGCGGCGCACGATCACCTGCGTGCGATGCTCCAAATAAGCCGAGAGCACTTCCCGCAGGGTTAGGAGCTTAGGCCGGCCTTTGTGGAGGGCCACCCAGTAAGCATGGTACGCCACTTCCAACGAACTGTGCAGATAAAGGGCATTTAGCACGGCGCGAGCCACGGCTTCCCGCTTGAGCTCAATCACCACCCGAATGCCTTCGCGGTCCGATTCATCGCGGATTTCGGCGATGCCCTCTATTTTTTTGGTTTCAGCCAGGTGGGCGATTTGTTCTACGAGGGCTGCTTTGCTGACGCGGTAAGGAATCTCGGTAATCAGGATGACGCTGCGCCCTCCAGGCAGCGTATCTATGTAGGCGCGTCCTCGCAAGCGGAGGCGCCCCCGCCCTGTGAGGTACATTTGCCGGATGCCTTCGCGCCCCAGGATCAGCCCCCCCGTCGGAAAGTCCGGTCCCTGAATGAGCTCCACCAGCTCTTCGTCGGAGACGGCAGGGTCCTCCACTAAGCGAAGGAGCGCCCGCACCACATCGCCCAAGTTGTGGGGGGGCATCTCCGTAGACATACCCACGGCAATACCGCTGGCCCCATTGAGGAGGAGGTTAGGCAGGAGCGCGGGCAAGACCGTGGGCTCTTGGAGCGACTCGTCAAAGTTCGGGGCAAAGTCTACGGTGTCTTTGTCCAGGTCTTCAAGGAGGGTCAAGGCGATAGGGGCCAGGCGCGCTTCGGTGTAGCGCATGGCCGCTGGGGCGTCGTTGTCAATGGAGCCGAAGTTACCCTGGCCCTCCACCAGCGGATAGCGAAGCGTCCAAGGCTGCGCCATCCGCACCATCGTATCATACACCGCAGCATCACCGTGAGGGTGGTATTTACCGAGCACTTCGCCGACGATACGCGCTGACTTTTTGAAGGGTTTGTCGGGCGTAAGGCCCAGTTCAAGCATGCCGTATAAGACGCGCCTTTGGACAGGCTTCAGGCCATCGCGCACATCGGGCAGCGCACGCGCCACAATCACGCTCATGGCGTAGTCTATGTAGGCGCTGCGCATCTCCTCAACGATGGGCTTGGGGAGGATCTGACTCACAGCGCAAAGTTACCCCAAACCCTCCTTTCTATCTTTGGAGCCATGTGGCGAGTTTTTCTCTTCTACGCGATGTGGAACCTGCTCTGGGCCCAGGGGGAAAGCGACTTGCTGGAAGAAGAGCTTTTCCAGGAGCTGTCGGGCGCTAAACCGGCGCTGCCAGACACCCAGCCCCAAAGGGCCGCTCAAGCTCCGCCTGACCTCCCCGCTGCCGACACGCTCTTCAACCCGCCCAAACCCCCTCCGCCCCTGCGCCTCATTGACTCTCCGGTCGCCTCCGACCTGACGCTGGACCCCCGGGTAAACGCCCGCATCTCCACCCATCGCCCCTTCCAAGTGCAGATAGTGCGAGGCAAACTGCAGAACTTTCAAGGGCATCCGCTCCTTCATGGGTTTGACACCTGGTACCTTTACATTGTCAAAGCCGAGGAGGTTCGCATCAACGGCCGCGTGCTACGCAGCCAGGGGCTGCCTGTCTACCTGGCTGTGGTAAGTCCAGCCCCCAAACTGGACGAACTGCCCACCGTGCTTGAGAGCCCCGCCCTTATGATCAAGGGACTTGTGGATTACGGCGACACGATCGTAAAGCACTTCAAACGGGAAAAAAAACGGCTCCAAAGCCTCCTTGATAGCCTCCTCCAGCTGCCCCTTCCCCCCGACGAACTCCAAGCCGATGCCATGGAAAAACTCTTGGAACGGGTACACGACTCTTTGGTGTACGCCGACGCTTACTACGAATTGTACCGGGAATTCAAAAGATCAAAAAGCTCCGGCAAGACCTTAGTGAACTTTTTTCTGAGTTTTCCCTTCAATCGGACGCTAACATACTCCATCTATTCAGCGCCTTACGCCCTACCGCGTTATGTACCCCCTGAGGCCAGCCCTGCCGAACCGGCCCCCAGCCAGAAACGCAAGAGGTCGTAGCTTTGGACAATGCGCGATTCCGTCGTGCCCCACCTCATTATCATCAACGCGCTCATCTGGCTAGCCAGCTTTCGCTTTCCTGAGCTGCCTTACCTGCTTGCTGTGCATAAAGAAGGAGAGGGCTTAGAGTGGTGGCAGCCTTTTACGTACTTTTTTACGCACCAGAGTTTCTGGCACCTTTTAGCCAACATGGTGGCGCTATGGAGCTTAGGGCCATCCGTGGAAGCGGTTCTTCGGAAAGGAGGCTTTCTGCGGCTGTACCTGATAACGGGCCTGGGCGCGGGACTCATGCTGGCGTACCTGGACCCTTCTCCTCAGCCGGTGCTGGGCGCTTCCACCAGCGTCAGCGGCGTGCTGGCTGCTTTCGCTTACCTCTTTCCTCGCTCGCAGCTGGTGATTTTTCCCTTACCCTTTGCCTTCTCTGCCAAAACCCTCGCCATCGGCTTTGGGCTGATTTCGCTGATGCTCTTTCTGTGGGAGCCCGTGATGGGGGGCATTTCCCACTTCGGGCACCTATGCGGGCTGGTGTTGGGGTGGGTTTACATGCGGTGGCTACGATAGTGTTTAAGGCAAAGTGAGCCGCGCAGGTCCGAACCTCCTCGTGTGGGATGGAGCGTGCGGCCTATGCGCCGCCAGCGTGAAGTGGGTGCTTGGGCGCGACCGAGGGGGGCTATTCCTGCCGGTACCTTATCAGAACCTTCCCCCAGAGGCCCAAAAACAGATTTCCGTACAAGCCTTGGACCGGGCGATCCATGTCGTGACGCCGGAAGGGCAGGTCCTTCGTGGGGGAAAGGCCGTGCTTTTCATCGGGGAAAAGCTGGGCTACTACCCAGCCCTCCTACGATGGTGGAGGCGCTCACCGCTGGTATGGGCCGCAGAAGTGGCTTACTGGATTGTGGCGCGCCTGCGACGGCCTTTCAGCCAAGTCTGCGGACTCAAGCCCCCTCCCCTGCCCCCAACTCCTCTACCCGAGGCAGGTCCGCCAGCGAACGAAGCCCCACCAGCTCCAGAAACTTCGGCGTGGTGCGGTACATCAGCGGCTTGCCAGGAAGGTCCGCCCGACCGGCCGGCTCAATGAGTTCCAACTCCAGGAGCTTCTCTACGGCGTAGTCACTCTGCGTTCCACGCAAGTGGCTCACGAAGGCCTTCGTCACAGGCTGGTGGTACGCAATCACAGCCAAAGTCTCCAAGAGCGCCTTGGAGAGGCGAATAGGCTGCTGAAGCCCCAAAAACTTCGCTATCGCCGCCCCATACTCCGGCCGAGTGCGAAAGGCGTACCCTTCTGCTACGGCCTGCACCTCCAGGCTGGTGAAAGCATAGCGTACTTGCAAGGCCCCGATAGCGGTTTGGACTTCCTCCGCAGTTACCTCGCGGCCTAAGATGGCTGACACCGCCTGCTGAAGCCGTCTCTCAGGCAGAGGCTCCGGATGCACAAAAAGGATGGCTTCAATCAGGTTCTCAAGCGGGTAGGACCCGAGGCCTTCTTCCATCCTACACGAAAGCCGAAATGCCCGTAATGTCCTGCCCTGTAATCAGCAGGTGCACTTCGTGGGTGCCCTCATAGGTGATGACCGACTCCAGGTTCATCATGTGGCGCATGATGGGGTAATCCCCCGTAATGCCCATGCCTCCGAGGATTTGGCGGGCTGTGCGGGCTACTTCCAGGGCCATGGCAACGTTGTTGCGTTTGGCCATGGAGATTTGCTGAGGGGTGGCACGGCCTTCGTTCATGAGCTGGCCAAGCCGCAAAGCCAAGAGTTGCGCCTTCGTGATCTCGGTGAGCATTTCGGCCAGCTTGGCCTGGATAAGCTGGAAGGAGGCGATAGGCTTGCCAAATTGCACCCGCTGAAGGCTATACTGCACCGCCGTACGGTAACAGTCTATGGCTGCTCCGATAGCCCCCCATGCGATGCCATAACGAGCGCTGTTGAGGCAGGAAAGCGGCCCTTTGAGGCCCACCACGCCGGGCAGAAGGTTTTCCTTAGGCACTTTCACCCGGTCCATCACGAGCTCGCCCGTCGCCGAGGCCCGCAAAGACCACTTGCGGTGAATCTCAGGCGTAGAAAACCCTTCCATCCCGCGCTCCAAAATCAGACCCCGAATTTTCCCTTCCGGATCTTTGGCCCACACCACGGCGATATCAGCAAAAGGCGCATTAGATATCCACATTTTTCGGCCTTGCACCACATAGAAGTCGCCCTCCTCATAGAAGTAGCTCTCCATGCCCGCGGGATTGGAGCCGTGGTTAGGTTCCGTCAGCCCGAAGCAGCCCATCCATTCGCCTCGCGCCAGGCGCGGCAGATACTTGCGCCGCTGCGCCTCCGAACCAAACTTCCAAATAGGGTACATCACCAGCGAACTTTGCACCGAAGCCATGGACCGGATGCCCGAATCCCCCGCCTCTAACTCCTGCATGATCAGGCCGTAGCTGATGTAATCCAGGCCTGCGCCTCCGTATTCTTCTGGAATAAACGGGCCAAAAATACCCAGCTGGGCCATCTCCGGAATGAGGTGAGTGGGGCATTCCGCCCGCTGCGCATAATCATCTATGATAGGGCGCAGGCGGGTATCTACCCATTGCCGCACCGCCTGCTGAATAGCTCGCTGCTCAGGCGTAAAAAACTCCGACACCTGGTAATAGTCCGCGTTGACCACGCGCTGATCGGCGACCGGCTGCATACCCACAAAGTAACACATTTACCCTGGTGTGCGTGCCTACCTTTGCCTCATGGGCCTGTATTACGAGAAGCTTGGAAGCGGGGAGCCGGCCTTCGTCTTTCTGCATGGACTGCTGGGCAGCTTAGACAACTGGCGCACGGTGGCTAAGAGCCTTAGATTGCCTGGCTCCCGCCTATTGGTGGATGCCCGCAACCATGGCCGCTCTCCCCACTTCCCTTCGCATACTTACCCCGAAATGGCTCAGGACCTTCTGGACCTCTTTACCGCAGAAGGCCTGGAACAAGCCCACTTGCTGGGCCACTCCATGGGCGGCAAAACCGCCATGTACGTAGCGCTACACTTCCCCCGGCGGGTCCAATCTCTTGTCGTAGTGGATATAGCGCCGCGGGCCTATCCGGGTGGTCACGAGCCGATCTTGGAGGCCCTGGCCCGCACACGGCTTGACTTAGCCACCCGCCGCGAAGAAGTGGAAGCCCAGCTTGCTACCACCCTCCACGACCCCACCATTCGGCAGTTCCTGCTGAAGGGCCTGGCCCGCGACGCAGAAGGCCGCTTCTTCTGGCGATGGAACCTGCCGGTGCTCCAGCGAGACTATGCGCACATAAGCGCCGCCGTGGAAGGACCACCTTACCCTGGGCCGGCCCTTTTCCTCCGAGGCGAACGCTCCCCTTACATCAGGCCCCAAGACGAAGCCGAGATTCGGCGGCTTTTCCCCGCCGCCCAGATGGAGACCCTACCCCGAGCCGGACACTGGGTCCACGCCGACAACCCCTCCGCCGTAATCCAAGCCTTAGAACGCTTCTGGGGCGCTCAGCTGTGAGCACAAGAGGCCAAGGCGGGGGCTAAAGTACCAGCCTGCGTACCCCCCTGAGGCTACAGACCCTGTTGAGCAAAAGGACTCGCCAGCCGCAGAACCACTGGATACTTGGCCTGGATTTCAGCCGGGTCCAGCGTCATGGGCTTACAGCGGCGCTCCAGATAAAGGGGCAGTTGGTCTTGGTAGTGGGGGCTGGACGGGTCGCCCGACACCCCCAGCGGTAACACCGACTCCACGTAGGGGTAAAGCCGCCCCCGCTCAAACCGCACGAACTGGATGTACGTATCGCCAGCCAGCACCCGCAGAAAGCCTTTTTTGGCCTGCCACTCCGCGTACGAGGGGGCCAGCTGCTCAGGCAGCCCATCCAAAGGATAGCGGTGACCTTTCACTTCCAGCGCCTGCACCTGACCCAATGGCGGGTCTATCCGGTGGTAGAAGCGCTGGAGCTGCCGGCTTGCATACCCAAGGCCTTCCCACAAAAGCGATGGAGGCAGGCTCACCTTCCCGGTCTCTATCCAATTGTAGCCGGGCAAGCCAAGCTTGCGAAGCACATAACTTGTGGCTAAGGTCAGGAGGGCAGCTGCCCGACTGTCTGCCGTGCCGCGAAAATCCCACGCTCGCACCACCTGAAGGGCCTGCTGCAGCCCCAACTGCGAAGTATCGGGTAGCCCCGCAAAAGCCGACCAGATCGCCCGGATAGGCCCTTCCCCAGGATATTGCCGATCGTACTTGATGGCGTGGAAGTCCGCCCACGAGACCCGAGGATAGCTCCGAATCAGCTCATAAAAACGGTGTTCGCGGTTGTTGTGGCGGTTCCATTCCCAGGCGTGCTGAGGGGGAAAGCGCTTCGGAATCAGGGGCCTCTTCGGGGCAAGTCGTGGCAAAAGGACTGTTGTTGACGCTGAAGACGTACCCGCACTTCGGGCATAGCACTTGGGGCAGCTCTTCCACTGAGAGGTATCGCTTCCACAGCACGGCGGAAGTATCGCCCGGCAGAATACCCTGCCAGTTGTAGGCGGGGTTCCGCTCGGGCAAGGTGGCGTTGAAGAGGTAAAAAATCGTATCGGTGCGGTCTGCATACACGAAGTTGAAGAGGGGAATCCCCTGCTGCCGCAAAGCCGCATAAAACTCCGAGAAGGAACGAGCCCGGCTAAGCTGGTACCATTCTTGCGGGGCGCGAAAGAGCTTCTCCATAGGGAAGCGGAGGGCGTAGACGCCGCTGCGCGTGCGCACCACCGGCCCCAACGCGCTCATCTCAAAGGTTTTACGGATCCGAAGGACGGGTCCCCAAGGACGAGGGGGGTTAAGAACAGGCCAACCCTGCGTAAAGCGCTGAGGGTTGCGCATCAGGCGCCACTCCAGCGTCACCTTGCGAGCGCGGAGGGTATCCCACCGCCCATCAAGGGCATAAAGGCGGGGATTTTTCGGGTGCAGGCGCAGCCGGTAAATGTCCACGAAGTCCGGCCAGTTAAAGGTCACGCCCCACCCTAAGTAAGGGTTGGTGCCCAGACCCGGCGCGACCATGCCCGGGAAAAAGCCACCCAGCACCTGCCAGCCTTCTTCGCTGTGGAGGTAGGCTTCATACCAGCGCATCACGCCCTCAAGAGGGACGTGGGGGTTGATGAGCAGGTAGGTGTGCCCATCCGCCGTCCTAAGCGAGCTGAAGGCCATCGCGTTGGAGCCGCCCTGAACCCGGAACTCGTACTTCTCTGGCGTGCCTTGGAGGGTCTGCTGAAGGGCCTGCCCCGCTCCTATCATCCCCGCCAGCACGATCATATAGCCTCGCAGGATATCTTCGCCCGTCACAGGAAAGAGCTTCTTGTCTAACACGGAGCGAGGATGCGCTTGGGCAAAGGCGTTCAGACCCGCTGCGTACGCTTCAAGCAGCCGCCTCGTCTCTGGAGCCAAGCTATCGTACTGGGCAGCGCTGAGGAGAAAAGCCCCCGTAAAGTGGGCAAAGTAGTCCATGGCCACGCCGCTGCGGCCAATCAGGCGTCCCAGACGGCCTTTCGCCAGCGCCATGAGGTACTGAAGGCGCCCAAAGTCATCTTCGGCATGCGCCCAAGCCAGCCCGTAAGCACAGTCCGCGTCCGTCCGTCCGAAAATGTACGGCGTTCCGAAGCTGTCCCGCCGGATGGTTACCTCCTGTCCCCACAGGAGAAGCACCACCCCAAGGCCTATCCATCGCATGAGAGACAAATAGGAGCCGCCACAAAGCTTGCTATTTTCCGCGGAAAAAGCGTATATTAGCGCTATGCCCGGCGCGCTCAAAGGCTTAGCTTTCCTTGGCCTGGGCCTGGCCCAAGGTTTCACTGGAGCGGGGAGCCTCAACCCCTCAAATAGCCTGAAAACGACCGTGCGAGGGGACCTTCCCCGTTCGGAAGCAGGCCAGAACCTTGAGAAAGGGCGAGACTTGGCCCTGGCCGGCGAATGCACCAAGGCGCTGCCCTTTCTTGAGCGCACCAAAAACCAGGACCCTACGCTGGCCGAAGCCTGGTTCTGGCTGGGCTACTGCAAAGAAAACACCGGCCACTACGAAGAGGCTCTGCGCGCTTACCAGGAAGCCTATCGTCTCAAACCCCAGCTGACGGAAGCCCTTTTCGGGATAGGGTCTATTTACCTGCGCACCCAGCGCTACGCGGAAGCTGCCGAGGCCTTCCAGAAGGTAGCTGCCGAAAAGCCCACCCTGGCCGAAGCCCATTTCTACCTCGCTGCCGCGCAGCTCATGCAGGAAAAACGCCACGAAGCCCTCCCAGCCCTCAAAAAAGCCCTTGAGCAAGGCCTGGCCGACTCGGTGCAGGCCCTCTTATGGCTTGGAGACACCTATTTTGAGTTGGATAGCTTCCCTCAAGCGGCCGAGGCTTACGAACGGGCTGCGCGTGCCCCTTCAGCCCCAGGAGAGGCCTTCTTAGGGCTCGGAAAAGCCCGCTTAGGAATGAACGACCCCCAAGCTGCCCTGCCCCCTCTCCAACAGGCCGTCCAGCGACTCCCCTCAAGTCCTTACACCCACTACTACCTGGGCCTGGCATACCGGATGCAGGGAAAAGAAGAAGAGGCCTTAGCCTCCTTTGACAAAGCGATTGAACTCAAGCCCGACCACGCCCGCTCGCATTACGAAGCCGGCCGACTACGAGCCCTGAAAGGCGACAAAGCCGGGGCTCAAAAACACTACGAAGCCCTCAAGAACATGGGTTCGCGCCTGGCCCAACCCCTCCTCTCCCTCCTCGTGGAAGAAAAACGATAGCTTCTCACCGGTTAGGAAAGGTGCCGGAAAGCGACTCTTGCAGAGGACGCCATCCCTGCTGGCGCAGCTCGTCTTCTACCCAGCTGCCGCGCTCAACGGTGCCGTAAACACCCCCAAATGTCGGCTCTTTCCAGAACCCACCTTCGTCCCAAACCTTTTTGTGAACCTTGAGCACTTCGCCGCTCTCGCTGTCCCGCACATAAGTCTGGTCAGAGAGGGCGCTGCTCCATGTGCGCGCCATCTCGCTGGAAAAATCGTCGCTGCCCCCAGAGCCCGAATAGGAAGAAGATGTCTGGCGCTGACGCAGCCATTCTTGGAGGCGGCGGTTGTTTTCGGCCACCGTTCGGCTAAAAGCCTGGTATGCCCGCAAGCTCCACTCGGGTGAAGGCTGCAAGGAAGTATAAACGCCGGTGAAGATCCCCTCATACCGGGCTTTCTGGGCCTGGGGGTACTCCAGAACCCTCAACATAGCTTGCAAGGTATACTGGCCGCTTCCCATGCCGGTAGCCCCATAACTGATCGTAAGGTCGTAGAAAGCCGTCCGTGTTTTCTGGCCGCTTCGGGCCTCCAGCTTACCGACCCACCGCTGCTGCTGCACGGGGACGGAGGTGGGCGCCCCCAGCGAAAAGACAGGCGCCAGAAACGAGGTGTCCCTCACCGCCTGCCAGGGTTGGCCCGTCTCCTGCTGCCAAAGCTCAAGCAAAACCGGATAAAACTCCTCGGGCCGCTGGAGAAGCATAGGTTGTACCCGCAGGCTCTGCCCATTGTACACCAGCGTAGAGGCCCCACCGCCCATCACCACACTGGTGTGAAGGTCCAGGAAATCGGTTCGGTAAAAGCCGGCTCCTTCCCGTACCTCGTAGCGGTAGAAGTACTTCTCTCCCTGACGGAAAGGCCCGCCCTGCACCGTAGCCGTGGTGGGGATGTGCAGCACCCCGAAGGGCAGGCCCAGTTGGGGGTCAGGTAGCGTTACCTCTTTGTAAGGCACCCGCGCAGAAGCCGGCAAAAACCGAAAGCTGGCCACCGCTTCCCGCGCTTCGTCCAGCGCTGCCGATCCCTCGCCCTCCTCCGGTATCCAAAAGAAAGTCAACACAACGCTGGACTGGCCAGGGAAGAGGGTGCCCAGAAACCGATACCGCTCCGGCAAAGGCTTGGGACTTACGGCCAAGATAGGACGCAAAAAGAAGGGAGGGGTCAGCCCTTCTCCGACGATCTCTATCCCGCGGGGGGTTTGCCGGCTGTAAAACTGGGCCCCAGGCCCACCTACATGCCTAAGCTGGCGTACAATCGTCTGCGTGAGCGCAGGAAGGCCCTGCAAGGCTTTTGCCGCCCCTATAGCCACATAAAGGTGGTCTTTCTCTAACACCGTCAGACCCTTGGAGCAAAAAACCGAGAAACCCGAAGGCACCTGAACCTCATACCCGTGCAGCAGATCCCGAACCCATTCCTGCGCCCAGAGGCAAGCGACAATCAGCCCTACCCAGCGCATACACAAAGATAAGCCGCCCTACCTTTGAAGGCCATGGAGGCCTTAGACCACATCGCCATAGCCATTGAGGGACCTGCTGCCAAAGAGCGATGGATGCAGTTGGTAGGACAAGCGCCCTTCCACGAAGAAGAAGTGGCAGCTCAAGGGGTACGTGTGACCTTCTTTCAGCTTGGGCCAACAAAAATTGAACTGCTGGAACCCCTCTCGCCTGACAGTCCGGTAGGTCGCTTCTTAGAGAAGCGGGGGCCTGGCCTGCACCACATCGCCTTTTTTGTCCAGGACCTCCAAGCCGAAGCCCAGCGCCTCAAGGAGGCGAATTTTGAGCCTCTCAGTCAGGAGCCTCAGCCCGCTGCCTTGGGCAAACAAGCGATTTTCTTTCACCCTCGCAGCACCGGCGGCGTCCTTATTGAGCTGGTGAGCTATCTCCCGTGAAGCCTTCTCCTCGCAAGAGGTAGCGTCCTACTTCGCAGGCCAGACACCGCTGGGGGAGGCAAGCTTCGCGCCAAAGCTGGAGTTGTCCCTGCGTCTGCCAGGCGTTCTGAGCGGGGTAGGCATGGCGAGCATACAGCCTGGCGTAGCGGTGGTTTTCCGGCGGCAGAGCCCGAAAGCGCTCTAGCACCTCCAGCGCTTTTTCCAAGCGGCCAGTCAACCGGTAGTAATATATTGCAAAGGGGTACAAGGCGTTGATGGCCACCTTTTGAAGGAAAGCCGGAGAAGGTTTCCGTAGCGGAGCGGGAAAGGGCCGCTGCCAAGCCCAATGTGCACACCAGTAAGGGCTGGGAAGGGGTAAAGCCGTGGGCAGCGCCTCCAACAGAGGAGCTGGCTGGGGGTACGCTTCCACCAAGGCCGCCAACATCGCCAGCCGTACGTGCGGAGAAGCGGCAGGCCGAGTAGGCTTCCAGCGAAGGGCCAGGGGACGCCAGCCGTGCTTGGACTGGAGGTAACGCCAGCTTGCCAAAAGCTGCTCTTCGTAGGGGTCCTGAGGTGGGGCCGTCCCCTCCAGCAAGCCTGCCATACCAAGAAGGGCCGCCTCCTTGCTCAAAAGCCCCTCCGCATACCGGGCCAGGGTAGCCCAGGGAAGCGCTTCAGCCACACGACGATAAGGTTCGCCGTCCGGAACCCCATAACTGTACGCAAGCGCTTCCCAAAAAGCTTGAAAAAACGCCTGTTTGTCGGCGTAGCTGCGATGTCGGGCCCGGAGGCGCTTTTCTCCCCACCGGTCGTAGAGGGCTTGCCAGAGGGCAGCCGGAGCAAGGCGGGCTATGCCCGCACACGGAAAGGTCACACGCGCTCCCCCACACCGTTTGGAGCCGTTCCGACGGCACCGCCGGTGCCAGCGGAAGGATCGGAATCTCGCGCCCCTCCCCATCTATCGTCACGTCCGAGGGGCCGGCTTCCCAGACCACATGCAAGACCACCGTGCGATATAAAGGATGCTCATGATGCCGATGCGCATACCACAAGCCTGGGCTGGTGTCTATTTCCACGGCGCCGAGCCAGCGGAGCCCCTCTATGCGTACTTCCGCGCCCACGAAGTCGGGCCCTGCCTCAGCATTAGGCCGACCCGGCGTAACCACCTCTACCTTGGCGCCCCGGGTGGTACGCAAAGCTTCAGGCGCATACAACCTTTTCTGCCAGAGCCAATGCAAAACCAGCTCGGGTATTACACGAGCCACACTTCCCAGCCCTTTTCGGTGGTGCGCACCTCTACCCGTTCCTGCAAGGTCGTAGCCAAGGTCAGCCCCACATAGTCTGGCGCGACGGGGTAGCGGCGATGCCCTCGATCCACCAAAACCAGCGCTTCTACCCGAGGAGCTTGCACCCACCAGCGCGTAAGATGCGCAAGCAGCGTGCGCCCTGTATAGAGTACATCGTCCACCAGCAGGATAGGCACTCCTGGGACAGGTTCGGTGCCAGCACGCCCCGCCTCCTGGACGAGGTAGGCCTCTATCTGCCGGGCTAAGGGCTCCCCTCTCGGCGAAGCGGGCACAAGGGCAGGCAGCACAGGTTCTCCATAGTACCGTTCCAGCACCTGGAGCGCCAGCCGATGCAAGAGCTTTTCCACCGCTGACGCAGCTAAGACACAACGACCTACCACGTCAGCTTTTCCTTCCGAAGGAAGGCCGCTATACCCCTGCGAAAGTCCTCCGTAGCGCGAGCGTGCGCATTCATCTTGGCCGCGAACTCTAGTCCCATCTGCAGAGGCATGTCCTGCATGTCGGCAATCAGCTTGCGGATAAACTCCAGGGAAGTCGGGGAATTCTGGACGGCGATCTTGACCGCAAGCTCGTGCACGAAGGAGGCGATTTCGTCAGGCTCTACAAGGTAGTTAAAGAGCCCGATCTGGTGGGCCTTCTCGGCGGTGAAGGGTTCTGCCGAAATAAGGAGCTGACGAGCCCAGCCTTCCCCCACCCGGCGCAGGAGAAAGTACGTAACCATGGCTGGCAGAAAGCCGATCCGCGCCTCAGGATACCCGATCGTAGCGTTAGGCGTAGCCACAACCAGGTCACACACCGTGACGAGGCCAGCTCCTCCAGCCAGGGCGGGGCCTTCCACCTGCGCAATGAGCGGCTTGGGATAGCGGTACATCAGCAGGTACAGCTCCATCAGGTGGAGCGAGTCCGCCAGGTTTTCCTGGAAGGAGTAGTCCTGAAGCTTCTGGAGGTACTCAATATCCGCCCCAGAACAGAAGGCTGGGCCTTTGGCGCGCAGCACCACGACTCGGACCCCCGCCTCTTGCTTCCAAGCCTCCAGGGCCTGCTTGAGCTGGCTAACAAGGGCATAACTGAGGGCATTGCGACGCTCGGGCCGATTCAGGGTCAGGTAACCGATGCGGTCTTGGACTTCCGTCTCTATGAAAAGGGGAGCACGCTGCTGATCCTCCATAGCACAAACATATGGGTTTTACCCCACCCTCACCGCAGGAGCGTAACCGTACCCGATCGCCACTCCGTACCCGGCTTATCTATAAGCTTATACCGGAGCACATAGGTGTAGACGCCCTCGGGTGCAGGCTGGCCGCCTTTCGTTCCATCCCACGACAGGCGCTCTGTGCCCCGAACTGTGGAGACGAGATTCCCCCAGCGGTCGTAGAGAAGGAGTTCCATGGATTCCATGCCGTAGCCTATGATGGTGAAAATATCGTTGACCCCATCCCCATTAGGTGTGAAGACATTCGGTACAAGAAGCACGTACCCGCTCACATCAAAGCAGTACGAGGCCGTATCGGCACACCCCAGCTCGCTTTCTACGGTGAGGTAGACGCAGTACGTGCCCTTCTGGAGGTAACTGATGGTGTAGGTAAGTCCTGTATCCGCACGCTGGCTATCGGCCCGCCAGGAGAAGCGCACCGCATACGGCCCTGGCACCGCCGTAAAGGTTATCGGGGAGGCGATGTAGTAGCCTATGCTACTGGGCGGAGGAGGCGCTTGGATCTGAGCCGAAGGCTGCCCATCCACCCAAATCCGCACCCGAGCCGTATCATAGCACTGCGCAGAAGAAGGATTACGAGCATAAAATACAGCCCAGTAATACCCCGGCTGCGTATAGGTGTGGGTGGCTTGGGCGCCTTGGGCCGTCGTCCCGTCCCCAAAATCCCAGGAAAAGGCCAAGTTCGTGCCCAGGCTGCTACTGCCCGTCCCCTCAAAACTTACTGTGAGGGGAGCGCAACCTGCTACTGGGCTAACGCTCACAATCTGGGCATCTATGCGCTCACCCGTAGCAGGGACCGTGACCGGCAGAAGGATCGTATCGGCACAGCCCACCTCGTTGCGGACAATCAGGGTTACGACATAGGTACCCCCCGCCAAGTAGAGCGCTTCCGTGGAAGGGACGCTCGTGGTGTCATACCCGCCATTGCCGAAATCCCAGTAGTAAGTGAGATTACCCGTACCCTGCGCCTGGGCAGTGAGGGCCACCGCCACAGGATAACAGGTAGGAATCGGGCCACTTACAAGCGATAGGGCGTCTACGCTATCAGTAGGCACCACCGTAATCGTGTCGCGTCCCTGACACCGGAGCGAATCCTGGGCAATAAACTCATACCGCACGCCCACCGGCACCGTGAAAGTAGGACTGCTTTGAGGCCCCAGCACAGGACCGCTGCCGGGCACGACAGGAAAGGCTTGATATTGCACCGCACCAGTGGGCGTCCCCTGAAGAGTGAGCGTAACGACCCCAGAGGCGCTTTCCCGACATACACGCCCCTGCTGGGCCACCAGCCCCAGCGGGTTGAGCGTGTTCACCACCAGGGTGTCTGTAGCGAAACAGCCCTGCGGCGTAGATGCCCGCACTACGACCACATACACCCCCGGCTGAGCATAGGTATAACTCACCGTAGGAGTATTCGTGAACTGCGTGTTACCATCCCCAAAGCTCCAGAGGTACGATAATGGCGCATTCAAGGTCGTAGAGGCCTGCGCCTCCAAGGCCACCGTGAAAGGCGGACACCCATATCGCAAGCTATCCCCCAGCAAAGCCAGGCTCACACTATCCCCCTGCCCTACCACCACCGTATCATAAGCCCAGCAAACCGACGGAGCAGGGCCCTGCACCGCCACAACGTAAGTGCCGGGGGTTAGGTTACTAAACGAGCCCGTAGCCTGGGGACCCGCCACACTGCCCCCACCCGCATCAAAAAGCTGGTAGGTATACGTACCCGCTGCCTGGGGTGTCACGGCAATAGCCCCATTGTTTTGTCCCCGACACTGCGCCGGCGTAACCGCCGTCGTAAACTGCGGCAGCGGAAACACCGTCACCTGCGCCGTATCCCGATACACGCATCCATTTGCATCCTGCACGACGGCGTAAACCGGAAAGCTCGGACCATTCCCGACCGGGTAGCGCACCGTATCACCCGTTCCAATAAGCGTGCCCGTGCCTGGAGCACCCGTATACCACGAGATAGGCAAACCCAGCACCGACGAAGCCGTTAGCACGACCGTATCGCCCGCACATGCCTGAATCGGCTCAGCAATCCGGACCGTATCCGGCGGGAAAATGTGAACGCGTAGCGTATCCCGATCCACGCACCCCCCTCGGAAAGTCACCGTAGCAATATACTCGCCGGGGCCCGTCACCGTGACAAGCGGCATAACCGCTTGGCTAAGCGGGTTAGGAGGGAAAGAAGGCGGAGCGGCCAGCCCCCCCGTCGTCGTCCACTGTACCGACGTAATATCGCCGGGCGTGCCCACCGAGTCCCGAGCGGTAAGCCGTAGACGCAGCTGCGTGCCTACACAGACCGTCGTATCTCGGGTAGGAACCGTATCGTTGGGCCCGCGCACCACCGCAATCAGCCCGTTATAAAACATAGCCGGCCGAACCCGTAAAACGTAGGTGTAATCCCACCGCCCTCGTATCGGGCAAGCGTTGTTCTCCACCGTAATCACCACCGTGTGATCCCCTATGTCAGCGGCTGTAGGCGTCCAGCAGAGCTGCACCTGCGCACTACTGGTGTTATTGCCGGTCACGGTAGCCGTCACCCCATTCGGCAGCTGAACGAGGGTAACTCGCAGTTGATTCTGGGGTGGAAAATTGACATTGTCCGTGTAGTTGAAGGTCATGCAGTACTGCTGGCCTGTCTGCCCCGGACACAGCGGCACCGCGAAGGAGAAAGAGTTCGCATTGGTCTCGTCGTAGACCACGTTGCTGCGGGAAGGGGTGTTGGTAGCCGCCACAGGAGGCGTAGGAGCAGGACAGTTCTGGATTATCAAGTACACATCCTGAATCGTCTCGCCGATTTTGACGCCATTTCGGTACTCTTCCACTTTGTAGCAAAAAGCCGCATTAAAAGGCGTACTCGGAATGTAACTGAAAAGCCCCCCTGGCTGAATCAAAATCCCCGACAGCGTTGGAAAAGGATTATTTCCCGAGTACATCCCAGAGTAAGCTACCGAGGGGAAGGAAGGAGGATTGCCAGCACCTGTCGGTTCATCCAGGCAGTTCGTGAGCGTGATGACCAAAGAGTCGCCATCGGGGTCGGTCAGCCCCAGGTTCAGCAACGTAGGCCGATTGGTGCAGTTGAAAAACTGCGGTAGGTTCGTAAACTGAGGTGAATTGTTACAGGGCGTTAGGGTATTATCCAGCGTGACATAGAAGGTAGAGCCTTGATTGATAGGATTAGTAAGGTTATCAATCGCATTAGAGCGGCAGCAGTTGTTATGCCAGATGATCCAGTCGCTGCCGCAGCCGGCCGGGAGGCTGATGGTGGTCTCGTAGATCCACCGCTCAATACCGTAAGGACTGGCTGCGCTGACGCACGCAGAAGAGGCCCCTGAGCAGAGCGGCGTCACATCCTGACCCGAGCCTGGGATCACCGCCGTGTGCGGCACAGACACCGACTGGTTGATATTGCACTGCACCGAAGCGTACCTGATGAAAATGGAGTTGTCTGCAGGTATGCCCTTGCAATCCCGATACAAGGTAAAGCGAACCTTATAGCGGGTCGTGCCGCCTGGCCCCGGCCCCAGACAGACGTAAGTCAGGTCACCCCCCAGGTAGTGAGTAGCCTTGAGTCCCGCCGCCAGGAAAAACAAAGCAAGCCACGCAGTGCGGAGAGTCTGCATCACGCAAAGGTAATCAATTCTTTAGGATGTGGTGAGCTGCCACAGGTACCACAGGTCCGGCACCTCTCCACGCAAGGCCGTCTCGTAAGCCGTGCGGCTGCAAGGGACCAGTCGGGCAGGACCCTTACCAGCCAGCGGAACCACCTCCATCCACCAGCGTCCACTGCGGGGATGCCGATAAAACAGCAGCGTAGGCACATCCACCTCCCGCAGGGACACTTCGTACCGCTCCAGGTTGGCCCGGTCTGGCCAGGGAAAGTCGTCCTCTGGGTTGATGCGCCCCTCCAGGAAATACCACAAGAGGATCGCCACCGCCGCTGCGGTACGCCCATCCTTGTCAAAAGGTGGGAAATAGTTAGCCAGGTGTAGCACATCGCTGCGGTAGCCCATGCCCGCGAAACGCATGAGCTTAGCAGCCACCTCAATGGGGAGGCCTTCCGGTTCGGGGTCAAGCACGGCGGGTGCATCGGCCCCCCTCACAAGGCCCAAGTCCATCGTGATAAAGGCCGCCGTGCGTAAAAAAGGTTCGGCTTCATCGGGGTCAGCCAGCACCTGACTGAGCCGCAAATAAGGCACCCGAAGGTAAGTGTGGAGGATTTCTTCTTCGGCGGGGCTGACCCAATGCCAGGCTAACCCCACGACTTGCCCTCGAAAAGGCACCTCAACCTGCTCGTCCAAAAGTAAGTCTTGGTGATAGCGGCGATGGGGCACCTCTTGAGCCGACAAAGCGTCAAAAAGGTCCAGCTTGCGGTCCAAGAGCGTATAGGTGAAGGGGGCCTCTTGGGCAGCCACCGCCCGAAAGAGGGGCAAAGCCGCTTCTTGCCCCCCTCCAAACACTACGACTTTATGGCCGGCCTGCAAAAGGACCTTCACGACCTCCTCAAGGGCCTGGCTGGGCAAGCCCGCCTCCTCCTCCGGCACATGAATATCCCCCAAGTCTACAAGCTGCAGGGCCAGGCTGGGTAGCGCAAGCGAGTAGAGCCGCCGCCGAACGCGGGCCGTAGCCTGGGGACTGTACCGAAAAACCTCCGCCTTCTGGTAGTAGGGGTAGCCGAGCAGCACCGCTGTCGGCTGGCGGGCCAGCGCCTCTTCCACGGCCAGCGTCCCCGCCGGAAAACTCGTGGCCACCGATAGCCGCTGCGAACGCATCTCCACCCGCCGCACAGGCATAAGAAACGCTTCCCACCTCATCGGCTCAGATACAAACTGCGCAAAGCATACAGCTCCTGAAAAAGCCGGTCGTCCAAGCCTGAGACAAACCGGATCTCCTCGCCAGTGCTGCGCATTTCCGGTCCCAGGGTCTTCTCAATCTCCGGAAAACGATCAAAAGAAAACACCGGCAGCTTCAGCGCATACCCTTCCAATTTATCCGGAAAGGTAAAGTCCTGTACCCGCTTTCCTCCGACCAGGATCTCCATGGCCCACTGGACGAAAGGTCGGTCATAGGCCTTGCACAGGAAGGGCACCGTGCGCGAAGCCCGCAGGTTGGCCTCAATGACGTAGACACGCTCCCCCTGCACAGCGTACTGCACATTCATAAAGCCCCGTACACGCAGCCGCCGAGCAAGCTTTTCGGCGTATTCCCGCATGGTGGCCTCTACAGCGGGCGAAAGGGAAAAAGGCGGCAGCACCGCCGTGGAATCCCCCGAATGCACGCCGGCAGGCTCAATGTGTTCCATAAGCCCTATCACGCCTATCTGCTCCCCATCGCAGAGGGCGTCCAGCTCCGCCTCCACCGCTCCCGCCAAAAACTTATCTATCAGAATCCGGTTGCCTGGCATTTCCCGCAAAATGGTCACGATCTGCTCAACCAGCTCCTCCTCATCCACCACAATGCGCATGCGCTGGCCTCCCAGCACATAGCTGGGCCGCACCAGCACCGGATACCCCAGCTTCTCAGCTAAAGCCAAAGCCTCATCGGGGGTATGCGCCACCCCAAAAGGCGGATAAGGCACACCCAGCTCCTCCAGCAAAGCTGAGAACTTACCCCGGTCTTCTGACAAGTCTATCGCTTCCCAGTCTGTGCCCAGCAGGGGAACCCCATACCGGTGCAGCTTCTCCGCCAGCTTGAGCGGGGTCTGGCCTCCGAGCTGCACCACCACCCCGACCGGCTGCTCCCGACGAATCACCTCGTAGACATGCTCCCAAAAGACCGGCTCAAAGTACAAGCGGTCCGAAATGTCCGGGTCCGTAGAAACCGTCTCGGGATTGCAATTCAGCATAAGGGCCTCATAACCGAGCTTTTGCGCCGCCAAAACCCCATGTACGCAGCAGTAATCAAACTCTACCCCCTGTCCGATGCGGTTAGGGCCGGAACCCAAGATAAGGAGGCGGGGCTTCCCCTCCCGCACAGAAGTAAAAAGGGGCCCTTCGTCCTCTCCTTGCCGCTCAAAAGTGGAATAGTAATAAGGGGTCTGAGCCTCAAACTCGGCCGCGCAGGTGTCTACACGCTTGTAAACCCGACGAATGCCCCACTTTTCCCGCAACTGGAAGATCTGGCTTTCTAAGCCTCCCACCAGATGGGCAATCTGTCGGTCTCCTAATCCCATCTGTTTGGCTTGCCACAGAAGCTCCGGCGAGAGGGTCTCCACCGAATGCGCCATCAATGCCCGCTCCAGATCCACCAGCGCCTGGATCTCATGCAGAAACCACTCATCTATGCCGGTGAGCTTGTGGATCGTGCGCAGGGGCACTCCCGCCAAAAGGGCATCGTGCACATAGAAGATGCGATTCCATGAGGGATGCTCCAGCCCTTTCAAGAGCTGAGTGAGGTCCTGGACTTCCCGGCCGTCGGCTCCCAGGCCATTCCGACGCAGCTCCAACGACTGAATCGCCTTTTGCAAAGCCTCCACAAAGGAACGGCCAATTCCCATCGCTTCCCCTACGCTGCGCATCTGCATGCCCAGCTCTCGCCGAGCCCCCGGAAACTTATCAAAGTTCCACCGAGGCACCTTCACCACCACGTAGTCTATACTCGGCTCAAAAAAAGCTGAGGTGGTGCCCGTGACGGGATTGCGGATCTCATCCAGCCGCTTGCCCACGGCTAAAAGCGCCGCTATCCGGGCAATCGGATACCCCGTCGCCTTAGAAGCCAAGGCCGAAGAGCGCGAAACACGGGGATTCACCTCAATAAGGTAAATCTCCTCCGTGTAGGGGCTCATAGCAAACTGTACATTGCAGCCGCCAGCAAAATCCGGGAAGGAGCGCAAGAGCACCTTGGCATACTCCCGCATCCGCTGGAAGGCAGCATCCGGCAGGGTCTGCGCTGGCGCTACCGTGATGGAATCCCCCGTGTGAATGCCCATCGGATCCAGGTTCTCAATCGTGCACACCACTACAAAGTGCCCCTCCCGGTCGCGCATCACTTCCAGCTCAAACTCCTTCCAGCCTGCGACGCTTTTTTCCACGAGTACTTCGTGGACGGGGCTCAAGGCCAGAGCTCGGCCGACGGCTTTTTCCAGTTCGGCCTTGGAATGGACGATCTGAGCGCCGGCCCCCCCCAGCGTATACGAAGGCCGCAAGACCACCGGATACCCCAGCCGCTGGGCGATTGCCTTGGCCTCAAGATAGGAACGGGCGATGGCCCCTGGCAGCACGGGCAGCCCCAGGGACTCCCCCCACTGGCGGAAACGCTCCCGGTCCTCCGCCACCTCTATGGCCTGGGTAGAAGCCCCTATCACCCGAACCCCATACCGGTCCCACAGACCCCGGCGAGCGCATTCCATGGCCAAGTTGAGGGCCGTCTGCCCCCCCATCGTCGGCAACACAGCATCTATCCGATGCCGCCGAAGCACCGCCTCCACGCTCTCCACCGTCAGCGGAAGGAGATGCACCACATCAGCCGTCACCCGGTCCGTCATGATGGTGGCGGGGTTGGAATTCAGGAGGTGCACCTTGTAGCCTTCCGCCCGCAGGGCACGGGCCGCCTGCGAACCCGAATAGTCAAACTCCGCCGCCTGCCCAATCACTATCGGGCCGCTGCCCAGGATCAGGATGGTCTGCACGGAGCAAAGGTAGCCTACCGGTGCAGCTCAAGGCCGCTTTTCGGACGGCGCGCCGGCGGCCCCGGCCTCCAGCGCCTCCAAGCGGGCCCGGAGCGTTTCCAACTCCGCCAGACGCAGCCGGAGCGCGGCATTCTCCTGCTCCAGGGCCGCAAGACGCCGCTCCTGCTCCTGCACCACCTTCACCAAAATAGGGATAAACCCATCGTACTCTAACCCCCGAGCCACCGTATCAGGCAGCCCCGCATTGATAACCAGATTCGGGAAAAGCGCCTCTACCTCATTAGCAATAAACCCAAAGCGCAACCGGTCCGGATCATCCGCCATCTTAGGCTCATGCCGCAGGTAGTATTGCACCGGCCGCAGCCGCATGAAGCGATCTTTCAGCCCTTCCCCTTCCAGCGGCTGGACGTCGCGCTTATACCGCTTATCTGAACGAGTACCATAGCCTGTCATGAGAGTGGACGCCCCACATATATCCCATGTAGAGAGGCCTCCCCCCCAACCATTAGGCCAGTCGTTATGGCGACCCGGGCCTGACCCTGCCTCTATGATTACATTTGTGGGACCATCCTGAGAAGTGCCGTTTCCCGGTGTCCCACTACTTCGAGACCGAAAATGGGCCATGCGATTGGTGTAGATGGCAAAAACATTCGTACCTGTCCCCAGAGGTGCGTCTCTATTTATCGTAAAGTCATTGTTGGTATTGGTCCCGACAAACCACCCGTTTGTCACCCCCATTTGTATACCTTGCGCAGTACCCGTATTGGCCGACGTAATTCTCACAATAGAGTTTCCTGAAGGCGCGTGCACATGTAGGCGGGTGGCCGGTGTACTTGTTCCGATGCCGACAATCCCCTCTATGATAGCGCCATCCGCAGGCGCAGCTGTGCCAGCATAGCCCGCACCCACACTGAGGTTGCCATGGACACTAAGCCGACTGGCCGGAGCTGTGGTGAAAATTCCTACATGGCCCGATTGGGTAAGCACCAGAACCTCCCCTATGAATCCGGGATTGCCCAATTCAATAGGGAAAAAGCTAAGGTAGCCGGTACTGAATACACGGGCCCTATACTCTTGGGTACCTCCCGCTCCTCCTCGCCAGACGAGGCGCCCCCCATCTGGGTTTCCACTATTGATTAGGACGTCTCCCCCTACTTCTAACTTGGCCATGGGGCTACTTGTCCCGATACCCACACTTCCCTGTATAATCGCTCCATTAGCCGGCGCAGCCGTGCCAGCGTAGCTCGCACCTACACTAAGATTACCAGAGACGCTAAGCCGGCTGGCCGGCGCACTCGTTCCGATGCCCACGTTCTGCGCCCAGGCAAAGAAGGTCAAACCGAAGCAAGCCCCTGCGACTTTGCATAGCCTATACATGCCGTAAAGGTAGGGAAAAAGGGCGAATTACCGTCAAGAGGGGGAGTAGAAAGCGTCCGGTAAGATATCGTCTGTTAGCCAGCCTCCTTGAGAAAAGGGGCCCATTTTTCGTATTTTTGGGGTATGGCTGAAGGCCCTCTTGTCATCCACTCTCTGGAAGACTTAGAACGTGTGCTTCTGACCCATCCCGAGTGGCGGGAACGGCTGCGTTCGCTGCTGCTGCCTACCGAATTGTTAGAGTTTCCTGCTCGCTTTAGCGAAGCTTGGACCCGCACGCAAGAAACCCTGCGCCAGACCAGCGAGCAGATCGCCCAGCTCACCCAGCGCATGGAACGCGTAGAAGCTCAAATTGAAGCCCTCACCCAGCGGGTAAACGACCTCACCCAGCGCATGGAACGCGTAGAAGCCCAAATTGAAGCCCTCACCCAGCGGGGTAAACGACCTCACCCAGCGCATGGAACGCGTGGAAGCCCAAATCGAAGCCCTCACCCAGCGAGTAAACGACCTCACCCAGCGCATGGAACGCGTAGAAGCCCAAATTGAAGCCCTCACCCAGCGGGGTAAACGACCTCACCCAGCGCATGGAACGCGTGGAAGCCCAAATTGAAGCCCTCACCCAGCGGGTAAACGACCTCACCCAGCGCATGGAACGCGTGGAAGCCCAAATTGAAGCCCTCACCCAGCAGGTCCAGCAGCTCACCCAACGGGTAGACGACCTCACCCAGCGCATGGAACGCGTGGAGCACCAAATAGCGCTCCTTGTACACCAGGTCCGGCGCAACACCAATGATATTGGCATGCTCAAGGGAGCGCTGGAGGAGCTACGGGCTTTTGAGAAAGCCGCAGCTTACTTCGGTCGTTTCTTGCGGCGCTGTCGCCCTTATCGCCCTTACCACCTCATAGAGAAAATTGAAGCCGCCTTAGATGAAGGGCGCATCTCTCCCGAAGAACGGCTCGACCTCTTGGAAGCAGACCTTATCGTAATAGGCCGGGACGTCCTGAGCAACCAGGCTGTCGCCTATGCCGTGGAAGTATCCTGGCGCGGCGATCGCCAAGATGTAGAGCGGGCTTACCGGCGTGCCCAAGTGCTAGAAAAGGTACTAGCCGGGGAGATAGAGCAGGCTCGCGGTGCTGCATGGGCTATTCTCTTTACCGAAGGGGCCCAGGAAACCGCCACCCGCCTGCAGGTGCAGCTCCTCTTCGTGGAGCCGCCAGCCCGCCCCTGGGAAGACGAAGAAGAAGGCTCTTCTGGCCTGCTGGCATAACCGCCTTTTTGCTATCCTTGCTGTGTGAAACGCGGATGGCTTGTGGGCCTTACCTTGGTAGGATATGCCCAGGTTATTACAGGCCGTGTCTTAGATGGTGCTACGGGTGAGCCGCTCCCTGGGGCCACCATTCGGATTCAGGGCACCCCCACCGGCACCCTCAGCGGCGAAAACGGCGAGTTTCGCTTGCCCTGTAAAGAGCGGCTGCCCCTCTTCCTCCTCGTCACCTACATAGGATATGACACAGCCCGCGTCCTCGTCTCTGCCTTCAAACCCCTGGAAATCCGCCTCGGCGAAAAAGAAGTCCTCCAGCAAGCCGTTGAGATCGTAGACATTCGCGTCAGCCAGAAGCAGCAGGAATCTCCCCTCACCATTGAGACGATGGACGCTTTGGCGGTGCGTGAAAGCGCTTCCCCAGACTTTTACGAAAACCTGGCCAACCTCAAGGGCGTAGACATCACCACCGCCAGCTTAGGCTTCAAAATCATCAACACCCGCGGCTTCAACTCCACCAGACCTGTGCGTACCCTTCAGATCGTGGACGGCATGGACAACCAAGCCCCCGGCCTCAACTTCTCCCTCGGCAACTTTGTCGGGGCCTCCGAACTGGATATCCAGTCGGTAGAGCTGGTCGTGGGCGCCCAATCCACCCTTTACGGCCCTAACGCCTTCAATGGCGTGATCCTCATGCACCTCAAAGATCCCTTTCTGCAGCCCGGCGTCAGCGTCATGACCAAAGTAGGCAATCGCAGCCTGGTAGAGACGGCTTTCCGGTTTGCGCAGGTGCTGGACCCAGCAGAAAAATGGGCCGTAAGAATCAGCGGCTCCTTCATGCAAGCGCAGGACTGGCCCGCCGATAACGCAGCCCCCACCACGCAGTCCCTCGTCGGCCCCTCTAACCCCGGCGGTTACGACGCCGTCAACCGCTACGGGGACGAAAACCCCGACCCCCGCTCCAACAACTACGACAACTCCCGTTACAGCCGGTACTTTTTCCCAGGCCTGGGTATTTTCCACCGAACAGGCTATTGGGAAAAAGAACTTGTAGACTACACCGTAAAAAGCATCAAAGTCTCCGGCGGGGTGTACTACCGCCCCACCCCCGACCTCCGAGTGGAGTACACGGCCAACTTCGGCACAGGCACCACCGTCTACCAGGGTAGACAACCGCTACAGCATCCGAGACATTCTCTTTTTTCAGCACAAAGCCGAACTCAAAGGCAAAAATTTCTACCTGCGCAGCTACCACACCGTGGAAGACGCCGGCAAGTCCTACGATATCGTTTTCACAGCCCTTCTGCTTCAGAACTATGTCAAGCCTTCCGTGCGATGGGCACTGGACTACCAAGCCGCCTTCTTGCCTTACAGTCAGGCGCTAAGGAGAGATCCTGACTTTCCTACGTATGGGGCGCCTGATTTTGATCAGCGCTACCAGGCGCTGCTAAGCAAATACGCCGACTCTTTACGGCTGTGGCATGCGCAAGCTCGCGCCTTTGCCGACAGCCCGGGCAATCCTTTCTTCTGCGATACGTGCCGGGCCCGCCTGGAGCCAGGCACGCCGGAGTTCAACGCCGCCTTCCAGCGCATCACCTCCAACCCCAGCTTCCTGGCTGGAGGAAGTCGCTTCGTAGATAACTCCGCGCTGGTCCACTTCCAAGGGGGACATGACTGGGTGATCTCCCCGCACTTCACCCTCCACTGGGGGGCCAACTACCGCAAGTACCTACCCCGTTCGTATGGGACGATCTTCGCCGATACGCTGATAGACCCCTCAGAACCGGCCAAAGGATACCGCCGCATCACCCTGTATGAATGGGGCACCTTCGGCTACCTGGAGACCCGCTGGCTAAAAGAAGATCGCCTCAAAATCGGCCTAGGCCTGCGAGCCGATGCCCAGCAGAACTTCGTGCGCGAGAAAAACATCCTTGACCGCTTCTCCCTGGAAAAGGTCCGAAACGCCCTCCAGCATAATTTTCTCTATTCGCCAGCGCTCACCCTGACCTACGAGGTGAAGCGCTTCCACACTTTACGAATGGCGTTTCTCTCGGCCCTGCGCTACCCCACCCTTCAGGACCAGTACTTGCACTACAACGTAGGGCGCGCCATCCTGCTGGGCAACGCCCAGGGCATGGGCAACATCATCCCTCTCCAGAACCTCTACGATTATTTGGCTACGGGAGACACGACCTACATCACCCGGCCCATCTTCGTGCCAGGGGTGCGGCCCGAACGCCTCCGCTCCTTGGAAGTGGGCTACAAAGGCATCTGGAAAGGACGGCTCTTCGTAGACATGGGGTACTTCTTCAACTGGTACTGGAACTTTCTGGGCTTCCGGCTAGTCTCAACCTTACCTGACCTCGGAGGAAACCGCCCCATCCAGATTTATCGCCTCTCGGCCAACGCCCAGGATATCGTCACGACGCAGGGGTTCTCCGTGGGGGTGTACTATTACTTTGCCCAAAAATACACCTTTTCAGGCAGCTACACCTGGGCTGTACTCAACAAGAGCGGCGCCTGGATGAACGAGCTGGCTCGCTTCGTGAATCGTCAGGTAGGTCGTACCCTCCTGCGGGAAATCCCTCCCCACGATGACCCTATCATACCCGCCTTCAACACGCCCCCTCACAAATACAACCTCGGCCTTAGTGCCCGAGACCTTACCTTAAAGGCAGGGGGCCGGCAAGTGCGTTACCTGGGCTTCGCCGTCACCTGGCGCTGGGTCCACGGCTTCTGGTTTGAAGGCTCGCCGCAGTTTACCGGCTATGTACCGTCATGGGGGAGCCTGGATGCCCAGCTAAGCTGGCGCCCGGCCACCACGCCCCAGATTACCTACAAAGTCGGAGGGACCAACCTGCTGGGGCAGCGCTTCTTCCAGGCTTACGGCGCTCCCTTCATCGGCCGCCTCGTCTACGGCGGCGTGTGGATCGATATTTTGTAAGCAGACCCCCTCCCAGCCGGTAGCACCAGATTGTGTATCTTTGGAGGGAAAGTATGGACTGCTCAGGTTTAGGCGTGGCGATCGTCACGCCCTTCGCAGCCGACGGAAGCCTGGATGAGGCTTCTTTGCGCCGCCTGGCGCGCTACATCGCAGACAACGGGGCTGACTTTCTGGTAGCCTTGGGTACCACCGGCGAAGCCGTCACCCAAACCCTTCAAGAACGCCTGCACACCCTGGAGGTTCTCTTCTCGGAAGTGGGCGACCGAATCCCCATCGTAATTGGGGCCGGCGGCTACGACACCCACGCCATCGCCGAAGAAATGGCTCTCTATGGGCGTCGCTTTCCCGCCAAAGCCTTTCTCTCTGTGACCCCTTACTACAATAAGCCCACCGCCGAGGGTCTCTATGCCCACTACCGTTACCTGGCTGAGCGCAGCCCCCTCCCTATCCTCCTATACAATGTGCCCGTGCGCACCGGCGTCAACCTCCCCAATTCCGTAGTGCTCCGGCTTGCACAGGAACTGCCCGGCCAAATCATCGGTCTCAAAGACGCCAGCTTAGACCTTATCCAGGGGATGGAGCTCTTATACCAGGCGCCTCCGGGATTCCAGCTGCTCTCAGGGGATGATGTGCTGGCGGCCCCAGCTATCCTGATGGGGTACAAGGGGGTGATCTCCGTCCTGGGCAACGCCTTACCGGGGCCTATGCAAGCGCTGGTAAAAGCTGCCTTACGGCACGACCTCCCAACCGTACAGCGTCTTCAAGCCCAGCTCCTGCCCCTCATGCGTTTGTGCTTTGCCGAGGGCAACCCCACTAGCATCAAGGGTCTGCTGGCTGAAATGGGCCTCATCCAGCCCTACACCCGGCTACCGCTGGTGCCCGCTTCCGCCCACCTGCGCCAGAAAGCCCACGAGGCTCTCCTCCCCTTCCTCGCTGCAGGGGCTTAAACACCAATGGCCCTGAAAAGGGCCTCCCTTGCATATTTCCTAAACGCTCTACCTTTGCTCATTATGTCCCCGCTGTGGGAGCGCGCTCGCGCCGCAGTAGGGGTAGGAACCTTCCTACTCCTGCTAATGGGGATGGTCGCTTGCAGCAGCCACTCTCATCCCGCCCCTGAAAAGCCCCGCCTCCCCGTCACAACCCCCCTCCGAAAAGATACCCTCCTCTACGACCGCTACGTGTGCCAAATTCGGGCAGCTCGTAACATTGAAGTACGAGCCCTGGAACGGGGTTACCTCCAGACCATCTACGTAGACGAAGGGCAATTCGTACGAGCCGGCCAACCCCTCTTTCAGATTCTACCCGCCATTTACCAAGCCGAATACCAAAAAGCCCAAGCAGAATACCACTACGCCCAAGTAGAATACCAAAACGCTAAATCGTTAGCTGATAGCGGGGTGATCTCCCCCAATCAGCTTGCCTTGGTCAAAGCCAAACTGGAAAAAGCTGAGGCGGAACTGAACCTGGCTCAGACGCACCTCCAGTTCACCCAGATTCGGGCTCCCTTCGACGGCATCGTAGGAATGCTACGCGTACGAATAGGCTCCCTGCTTGAAGAAGGGGAGCTCCTCACCACCCTCTCCGACAATAGCGAACTCTGGGTCTACTTCAACCTCCCCGAACGAGACTATTTGGCTTACATGAGCCGCATTAAGCGTGATTCCACCGTCAAAGTGCGGCTGCAACTGGCTAATGGCCAGCTCTTCCCTTACGAAGGTTCTATCACAGCGATTGAGGCTGAGTTTGAAAACACTACCGGCAATATCCCTTTTCGGGCTACTTTTCCCAATCCAGCACGCCTTCTACGCCATGGAGAAACCGGAAATATTCTCATTCCTCGCCCTTATCCGAAGGCTCTGCTGATACCCCAGCGGGCCACCTTTGAAGTGCTGGATAAAAAGTACGTCTACCTTGTGGGAGAAGATGGCCGACTTACCACCCACCCTATTGAAGTAGAGGCCGAACTGCCTCACCTCTATATCGTCTCCAAGGGGCTTTCCGAAAAGGACCGCATCCTTCTGGAAGGCCTCAACCGGGTACGAGAAGGAGAATCCATTGAAGCCCAGTTCGTGCCCCCTGAAAAAGTTCTGGAGAACCTGCACCTCCATGCAGAATAAGTAGCTCTTATGCTGAGCGGCGTTTTAAGGCGTCCGGTTTTGGCGATTGTCCTTTCGGTGCTGATAGTCTTTGTGGGGCTGCTTTCCTTGAGTCGGCTTCCTATTTCGCAGTTTCCGCCTGTGGCTCCCACCACCGTCAATGTGTTTATTGCCTACCCTGGCGCCAGTGCGGATGTGCTGGTCAAATCCACCATTATTCCCCTTGAACAAGCCATCAATGGGGTGCCGGGCATGCGCTACATCATCTCGGATGCCACCAGCGCTGGCGAGGGCACCATCCAGGTCGTTTTTGAGCCGGGCACTGACCCCGACGAAGCGGTAGTACGGGTCAAAATCCGCGTGGACCAAGTGATGCCTTTGCTCCCAACCCTGGTCCAACGCGAAGGCGTCATCATTACCCCTATAGACCCCAGCATGCTGATGTTTGTCAACCTCTATAGCACCGATAGCACCCTCGACGAGAAGTTCTTGTACAATTACAGCCTCACAAAAATGCTGCCGGAGCTGCAGCGCATTCCAGGCATAGCGCGGGCTCAAATTTTAGGAAGTCGGATTTATGCCATGCGCGTGTGGCTGGATCCCGATCGTATGCGGGCTTACAACGTCTCTTCTGAAGAGGTCATGGAAGCCATGCTCCAGCAAAGCCTCCTGGCACGCCCAGGTCGCTTAGGTCAAAGCTCCGGCAAAGTCGCCCAATCCCTTGAATACACCCTTTTCTATCAAGACCGCTACAATAAGCCCGAACAGTACGAAGACATCATCGTCCGCGCCAACGAAAATGGCCAAATCTTACGGCTAAAAGACATAGCCCGCGTGGAATTAGGCTCCGAGTTTTACGACATCTACTCCAACCTCAATGGCTATCCCGCCACTTCCATCATGCTCAAACAAGTCACCGGTTCCAACGCCCAGCGCGTTATCTCCCAGATCAAAGCCAAACTCCAAGAGTTTGAAAAAGACTTTCCCAAAGGGGTTCATTATAGCCTTAGCTACGATGTCTCACGCTTTTTGGATGCTTCTATTGAAGAGGTGGTGGCTACGCTGCGGGATGCGTTTATTCTGGTTACGCTGGTGGTGCTTCTCTTTTTAGGAGATTGGCGTTCCACGCTGGTACCGACGCTGGCCGTTCCGGTCTCTCTAATAGGTTCTTTCTTTTTTGCGCTGGTTTTTGGGCTTTCTATCAATATGATTGTTCTCTTTGCGCTTGTGCTGGCCATTGGGATCGTAGTAGATGACGCCATCGTTGTGGTGGAAGCCACCCACGCCAAGATGGAATTAGCCCACCTTGCCCCCTACCAAGCGGTCCAAGAAGTGATGCGAGAAATCGGCGGCGCTATCATCGCCATTACGCTGGTGATGATCTCGGTCTTTGTGCCAATTGCCTTTCTCAGCGGGCCGGTAGGGGTTTTTTATCGGAACTTTTCCGTGGTTCTTTCTACTTCCATCTTGCTCTCGGGGCTGGTGGCGCTGACCCTCACGCCGGTACTCAGCGCCATGATTTTACGGCCTTTGCATAGCTCCGGCGCTGCCCACCGTTCCCCTTGGCAACGCTTCTTCCAAGCTTTCAACGCCTGGTTTGAACGGCTTAGCGAGCGGTATGCTCGCCTTGTCAAGGTCACCGTTACCCGGCCTTGGTTTGCGCTGGGAGGAGTGGCTGTTTTCTTAGCGGGGGTGGTGGTGCTCCTTGAGTTTATGCCCACTGGCTTCGTGCCCAACGAAGACCAAGGCATGATTTACGCGATTTTGCAGACAGCTCCAGGCTCTACTTTGGAGTATACCTTTTCTGTGTCTCGCCGGCTGCAGGAGATTTGCAAAGAGATCCCTGAAGTGGAAACCGCTACAGCGTTAGCGGGCTATGAGATCATGACAGAAGGGCGCGGATCCAACGCCGGTACCGTCCTGATCCAGCTCAAAGATTGGTCTAAGCGCAAGCGGAGTGTCGCAGAGATTCGGGAAGAGCTGGAAGAAAAAGCAAAAAGCCTCCCAGCCGTAGTGGAATTCTTCGATCCGCCGGCTGTACCAGGATTTGGCACCTCAGGAGGCTTTTCCCTCCGTCTCCTGGACAAAACCGGCTCCTTAGACTACCAGGCCTTCTACCAAGTCGTCCGAGAATTCATGGACTCCCTGGAAAAGCGCCCTGAGATCACCGGCCTTTTCACCTTCTACGCCGTAAACTACCCTCAATACCAGCTCTACATTGACAACGCCATCGCCATGCAAAAAGGCGTCTCCATAGGCCAAGCCATGGAAAACCTCAATATCCTGATCGGCAGCACCTACGAACAGGGCTTTATTCGGTTTGGCCGGTTCTTCAAGGTCTATGTGCAGGCAGATCCTCAATTTCGGCGTTATCCCTCAGACATTCTCAATCTCTATGTCAAGAATGAGCGAGGTGAATATGTCCCATATTCGGTTTTCATGCACATGGAGAAAAAGCAAGGTCCCAACGAGCTGACTCGCTACAATCTGTACAACTCAGCTGCGATACGAGGTCTTCCTGCGGCGGGTTACACCACGGGCGACGCCATCGAAGCTATCCAGGAAGTGGCGCAAAAGGTGCTTCCTCGCGGGTACGACATCGCCTGGGAAGGACTCTCTTACGATGAGGCCCGCCGCGGCAACGAAGCCCTCTACATCTTTCTGGTGGTGCTGTTTTTTGTATATCTGGTCCTGGCAGCTCAGTACGAGAGCTTTATTTTGCCGTTGGCGGTTCTCTTTTCGTTACCACCTGGCATTTTTGGGGCTTTTTTCTTTCTCAAGCTTTTCGGCTTAGCTAATGACATTTTTGCCCAAATCGCCCTGATTATGGTGGTAGGTTTGCTGGGCAAAAACGCCGTATTGATTGTAGAGTACGCCTTACAGCGACAGCGACAGGGCCTTCCTATCGCAGAAGCCGCTGCAGAAGGGGCCCGCATGCGCTTGCGACCTATTCTGATGACCTCGTTTGCTTTTGTCATGGGCGTGGTGCCTCTCATGCTCTCCCACGGCGCCGGGGCTTTGGCCAGCCGCACCGTAGGTACCTCAGCCTTCGGAGGGATGCTCATCGGCACCGTGATAGGCATATTCTTCATTCCTGGCCTGTACTATGTCTTTGCCTGCCTCCAGGGCAACCGAACCCTCCTGAAAGACCAAGAGGAACGCTCCCTCACCGAGGAGCTGGTAGAGGAGGCCTACGCTCGCGCTTCGGTGTGGAAGAAAGTCCGGCACTGGCGCACCCTGCTCAGGCTGCGCAGACGCCGTAAAACCGCTCGTTCCTTTCAGCCATGAGCTTCGGATGGAAAGCCGTCGGGGTTACCCTTGGGATCAGCGTCCTGGGGGGATGCGCAGGATTCCGCCCCGCCAGACCTATGCCTCAACTGCACCTGCCCCCTACGTATGCCTACCATCCCCCTGACTCCACTTCCATAGGAACTCTCCCTTGGAGGCAGTACTTCAAAGACCCTTACCTTCAAGCCCTCATAGATACCGCTCTGGCGTACAACCAGGAGCTGCGCATCCTGGAGGCCGAAGTGGAAATCGCTCGCCGGGAAGCGCAAGCCCGCCGAGGAGAATACCTGCCTTTCGTACGATTGGGCCTTCAAAGCGAAGTGGCCAAATCTGGCGCTTTTACCCCTGCCGGCGCCGTGGAGCGGCAACTTGCCCCCGAACCCGGGCGGCCTTTCCCCGAACCCCTCTCCCTCTACGAAGGAGGTCTGTACGCCTCTTGGGAACTGGACATTTGGCGGAGACTTCGCAATGCCCGCCAAGCGGCCCTTCTGCGCGTGCTGGCCGCCGAAGAAACCCGCCGCTTCGCCACCACCCAGCTCGTGGCCGAAGTCGCCGAGTCCTACTACGAACTGCTGGCTTTGCGTGCCCTCGTCACCGTCATAGACACTTATATACAAATCCAGACCCAGGCGCTCCAGCTGACTCAGCTGAATAAACAGGCTGGCCGGGCTACTCAGCTCGCCGTGAACCGCTTCCAGGCCCGCCTGCTCAACACCCAGAACCGCCGCTACCTCCTAGTGCAGCGACAAGCCGCCGTAGAAAACCGCCTTACCTTCTTGCTGGGGCGCATCCCGGCAAGGTTGCCCCTCTCCTCGGAGGCTTTCCTGACTCTGCCCGTAGATACAACGATGACGATAGGCACGCCGTCCCAGCTTCTTACCCAACGCCCCGATGTGCGCGCCGCAGAAAAAACCCTCCAAGCCGCCCACCTGGAAGTGCTCTCGGCGCGGGCAGCTTTTTACCCGGTGGTGGGCCTGCGCGGCGCTTTAGGCGTCCAGGCCTTCCACCCCGGTCTGCTCCTTTCGCCAGAATCCATGCTCTACAGCCTCGGATGGGAAGCCCTTCAGCCTCTCATCAACTGGAACGCTCTCAAGGCAGCTTACGGCACCGCCACCGCCCGCCAGCGCCAGGCTCTCCAGGCTTACGAACGCACTCTCCTCACCGCCTACACCGAAGTGCAAACCCAGTGGGCTCGCCTCCTAAACGCCACCCGCAGCTACGCCACCAAGGCCCAGGAGGTGGCCATCCTCCTGGAGTCCATCCCCATCGCCAACCGCCTCTACCGCTCCGCCGAAGCCGACTACCTGGAAGTGCTCCTGACCCAGACCGAAGCCCTTGAAGCCCAAATGGAACTCATTGAAACCAAACTTGAGGCCCTACGAGCGCAGATCGCCCTGTACCGAGCCCTCGGCGGCGGCTGGCAGTAGCTCTTGACCCCACGCATAAAACCCACCCCGCCGCGCAAATTTCTCCGGTTCAAACTCCACCTGCTGCAAAGTTTTCTGAACTCCCACCCTCAAGATTGGCTCACTGAGCTGGCACTCACGCCCTACGTCGCTAAAAAACTGGCCCTGATTATCTATCATTAGGTAAGAGGCTTCTATGGCATCGTTGTCCTCGCCTATAGGCGTACTCAAGCCCTTTATGTGTTACATTTACAGCATGCAACGGTCCAAGGCGTTAGCTCTCCTGGCGGCGGTAGGGGTGATGGGATGGGGGCTGCAATGCAAAAAGGACAAACCCGCCCCCCCAGCTCCCACTTGCCCAGGCGTGGACACGCTGGTTATTACGTACAGCGGGTACGTAGCGGATGTGATGCGGCAGCACTGCACGAGCTGCCACGGCGGAAATAGTCCCTCCAAAGGCCTGGCCCTGGAGACGTACGATCAAGTGGTTAGCTCCGCCCGCAGCGGAAAGTGGTACAACAGCATGGTAAGCGGTCAGATGCCCCCTTCTTACAAGCTGGATGATTGCACCTTAGCCAAACTGAAAAAATGGATAGACGCTGGCTACCCGCAGTGATAAGCCTGACAGCGATCCTGTGCGCTCAACCTCCCGAGGAAAAGCCCGAACCGGTTCTGGCCACCTTTAAGGGTACCCGCCTTTACAATTTCCACACCACCGAGACGGCCGCCCGAGGACATCTGGAGTTTCGGGTGGCGCACCGATTCGGAGACCTTACGCGGGGCTATGCCACCTTTTGGGGGCTGGATGCAGGCGCGCAGGTTCGGCTGTCCCTGGACTATGGGGTTACCGACTACCTCACGGTAGGCCTTGAGCGGAGCGGCGTAGGCCGCCTCTACGACGCTTTCGTGAAAGTGCGCCTACTGCGGCAAAAAGTCCCCCGAGGCACCCCTTTCTCGCTGACTTACTACGGGGCGGTCTTTTACAGCGACCTCCAGGATGGGGCCCGGTATCCTCAAGCTGTACATCGGTTTCAGTATCTGCATCAGCTCCTGGCTGCCCGAAAGGTCAGCTCGCGCTTTTCGGCGCTGGCAGGGATAGCTTGGCTCCATCAGAATTACGCCCTGAGCTGGCAAGCGCCCAACGATTACGCCTTTGTGCCGGTGATAGCCCGCTTCAAGCTGACCAAGCGGCTCACCCTCGCCGCCGAAACCGCTCTCCCCCTCTGGGAAAACGAACCCCAAGAAGGCCGAGGCCTGCCTGACTACCGTATCCCTTATGCCGTCGTCTTGGAGGTAGAGACAGGGGGGCATGTCTTCCAGATAGGCCTCTCCAACGCTGCCGGCATCGCCGAGCCTCAAACCCTCCTCACGCAAGGCTACCGGCTAAGCCTGGGCTTCAACATCTCACGCATCTTTTCGCTGTATGGGGACCCCAGTCTGGGCTATTAGCCTGCTCATCGGCGGAGCTTTTGCGCAGCGGCTCGTGGCAGACACGCTCTACCTGCGCTTTTACTCCGATGCGCCGCTGGAAAAAATCACCGCCGAAAACACCCGGGGCGTCTATAGCTTCCTGGACCTCGCCACTGACTCGGTCTTCGTGCGCATCAAAATCCGCGGCTTCTCTTTCCCTAATAAGCTAATGGAGGAGCACTTCAACGAAAACTACCTGGAGAGCGAAAAGTACCCCTACGCTTACTTTCGGGGCAAGCTTGTAGCGCCTGTTCCTTATCCCACGCCCGGCACTTACGCTGTTAGCGCCAAGGGCCTCTTGCAAATACATGGCGTGGCCCAGGAAAGGGTCTTGAGTGGGGTGTTTGAGATCCAGCCAAACGGCATCGTTCTCCTTTCCGGCAAAGCTTATGTAAAGCCCGCTGACCACAGGATAGCTATTCCCCGTTTGCTGACCCAAAAAATCGCTGAGACGGTGGAAGTAACCTGGTGGGGCCGCTACAAGCCTGCCCCCTAAAGTTTACTCGGTTTTGAGGAGCGTGAAGGTCCCAAGCGGATGCCCTGAAGGCAGGGTAGCTCGCACCAGGTAAGCGCCCTTAGGCAGAGAAGCCAGCGCCACGCCGTTGCCCAGGGTCTGGAAGGTGGTCACGCCAGGCCCAATCTCCACCTGGCCTACTTCCTGCCCCGCCGCAGAAAACCAGTGCAGCCGCAGAGGCTCTTCCCCATCCCAAGTGGAAGTGAGGCTTTCTGCAAAAAGCGAAGGGAAAAGCTTGAGCGTAAGGTCCTTACCAGCAGGCAGGCTGGCCGTAGCTCTGGCCAGCTCTTGACCGGCAGCCCCCAGCGCAACCACCTCAAAGGTCCACCCGCGCTGCTTAGGCAGCTCCTCTTCTGCCATCGCCAAAGCAGTCCCTGCGCCCTCCCATAAGACAACTCCCCCTTCCTCCAGAAGCACCTTCACCTGGAATCGTAGGCAAGGGAGGCTGCAGCGCCATGTAAGCACGACCTGATGGCCTTCTCTTCTGGCCTTCAAGGTGAGAATTTTGGCAGGCAAGACGCCGCAGCCGCTGGTGCAGTTTTGGGTGACCTGGGCAGCGCCCCAGTTGGCGGGGTTATTGGCCGTAGCCCCCGGCGCCTGACATACATACAGCAGGCTGGAGCTGGTTACCTGACTATTGAGGGTAGCGGTGCCTGTGAAACTGAGCGCCACCGGAGCCGAACCCGTGACCTGGATAGCCCCATTGCCGTTGGAAGTAAAAGAGTTCACTGAGATACAAGCGCCCTCTGAGAGGCAAGCGGTGGCGTTGCCATTCAGCGTGAGCTGGTTAGCAGAAACTATCCCTTGATGATTGACGAACTGGGTAGCGGCATTGACATGGATGGTGCCGGAAACATTCACTTGCGCGCCCGTGCCCACATTCCAAAAGGCCGCATTCCCGCCATTGAGATTGAGGTTAGAAGCGGAAAAGGTACCAAAGTTGTAGATGTTGACCCAGGCGTTGAGGTTAGTATTGCCTTGGACGGTGACTACGCCCCCGGGTGCTACCCAGAAGTTGGCTCCGTTGGTGTTTGGACTGAAATCCCCGCGGATGACCAACGTGCCGCATACGATAAGGCTGGCTTCTTTTTTGAGGTCTACTTCTGAGACTGTGACGGTTTGGCCTGCGGGCACACATCGGGTTTGGCCTGCGGGCACCACGGCCACGCCACTCCCCCCCACTGTAAGTGGGGTGCAGCCATCACAGCTTGGCGGCGAAGGAAACGTAGTGGGGCAGCTCTGCCCCCATACCAGGCCCAGCCAGAGAGAGAAAAGCAGGCCGCTTCGTTTCATCTTAGCACAATATACGAAAAAACTGCGTTGCCCGGTTGCGGGCTTCTCCGGGTCTGACAGCCTGACAGGGGTCTAAAGTTTGCTATCTTTGTAGTAGTATGAGCTGGAATAGCGTGAAGACCTTTCTGCTGCTGGCGACGCTGACGATCCTACTGGTCGTGGTGGGTCGCCTGGCAGGTGGACCTGTAGGCATGACGATAGCGCTCGTGATGGCGGCTATCATGAACCTGGTGGCGTACTTTTTCGGGCATAAGCTGATTTTATGGCAGTATCGGGCACAGCCGCTGCCAGAGCGGGAGTACCGGTGGCTCTATGACATGACGAGGCGCCTGACTCAGCGGGCAGGCCTTCCTATGCCTAAACTCTACCTCATTCCCGAGATGCAACCCAATGCCTTTGCGACGGGTCCTTCGCCTTCGCAGGGGATCGTAGCCTTTACAGCAGGGCTCCTGCAAAGCATGACCCCGCAAGAGGTAGAGGGAGTCTTAGCCCACGAGCTGGCCCACATCAAAAACCGCGACATGCTCACGATGACGATAGCAGCCACCGTGGTGGGGGCGATCACTTGGCTGGTGGATATGCTGCGGTGGTCTATGTTTTTCCGCAGCAGCCGAGACCGGGAGGACAACGGCGTAGGCCTGATACTGGCTATTGTGGTAGGAATGATCGCAGCCCTGGCGGCTACGCTTATTCAGCTCGCCATTTCCCGGGCCCGAGAATACGAAGCTGACCGCACCGCGGCCCTCATGGTGGGAAGCCCGGATGGTCTCATCAGCGCTCTGGCCAAACTACACCAGCTGACCCAGGCTATCCCCATGGAGCATGCCAACACAGCGACAGCTCACCTGTTCATTGCCAATCCTTTTTCCGGAGCAGGGGACTTCCTTTTGAATCTTTTCAGCACGCACCCTCCTATTCCCAAGCGTATTGAGAAGCTGCGCGAGCTCAAGAACACCGCTTATCGCCTGGCCTAAACAAAAAATGCGGAGAGGCATCGCCCGCCTCGCTTCCGACCCTTGCTTCCTTTCGGACCTGGGGGGGTTAGGAAGGAGCGCGTCGTGCCTTCCGCAGGAGCAAAGGTACAACGTTCGTGGCATCCCGGCGGTATAAGTTCTTGCCTCATCTCCTTCAGTTTCGCCGGGTGCCCTTCCTCCACTGGGGGCGAATAGGCCGATGGGTGTTGGCTATCTTGATGATTGCGGGATTCACGGCGGGGTGGGCTTACCTGTTTTCCCAATGGTGGCCTACGCCGCAGCTCAAAGCGCATCGGGAGGCTATCCAAGAAAAGAAGCTGAGCCTTGAGCGGCTCGCCTCGTACCGGGACACGGTCCTTCGTTTGACCCAAGAGGCCGAAGCCCTTGAGAAAGCACTCTACACCAGTTTGGTGCCTGAACCCGAGACTTCCCTCAGAGCCCCTGCGGCGGCGCCTGCGTTTTCGGTAGGCTGGCCCACCGAAGAAACGCTGGAAGCCTACCTACGCAAGACAGAAGCCTACCTGTATCAGCTCGCTCAGGCCGAAGCGATACTCCAGAGCCCCGTTATCCGCTCCCGCTGGCTACCCCGCCGCTTGCCTTGTGGGTGCAAAGAGCTTGCAGTCGGTTTTGGTCAAGCCCACCACCCTATTTTGGGAACGCCTTATCCGCATCGGGGGATAGACTTCCTCGTGGGTGAAGGGGCCCTTATCCGAACCACCGCAGAGGGCGTCGTAATCAAAGTAGAACCCGTAGGTGCGGGCCAAGAAGGTACTCGGGTCTATGTGCAACACAGGCCTGACCTGATTACGGTGTATTATCCTGTGGCGGCGCAAGTGCAAGTTGGACAAGGCCTGGCCGCTGGCACGCCCCTCGGCACCGTGCAACGCATCACCCTTGCCCGTGCCCCCTTTCTGCATTACGAAGTGTGGGTACAAGGAGAAGCGGTTGACCCGCTTCCCTACCTCTGGGGCGACCTTACTTGGGCTGAACGAGAAAAATGGAAAGCCGCTTTTTCCCGGCAGACCCATGCCCTCCACTAAGCGCTACTACACCCTCTCCGAGATAGCTGCCCTGCTTCATGTGCCTGAGTACCAGGCGCGCCGATGGGTGCGCTTGTTTCTGGCCTTGCCTCCCCACAAAACGTACCGCATCGCCGCAGAAAATCTACCCCTGCTGTATAAAGTGCGAGAAGGCGTTTATGTCCATCGCCTGCGAGGAGAAGACCTACGCGCCTTTGTAGAAGGGAAAAAACAGGTTCCCCCTCTTCCAGACTACCCTACTCTTTTGCGCGAGCTCCTGGAAGAAATAGAGGCTTGCCTAAAGGACCTTGGCGAACCTCCGCTTAGGGAACTGTAAAAATCCACGCATCGGGCACTTTAGCTTTGACTTCCCGGTAACGCTGCTGTACGGCGGCTTTATCTTTGGAACTGTACACGCTCAAGCGTACCCAGCCCGGATTTTTGCCGGGCAGATACTCAATTGTGTAGCCTGGGAATGCGGCGGCTTTCTGCTCGGCTTCAGCCCGAGAGGGGTACGATCCTACGATGATATAGTAAGTAGGCCCTGCTGGCGCCGGCTTCTGAGGAGGAGCCAGGTCCGGCGCTTTTGCAGAAGGAGGAGGGACCTGCTTTGGCTCACCCGCAGGAGGAGAGGTTCTCTTGGGGGAGGCCGTAGAAGGAGGAGAGGCCGAAGGAGGGGTAGAAGCTGTTTTCTCTGCCTGAGTCGGCGATGAACTCTCCCCAGGCAAAGCCGAGGAAGAGCGCTGCTGGGGAGCCGTGGAGGCCGTACCTTTCCCCCCCAGGCGAATTTCTACTGGCTGAGGAGGCGTACGCTTGCGCACCAGCCAGAAAGTGACCCCCGCTAATATCGCTGCCACAACCACAACACTGACCCCAAGCGGCACCCATCGCCGAGAAGAGCGCGGTTGCGGAGGCACCTTGGACGGCTCCTCCGAAGGAGAGGCCGAGGAAACCGTTTCTCGCACGCGCGCCCGCGAGGTCTCAGGGCTCTTAGAAGAGGAGGACGGAGGAGCCGCCTTAGGCAGGCTTACCACAGAAGAGGCGCCTGCACGCAGGTTCACCTCTTCCAGACCTACAGCCATCGGGGGAATGGCTTCTTCTTGGAGTTCAACTTTGTAGACCCCGCCCACGCGCTTGATCTTACCGAGGCGCCACAAGTCCATCTCCGAAGCGGTACGCAGGTAAGCGGCGGCGAGCCGTCCGATTTCCCGCAGAAGCGCTTCAGCTTCGGCCTCAGACAAGCCAAAGTGGTCTCGCAAAAAAGCCACGGTTTCGGCTTGGTACCGATGGCCAGGCTCATGTTTGAGGGTGGGTTTCGGAGGGGAAACCACGCCCGTGCGAGGATCCACATGGGCTTTCTCCACATGCCACACAAAGCTACCCAGGCCTGGAACCGTAAAACGCGGGAGCTCTGAAGCCAACAGCGCTACATAGAGCTGAAAGTCAAGATGAGCTGCCGTTTGCATAAGCTATCCTACTTTGAGCCAGAAGCCGAACCGAAAGTCCAGCGGACGCTCTCGGTACCCATACCACCGGTAAAAAGGTTTGTTCAGGAGGTTGTTCATCTGCACAAAGAAACTTAAAAAAGGCCAAAGGCGCAGGTGAGTTTCCCACGAGATGTCCACAAAGGTAGGGGCTAAGAGCGTATCGGTCAGGTGCCGAGGGCCGATGACCCATACGGATGCAGCGATGTAGGCGCGCTCTTCCCAGCGGTATCCGCCCTTGAGCGTGACTTCCCAGGGAGACATGCTGTAATAAAGGGTTTGAGCGGGCAATGTCCACGATCGGTAGGCGCCTTGAGCTTCCACGTAAGGGCCCTGGGCCAGGGGAAGGTAACGCCCTTCGCCCACCAGGCCGACACTCTGGAAGCGATCCAGGCCCCCGAGGATAAAAGCCGGTCCCTGTGGCACATATTGGAGCATACCCTGGGCAAGGCGGTATTCGCCGGCGAGGCGATACTCCCAACCGGCGCCTTGGCCTCGGACCCCGAGCTCAGCCCGAAGCCCCTCTCGGGTGAGAGGCAGGGGCTGAGAAGTGCGCCGCAAATAGGGATTGAGTTCTGAAGCGCCGTAGTAAGTGACTGGCCGTAGGTCACCCGTACTTTCCACATAGGGCTGGAAGGCTGGAGAAAGGCCCGAATACAGCACCCTCAGGAGGGGGGCCAGCAGAAAACGAGCTCGGGTGTCCTGCCCTATCCCTACCCGAAAGCCCAGGTAGCCTTGCCAAGGACCTTTTTGCCCAAAGAGGCAAGGCGCTAAGGTGAGGGCATACCGCTGTCCTTCAACAAAAGCGGTGAATGTCACCTCGGTGGAGAGAGAAGCCGGTAAGGTGTAGCGACGAGAGGAAGCTTCCAGGGAGGCCTGCCATTCCGGGGCACCCTGAGTCAGGTCAAGGCGTCGGGAGGCGAGCTGGAAGCGGCCCCACCGCTGATGCTGGCCGGCCACGGTAAGCTCCTGCCGCCAGTAGTGCCCCCGAAGGGTGTCTGGCACAGGGGTGCTTTCAGAAAAACCTGACCACCGCTCCGCGTAAGGGGCATAAAAACGAAACTTTTCGTACCCGCCCCGATAGCTTACCTCAACCGAGGCGTGGGGCGTATAGCGCCCCCACCAGCCGTGCAGGAAGGTATGGCCCCAACGAGCTTGCGGGACATGCCCTACGGGCGTAGAAGCATGAGAAAAGGCTAAGCCCTCATCGCGCGCAAGGTCGCGGGTACGATTCCATCCCACCGCAAGCCGCTGAGTCCAGAAGCGCCCCACATCGTACCGCACATGGAGGGGAGCCAGCCGGGTCCAAGTAGGTCGGGTCGGCGAGAGAGGGGTAGGCTGCCAGAAAGGGGGCGTAGGCAAGCCCTCCCACCGAGGAGCGGTGACAGGCCAAGCGGGTGCAGACAAAAGCGGTACGACTGGCCAGGGCCGCTCCGCCAGGTCAAGCGCCTCAATGCGTTCGTTCTCCAGCAGCAAAGAGTCCCGCAGCGGCTCCAATCCCTGCGCTCCCAGCCTTACCCCCACCAACAAGATCCAGCCGTACCGCACCCTGCAAAGGTACAGGCTCTTGCATCTGAGAGAAAAGCCTTACCTTTGCCTAAGTAGCATCTATGATGCGCAAGCGTAGGGTCTTCTTAAGTAGAGCCATTTGGCACGATTCTTGCAACCTAACCTCTACTACGATATGAAAACGCTGGAAGAATTTCGCCGGTTTTTTGCGGAGGAGCTGTCTAAGGAGCTCGCCGCAGCAGAAAACGCCCGGAAAAGCACTATCCTCAAGGGCGTACTCGTCTGGGTAGCGGCCATTCCCATCACCGTCCTGGCCGTGTGGGCCAGCGCCTCCTTCATGGGCAAAGAATACCTCATTCCGCTGATTATTCTCAATGGGCTTGTTTTCTTTTTTCTAGCGTACATGCTATGGCGGGAAGTCCTGAGCAGCCGTCGCTTTTACAATCTTTTTAAAGGTCGGGTAATTGAAGGCATCATCCGCTATATAGACGGTCGCCTTCACTACATTCCCCATCGGGCTATTCCTGTGAGCACCTTCGTCAAGAGCCGCCTTTTTGGGAAACCTGTGCATAAGTACGAAGGGGACGACTACTGTTTTATGCAGCTGGAAAATGGTACGATAGTTGAATTCTCTGAGGTGCATGCCTTCAGTCTCGTCAAGGAAAACAACCAGCGGCGTCCTGAGCCAATTTTTGAGGGGCTCTTTGCGCATATCAAGACAGGTGAAGGGCGCGTAGGGGACCTGTACATCCTTCCGAAGGGGCTTTCAGATGCCGACCTACAGCAGCCTGGTCGTGTACAAGCCTTTACCCCGGACCATAGCGAGTTTACCGAGCACTTCGTGGTGTACGCCAACTCGGGAGCAGCCGTGAGGCGCTACCTGACCCCGTCGCTGATTCAAGCCTTTTTGGACCTGAGGGCGCAACACCCCGATCGCTTGCTGTACTACGCCAGCCATGGTAGCGAGATCTATGTAGGCATGACCGTAGGCAAGCATCTCTTTGAGCCTAATGTCTGGCAATCGCTGGCGGACGTACACAGCCTGGAAGCTTTCTTCGTGGACCTGAGCACCTTCATGCGAGTGCTGGGGAGCGTAGCCGACTTATCGGGGCAACCGCAAGCCTCCGAACCCCAACCTGCAGCCTAAGAAGCGGCCTCCATCTGAGCCAAGCGCTGCGTCTGATCGGCAAGCCTTAGGGCCTCCAGAAGTTCTTGGAGCTCCCCTTCCATCACGCGGTCCAGGTTGTATAAGGTCAGCCCAATCCGGTGGTCGGTGACGCGGTTTTGAGGGAAGTTATAGGTGCGAATCTTGGCGCTTCGGTCTCCGGTGGAAATGTACGAGCGGCGGAGGGATTCCTCTGCCGCTCTTCTTTTTTGCAGCTCCAGCTCGTATAAACGCGCCCGTAGGATCCGCAGGGCCGTCTCGTAGTTTTTGATTTGGGACCGCTCGTTCTGGATAGCGACGGTAATGCCTGTAGGGATGTGCACCAGGCGCACGGCGGAATAGGTGGTATTGACCGACTGGCCTCCATGCCCTGAAGAGCAGTAGGTGTCTTTGCGGATGTCGCTTTCTTTGAGCTCAATCTCAATCTCTTCGGGTTCGGGCAGTACGGCCACGCTGGCGGCGGAAGTGTGGATTCGGCCTTGGCTTTCGGTTTGAGGCACGCGCTGCACCCGGTGTACCCCGCCCTCGTATTTGAGCCAGCTATAGACCCCTTCGCCCCGCACTTCCACGATCAGTTCTTTGTAGCCGCCTGCGTTGCCTTCGGTGTAGTCGCTGAGTTGCCAGGACCAGCCGCGTTTTTCGCAGTAGCGCTGGTACATACGGGCCAGATCGCCAGCAAAGAGGGCCGCTTCATCGCCTCCCGTGCCGGCCCGAATCTCCAAGATCACCGACTTATCATCGTCCGGGTCTGGGGGCAAAAGCGCAAGTTTGAGGGCCTCTTCTACGGATTTTTTCTCCTGGGCCAGCCGCTCCAGCTCCTCCACGACCAGGTCCCGCCATTCAGGGTCTCTGGCCGCTTCCAGTTCGGCTTTGGCTTGCCTCCACGCCTCGTCCAGGCGTTGCCAGCGGCGATACAGCGTCACGATGGGCGATAGGTATTTGTGTTCCCGTCCCAGCTCCCGAAGGCGCACCGGATCCTCCACGCTCTGCCCGAGTTCTCTTTCCACCGCTTGGAGTCGCTGGACAGCCTCTTCAAGCCGATGCCACATAAAGCGAAGATACGCCACCTATTGCGTTAACTTCGCTCTGATGGGTATCCTGCTGCGGGGCGTGCGCACGCACAACCTCAAAGACCTGACGGTGGAATTTCCCCGTTACCGCCTTATCGTAGTGACCGGGGTAAGCGGCTCTGGCAAAAGCTCTTTGGTCTACGACACCCTTTACGCTGAAGGGCAACGCCGCTATGCGGAGACCTTTTCCACCTACGCCCGACAGTTTCTGCAGTCGCTAGAACGGCCTGACCTGGATGGCCTGGAAGGCCTAAGCCCCGTCATCGCCATGGAACAGCACCGCTTCAACCACAACCCTCGCTCTACCCTGGGCACCACCACCCAGATTTACGACTACCTACGCCTGCTGTATAGCCGTATCGCCGAACCCTACAGCGCCAGCGGCCAGAAATTGACTCGCTACACCCCTGAAGAGCTGGTAGCTCTACTGAGAGAAAAGTTTGGGGGCCACCAGATACGGATTCTGGCGCCTATCGTGCGCGCCCGCAAAGGACACTACAGGGAAGACCTCCAAAAACTCCTCAAAAAAGGCTACGACCACATGCGCATAGACGGCGAATGGTACGACCTCTCTACAGGCATTCCTACGCTGGACCGCAATAAGATACACGACATTGAAGTGCTGATAGACACGCTTGACCCGGGTCGCAGCCATGAAGGGCTTCAACGGGCTGTACACCTGGCGCTTAAGCTGGGCAAACGCAGCTTGTATGTCGCCGAAAAAGGCGCTCCTACCCTCTGGGCTTACTCGCTGGACTATGTGGACCCGGAGACGGGCCAGAGCTTTGATGAGCCGCAGCCCAACACCTTTTCCCACAACAGCCCGTATGGCGCCTGCCCCACTTGTAAGGGCCTGGGCAGCGTCAAAGTCTTGCGCACGGAGGAGCTTTTTCCCGACCCGACTTTACCCGCGCGAGAAGCCTTAGCCCCTGCCCGCGAGGACAGCGAAGTGCTGGTGTTCTGGCAAAACCTCCTCCACCGCCACCAGCTCCCCTACGACCTGCCTTGGGGAAAAGTACCGCCCGAAAAGCAAAAAGCGCTTGTGTGGGGCGCAGCCGAGGAAGGCCAATTTTTCCTGGAAAAGGAAGACGAACCTGTCGTGCCTATTCGGTGGCACAAGCCGACTTCGCTGTGGGAGTACCTCCAGATCGCTTACTACGAGGAGCGAAGCCCCCGATGGCTGGAAAATTACCTGGCTGCGCAGACTTGCCCTGCCTGTCACGGACGGCGTCTCAAGCCCGAATCTCTGGCTTTCCGGATCGGGGGTTGCTCCATCGGCGACCTGGGGCTGATGGAACTTTCCGAACTAAGCCGCTGGTTGGAAGAGGTGCCCGAAGAGCTCTCGCCCCCTAGCCCGCCAAATTGGGGAAGGGCTTTTTCGGGAGGTGCGTCGGCGCGTGAAATTCCTGGAGCAGGTCGGGCTGGGGTACCTGTCTCTCTTCCGGCCTCTTTCCAGCCTATCAGGTGGGGAAGCCCAGCGGGTTCGCCTGGCAGCGCAGCTGGGCATAGGCCTGACCGAGGTGGTTTACATCCTTGACGAGCCCAGCATCGGGCTACACCCTCGCGACAACCGGTACCTCCTGCAAGCCCTCCAGCATCTACGCGATCAGGGCAACACCGTCATCGTGATTGAGCACGACGAAGAGACGATGCGAGCGGCGGATTGGCTTATTGAGATTGGGCCTGTAGGGGGTAAAAGAGGGGGCTACCTCGTAGCCCAAGGCCCTCACGAGGAATTTATCCGGCAGCCCAGCCTGACAGCGGACTACCTAACGGGGCGCAAACACATTCCTATTCCACCGCCTCGCCCCCACATTCAGGGCTACTTGACCCTGCACGGGGCTCGGGGCCATAACCTAAAAGACCTTACGGTGCGGTTTCCGCTGGGCACCCTCATCGTGGTGGCGGGGCGTGAGCGGCTCAGGCAAAAGCAGCTTGGTTCTGGAGACGCTGTATCCTGCCCTGCGGGCGCGTCTCAAGCAAGGACGCGGGGCAGCTCTCCCCTACACCGGACTTGAAGGGGCCGAAAAACTGGATAAAGTCATCCTCGTGGATCAGGACCCGATTGGCCGCACCCCCCGAAGCAACCCCGCCACATACACCGGCGTTTTTGATGAGATTCGTCGGTGGTACGCAGAACTGCCCTTATCGCGGGCGCGGGGGTACAAGCCTGGGCGCTTTTCCTTCAATGTGAAGGACGCCGGGCGCTGCGAAACCTGCCAAGGAGCGGGCGTACAAACCATTGAGATGGGCTTCTTGCCGTCGGTCTATGTGACCTGCCCCACCTGCCACGGCCAACGATACAACCCCGAAACCCTGGAAGTGCGCTACAAAGGCAAAAACATTAGCGATGTGCTGCGCATGACCATCAGCGAAGCGCGGGAATTTTTCGCGGCCCACCCTAAAATCGCCCGCTATTTGACTGTGATGGAGGAAATCGGGTTGGGGGTACTTGCCTTTGGGGCAGGCTTCGCCGACCCTTTCTGGCGGCGAAGCCCAGCGCATCAAACTGGCTGAGCAGCTGGCCAAGCCCGACACCCAGAAAACCCTCTACATCCTTGACGAACCCACGACCGGCCTCCACCTCCACGACATAGGCCAATTGCTGGCCGCTCTGCACAAGCTCGTGGACCGAGGTAACACCGTCATCGTCATTGAGCACAACCTGGACGTGATCCGGCGGGCGGACTGGATCATAGAGCTGGGTCCGGAGGGGGGAGCCCAAGGGGGCTATCTCCTGGCCGAAGGGCACCCCCGAAGAGGTAGCTCGGCTGGACACTCCTACGGGAAGGGCGCTGGCTGAGGTGATGAGCTTTTCTCAGGCGCCTTCTGAGGGCACATAAGCCCGTTCGTAGCGCAGGGAAAAGGCGGCTTGCGCAGCAGCTTGAAGGTGAGACGATTCTACGGCCCAGAGGGCTTCTTCCCACGCTTGCGAGGCGAGCGGCTGTCCGGTATCCAGCAGGTAGCGCGCCTCTACACCCAGCCGATAGGTGGGATTTTCCCAGGCCAGCTTCTGGCGACCCAGGTAAGCCCG
>BPGW01000005.1 GCA_026003235.1 Bacteroidia bacterium | reverse complement strand
GAGGCTTCCAGGGGAGTGCAAGAAGAGAGTTCAGGGACTAACCCTTCTTCGTGCCCATGATCGTAAAGAATATAGATTCCAGCGTAAAATTATCGGCAGAAGTATGGCAAGCTTTAGAAAAGCGGGTTACTTTCTTGGGTGAACCGCTGGAAAAGATCCCGATTTATCTGGTGAGTGCCGACACTATGTTGGGTATTCGCTTAGCCACCTATTTAGACACCCTCCCAGGTGCGGGATTATCCCTTACCCAGCTTTAGCCCTACAGATATAGAAAAGGCTCTTAAGACGTGCCGCGTGCGCACCTCCACGCCCCAACTGGCCTGCTATGTAGAGGATACCTCTACCATTGCCCCCCTCCCAAGTAAGAAGCTCTCACAGAAAAAGGGGCCTGCCATTTTTTGTTTCTCCGGAAGTATGCTTTATTCACGGCGAGCTTATCTTTCAGTACGCGGCTACTTAGGGCTCTCCTTGAATATTTCGGTAAAACAAAACCGGACGAGATAGAGAGAGTAATCCAGCAAAGTCTACATACGGCGATAGCTTGGATGCATTTCACTCCTCAGGAGCGTCCCTTCGTAGCTGATTTCATAGCTAACTGGCAATCGCTTGAAGAGACAAGCTACGTATTCTGGATAGACTGGCTTACCCCACGCTGAAAGAACCTTGGCAACATTCTTCCATTCATTTCTCTATGAAATCACCCTTGAGTGGAAGGACTTTCCACCTAAAACTAAATTTAGTTGATAAATTCATTTCTGAAATAAAATACAGCTTCGATCCAACAGACCCTAATCAGCACTGGCTGATCTATTTTTTTCGCAATGCCTTTTGGACTTCTTCGTATGACTTACGAAAACCTAAACTTCATTTCTCTTTTGACATTTATAGCTTGGGGGAACTCAAGGATATAAAACCGGCAACGATAGTCCCTCTGACATAAAAAAAGCGCTGGCCGTACTGGCATGGGACCTGGTACAGCTTGTGGCCTAACCTCAGAAAGCTAAAATACCTTGGCTTCTCTGGCTAAAAGCTAGCATTCCAAAAAGAGCTTTTTGTTACCTGCTGCTCAGTACTTGACCCACGTGCGCCGAGCAGGTGTCCACGACCCCCGTCTGAAAGTCCCGGAAGTAGTAGTCCACGGTCAGCGAACGGTTTGCGAGTAGGGTCGATAGGTAGCCGAACCCTCCACCGTATAGCGGCGGTTGCAACTGCTCTGCCGCTCTATGGTGAGGGTAGTAGGGCTGGTCAGGCGCGCTTCCACTCGGATCTTCTGCCCTTCGCAAGCAATATCCCCAAAGCCCTCAAAATACACCACATCCGGATACACCGTAGAAGCGGTAATAGCAGCCTCGTACTGCGGGATAAGACCCACCACCCGGCAGCGATCGTCTACCGTGTAGCGCCCGACTATGGCATCGCTCCATTTGGTTTCGCAGCGGCTACCCCCAAAACCAGGAGGACACTGGCAGCGCCCACCCCGACAAGTGCCTCCATTAAGGCAGGCTACGCCCTCGCAGCTACCCCGCCTGCAGCCCAGCCAAAACCCCGCCATTACCAGCCCCAGCATTATCCATCCCCAGCGCATGTTTGCTACAAATTTACCTCCCTTGCGGGATATAGCCGCAACCCCGCCGCCTATCGGCTTACCTGCCAGCGCAGCGTACGACAGTCTCCATCTAAAGTGTACAGCTGGACCAGGTACAAGCCTACCTCAGGCACCGCCAGTTCGGCTTGGTAGAGGGGGCCTTCCCGCCAAAGCACTCGGCGCCCCTCCAGATTCCACACCTCCACACGGACCAAGGGTACACTCGCCGCAAGCCAGGCCCGTCCCGTAGAAGGGTTTGGCCAAAGACGCACTCCAGCCTCCTCAGCAGCCAGGCGGGCAGCTACGTCTACCAGGTAACACGCCGAAGTATCCCGGCAGCCCGTGTTCGGATCGTACAGGACCACAGCGTACTCCCCAGCCTGAGAAGGCATAAAGGTGGCTCCAGAACCCACCGCTTGCCTGCTGGAGCAGTTTATCCAGGTGCAGGTGAGGCCGCTGCTACAGCCCTGGGCTGTGAGGGTAGCCGTGCCTACCCCGCTTCCGCTGACTTGCACGCTTGTATCAAGCGGCGCATAAAAGAAAACCTGAACCGACGGCGAGACGGCCACACATCCCGAAGGTGAGGTTACAGCCACGTAGTAGGTGCCACCTGGGTAACGCACCCAGATGGAAGGTGTGGTAGCTCCAGTATTCCACAGGTAGGTATAGCCTGCGCCGCTGGGAGAAGCGGTCAAAGCCACGCTGTCGCGCCCGCACAGAGAGCCGGCTGGTGCTCCGTTCACGAGCGCCTGCGGCCTGCCTGAACAGCTCACCTGAGCCGCCCAGCCCCGGTAATTGGTCGTTCCATCAGAAGACCACACCACGAGGAGGCTATCCCCTCCGCTGACGATAGGATTCCCACTATTAGGCAGGGAAGAGCCGCTATACGACCCCAATAGAGAGCTGGCCGTAGTGCCCCCGTCATAAAGACGAAGGAGATCGCAGCAGGTTTCTGTGGTGAAGTCCGTAAACTGCACCTGCACCCCTCCGCAGCCCCCAGGGCTTAGAAGGAGGAGGGTATCTCGCTCGTTATTGGCGTAGTTTCCGTATCCGCCTCGTCCGTTGTCGCCTATGCGATAAGGCCGGCCGCTATCGTAGAAGCGTAGGTTACACATGCGTCGCAAGCCATGGCCCATATAGGTGATGGAAGTATCGGGGCTTGCGGTGCAGCGCACAAGGCCGGCCCATCCCCGCCGCTGCCCAAGCGTAGAGGCGGCCCTGAAATGAAAAGTCAAACACCACCCAGGACGGGTAGTCGCTATCTGCTCACCTTCATTGCGTAGGGTATAGATCCCCAGCAGCTCGGCCTGCGGAGTAGAAGAAGGCCCCTCATACACCCACAGCGTATCTCCCCTGGCCAGCAGAAAATCATACGGGAAGCGCACCACCAGGTAGCTATCCGCAGAAGGGGGGCAGAAAGTGAAGGTACGCGTTTGGGGGGAGGTGTAGTCCCCCTCTGGTCCACCGTCGTCGTAAAAGAGCGCTTCACACACGGATTCGGCTTGCGTAGGCTGGACCATGCGGTAAATCGGAGGGATAGGCCGGCCGGTGCAGTTCACCTGGGCGACCCATCCACTGTAGTTAGTCGTACCGTCAGAAGAAAACCGCACTGTCAGGTAAGGACCGGTGCTCTCTATCACAGGGGGTGTGTTCGCACCAGACCACCGACCTATGAGGGGAGCTGCGGTGTTGGCTCCATCGTACGCTTCCAACCAATCCACACCACTTTCGGTGGTGAAGGCGGTGAATCGCACCTGCACAGGAGAAGCCAGGCCGGCCGACGCAAAAGTCAGGACGCGCATTTCGTTGTTGGCGTAGTTTCCGTAGGCGGTTCGCCCCCCGGCAAGCAGGCCCGGCGAACCGCTATCATACAACCTGTAAGGCAGCGCTCCACACCCCACATACCGCACACCTGCACCCATGTAGCTCACAGGCTGGGGCGCCGTAGCTGCACAATAGATCCGTGCGCCCCAGCCCCGCCCCCGACTTCCATCTGTATTGGACTGGAACCGAAAAGTCAGGGGCTGGCCCGCTTGCGGAGCTACCACCGTATCTGCCCGTGACGAGCCCTGCGTAAACACCGCCAGCAAAGCCCCTCCACTCACCGAACCCGCATACACCCACAAGGTGTCCCCTGCCCCTAAATCCACCTGATACGGAAACGCCGCAACCAGATGCTGACTCGCATCCGAAGGAGAAAAAGTAACCGTATCGTCTATCCCTTCGCTATAGAAGCCGGCGGTTCCCCCGTCGTCTGTGAAACTATAAAAGTCCCCACACGGCACGGTGAACATTGGGCTGCCCGGCCCCAACGCATATCTCGTGAGCCCACTTACGCAGCTTACCGTAGCCCCCCAACCCGCATACACGGTGCTCCCATCTGAATAGAAAATCATCGTCACCGTATCCGTACTCGACACAAACGGCGGCGGCACCGCTGCACCGCTGTACTGCCCTACCAGCGGTGCATTCGGTCCCAGCCCATCGTAAATGGAAAGCACGTCAGAGACCCGCTTCTGTACTGAAGCTGCTGAAACTTACCTGCAATCGCCCTCCTGGATTCACAAAGTAGACAGTATCGCGACGATTATTACCGTAGTTGCCAGCTGATCCACCATTATCGTAAAAACTCAATCCGGCGCAGCATCCCAAAGCACTGAGATCAATCGTCTGGGTGCCGCTGGCATTTACACTGCACTGGCTGTAAACCTTGCCTCCCAGAAGGAGAACAAGGAACGGAGCAAGGGACTTGCGCATGCCGCAAAGGTACAAAAAATGTTTTGATAGCAAACAAAGCAGGTTGGTAAGCCGGCATCGGCCCCCTATCTTTGTGGAGATGAGTCGGAGCTTAGGTATCGTGGGCTTGCTGAGTGGGCTGCTTGTAGCCCAGGAATGTGGTATTATTTATGTAACCCCGACGGGGGCCAGCAGTGGAGCGGCGGGCACCCGAGCCAACCCAGCCAATCTCTCGTATGGTCTGAGTCTTATCTCTCCCTCTGCTCGGTACGTAAGGCTGGCTGCGGGCACTTACACCCTGACGGCGCCCATCACGCTGCCCCTTGACAGCGTAATCCTGGAAGGGGGTTACCTTCCGGCGCAGGGATGGAAAAAAACCAACACCGCCACGACGAAGCTCGTGCGCACCGCCGCTAATGTAGAGCCCAACCCTCCTCGTCTCACCGCTATCCAGGCGATAGGCAAGAAAGGGTTTCGGTTGCAGGACCTTGAGATTGAGGTGGCGGACGCGCCGGGACCTGGCATTTCCACGTATGGGATTTACCTCCATAGCTGTCGGGATTATACCCTTGCCCGGTGCAAGGTCCATGCAGGCAAAGGCGGAGACGGGGTAGATGGGACGCCCGGCACGAATGGGGCAGCTGGCGCGCCTGGCGGGCCCGGCGGGCTGGGGTGCAAGCGCTGCGACCCGACTACCCCCCCTTATACAAACCTGGGCGGTGCAGGAGGTAGCAGCTGGTCTGGCGGGGCCCGAGCCGGAGGCGCTGGCGGCAACGGAGGAGCCCGAGGCACCGGCACCAACTGCGTGTTCTGCTCGCTGTGTGACGCCAGCGTCATCTCGGCTCCCGACGGCCAGCCTGGCCAGCCCGGCAACGGACCCGGAGCCGGCCTCGGCGGCGCAGGCAAACCCGGCCTCTGCTACTGCTCTAACGGCCTCAACGCCACCGACATCATCAACTACTTCAACAATTGCCCAACCCTTTTCACTGACCCGGCCCACACCGGCGAGGACGGCCAACCTGGACAAGATGGCCAGGATGGACAAGACGGGCAGGATGGCGTAGCCCAATTTGTAGGTGGGTATTTTGTGCCCCAAGACGGCACCGACGGCACCGATGGCACCGATGGGAGCGGAGGTGGAGGGGGAGGTGGAGGTGGTAGCATTGGATGCATACCCGGGCTGGGAGGCGCGACCTACAACTGGAATAGCCCCGGAGGCGGCGGAGGCGGAGGCGGCGAAGGCGGCCAACGAGGCACCCACGGCACCCATGGCACGGCCGGTGGCGCCAGCTTCGCCGTATTTCTCTGGAACAATGGCCCGAACGGCGTCTTCAAAGACTGCCAGCTCACGACGGCTGGAGCTGGACGAGCGGGCATAGGCGGCGCCGGTGGGCTGGGAGGGGCAGGCGGGCTAGGCGGCCTGCCCGGAAATGACCGCCTCTTGACCGGAGGTAGCGCCGCCGGCTGCGAAGGCGGGGCAGGCGGACGGGGAGGAAACGGCGGACGGGGAGGGAACGGCGGACGAGGAGGAAACGGCTCCCCTGGCGTAGCCTACCCCCTCTACGAGCACCCCGGCCCCGGAACTTACCCCGCCATCGTCCAGAACGGCTACAACCCCCTTGAACCCCCCATCACCGTAGACAATCTCTCTGCCTGTACCTATCAGACCGTTACCCTGGCTACTTCAGCAGCGGGGTCTTACTTTGTATGGAATACCGGCGGGGTTCCCCCTTCTGCTACGACCCCCACCGCTACGGTGAGCTACCCCACCACCGGCGCAAAAACCCCTACCCTCCTGGTGGATGGTCTGCCTTACACTTACGCGGACTTCGTGCTGATCCCCCGGGCAAGCGTCCTCCCTCAAATCACGGCTTCCCAACCAAGCGTGTGCGCAGGCACGCCGGTAACTTTCTCCACGCCGACCGTTGCCGACGCGTATGAATGGGACTTTAGCGGGGGAAGCCCAGCCTCCGCTACCGTACAGAACCCTGGGCCTGTCACCTTCGCTGCACCCGGCCAGTATTGGATCAAACTACGGGTCCAAACCACCTGCTGCGGCTGGTCCCCTTGGGATAGCGTGAGCCTCATCGTCGTAAGCAACCCTGTCGTGAACTTACCGCAAGATACCTTCCGTTGCACGGGCGACCCACCCATCCCTCTTTCCGCAAATGCCCTGCCGGGAGCTACAATTAGCTGGTTCTACAACGGGAACCTTCTGGCCACCGGCACGGCTTCTATTCAGGCCTCCAATCCCGGTCAATATGCCGTGGTGGTCTCTTATCCAGGCGGATGCGAGGCCCGTGACACCTTCAACCTCTCGGTGGTGTCTGCCCTTCCCGTGAACCTGGGGCCGGACCTTACCCTGTGTGCCGGAGACCCGCCCCCTGTACTGAATGCGGGCCTCCCTGGCAATCAATACCTCTGGACCTTGAACGGCGTGCCCATCGCCACCACCCAAACCCTCACCGCTACCCAGAGTGGAACCTACGCCGTTCTCGTGAGCAACGCCTATGGCTGCACAGGCAGAGATACCGTGGTCGTGACCTATGCGACCTTCTCGGTGGACTTAGGACCGGACCAACAGCTCTGTGCGCCTTCGGTGGTGCTTGATGCTGGGCCTAACGCCACCACTTGCCAGTGGACCCTCAACGGCAGCCCTCTTTCCACCACGGCCTGTCAAATCACCGCTACAGCCTCGGGTACCTACGCCGTGATCGCGCAAAACAGCGCGGGTTGTACCGCTTCTGACGAGGTCACGCTGACCTTAGGCGCTCCGCTCACCGCCCAATTTTCTGGCCCTGCTTCGGTTCAAGTAGGGCAGCCGGCGCTTTTTACAGACCAGACTACCCCCACGCCCACGAGCTGGACGTGGAACTTCGGCGATGGGACGCCGCCCGTGAGCGGCCTCCCCAACCCGACGCATACTTACACCCAGGCCGGGCTGTACCCAGTGGTGCTGGCGGTGAGCAACGGCCTATGTACCGACACCGCCATCCAGCTTGTGGAAGCGCTCTGGGATTGTGCCACCCTGCCTTTGCAGGCCAGCTTTACCGCTACCCCCAACCCGGTAGAGCTAAGCACCGGCGGCGGTACAGTCTACTTCACCAACACTTCCACGGGTGCTACCAGCTACCTGTGGCTTTTTGGCACCGGCGACACCAGCACCGCCCCCTCTCCCTCTTACGCTTACGGCCAGCCTGGCACCTACACCGTAGTCCTCATTGCACGCAATTACAACTGCAGCGATACCGTCACGCAAACCGTCGTCGTCCAACGCACTTTGCCTTCGTCTCCTTCTGCCCTCCACAGCGCAGGTGGGAGCGTAATCCAGCTTTACCCCAACCCGGCCCAAGAGATTTTCTATCTTGTTCTCCCCTCTCAGGTAGGTCTCTGGCGCCTTCGTCTGTATGAAGCCACGGGTAAAAAAGTACTTGAAGAGAGTTTTTCTCAGGGAGGGCTTCAGTCGGTGGCGGTGCGGCACCTGGCTTCGGGGTACTACCTCGTAGAGCTGGAAGGGCCGGAGGGCCAGCGCTATCGCGGCCGGCTTGCGAAAGAGTAAGCATGCCCGACCGCAGCGTCTGGCAAACCCCCCTTGCTTACCTCAAGGGCATGGGGCCTCGTCGCGCCGCCGCCCTGGAAGAGGCTTTCGGCCTTCGCACGTACGAAGACCTCCTTTGGCACTTCCCCCGCAAGTACTTAGACTACAGCCAGATTACCCCTATCGCCCAAGCCAAACCTGATCAAGAAGCGGTCTTTCGAGGGCAAACTGGGCAGCTTTCAGGTGCGAGCGCTGCCCAAATCCCAGCGCGCTATTCTCTCTACCACCCTTTACGACGGCCAAGCCTGGATGGAATTAGTCTGGTACCATGGATGGGACTGGATCCGCCAGAAGTTTACGGCAGGCCAGGAAGTGCTCTGCATCGGCCAGCCTACCTTCCAGAAAGGTACCCTCCGCATCGCCCACCCCGAACTCCTCCTCCTGACCGAAGCCCAACAAACCCAGACCTTCCTGCGTATCTATCCTATTTATCCCCTTACCGAAAAACTCCGCCAGATGGGCTTAGACAAAAAACGCTTCCGCAGCCTGTACGAAGAGCTGTATCGCCTCACCCGTTTTGAGCGGCCTGACCCTATACCTGAAAGCCTACGAACCCGCTATGGGCTGCTGCCTCTACCCGAGGCGCTTCGGGCTCTGCATCTACCGACCTCCCTGGAAGAGACCGAAAAAGCCCTCCACCGCTTCAAGTTTGAGGAGTTTTTCTACCTGCAGGTGCTCCTGCTTCGCCGCAAGTACTTCCTCAAAAGCCAGTACACCGCACCAGCCTTCAAGGAGGTAGGACCTCTCGTGCACGAGTTTTACCACAAATACCTTCCTTTTTCCCTGACCAACGCCCAGAAGCGGGTCATCAAGGAGATTCGGGCGGACATGGCCCTGAGTACCCCCATGAATCGCCTGATTCAAGGGGATGTGGGTAGCGGAAAAACCATCGTGGCCCTTTTTGCTGCGCTGATTGCGATAGGTAACGGCTATCAGGTCGCGCTCATGGCCCCCACGGAGGTGCTGGCTGAACAGCATGCTCGTAGCTTCCGCAAGTGGCTTTCTTCCTTGGGCATTCCGGTGGGGCTTTTGCTGAGCAGCACCCGCCCCGCAGAACGGCGGCGCATCCTGGCCCAGCTCGCTACCGGCGAACTGCCCTGCGTGATTGGAACGCATGCCCTCTTCCAGGACAAAGTCCAATATGCCCGCTTGGGCCTCACCATCATAGACGAACAGCACAAATTCGGGGTCAAACAGCGGGCTGCCCTCTGGGAAAAAGCTCATCCTTACCGCCCTCATAACCTTCTCTTGACCGCAACGCCTATTCCCCGCACCCTCGCTCTCTCGGTGTATGGAGATGTGGACGTATCCATCATTGACGAACTGCCCCCTGGTCGCCAGCCTATCCAAACCCTCGTGCGCACAGAAGCCCACCGGCGAGAAGTATGGAACCTCCTACGCGCCGAACTCCAAAAGGGCCGCCAAGCTTACATCATCTACCCCCTCGTGGAAGAGTCCGAAAAGCTCGCCCTCAAAGCAGTGGAAGAAGGCTATGCCCTCGTCCAACAGACCTTCCCCGAATACAAGGTAGGGATGATCCACGGCCGCATGAACAGCGAACGCAAAGAACGGGAAATGCAGCTCTTCAAGATGGGGCACACGCACATCCTGGTAGGCACCACGGTGGTAGAAGTGGGCGTAGACGTGCCCAACGCCACGGTGCTCATTGTGGAACACGCCGACCGCTTTGGGTTGTCGCAGCTCCACCAACTGCGCGGTCGGGTTGGCCGTGGCGCCCACGCCTCGTACGCCATCTTCATGGCGCCGAATGACCTGTCTGACACAGCCCTGCAGCGCCTCAAAGCGCTCGTGCAGTACCAGGACGGTTTTCACATCGCCGAAATAGACCTCAAGCTACGCGGACCCGGCGATTTCTTAGGCACTAAGCAGAGTGGGCTGCCTGAATTCAAAGTCGCAGATATTATTGAGGACCAGCCTATCTTACGCCAAGCCCGTCAAGCTGCCCAAGAGCTCGTGAACGAAGACCCCCACCTCTATCGTTATCCGGACCTCCTTGGCTTCCTGGGCCAGTATGCAGCCCGGCACAGCCTGGAGCTCTTCACCGCTTAGGGCTTCTGGGCAGAAGCAGGCTCCTTACTGAACGACCAGTTGAGCCCCACAAAGACCTGCCGAGGAGGCAAATAGCGGGCTGGATTCGTGGGAGGGGGGCCACTGTCCAGAGGATTGGGATACTTGGGGTCTCGCCAGGAAAAAGGCACATCATCGGGGTATTCGTAAGCGCTTCCGGTAACAGGGTTGATGATAGCCGCATTTTTCCAGCTAAAGATATTGCGCCCTTCAACAAAGACGGAGAGCCGGCCTCCCCAAAAGCTCCGTGTGAGGCGCAGGTCCACCCACCGCCAAGGGCTGCCAATCGCAGTATTCGAAGGGCCAGGCTGCATTTCGTAGATGGGCCGCCCGGAGAAGTCATCCTGCCCCACAAGCACATACGGGGTGTAACGCAGGCCTGACTTGTAGGTGAAGGAAACAAAAGCCGTCCATCCCCGCCAATACGGTGAAGTCCAAGCCGGGGGACTCTGCAAAATGCCCCACAGCTTGATATCCCAAGGTCGATCCCAGGCTAAAAAGAACTCCTCAGCAGCGTCGTTGCGGCCCGTTTGGCGAATCTGCAGCAAAGACTCCAGGGCCGAGTTGGACTTGCCGGTGGCGACCTGGTAGGTGACGGCGCCGGCGAGCCTTAGCCAGGTGCCCACTTGCCGCTGGAGAAACACATCCAGCCCGCGCACCCGCGCATAGTCCAGGTTCACCGCAAAAGCCCGTTCCGTAAAGCGCCCCGTCCAGTCCCGAATGCTGATGACCCGATTCACGATAAAGTCAAACTTGTCGTTGTAGAAGGCGCTCACCTGGAGGGCCCATCCTTTACCCAAGTTGGACTTCAGGCCGATTTCGTAGCCTACATTGACTTCGGGGTTGAGGTTGGGGTTGCCGAGGTTAGCGAGGAAGGAACGATTCTGATAGACGGGGTCCAGCCCCGCATACACGAAGCGGGGATGGGGCAGCCGCGTGGAATGCGCATAGTTGAAGAACAGCACATGGTTGTCGGTCACTGGAAAGGACACCCTTAGGCGGGGCAGGAACCTTACCTTGAAGCGGCGCCCCAGGAAGGGGATCGTCTGTTTGAGGTACGCTTCGCGCACCGATTCCAGCACGGGGGCTTGGGGGTTCTTTACGGCCTGATCCACGAAGCGGCCCGGCGCCCAGTACATGAGCCGCGCGCCCAGACTGGCTACGATGCCCTTGTAGCGAATGCGGTCTTCCAAGAAAAACCCCCCGGTAGCAGGTCGTACCCGCCAAATGTCGTTGCTGCTGCCAATGCGGTTGGAAGCGTACACTTGACCGTTATCCAGCCGGATCGGCGCCCCTACCCACGGCCGGGTCACATCTATCCATTGGTAAAACTGCTCCCGGTGCTCCCACCCCCCAATCCAGAAGTGCGCCACGCTGCGCGGTTGGTAGGTGAATTTCGCCTTGAAGGTGTACTCCTCGGCCACGTGATCGTGCCATAAGGTGGCGATTCCCCCATTGTTGTAGAGGCCAGGACCGGGATTTACGTACACGATGCTATCGCCAGGGTTATACACCGAAACCGGATCCGTCACGATAGAAGCGGGATCGTAGATCTGCCGTACGACCGAATCGCGGAAGGGCCGCCCGTTGGCGTCGGCGCGCAGGTTCACGAAGAGCCGCCCCACCGTGAGTTCGCCCGTCCAGACTTTGCTCAAGATGCGGTTGAGCTTCAACACCGTGAGGTTGGAGCGGTGCGTGTAGGTGTTGGCGTTATCGGGCTGAAGGGCAAAAAGATACTGAAAACCGGGCACCATGATCTGGTCACTGCCGATGATTTGGAGGGAACGAGTATTTTGGTTGATAGCCAGGCTCTGCTGGACGGAAAGGGATAGGCGCGTGCGGGCATCCAGGTAATAGGCGAGCTTTGAGGTAAAGGACCATTTGTTGTCCTGGCGAGGGGCGAAGAATTCGCTTTTGGAAGGCGAGCCGAGTGGGCGAGTCACCAGCCGGTAGAAAGGGTCGCGGCCGGCGCTTTCCTCAAGGAGGCTGCTGCGAAGCTGGCTGGCCCGCACACCGAAGTATTCGTCTGTGAGCCGCAAGTCAAAGGCCCCGAAATAAGACAAGCGGGGTTTGCCGGTGGAGTCCTTGTACAAGGGGCCGCCTGCCGCGAGGTTGAAGATATCCGTATTCCATCCCCAGGCAGGCACGGCCCCACCGAGCCCGTCCCGCATATACCGGCCTGAGAGGCGCCACTTTGAACCTCCTTCTTTGAGCCGGACCGCCACCACCCCTGAAGTGCCATCGCCGTACTCTGCATCCATCCCCCCGGTGATTACCTCCAGCTCTTCTATGGCCACCTGCGAAATCTCCACCCCGAAACCCGTACCTGCGAGCGGGTCCTGAGCGTTGACGCCTTCCACGACATACTGGGTCTCATACACGCGCCCCCCGCGTATCTGCAGGCCGTCCAGCGTTTGCGCCACGCCCGGCATGAGGGAAACCATACTCTGCACATCCACCGCCGTGGTCTGGCTTATTTGATCACCCGACACACGAAGGTCTGACTTGCCCGATTCCAGGTTCACCAGCGGGCGATCCCCGATAATTTCCACCGTCTGCAAGGAGGTTCCTACCGGCGAGAGCGGCACCGTGAGCGTCAGGGTCTGACCAGGCTTGAGGGTGAGGTTAGGAAGGAGCAGTTCGTTGTAGCCGACATACGAAACCCGTAGCGTGTAGGTGCCAGGGGAGATTTCGCCCAGATCGAAGCGTCCATTTTCGTCCGTGTAGCCCCCTTTGTAGGTGCCTACGAGCGCTACCGTAGCTCCCACAAGCGGCTCGCCCGTGGTCTTGTCTTTGACGAGGCCGCTGATTTTACCCTTCTGAGCCCACAGAATCGCCAACGAGACCCAAGCTATCCAGAAACGATTCATGGCTGAAGCGCTGTTTGGAGAGCTTGTAGGAAAGCCACCCGATCTCCACTAAGCTGGTGAAGGGGCAGGATGAAGAAGACCTGCGTATAGCGGCCTGGGGAAGCGGCTGGGAAAGCAGCAGCCGCCACCCGACTGCCCGAAGCCGGCCATGGCTGCCCATTGCCCTGGAGGAGGTTTGGCATCGTGTACAAGACTTGGGCTGTACCCTTCGGAAAAGGAGGATTCACCCCGCTCAAGAAGTAGGGAAGCCCATTGGCTAAGTCTGGGAACCCGCTTACTTGGCTGCTGACAGGAGAGCTTGGAGCCAGCACGCCATTCTGAGGACTGGCAGCGATACTATCCATGGGGCCAAACCGAAACACCGGCGAACGCGCCTCTATACTGCTGGGCAAGGGAAAGTTGAGGAACAATCGCCCCCCACCCACAAGGTAGCTTTCAATGAGCGCTTCGGACGCTTCCAGCTCAGGCAAGGCCGTCACATTGCCTATCCAGCATACCCGGGGGTACAAACGCCAGATGTGGAGCCAAGTCGGAACCCTTATAGGGGGTCTTTGAGCGGGATTGCGTAGATTCCAGTAGTCGTAGCTGCCCCAAGCCGCCGCCATATCCGGCGCCAGCGTCCCGTATGCCGTCTCATCGCTCCAGCTATCCATCACCAGCCAGTCTCCCGTCTTACGGCGTAGGTAGATAGGCCGCGTGCTGTCAGGCTCCGAGAAAAGCCCCCCCTGATCTTTCGCTCGCACATAGAACCGCACCGTATCATTCAGAGGCAGAGGAATAGGCACCCGTAAAATCGGCACGAGCCGCGTGTCGCTATACAGAAGGGTGGCCGAAGAAGCAGTCGGGTCTTCCGGAACCAAGGTCAGGAGGGTGTGACGAGGCTCCAGCGCTATCCACGGCGAAGAAGGTCCTATGCGCACATACAGGCTTTCCACGGTTTCATCGCCATCTGGATCGGTGGCCCGCAAAAAGAGCGTTATAGCCGGCAAGGTTGTATCGGGCGGTAACGCTTGGGGATCCAGGCGGCACAGCGGCGGAGAGTTGCGCAGGGGCACGCGCAGACGCGCCGGTGGCTCGCTGCGAAGGCCGTCGTTATCCACAGCACGCAGCTCAAAAACAAGGTCCTTGTACACCTCGCCAGGCGCAAAGGGCACCACGAAGGTGCTTTCCTGCGCCGTCGTGAAAGCCCAGGCTCCGCCGTTCACCCGCAGCTCGTATCCCACGATGCACCCATCTGGGTCGTCTCCATACCACCTTAGTACAAACCGCGAAGGAAGCCGATTCGCGGTGTCCAGCGCAATGGTGTCTACGAAGAAGCGCGCGATAGGCGGTTGTTTAGGACGCGGGGCATCCTTTTTACAGCCCGCCAGAAGAAGCACGAGCAGCATCCACCCAACCCTCTGAGGCATGCTCCCCAAAGATAGGATAGCGCCGGTTAGCCGAAGGTTACACCTGTCAGCGGAGCTTGATAGGGAAGGTTTTGAGCACTACCCCGCGAACTGAAGCCAGCTTCCGAGCGCCTTGGGTAAACTGTCGCGCTGTAACGCTTCCGATACCTATCACGGGATAGCCACGGAGCCGGCTGTACAGGCGGGCCAGCAGCTGCGCCCGGCGCGCAGCGCGCTCCACATCCTGGCGATCTCCTACCGCTGACACTTCTACAGCAAGGACTACAGGGTGGTTGTCTGAGCGCCGAAACGCCTCTATCACCCCATCCACCTGGCTAAGGTCCGAGATTTCGGGTCCTGACAGGTAACCTTTCTCCTCGCCTTCGTCCAGGAGGCGCGCCCACTCTTCCTCAGGCACCACGCGAACAGCCCTGAACTCCTCCCGGTAGAGCGCCACCGCTTTGCGAGGTAGACGCAGCTCAAGAATAATACCCTTGAGCTCACCCAGATCGTCGGTATTCCGCTTGAGCTGTTGGGCAAGGGCTTCAATTTGGGATTCTACCCGATCCATCCGCTGGGTCAGGCTAGAAATATGGACCCCTACCCGCTTCATCCGCTCGGTCAAGTCATTTAACCGCTGGGTCAAAGCCTCAATTTGGACTTCCGCCCGCTCCATCCGCTGGGTCAGAGCTTCAATCTGAGCTTCCACCCGCTCCGTCCGCTGGGTCAAAGCCTCAATTTGGACTTCCGCCCGCTCCATCCGCTGGGTCAGAGCTTCAATCTGAGCCTCCACCCGATCCATCCGCTGGGTCAAAGCCTCGATTTGGACTTCCGCTCGCTCCATCCGCTGGGTCAGAGCTTCAATCTGAGCTTCCACCCGCTCCGTCCGCTGGGTCAGAGCTTCAATCTGAGCCTCCACCCGCTCCGTCCGATCGGTCAAGTCACTTACCCGCTGGCTCAAAGCCTCAATTTGGGCTTCCACCCGTTCCATCCGCTGGGTAAGAAGGTTGACCTGCTGGGCCAGCTTGATGTTCTCTTCCATGAGCCTGGCAAAAGGCAGCCGATTTGCGGTGTCCAGCGCAATGGTATCTACGCAGAAGCGTGCGGTAGACGGTTGTTTGGGACGCTGAGCATTCTCTTTACAGCCCGCCAGAAGAAGCACGAGTAGCATCCACCCAACCTTCTGAGGCATGCTCCCCAAAGATAGAATTAGCGCCGGTTAGCCGGAGGTTACACCTATCAGCGGAGCTTGATAGGGAAGGTTTTGAGCACTACCCCACGAACGGAAGCCAGCTTTCGGGCGCCTTGGGTAAACTGCCGCGCTGTAACGCTTCCGATACCTATCACGGGATAGCCACGGAGCCGGCTGTACAGGCGGGCCAGCAGCTTCGCCCGGCGCGCAGCGCGCTCCACATCCTGGCGATCTCCTACCGCTGACACTTCCACAGCAAGGGCTACAGGGTGGTTGTCTGAGCGCCGAAACGCCTCTATCACCCCATCCACCTGGCTAAGGTCCGAGATTTCGGGTCCTGACAGGTAACCTTTCTCCTCGCCTTCGTCCAGGAGGCGCGCCCACTCTTCCTCAGGCACCACACGAATAGCCCTGAACTCCTCCCGGTAGAGCGCCACCGCTTTGCGAGGTAGACGCAGCTCAAGAATAATACCCTTGAGCTCACCCAGATCGTCGGTATTCCGCTTGAGCTGTTGGGCAAGGGCTTCAATTTGGGACTCTACCCGATCCATCCGCTGGGTCAGGGTAGCAATGTGGACCTCCACCCGCTCCATCCGCTCGGTCAAGTCATTTACCCGCTGGGTCAAAGCCTCAATCTGCGCTTCTACCCGCTCCATCCGCTCGGTCAAGTCATTTACCCGCTGGGTCAAAGCCTCAATCTGCGCTTCCACCCGCTCCATCCGCTGGGTAAGAAGGTTGACCTGCTGGGCTAGCTTAATGTTCTCTTCCGTGAGCCTGGCGAGCAGCTCACCTACCTGCTCAAGGGTTTGGCTGAGGCGAGCGTGGTCCTGCGTCACGAAGCGCTCAAAACGCTGGGGTAGAGCAGCCAGGTCTTCGCTCAGCAAAAGTTGGCGCAGGCGTTCCCGCCACGCTGGATGCGCCAGCAGGATGCGCTCCAGGTCTTGCACATCCCGAATGATCAGCGGCGACTCTTCCACAAATCGCAAAATAGGCTTTTTTACCAAATCAGCGCAGCACTACCCCACGTGAAGCCTGAACCAAAGGCGGCCAGGATCACTTTATCCCCCCGCTTTAGCTTTCCCTCGGCCTGGGCCTCGTACAGGCAAATGGGGATGCTGGCCGAGGTGGTGTTGCCGTATTTGTGGATGTTGTTGAAGAACTTCGCCATCGGGAGGCCGAAAAATTCCGCCACCGCCTCCACAATACGGACGTTAGCCTGGTGTAGCACATACAGATCGACCTCTTCGGGGTTCCAGCCCTGGGCAGACAAAGCCGCTTGAATGGCCTGGCCCATCCGCTGCACAGCATGCCGAAACACCTCCTTCCCATTCATGTAGGGACGCATCCCATAGCTGCCGGGCAGTTCATGCCGACGAGTCGCGGAGGAAGGCTCGGCCACACACAGCTCGCGAGCGTAGGCCCCCTGACTGAAAAGGTGCGTGGAAAGAACACCCCGATCCAGCTCCTCGGTGGCTTCTACTACGACGGCCCCGGCCCCATCCCCAAACAGCACCCCCACCGTACGCCCCTCAGGGCTGTAGTCAATCCACGTGGACTGTATTTCGGCCCCTACCAGCAGAACCGTACGATACCGGCCCGTCTCAATGTACTGTTGCGCAATGCTGAGCCCATACACAAAGCCCGAACACTGCTGCCGAATATCCAAAGCCGGTGTCGTCTCCAGGCCCAGCCTATGCTGCAGAAGCACCCCACACCCCGGAAAGTACATATCCGGGCTTAGCGTGGCGAAAACAATGAGGTCTATGTCCTCGGGACGCTTACCTGCGCGGGCAAGCGCTTCCTGTGCGGCAAAATACCCCAGTTCGGCCGTGCTGGCCGGCTCCTCCACCCACCGCCGCTCCTTGATACCCGACCGGCTGTAAATCCACTCGTCGCTCGTGTCGTAAAACGCTTTCAGGTCTTCGTTGGTTACAACGCGGGGAGGAACATACATCCCTACCCCCTGAATCACAGCACGCGGCATGCCCAAAAATACACAGCTCAAGCGGCTGGTTTTGACTACCTTCGCTTATGCGCGTGTGGTTAGCCAGCGATCATGCCGGCTTTGCCCTCAAGCAAGCGCTTGTGGAGTGGCTCACCGCTCAGGGCTATGAGGTGGAGGATCTCGGAACCTACACCCCCGACAGCACCGACTACCCCTTGTGGGTTCACAAGCTGGCCGAACGCTTCCCCGCAGAGGAAAGGGCTATCCTGATCTGCGGCACCGGCAACGGCGTCTGCATCACAGCCAACCGGTACCCTCACCTGCGGGCAGCCTTAGCCTGGAACCGAGAAATTGCACGATTAGCCCGGGCACACAACGACGCCAACGTGCTTTGCCTGCCCGGCCGGTTCATCCCGACCGAGGAAGCGCAAGCGGCCGTCCAAGCTTTCTTAGAGACAGCTTTTGAGGGCGGACGCCATGAACGCCGCCTTAGCCAAATCAACCCTCCGCACCTATGCTGATAGCCCGGTTAGGAGTCGCCGGCCTGTTGTGGGCGCAGTCTTCTACCTTGCTGGACCGGCTTTACCCCGTCTCTTTAGCCTTAGATACGGCGAGGCTTCGTTCCCTCTACGATCAAGCCTCCGAATCGGAAGCGCTTGCCCACCTGGGGTTTCTGGCCAGTGACGCTATGCAAGGCCGGGATGCAGGCACCCCCTTTGAGAAGGTCGCCGCCACCTACCTGATCGTGCAGCACCAGCGCTGGGGTAACGCGCCGCTCCTGCCAAACGGCTATGTACATGCTTTCCCGCTCCTGAGCCCCAAGAAGGACCCTCCGCCTACCTCCAAGCCCCAATCTCGCAAGCGCAAAGCCGCCCCTTCTACCCCGCCTCCTTCCTACGATACGCTCCAGGCCTGGAATGTGCTTGCTATCCGGCGGGGCACCGTGCATCCTACGCAGTATGTCATCCTAAGCGCCCACTACGACCACCTGGGCACCAGTGAAAAAGGCCAGGTCTACAACGGCGCCGACGACAACGGATCGGGTACCGCCGTCCTCCTGGAAGCGGCCCGCCTCTTGAGCCAGCTTCCACCTCCTCGCCGCTCCATCGTTTTCTTCCACACCGCCGCCGAAGAAAAAGGCCTACTGGGAGCCTTTCGCTTCGTGCGGGACTCGCTCTTGCCGATAGACTCGGTCCTCGCCGTGATCAACACCGACATGCTGGGCCGCCGAGACAAAGAACACCAAGACGAACCGCTACACCTCTACGCCATCGGTTCAGACAGGGCCACCCCCCGTCTGCGTCAGCTGCACGAAGCCGTCAACGCCCTTTGCTGCGGATGGAAGTTTGACTACCGCTACGATGACCCGAACGACCCGCAGAAGCTCTTCACCCGCAGCGACCATTATGCCTTTGCGCGGAAGGGGGTGCCAGCGGTGTTCTATTTTGGGGGCCTACACGACGATTATCACCGTCCCAGCGACGACGTAGACAAGATTGAGCCTGACCGATTGCGACGGAGCGCAGCCCTGATGGCCGCCCTGGCCTGGACTTTAGCCAACCTCTGATAACTCCCCAGCCCCGGAAGGGTCTGCTTGCTGGGTCAGGCCCTCTCCGCTGTACCACGCCTTGTACATCACGTAGCGGCTGGCGTATTGAAGCAAGCTCTGGCGCTGCTCCTCTGAAAGCGGCTTGATAGGACGAGCAGGCACGCCGGCATACAAGTAACCCGACTCCAGGCGCGCCCCCTGCGGCACAAGCGCCCCCGCCGCAATGAGCACTTCGTCGGGCACTTCAGCATGATCCAGAATGATAGCCCCCATACCCACCAACACCCGATTCCCGAGCGTACAACCGTGGACGATCGCCCCGTGGCCAATGGTCACTTCGTCCCCAATCACGAGCGGCGCTTTCTGGTAGGTGCAATGCAAGATAGCCCCATCTTGGATGTTGGTGCGGTTCCCAATCCGAATGAAGTGCACATCCCCCCGGATCACCACGTGGTACCACACGCTACAGTCCCGACCGATTTCCACATCGCCGATGACAACAGCCGTCTCGGCCAAAAAGGTGCCCTCCCCAATGCGCGGGACTTTCCCCAAAAGGGGCCGAATAATCGCCATGCCCAAAGATACGCCTCTCCGGCTGACCTTCCAACCCAAACCCGCTTTTACCTTTGTGGGAAGTGCGCAAAGCCCACATCATAGGCATTGGGGGTAGCGTTATGCATGCGCTGGCCCTTCATCTCCAAGGGCAAGGCTACCAGGTGACGGGCTCAGACGACCGTATTGAAGAACCGGCCCGCAGTCGGTTGGCTGCGGCAGGCCTCCTGCCCCCGGAAGAAGGCTGGTTCCCAGAAAAAATCCGGCCAGACCTTGACCTGGTGGTGGTGGGCATGCATGCGCGCTCCGACAACCCGGAGCTCCTTGCTGCGCAGCGCCTAAACCTGCCCCTATGGGACATGCCTACCCTCGTCGCCAAAGAAAGCGCCCACAAACACCGCATCGTCGTGGCCGGTAGCCACGGCAAAACCACCACCACCGCCTTCCTCGTGCAGGCTTTTCATCAGCTGGGCTTTGAAGCGGACTGGCTAATCGGGGCTGTACCTCCGGGGTTGGAGACTTCTTTTCGGCTAACTGCGGCGCCTACTTTCATCTTGGAGGGGGACGAATACCCGGCCTCAGTCTGGAACCCCCAGCCCAAGGCGGCCGTATACCGGCCCCACTGGCTGATCCTCACTGGCCTGGCGTGGGACCACGCCAATGTGTACCCCACGCCAGAAAGCTACCAGGAAGCCTTCCTGCATCTTCTACACACCCTTCCCAAGGGGGGAGCCTGCTTCTACAACGCCACAGACCCCCTGGTGAAGGCCCTCGTGGAAAAGACCCTCCGGCCAGGCTGGCATTATCTCTACCCTTACGAACCCCTGCCCTCCTTCCACAAAGGCCGGACATGGTTTGTCAAGATAGGGCGGCGCACGGTTCCCCTCCGCTTCTGGGGCCGACACAACCTCCTCAACCTCTCGGCGGTGTGGCGCGTGCTGGAAGAGATGCTCATAGACTCCTCGGCTTTCGCCGAAGTGGCCGCCAACTTGAGCCTTCCCCCCCTGCGCCAGGAAGTGTGGTACGAGGAGGCCGACCTTGTGGTGATTCGGGACTTTGCGCACGCCCCCAGCAAAGTGGAAGCCACCTTAGCCGCCTTGCGGGAGGCTTTCCCCAAACTGCCCCTCATAGCGGTGCTGGAACTCCACACTTACAGCAGTCTGCTACCGAGTTTCGCTGCGCAGTATCGTCACGCGCTGCGACAGGCCCACCATAAGTGGCTTTTCGTCCAGCCAGCCATCCTGGAGCAAAAAGGCGGGAACCTGGAAGCCTTACAGGTGGCCTTGGGGAAAGGCCTCCGGTGGTTCACCCATCCCGAGGCCCTTCGGGAAGCGCTTGGGCAAGCGATGCGCCGCACCCGGAAGGGGGTTATAGCGCTGCTTTCCTCTGGCAGCCTGGGGGGGCTGACGCGCGAGCAGGTGGTGGCCACCCTCACCTCTTGACCTACGGGACGAGCACCCGGCCCCAATGCACCCGCCCTGTAGGACCCTGCACGCGGCCCAGGTATAAGCCTGGCTTGAGCCCTTCGGCCAGGGGCACATAGGAACCCCCAGCCCCTATATAGGTCCGTTTGGAGAGTATTTCCTGCCCCTGCAGGTCATACAACGACACCTCCCACGCTCCGCTTTTATCGCTGAAAAGCGCCGCCGTCAGGCCCCCCTCCTGCACCAGCCAGCGCACCGACTCCTGGCCGCACAGGCCCACTTCCTCTTCCGCCAGAACCACCTCCTGCCCCTGAAGGGTAACCTCCACGAGGCGATAACGGGTACCTCGCAAAACCCCCATTTCATCGGTCCAGGCGTAGGTTTTCAGCCCTCGGCCTCCCTGGGGTAAAATTTTCGCCACCGACTCATAGGTATCACCACCGGGAAGTCGCCGCTCTAAGGAGAAGTACGCCACCTCCTCTTCCAGGGCTGTAGCCCACTGCACCTCCACGGCATCGCCCCGGCACTGTACCCGATAGTCAGCCAGCACCACCGCAAGCGGAGCCGCATAGGTCGCCAGATAAAACTGGCTTATGCTGCAGGGGTTATTGCCGGGAGAACTGAGGCTGATTTCGTACCGCATGCATATCCGGTACGTCTGTCCAGGAGTAAGCCCTGTAATTTGCGTCCCTCCTGCACCAAAGTAATTGACGGGGCCCGTAATGTAGCCGCAGGTATTGCTGTACAGCGTCCAGTAGAGGGAGTAAAACTGAGCATTGCCGCAGGTTGAGCTGACCACACCCGTCAGGTTCATCGTTGTGTTCACCGCGGTGAAACTGAAACACTGCTGAACATCCGAGTACGAGTCGGCTGGAGGGTTGAGGGTGACAGGGGTACAATTGCTCGTCACCCAGCTTACAGAGGGAGCTGTATTGGAAGGATAGTTACACACGTTAGTAACACACAAGTTGCCGCAGTGGTTACAGGCCCTGTCCAGGCAAATGTTAAAGTTAATGTACGCCCCATTGCAAGGTCCGCCAGTAGCCCCCAGCACCTGCACCATGTAGTACCTTCCCGGCACCACCGGCACATCTACGTAGTAGGCGCTATTGGAGCCGCTACCACCATAGTTGAGTCCGTAAATAACATTGTCGCAGTTGACCTGCTGAGCATTGGTAGGGAGGCAAGTCGGTGCTGCGTTGTAGGGGCCATAGACCACGGCCGAGCCAGCACACCGATTTACAGCCGTAACATCGATCGTGAGCCGGAGCACGCTGTCGCTTAGTCCTGCCTGGAAGTAATACCAGACCGACGAGCCTACCCCGGTAGCGCAGCCGGTATTTTCACCAGCCTGCAGAGTAGCGCCCTGGGTGGTCTGGTTATTTAGGCAGCCCCCGATGCTAATGGGGAGGGCATTAGCGCAGTTATCATTGGGAGGCTGAGCCAGAAGAGGGCTACCGGCTATTACTACAAGCAAGCCTGCCAGCCAAGGAAGGAGGCGGCTCATAGGCGACGAGGGTTTTGAGGGGTTTGGGAAGGTAAGGTAGCCGGGGCCGCAGGACGAGGCTCCATAGCCGGGGCAGCGGGTGCTTCCCGTGGCACCTTAACCTGGCGGAGGACAGCCACGCTATCCTCCACAACTGGACGGGGTGCCTGCTGAAGCAGCCTGGCTTCCATGACAGCAGGTTTCGTCTGTTCTACTTGCGCATAAGCGCTCAGGGTGCCCAGCAGAGAGAATACAGCAGCCTGTACTTTTGGGTGAGTCATGCGGCAAAGTTAGAAAAAAAAAAAATTAGCTCTCGCAAGCCCCCTCTTGCAACCTCTCTCCCCCCTTGGGTCGTATATGTAGCGTATGCGTCACGAGCTAAAAATCACGGGACTGGTGCTGGGCTTGAGCCTGGTAGGGTTCGCCCAGCCGGCAGGTGAAAAAGCGGTTGGCTTTCTGGTCAGCAAAGACGGGGTGCGGGCTGTGAGCGCGCGCTTTGCGGCGGGCGGCAACCCCTACCTCAACCTCGCCGTCACGGCGGGGCTGGACCAAGGGCGCGGCTTCACGGCAGGGGTGGCTTTCCAACAGTACCTCAACACCGCCGTGTGTGGAAGCGGAGCCTGCGGCCGCGGCAGCAGCCTCGCCCCATACATAGAAGGGGGCCTCCGCCTGCGCCAGACAGGCCAAGAAACCGCAGTAGACATTCTGGGGCACGTTGGTGGGGGTCTTTTGCTGCCCCTGGGCCCCGTAGAAGCCTTCGCCCAGGCGATGCTGTATACCCCCATTTCGTCTCCCCGTGCGCTGGTAGATGTGGGAGGCGGTCTCCGTCTCCGCTTCTGAGATAGGGGGAAGGTCTTTTTTTGTGGGTTCTGGGTTGGCCCCCGCAAGGGGGCCTTGCGGTTTTAAGTACCTTCGGGGGTGTCCCTCCGCCGGCTCACCGCCCACGGCGCGGTGTACGGACTCACGACCGCCACAGCCCGCCTCCTGAACTGGGCGCTTACACCGCTGTATGCCCACCGGCTGAGCGTAGAAGACTTCGGACGGATGTCCGAGCTGTACTCGTGGATGGTATTTGGGCTGATCGTGGCCGGTGCCGGCATGGAGACAGCTTACTTTCGCTTCGGAAAAGGGCAAGACAGCTCTTTCTGGCAAGCGCTCAAGCTAACAGGCTCTGTAGGCGGGATCCTGGCGCTTCTGCTTGGGCTGAGTGTGCCATGGATAGCCCCCTTCTTAGGCTACGGCGAAGCCCCCTACCTCCTTTGGCTGACGCTGGCAATATGGACAGTAGATGCCTGGGGCAGCTTTGCCCTGGCTTATCAGCGCGCTATCGGCCGACCCCTTCGCTTTGCGATCATCCAGCTCACGCATGTAGCGCTGTTTCTGCTGGCCAACCTGTGGGGCGTAGGGGTACAAGGCTGGGGGCTCCCTTTCATTCTGGGGGTCAACCTGGCGACTTCCCTCTTGCGGCTGGGCTGGGCTCTGGCGTGGGCTCCTCCCTGCCCCCGCCAAGACGAAGCCCCCCCCGCCCGCCTTCTGCTCAGCTACGGCCTGACGCTGACGGCCATAGGCCTCCTCGGCGCCACCAACGATGTGCTGGATCGGGTGCTTTTGGCCCGTTACAGCCTTGAGCAAACCGCCCTTTATAGCGCTGCCTACAAAATAGCCATGGCCCTGGCGCTCTTCGTGCAGGCCTACCGCCAAGCAGGTGAACCCCTCTTTCTGGGCCTGTATGCCCACCAGACTTCCTTTTACCGGCGAAGCTGGATACTTTTCCATACAGTAGGGCTGGCTGGCGTTTTCTTGCTTTCCCTTTGGGCTAAGCCCCTCGTGACCACCACGTGGGGGGGGCCTTCTGCCTGCGCCTCTCTTCCCACCAGCCTACCACGCTGCCCTCTCTGTGGTGCCGATCCTCCTCTGGGCCAACCTCCTAATGGGTTCGCTGGTCCAGACCTCCATCTGGTACAAGCTGACTGAAAGGCCCACAACGGGGATCTTCATCACGGCTGTAGGCAGCGTCATCACGTGGGTGGGCAACCTTTATGGCATACCTCGGTATGGCTACCAGGCCTCGGCGTGGACGACGCTTGCGGCTTATGGGGCGATGGTAGCGCTATCGGTGCTGATGGGACGCAAGCACCTACCGGGAGCCTTTCCGGTGGCACCGCTTCTGCCTGGGGTAGTCGTGGCCCTTCTACCTTCTCTGCTGGACATCCCCGAAGAGGCTTGGTTTTGGCGGGTGAGCCTCTCGGTAGCAGGGCTTGGCGTGATAGGTGGCTGGAACTACCCACTGCTGCGACTCCCCCGAACTGCCCCTGGTAACTTTTGACTACCTTTGGCGAGATGCGAAAAATCGGCCCGCTCTTGCTACTTTGGGGCGCCATGCAAGCCCAGCTGCCTCCATTGATAGACCGAGAGCTTTTTTTCGGCGATCCAGAAATCGCGAGTGTCCAGCTTGCCCCCAACGGACGCTGGCTTTCGTTCCTGAAACCCTATAACGGCACCCTCAACGTATGGGTACAACCCCTGCAAGGACGGCAAGCTGGGGGAGGCTTTTCCCGTTACCGCCAGCTCTAAGCAGCCTATCACCCAGTACTTCTGGAGCCAGGACGGGGAGCACCTACTATATGTGCTGGATAGGGACGGCGACGAAAATTACCACCTCTACCGCATCCGGCTAAGCCAGGCCGCTCCAGGGCAGATTCCCTCCGCTACCGATCTGACCCCCAGAGAGGGTATCCGGGTCGTGGCCTACGCTTTCCCTAAACGCAAGCCCGGAGTAGCCTACATCGGCCTCAACGACCGCGACCCTTCTCTGCACGATCTGTATGAGCTGAACCTGGCCACCGGCGAGCTCAAGCTTCTCTACCAGAACACCGAAGGCATCCTGGGCTGGGGCATCGACGAAGAAGGACGAGTCCGGTTTGCGGCCAAGGCAGGACCCGAAGGCGAGACCATTCTACTCCAGGTAAACCGAAAAGGCCAAAGCTTTTCCTTCAAAAAAGTCTATGAAACGGCCTGGGATGAGTCCGCAAGCATAGCCCACCTCCCTCAGAAAGGCAAGGAGATTTACCTCATCACCAACAAAGGTGTGGACAAGACTCGGCTGGTAGCTTTTGATCCAGCCAGCGGCCAGGAGCGGGAAATCCACCGCGATCCAGAAAATCGGGTAGACCTGGGCGCAGCCGTCTTTGACGAGCGCACGGACAAGCTCCGGCTTGTCAGCTACACGGACGACAAAAAGCGCCGGTACTTTTTTGACCCCAAGCTGGAAAAGTGGTTTCGTCGGTGGGAGGAGCGCCTACCTGGGGGGGAAGTAGGCTTAGGCAGTCTCACCGACGATGAGCGGTATGCCATTGTGGTGTATGCCAGTGACCGCGAACCAGGTCAATACTTTTTATGGGATGCGCAGAAAGAGGAGCTGCGGGAAATTGGGCGCAGTCATCCCACGCTCCCTTCTGAACATTTAGCCGAACGGCGCCCTGTGCAGCTACGGGCCCGAGATGGGGCCACCCTTCCCGCTTACCTCACCTTACCCCAAGGCATCCCCCCAAAGAACTTACCCGCTGTGTTACTGGTGCACGGCGGCCCCTGGTACCGAGACTATTGGGGCTATGACCCCTTTGCCCAGTTTTTGGCTAACCGAGGCTATGCCGTTTTGCAGGTCAACTTCCGCGGCTCCACCGGCTACGGCAAAGCCTTCCTCAACGCCGGCAACAAGCAATGGGGCACCGGCACCATGCAACATGACCTGACCGATGCCGTCCAGCAGCTGGTGAAGGAAGGCACCTTCGACCCTCGCCGCATAGCTATCATGGGCGCCTCGTATGGGGGCTACGCTACGCTGGCTGGGGTGACCTTCACCCCGGAGCTGTATGCGTGCGGCATCTCTATTGTAGGGCCCTCCAGCATCATCACGCTCATCCGGTCGGTGCCCCCCTACTGGAAACCCCTCATCAAAATCTTTTACAACCGCGTGGGCAATCCAGACGACCCGGCTGATCTGGAGCGCCTCAAAGCCCAGTCGCCTCTCTACCATGTGGATCGCATCCGAGTACCCCTGCTCATCATCCAGGGAGCCAACGATCCTCGCGTGAAAAAACAAGAGTCCGACCAGATTGTAGCGGCCTTACATGCCAAAGGCTATCCGGTTCGGTACCTTTTGGCTCCAGACGAAGGGCACGGTTTCCAGAAATACGAGAACCGCATGGCGATGATCGTGGCGATTGAGCAGTTTTTGGGAGAGCGGTTAGGGGGGCGCATCCAGCCTGAAGTGCCGGAAAAAATCGCCCAGCGCCTACGGGCGATAACCGTAGACCCTGCAGCGGTCAAAGTCTCTGCCGCAGAAGAGGCGGCTGTGCCTACCAGCACCCTGCGCCTGCCTCTCCGAGAACCCCTCAGGACCCGATGGTTGTACCAAGTTTCCTTTCGCGGTAAGGCGTTGTCAGCTACAGGCATGGAGGAATGGACTCGGACGCCCCAGGGAGGCTGGCAGTTCGTGGAGAGTATTGAATCAACCGATCTACCGGCTCTACGCACAGCAGATACGACTATCATCAACACACAGGGGCAGATGGAACGCTACCAGCGCACCCAGCAAGGGGTAGAGTTTGCCCTGGAACGAAAGGGCGACAAGGTAGTGGGGCTTATCAAAGCTATGGGCCAGAGCATGCCTATTGAAGCTCCTCTGGAGGGCCAACCTCTCTACCCCCTCAGTGGAGCGCTGCGCTATTATGTTGCGAGTTTGCCCCTCCAGGAGGGCTATGTCACCAAAATCCCTCTCCTTTCCCTCCAGCAGCAGAAAATTACAGAAGCTCGCCTCACCGTAGAAGGCCAAGAGAAAATCCTCGTCGCCGGTCAAGAAAGGTCGTGCTGGCGGGTGCAAATAGAGACCGAAGGCATCAAGCAAACCATTTGGGTTGAGCAGAGCACGGGTCTGCCCTGGCGCAACCAAACCGTCGTCAGTGGGGCCAGTCTCCTGGGGGATCGCATTGAGTGACGAGGCTGCTTTTGTTTAGCTCCAGGGATGATCCGGATAGCCGCCGCCTCCCTACGCACCACACCCTTGGACTTTGAAGGCAACCACGCCCGGCTTGTCGCCTATCTAAAAAAAGCTCGTGAAGCCGGTGTAGACTTCATCGTCTTTCCCGAGCTGTGCCTGTCGGGGTACGAGTGTGGAGACTTTTTCTGGCATCCCTGGGTAGCGGAAAAAGCTTGGGAAAGTCTACAGGCGCTCCTTCCTTATACGGAAGGCCTGTATGCGGCGGTAGGCCTTCCCTTAGCGGTGGGGAATGCCCTCTACAACGCCGCCGCCCTAATCGGAGAGGGCCGAGTGTGGGGCTTTGAGCTCAAGCGCACCCTACCCCACGAAGGCGTCTTTTACGAGCCTCGGTGGTTTCGGCCCGCCCCTGCCGAACCCTTCGTGGAACCCCGAACCGGTGTGCCCGCAGGACATGAACTTGTCTTTCAATGGGGACCTCTGTATGTAACGATAGAAGTCTGCGAGGATGCTTGGCAGCCTGGGCGCCCACTTGAGAAAACATTCGCCCATATTGCTCTAAGCCTGAACGCTTCTCCTTACGAAATGGGCAAGACCCTTCGTCGTCTTCGTCTCATTGCCGAGAGCAGCTACCGCTACCACTGCGTTTACGCCTACGCCAACCTCTTGGGCAACGAAGCCGGCAAGCTCTTGTACGGCGGCGAAGCGGTGATTGCGTACGAAGGGGAGATTCTGGCTTCGGCTCCCTCGTTTGGGTATGGCGACGGAGAGTGGGTGGGCGTGGCCCTTTCAGAAGACGATCTCCTGCGCAGCGGCCAAAGGAATCATGCGCCGTTCCCAGCACGGCCTATTCCTCTGCAAGCGTCAGACCCTTCCAAGCCAAGCGGGGGCCGTTTGCCGGGTGGGGTAGCTGGACAACCCTTTTCTGTATGGCAAGAACTCACCGAAGCCCTTGCGATGGGCCTGTGGGACTACCTTTGGAAGTCACGCAGCCGGGGCTTTGTGGTCTCGCTGTCTGGGGGGCTTGACTCAGCGGCGTGCGCCCTTCTGGCCCACTTGGCGCTGAAGTGGGCCCAGGAACGCCTACCTCCCCAGCTCTACCGCGAGCGCCTCTCTTACCTGCCTGAAGGCTTTGAGCCAAGGGTGTACACTTTTTACCAGGCCACCGCCCAGAGTAGCCAAGCCACTTTCCTGCGGGCTCAGCGGCTGGCCCAGGAGGTGGGCTTAGCCTTTCATGCGTGGGACGTGCAGCCTATCGTAGACGCTTATGAAGCGCTTGTGATGGCGTGGTTAGGGGAGCCTCTCTCGTGGGAAAAGCACGATATTGCCCGGCAAAACCTCCAAGCACGGGCCCGAGTTCCGGCCCTTTGGATGGTGGCCAATCTCCTGGGAGCGCTTTTGCTTACCACCAGCAACCGCAGCGAACTTATCGTAGGCTACAGCACCATGGACGGTGACACGGCGGGAGGGCTGGCCCCCCTGGGTGGCTTGGCCAAAGCCGACCTCAAAGCGTGGGCCCTCTGGGCCGCCGACCACTTTGGATGGCCTGCCCTGCGCGAGATTGCCCTGGCTGCCCCCACCGCCGAACTGCGCCCCGGCCCCCAAACCGACGAAGAAGACCTTTTCCCCTACCCCGTCTTGAACGAGTTGGACATCGCTTTCGTACGCAAGGGGGCTTCCCCCTCGCAGCTTCGTGCCCTCTTAGAAGCTCAAAACCTACCTCTCGCCTGGGCCGACACCTTTTTACGCCTCTTTCACGCAAGCCAGTGGAAGCGCGAGCGGTCCGCCCCAGCTTTTCATGTGGATGGGCACGATGTAGACCCCCGAAGCGCCGCCCGTTTCCCCATCTTGCACGCCCCTTTTTCCTAACTTTCCCCGAACCGGCTAACTTTGTCCCATGTGGCGCTTCCTCCGCACGCTCCTCGCCTTCACCTTAGCTTTTCTGCTGGCCATGTTTATAGGGGGCCTCTTGCTGGTGGGAGCCCTGACTACAGCGGGAGGCATTTTAGCCAGCCGCTCCAGCGATGGCCTCCCTGCCCCTCAAGCCGGCTGGCTCCTCCTGAACCTCTCAGGTGAGCTAAAAGAAAACGAGGCTTCCGAATGGCCTTCGTTTTCTTGGCAGCGGTGGCTTTTCGGCGCACCCGAAGAAAAAACGGCTACCCTGGAGGAAATTCGCCGGGCTCTGGAAACAGCCCAGAAAAAGTCTGACATCCCAGGCGTAGTCCTCCGACTGGGCGACCTATCGGCCCGTCCAGCTCAGGTCCAGCAAATCGGCCGGTGGCTCCTATCCTATAAGCAAAAAACCGGCAAGCCCATCTACGCCTACGGCGACTATTTCACCGAACTGACGTACTACTTAGCCAGCTATGCCGACACGGTGATCTTGTATCCCGGCTCAGGAGCGGCGGTAGAATGGAATGGCCTTGTCGCTGAAGGGGTGTTTTTCCGACGCTTCCTAGAAAAATGGGGGGTCAAACCTCGCCTTTTCCGCACCGGCGCTTATAAGTCCGCCGCAGAAAACTTCACGGAAACCGGCTATTCGGCTGATAACCGCGCCCAAATCACCGCCCTCCTGGAAGATGTATGGTCCAACTGGATAGACTCTATCGCACGGCGAAGGGACCTTTCCGCAGAAAGTTTACGCACTTGGCCTGACCGGTATATTTTCTTCTCAGCGCAGCAAGCACGCGAAAAGCGCCTCGTAGACACGCTTCTGCCGTGGCAGGTCTGGGTACGCCGCTTCATCCCAGAAGGGGAAGAAAAACCAGAGTTTGTTTCGGTCCAAGCCCTCAGCCGCTCAGAAAAGCCTTCTAAGAAAAAGGCGCAGGTGGCTCTCCTGTATGCCGAAGGGGAAATCGGCCCTGAGAGCGAGCTCCAAGCCGAAAAACTGGTTCCCCTCCTGCGAAAAGCCCTGCAAGACGACAAAATCAAGGCTGTGGTGCTGCGGGTCAATAGCCCTGGCGGCGCCGTGCTGGACTCCGATAAGATCGCTCGCGCCGTAAAAGAACTGCGGACGAAAAAGCCGGTCGTTGTCTCTATGGGCGGCGTTGCCGCTTCGGGAGGGTACTACATTTCAGCGTTTGCCGACAAGATCGTCGCCGAACCTACGACGATTACGGGCTCTATCGGCGTAATAGGGCTTCTCTTTGAGGTGAAAGGCCTCCTGGAGAAGGAGTTAGCCCTAACGACCGATCGGGTTCGCGTAGGGGGGCAGTACGCTGACTTTTTGAGCCCATACCGCGAAGCTACCCCGCAGGAAACCGCTCGCTTGCAGTCGGAGATTGACGGCATTTATGAGGAGTTTCTTCAGGTGGTGAAGGAAGGGCGGCGATATCCCTCGCGTGACGCCGTGCATAGCATTGCCCAGGGGCGGGTATGGTCGGGGCAAGATGCCCTCAGCCACGGCCTGGTAGATACCCTCGGCGGCCTTGAAACGGCCCTGACCCTCGCAGCCCGAGCCGCTCAACTCGCTGACTACGAGGTCATCTCCCTGCCCGAACCGGAGTCTTTTTTTGAGAAGTGGATAAAGAAAATCCAGAGCACCGCCTCCTCTTTGTTATTTGGCGCCATGCGGACGCCTCTGCCGGCTGTCTTCCAAGCCCGATGGATAGAGTTCAACCTTTACTGAGCTAAGCGTATGGAGATAGAGCTGCTTTGGCCCCTCATCCAGGAGATGGTCCAAACTCCGGAGATATCGGCGGAGGATTGGTCCTTCCTCCGGCAAAATGCAGATACCTTAGGCTGCTCCGAAGCTATCCTGCGAGCCCTGGTAGAAGCGCGTTTAGTCCAGGGCAGTCCAGAGACCTCCAAACGCATCGAGGCCTTAGGGCAGCTCGTGAGCACCCTCAAAGAAGAAGCCTCCCGGCACATGCCTTTCCTCCTGGAGATAGCGCAGTACCTGGGCCTGCCAGTGGATTTGGTGCAGGTGCTGGTTCAAGTGCCTCGTGTGCCGGCTTTGCGGTATATGGTGCGCCTGTTGCGGGCCGTGGAGGGGCTGGGAGACCCAGCTACGCTCTCTCCTTGGCTGGCTACCCAGGCTCAAGCCCTCAAGCTGCCCCCTGAGACCCTCACCCCCCTGCTGAACCTTCTTGCGGCCCCTCAGCAAAAAAGCCTCGCCACAGCACTTCAAAGCTACTGGGAGCTTCTGCGCCTGCTGGACAAGCAGGGGCTCCCAGCCGTTGAAGTGGCTTACCTGATAGACTTAGCCCGGGAAGCCCGTCTGACCGACCCCGTGAGCCACGGCCTGCAAGAATACCTCCGCCTCCGTCAGAAAGGCACTTCACCCATAGAAGCGTTAGGCTACCTGGTGCGGAGCTTTATCCAGAAAGGCGCCCTGTCGGAAGAAGAATGGCCTTTTCTGGAACAGCTGGCCCAAGAGGAAGGGATTCCTACGGACGTGCTTTCAGCCCTGGTGGAAGCAGAACGAAGCTTGCGCAAGGCCGCCCCAGGTAGCTTCGGCGCAGAGTACCTGGTACCGCTCATCCAGGCCCTTCTCCGAACCCATCGCCTGGACGAAGGTGCCAAACGCTTACTCCTCCAGCGAGGGCAGGAGGTCCACCTGACCCCCTCTCACATTGAGGCCCTGGTGGAATTAGAGACACAAATTGTAGCTGGGAAAGCCCGCTTTCCCCAGAGCCTCCAACCCCTCATCCGAGCCCTCGTAGAAGGAGGCCGTATCTCGGACGACCGTCTCGTTTTCCTCATCAAGAAGGCCCAGGAAATGGGCGGCACCGACAAGGTCGTCCGAAGCCTCGTACAAATTGAGATAACCGCTCAGAAAAAGGCGCTTCAGGAACGCTCGTTCGTACCCCCGCCCCCTCCGCCTCCCCCGCCCCCCACTGAACCGCCCCTCGTCTCCGCCCCGCCCCCCGCTCCGCCCCCTCCTTCGGTTCCATCCCCTCCCCCCTCCCCAGCTTCTTCGGCGCCTCCCTCCAGCTCTACACCTTCCAGCGGGGTCTCCCTTCCGCTCAAAGCCCCTACCTTCCCTACGGGTGGGCACTTCCCCCCCGTAGCTGTGGATTTCCATTCGCTCAAGCTTTTTTCCCTGCGCTCAGAAAAGGATATTGTACGAAAAGCCGAAATATTTGCCCACGAAGGCAAAGTTAGCTGGTATGCCTTCCTGGAATATGGCGAAAGAGAGTTTCTTCTCGTGAGCAAAGGGCGGCCCGAACACCGTTTTGAGGAAGTGCTGAATTGGGTCGTAAGTCCTACCGGTGAGGTTATCGCCATCAAACACCGCTTACAAGGGGCTTACCGCGTGTACCTCAATGGCGAAGAAGGCCGCCCTCTTGAAGAAGTCGCCAGCCTCATCCTCTCTCCTAATCATCGGCACTTGGCCTACATAGGCCGTAAAGGAGAAGACCTGTTCGTCTTCTTGAATAATGTCGGCATGGGGCCTTTCTCCCAGGTCACGAACCTTACCTTCCGTCCTAACACCGAGAACGACCTCTTCTACATCGTACAAGTAGAAAAAAACCGCTGGGTCATCTCCGACTACTTGAAAAACACCTATGGTGAGCCTGCTCCTTACTTGGATCAGCTGGCATTTTCTCCGGACGGCCAAAGAATGGTTTATGTAACCCTCAAAAATCGCAAGCTCCATCTCAAAGAGGGTGACAAGTGGGGTGACCCCTTTGATCTAATTTCTGATGTGCAGTTTACGGCAGATAGCGCCCACCTGGTGTATCTGGTGCAGAAGGGGCAGCAAATCGGCATTACGTGGGACCATGAGATACTCACTTTCGGCGAAGGCATCGGCGGCGTTACGCTTTCGCCTGATAGCCGATTCGTAGCCTACCTCGTGCGAGAGAAGGACCAACAATTCGTCGGCGTGCAGAAAAAACGGCTCGGCCCCTACGAGCGCGCAGAGCGGCCCTTCATCACCCGAAACAAACCCGCTGTCATTTATCCCACCGTCCTCCAAGGACGCCACCATATTTTTGTGAATGGGGCACCCGAAGCAGGCCCTTTTGAAGCGATCCTCCGCTTTAGCGGTCAGGGGGACAGTTACGCCGCGATCGTGCGCAAAGGCTCAGAAGGACAAGCGGTCCTGCGGGACGGTAAGTTAGGCAAGTTGTACTCTGCCGTAGAGCACCTCACATGGAACCCCTCAGGCGAACACCTGGCGTACGTGGCCCGCAAAAAAGGCGCCTGGGCCGGCGTCGTCTGGAACGACACCGAAAGCGACCAGTACGATTTTGTCCAGCATCTCACTTTTTCGCCCGATGGCAAGGCCCTTCTATTTTTTGCCCGACGCCGGGATGGCTGGTACGCCGTCCTGAACGACAAGCCTATCCCTGAAACCCTCTGCAAAGAACTGCTTAGCCCGCCCGTATGGGATGCGAAAAACCGGGCTTTTTGCTACCTGTACCGCCAAGGCAAAGACATCTACGAAGGACGGCTAAGCATACGATAAAGAGCGGTGCTGACGCCGTGGGATGCGCTGTATCTTGAACGGGCGTTGGAGCTGGCTAAGCGGGCGGCACCCCCTGCCGTAGAGCCGAACCCCCCCGTAGGAGCTGTGATCGCCGTAGGAGAAGAGGTCTTAGGAGAGGGGTATCACGCTTACTTTGGCGGGCCGCACGCGGAAATCGTAGCCCTTGAGTCGGTGCAGAAACCAGAACTCCTTCCCCAAGCTACGCTGTATGTAACCTTGGAGCCCTGCTGCCACACAGGTAAAAAGACCCCTCCTTGTGTGCCTGCCCTGATCAACGCCGGTATCCGGCGGGTGGTGATAGGCACGCGCGACCCTAACCCCGCTGTGCACGGTGCAGGCATACAGGCCCTCCGTGCAGCCGGTGTGGAAGTGCTCCTGGCCCCGGATCCCCGCCCCTTCCGAAGCCTTCTGCGCCACTTCTGGGTCCATGTGCGCCATGAGCGGCCTTACATCACCCTCAAGTGGGCCCAAACCCCTGGCCACCCCTCGGGAGGAATCCTTGGCCACCGCACCCAAGGCTTATGGCCCATCTCCGGTTTTTGGGGCCGAGTGTGGGGCCACCGCCTGCGGACCCGCCATAGCCACATCGCCGTAGGGTACCGAACCTGGCTCTTGGACCAGCCCCGCCTTACCGCCCGTTTATGGCCAGGCCCTTCTCCGCGCCCCCTGGTCTTTTACGATCCTCGGCGGGGCAAGCCTACCCTCCCCGAACCCTTCCTTGGGCTGCCCCTTGAAACGATCAACAAGGACTTTCTCCAGAGCCTGTATCGCGACCACCGGGTCAGCTCACTCCTGGTGGAAGGAGGAAGCCGTCTTCTCCAACAGTTCTTGGCTGCGGGCTGGTACGACGAGGTGCAGGTGCTGGTGTCGTATGAAGCCCCCCTACCGCCGCCAGAAGCCATCGTCTGGGCCCCTGCCTGGCCCCCCCTCAAGTGGAAGCGCCGGCGACTCTCCCCTACCGAAGAAGTCTGGATAGCTCGCCCCCCTACAAAAGGCCCCCATCTACCACAAAAACCTGCCCCGTAATGTAAGACGCCTCGTCCGACAGCAGGAAAGCGCAGAGGCTGGCTACTTCGCTGGGCTCCCCAAGCCGCCCCAGCGCAATGCGTTTCTTCCATTCCTCCGCAGGCAGCTCCGCCGTCATGTCGGTGCGAATAAAACCTGGCGCCACCACATTGACGCGGATATTGCGAGAACCCACTTCCTTAGCCACCGACTGGCTAAACCCGATAAGCCCAGCCTTAGAAGCCGCATAATTCGCTTGGCCGGGGTTGCCCTCAAGACCCACAATAGAACTGATGTTGACGATGCTGCCCCGCCGCTGGGAAATCATGGACTTGAGCACCGCTTTGGTGTACAAAAAAGCCCCCTTGAGATTCGTGGTAAGGACGGCATCCCATTGGGCTTCTGTCATGCGTAGGAGGAGGTTATCCTGCGTGATACCCGCGTTGTTGACCAGGCCGTCTATGCGCCCCCAGGTTTTTATCAGCTCAGCCACAATGGCCTCTGTCCGAGCTGCATCGGCTACATCGGCCTGAAAGGAAAGGAGACGATCAGGGGCTGTAGCTACGAGACTTTCCGCCAGTTCCCGAGAACCCCGGTATGTAAAGGCTACCTGGGCTCCTTCTTGCAAAAGCTTTTCTACGATAGCCCGGCCAATGCCCCGGGTGCCTCCTGTCACAAGCAGGACTTTGCCAGCTAAACGAGACATGGTGCAAACATACCAGCTATTTGCCCAAAAAGCCGTACCTTGGGGGAGGTATGGCGGGGTGGGACGCAGCCCCTCTTTTGGCTCGCATCGCCGCCGGAGAAGGGCTTCAGTTGGACTTCAAGCAGCGCATAGAAAGCGCCCGCAAAATCGCCCGCACCTTGTCAGCTTTTGCCAACACAGAAGGAGGTAGCCTCCTCATTGGCGTAAAAGACAACGGACGCATCTGCGGCGTGGACCCCGAACAGGAGTACTACATGGTAGACCTGGCCGCTCGGCGGTATATGGAACCTACCCCCCTCTTCACCAGCCAGGTCCACCTGTGGGAAGACAAGCACATCTTAGAAGTGACTATACCGGCCCAGCCAGACAAACGCCCTTTTTTTGTCAAGGAAGAAGACGGCTCGCGGCGTGCGTATGTGCGGGTCAGCGATAAGAGCCGCCTTGCCGGCAGTTTCCTGGAAGCCCTCTGGCGGGCCGAAAAGCACCCTCAGCATGTCTTCTACCGCCAGGCGGAAGCCCGCCTCATGGCCTACCTCCAGCAAAACCCCTCCATAGACGAGGCGGCCTTCCGCGCCCTCCTCGGACCCCGCGAAGCCTGGAAAGCCCGTAAAATCCTGGTCAAATACACCTTGATTGGTGTATTGCGCTTAGAAGTGCTTCCTGAGGGCGAACGCTTTTACCTCAACGAAACCCCCTTCCCCGAAGGCACCAGCCTGGCTCGCCCTTAGTCGTATATTTGCTGCATGCAAGAAGCTTACCTGGTTGCGGGGTACCGCACCGCCGTAGGAAAGGCCCCCCGAGGGCGTCTGCGCACCGTTCGCCCAGATGACCTGGCCGTCGCCACCATAGAAAGGATCAAAGCCGACCTACCTCAGATTGACTTCTCCAAAGAAATAGACGATCTTATATGCGGCAACGCCATCCCCGAAGCCGAACAGGGCCTTAACATGGCCCGATACATTGCCCTGCGCGCCTTGGGCAAAGAAGTGCCCGCCACCACCATCAACCGCTACTGCGCTTCTGGGTTGGAAGCCATCGCCATGGCTGTGGCCAAAATCCGCACTGGCCACGCCGACGCCATCCTGGCCGGGGGCACCGAAACCATGTCCCTGGTGCCCATGGGCGGCTTCAAAATCGTCCCCAACTACGAGTACGCCCTCCATGCCCCCGAGTGGTATTACAACATGGGCATGACCGCCGAAGAGGTCGCTAAAAAATACGGCATTACCCGAGAGGAGGCCGACGCCTTCGCTCTGCGCTCCCACCAAAACGCCCTCGCAGCCATCGCCGCCGGCAAATTCAAAGACGACATCGTACCCTTCAAAGTTCAGCTGGTAGAAGTGCAAGACGGCAAGAAAGTGACTCGAGAGTACGTGCACGACACGGACGAAGGCCCCCGCGCCGATACCAACCTGGAAGCGCTGGCCAAACTCAAGCCGGTTTTTGCCGCCAACGGCCAAGTCACCGCAGGTAACTCCTCGCAAACCTCGGACGGAGCCGCTTTCGTGCTGGTGGTGAGCGAAAGTTTCCTCAAGCGCCATAACCTCACCCCCATAGCTGTACTGCGGGGCTATGCGGTGGCCGGCGTAGAACCCCACCTCATGGGCATCGGCCCCGTAGAAGCCATACCCAAAGCCCTCAAGCGAGCTAACCTTTCCCTGGCTGACATCGATCTGATTGAGCTGAACGAGGCCTTCGCAGCGCAATCCTCTGGCCGTAATCAAGCTGGCTGAACTCCCTATGGACAAGCTCAATGTGAACGGAGGGGCTATCGCCTTGGGCCACCCGCTGGGCTGCACGGGCGCCAAACTCACCGTGCAGATTCTGAATGAGCTGCGTCGGCGCGGCCAAAAATATGGGCTGGTTACCGCCTGCGTAGGCGGTGGGCAAGGCATTGCCGGCATCTTTGAACGGCTCAATTAGAAGATGGAGAAAGCCCGCTGGCGCCTCCGCATCCACGGCAAGGTACAGGGGGTCTTTTTCCGCAAATACGCCCAGATGACGGCTCAAAGTTTGGGGCTGGGGGGCTTTGCCCGCAATCAGCCCGACGGCACCGTCCTGATTGAGGTGGAGGGCCCCCCAGATAAGCTTGAGCTTTTCCTGAGGTGGGCCTATCGGGGCTCCCCAGCAGCCCAAGTTGCCCAGGTAGAGCTGGAAAAAGACCTGCCCCTCCTGCACGAGAGTACGTTCCAGATCGGCTAAGGACGCCTCCCAAGGAGTTTGCCTACCTTTGGTGCATGCGCATCTTGATCACAGGCGCACGAGGCTTGGTGGGCTACCACATAGCCGCTGCAGCGTCGCCTTCCATGACGCTCTTTCTCACCAGCCGGGGAGAGGATCCCAACTTGGGCTACCCTTACCTCGCTGCCGACCTCACCCAGCGAGCCGAAGTAGAAAGGCTTCTGCGGTGGGCTGAACCGGATGTGGTCATTCACAGCGCTGCCATGACGCTGGTAGACGCCTGCCAGGAGAATCCTGAACTCTGCTGGCTCCATAATGTAACCGCTACTCGCTACCTTGTGGAAACCCTGGCGGAACTGCGGCCGAAGGCTCAGTTTGTGTTGGTATCCACGGACTTTGTGTACGACGGCTTCCCGGCTCTCCAACGCCCCTATGTAGAAGGCGATTACGAAGCCCCTATCTCGGTATACGGCGCCAGCAAGCTCGCCGCTGAAGCGTGGGTGCGCACGTATCCGGGCTGCTGGGCTATCGCTCGCACGGCGTTGGTCTATGGGTGGGCTCCCACCGCCCCGCGTGACAACATCCTGCTGCGGGTCCTCAACCAGCTCAAGGCCGGCCGAACGATAGCCCTCTTCACCGACCAGGTGCGCACCCCTACCTGGGCCGCTGACCTGGCGACAGGGCTCCTCCTTTTAGCCACCGAGCAGGCCCAGGGGATATATCACCTGGCCGGCCCTACCCTTGAAACCCCCTGCTCCTTGGGTCAGAAAGCCGCAGCCGCCTGGGGCCTCCCAGTAGAAAAAATCCAGCCCCTTACCCGAGAAGAGTTCGTACAACCTGCTCCCCGTCCGCCTTACAGCCCCCTCTCCATTGAGAAAGCGCGCGCGCTTGGCTACAACCCCCACACCCCTGAAGAGGCTTTCGCTCAGATTAGGCTTCATCTATGAGCGCTCCCAAGCAGCCGCTGCGCATCATCTTGGCCTCGGCCGGCTCAGGCAAAACCCAGCGATTGGCCGAGCTGGTCGTACAGGAAGTAAGCTCCTCCCCCCCACCCAGCGTACTCGCTATCACCTTCACCCGAAATGCGGCGGGAGAATTGCGCCAGCGTATCTTAGCTTTGGCTGCCCAAAAAAACCCCCCTATCCTGAAGCAGCTGCTTCTGGGTGAAATCCCCCTCTACACCAGCACGATAGACGCGCTCGTGCGCGAATGGTACACTTTATTAGCCCCCCTCTTGGGCCTATCCACCTACGCTAACCTCATTGTAGAGGATGAGGAGACCATTGAAGTGTCTTATCGTCTTACAGCCGAGTTGCTGGCCCAGGTGAGGCAGCCTACTTTTCTGCAGGCGCTGCGGCAGCAGCTGCGCAACGAGGTCCAGCAAAAAGCCTACCGCCTGGCACCAGATCGGTTTCTGCGCCGGCATGTGCTGGCTTTCCTGCGCCATGGCTTTCTCCGCAACCGCCTCAAGGCCCAGCTTGCCACCTGCAGGGCCCAGCTCAACGAGGAGTGGCAGAAGGCCCTCCACCTGGACCCCACCGAAGAAAAACTGCTGCCTCACCTTGAAAACGCCCTGCAAGCTTATCGCCAACAAGCCCAGCGGCTATTCCTGGCGGACGTGAACGATCTGGTTTGGCTGGTGGCGCATCACCTGCCCGAATTGCTCGCAGAGCACGCCGCCCTCTACCAGCGTCTCTTCATAGACGAAGCGCAGGACACCTCCCCTCAGCAATGGGGCATTCTCAAGCCTCTCATAGACGAACTCACAAGCCAAAGCTCCACGCCTTGGGTGACCCTTATCGGCGACCCCAAGCAGTCTATCTACGCCTGGCGCGGCGCCGACTACCACACCCTCCTGAATTTCTGGCAGCAAGCTACCCAACAAGAAGTCTTGGATCAAAACTATCGCAGCAGACCCAAAATTGTAAGCTTCAACAACTGCTTGTATACCTATTTACTTTGCTTCTTGGAACAAAAATCGCAAAAGCAATCGTCAGCCTCCGACCACCGAAAATACGCTCTCCAAGAGTTAGCAAACCTTTACAAGTCGGATTGGGTGGTGCAGAAAGCAAGCTCCCCTCCAGCTGGAAGTTGGACAGGGAAAGTAGAGGTATGGCTATTATCCCCGTCAGATCCGGATGCCGAGAGGGCTGACCATCTGAAGCGAATTCTGGGCGAGGTAGCTGCGCAAGGGATAGCCCCAGAGGAAACCGCTTTTCTCGTGCGAGCCAATGACGACATTGAGCGGCTGCTGGCGCTGCTGCCTGGCCAGCCCCTCCAGATCCGGGAAAAACCCCTGGGAAGCTGCGCTTCTCTGGCCGCCACCTGGCAGGCTCTGGCTGAATTCCCGCAACTCTCCCCCGTAACCCAGCACTTCCTGAAGGTGGAGACAGGGTGCCTCCCCTGCTTTATTCAGCAGATCGAAGAGCTGAGTGAAACCCTACAAAGCGCAGGGGTAGATGCCCTGGCTAAATGGCAGGCATGGGAAAAGCTCGCCGCTATCTGGCAGACCACCCCTAGAAAAGCCGAAACGCTCTACTGGGACTTTTTCTTGTCTCGCCTTTACGAGCTTCTTCACGAGCATGCCCACTACGATGCCCAGGCCCTCTTGCGGTGGTGGGAGGAAAAGGGCCGCTACATACCCGTGGAAATGCCCCCCCAGCCCGGCTACTACCCCGTCTTGACCATCCACAAGGCCAAAGGACTGGCCTGGAGGGCGGTCATCCTGCCTTTCGTGAACTGGAGCTTGCTGGAAGCCCGATGGCATAGCCCCCACTGGACTCGTGTGGAGCTCCAGCCCCTGCCTGAGCCCGTTCAGGACCTTCTTGAAGGTCAGCGGCCCCTCTCGGAATTGCCCCTAAAGATCACCGCCAACGCTAAAGATTCCTCTCTCAAGGCGTTATATTCCCGCTACTTTGCCCAGACGGTGGTGGAAAATGTGAACCTTCACTACGTTGCCACCACACGCCCCAGAGAAGGACTCTACCTCCTCGTGGATCCTCCACCCAAAAACAACCGAATCACATGGGCTTCTTTCTGGGCTGAAAAATGGGAGTTTCTTCAGCACCTGAAAGCTTCTACACCCTATGCAGTCAGGTAGTCCCTCTCTCAGCCGACGAGTCCTGATTGCGCTGGGCATCGTTTTTGGGGACATTGGAACCTCGCCTCTTTATGTGCTGGATGCCCTTCTGCGGGATAAGCCTATAGACCCTGTACTCGTGCTGGGCGGCCTCTCACTGATTTTTTGGGCCCTCACGCTCTTTGTCACGGTCAAGTATGCGCTGCTGGTGATGCGAGCCGACAATCGCGGCGAAGGAGGAATTTTTGCCCTCTATGTCCTGGTTAGGCGGTTTGTTCCCTGGATAGCCCCTCTGGTGATAGTGGGGGCCGCCATGACCTTAGCCGACTCCATTTTTACGCCTGCGATTTCGGTCACTTCGGCCATAGAGGGGCTGCAGCTGCACTTTCCGGGGCTTCCTACCGTGCCCATTGTCGTGGCGATTTTGGTGGGTCTTTTCCTGATTCAGCAGTTCGGCACAGAATGGATAGGTAAGGCTTTTGGGCCTATCATGCTTGCGTGGTTTTCCTTTCTAGGGTTCGTGGGGGGCTGGCAAGTGCTCAAGAAGCCGGAAGTGCTGGCCGCTCTTAGCCCTCAGTATGCTATAGACCTCTTTCGCCTGCATCCGCAAGAAGGGTTTTTGGCCTTAGGGATGGTTTTCCTCAGCATTACGGGGGTGGAGGCTTTGTATGCGGACATGGGACACGTGGGGCGCCTCCCCGTGCGGCTGGCTTGGACGCTCGTAAAGCCGGCCTTGCTCTTGAACTACTTCGGTCAAGGCGCTTGGGTGCTGGCCCACCGAAACGGCCTGGTCCTACAAGAAGCCGAAAAACCCTTCTTCCTCCTCCTGCCTGATTACTGGCTCTTTGTAGGAGTAGGCATAGCGACGCTGGCTACCATCATTGCAAGCCAATCGCTCATCACCAGCGCCTTCACCCTTTTCAGCGAAGCCAGCCGTTTAAACATATGGCCTCGGTTGGAAGTACGCTACCCTGCTCGTACCCGTTCCCAAATGTACCTGCCCCTTATCAACTGGCTTTTGCTGGCTTTTGTGGTCTTAATCGTGGTCACAATGCGGCGCTCCAGCGCCATGGAAGCTGCTTATGGCCTCTCCATCAACATCGTACTGCTGGTGACGACCATCCTCGTTAGCTTATTTTTCTGGTTTCGGGTGCCCCAGTGGCGTGGACTGGCTTTTCTCCTACCGGTAGTATACCTCCCTATGGAGAGCGTCTTCTTGGCCTCCAACCTCCATAAGCTCCCAGAAGGAGGGTGGATAGCCCTCGCCTTAGGCGGGGGCATCACCCTGCTTATGGGACTTTGGCGATGGGGCGAACAAGTCAAACGGCAGTTTAGCGATTTCGTAGACATCGGTCCCTACTTAGAACGATTACGCGACCTAAGCCAGGAAGAGCACTTACCTTACTTCGCTACGCACCTCGTTTGCCTGACCACCAGCGCCCATCTCCCAAAAATAGAACACCGGCTTGTGTATGTTCTCCTCAACCGCCAACCTAAACGAGCTCGCACTTACTGGTTCGTGCATGTGGCGGTGAGCGAAGACCCCTACGAAGCCACCTACCGAGTTTGTCCTTACGTGCCAGGCACCGTGTACCGAATTGACTTCTATATCGGTTTCAAGCTGCAGCCTCGCCTGAATCTCCTATTGCGGCAGGTGGTCCAGCACCTGGCCCAACGCAACGAAATAGACCTCCTGAGCCCCTATCCTGCCCTACGCAAATACCACCAACCCGGCGACTTTCGCTTTCTCTTTGTGCGACGAATTATCAACTTTGACACGCGCTTCTCCCCGCGGGAAAGGCTTGCTTTGCAGATTTACCAGCTGCTGGATAAGCTTTCACTTCCCGTAGAGAAAGCCTATGGTTTGGATGCCGTAGCTCTGACGATGGAACAGGTTCCGCTCACTACACCTCAAGTTCCGCCTGAGTTAGAGCTTTCGCCCCGCTTATGAGGAAAGAGCGCGTATTTTTGCCTAATCGGCCTTATGCGTTTCTTTGGGGGGATAATGGGGCTGGTGGGGCTTGTGGTTTGGGGGCAGCCCCGCCTGCGGCCTTTGGCTGGCACTTACCTGCGCCCTGTGGAAGGCGAAGTCATTACGCCTCCTCCCCTCGCTTTTCCATATCTTTTTTCAGATAGCCGTCCCTACCGCAACCCCCGTCTCCTCAAAGTCATCGCCCGAGCCGAAGCCGAGGAAAACCTCTCCCAGTTAGACTCTCTTTTGCGGCAGTACATTACCCAATTCCGGGCAGCGAACTTCCGAGACACCACTTCGCTCCAGCTTCTGTGGAAGTGGGCCCAACTAAGGGAATACCGAGGCGATACTCTCCTTAGCGCGTATTTGTACGGGCTGTGCTTGCGCAACATGCACAATGCGCCTTCGGCCATACGAGTGGCCTATAGGCGCCTGCAAGAGCGCTGGCGCAGCGAATGGGTGCCTTTGGAGTACTACCGCAAGATTGTTCGCCTGCGGCAAAAGATAGACACCCTGGCCCCTCCCCGAGGCGTACTGCTTAGCTTAGGCCCCCATATCAACTCCCCTTACCCCGATTACGCCCCTTATATGCATCCTTCAGGCAAGGTGCTGATCTTCACTTCCCGCCGGGAAAACCTGCTCACCGCCCTGGATCCCGACCAGATTCGCAACGAAGACCTTTACTACAGCCAGCAAGACTTTGTGCGAGGAGGCTTCAAGCCCGCAGAAAAATTCCGGGATGTTATCAACAGCCCTTATAACGAAGGGTCTGCCTGCTTGAACTCTGACGGGACAGTTCTGATTCTGGCCCGGTGCGATGCGCCAGGGGGGTACGGTTCGTGCGACCTGTACCTGGCCCGTTATGAAAACGGCCGCTGGCAGGAGCCCCAAAACCTGGGCCCCACCGTCAATTCGTCCTACTGGGATTCGCACCCCTTCCTGGTAGGCGATAGCCTGCTTTTTTTTGCTTCCAACCGGCCTGACGGTTTTGGCCAATCGGACATTTACCTGACCCGCTTGCGCGAGGATGGCACCTGGGCCCCACCCCAAAACCTCGGCCCCACCATCAACACCCTCGGCGACGAAGTGACCCCCTATTTTTACGAGCCGTACCAGACCCTCTACTTCAGCTCCACAGGCCAACCCCTCGGCTACGGGGGATACGACATCTACAAAAGCCGGTGGATGGGAACCTTCTGGGAAGAGCCCCGAAACTTAGGCCCCCTCGTCAACACCGACGGCGATGAGTATTACTTCACGATAGACGGCCGTGGGAATAAAATCTACTATGCCCGAGCTACTCGGAAAGACCCCCGTAACTTTGATCTCTATTCTTTTGAGCTTCCCATGGAAGCTCGCCCTGACGCAGTCACCAAACTCGCAGGCTACCTCATAGACTCCCTCTCCGGCCAACCTCTCGTAGGCATCGTCATCGCCCTCGATCTCACCGAAGGCACCGAAATCACCCCCGTCTTCGCCAACCAATACGGGTACTTTGAGTTTATGCTGGTGCAGAACCGCCAGTACCAGCTCATGGTCTTGGATACGAACCTCATCAGGATACCCGATACCGTAGCGCTCCTGAACGACGAAACCTACTCGCTGCTGCTGACCACGGCTGAACTGCAGCGCCCTTACGTGCTGGAAAACCTTGAGTTTCCCACCAACAGCGCCGAAATCACCCCTGAAGCGTATCCGAAGCTGGATTACATTGCAGGTTTTTTGCTGAAGTATCCCTTTGTCAAGCTACGCATTGAAGGGCACACCGACGCGGTGGGGGACCCCGCGTACAACCGTAAGCTTTCCCGACAGCGCGCAGAGAACATCCGCCGCTACCTCTTGCAGGCCACGGGCTTGCCGCCGGACCAAATCATAGCTGAAGGATATGGCCCCGATCGCCCCCTCCTCCCCAACACCACCGAAGAAAACCGTGCCCGCAACCGCCGAGTAGAGTTCATCTTAGAAGTGCCTCCCGAAAAGCTCCTTCTGATGCGGCTGGACTACCTGTTTGGAGAAGACTGGGATGTGCCGGCGCCAGAAGTAGAAGAGCCAGAGGAATTTCCACTGGACCCTGAATTTCAAACGCCTGAGATGGAGATGCCGGATCTGGGAGAGGATTTTGAGGAGCCGGTGAGTCAGGACTTTGACCCGCCTCTCATAGAAGAGGACGACGACCAATGAGCTTGCCAAGCCGCTGCCAGGCCAGACTCCACAAAAACCCGGGAGGGGTCTTGGAGAGGCCCCCAGGGGATTTCTCCCAGGAGAGGGAAAGCCTGCCGGAAGTACCTTTCGCTCACATCGCCTGTGGTGCCATTCAGCACGATGCCCAGAAAAGGAAGGCCTCGCCGCTGGATCGCTTCTATAGAGAGCCAGGTGTGATTCATAGCTCCCAGGTAAGGGCGCACCACCAGCACCAGGGGTAAGGCCCATGCAGCAAAGAGGTCTATCAGAAACCGCTCTTCGGTGAGGGGCACAAAGAGGCCTCCTGCCCCTTCAATCACGAGGGGTTCGGCCGGAGGGGGAGCGCTCAGCACCTCCCAAGAAAGGGTAAGGCCGGCCTCCTGAGCTGCCACAAGCGGAGCGGCAGGCAAAGACAAATGGTACCGTTCCGGCCAGGTAAAAACGCCATAGCGGGCTACAGCCTCTCGATCTGGAGGACTGCCTGTCTGTACGGGTTTCCAATAGGGCCAGCCCAGCCCTACAGCCAGCACAGTGGCTACATGCGTCTTTCCCACGTCTGTCCCAATGCCCGTCACAATAAGCCCTCGCATGCTCGGCAAAGCTACTTTATCCGTATTTTCGCCGCATGGAAAAAGCCCAGCTTCACCTTGAAGGCCGCACGTACGAACTGGACGTCGTCATAGGCACCGAAGGCGAAAAAGCCCTGGACATCAGCAAACTGCGCGACCAGACAGGGTACATTACGGTAGATGTGGGGTACAAGAACACCGGCTCCACCTACAGCCAGATCACCTTCATAGACGGCGAACAGGGTATACTTCGTTATCGCGGCTACCCCATTGAGCAGCTGGCCGAATTCTCCACGTATCTGGAGGTTGCTTATCTTCTGATTTACGGAGAGCTTCCAACCCGTGCGCAGCTGGAAGACTTTGAAGAGCGCATCAAAGCCCGCACCCTCATCCATGAAGACATCAAGAAGTTTTTTGATGGGTTTCCCTCTTCGGCGCACCCGATGGGGGTGCTGGCGTCGGTGGTGTGTTCGCTTTCTTCCTTTTATCCTGAATCGCTGGACCCTTACGCCCCCGACGAAGTCGTAGAGCGTAACATCATTCGCCTCTTAGCCAAAGTACCTACCCTGATCGCCTGGATCTACAAAAAACGCATGGGGCATCCTTACATCTATCCCCGCAACGAACGCAGCTATGTGAATAACTTCCTGTACATGATGTTTGGCATGCCCACCTACGACTATGAGCCCGACCCGCATGTGGTGGATGCCCTGGATAAGCTCTTGATTTTGCACGCCGATCATGAGCAAAACTGTTCAACAAGCACGGTACGCACGGTAGGTTCTTCACGAGCCAATATTTATGCCTCTGTCTCTGCGGGCATCTGCGCCTTGTGGGGTCCTCTGCATGGCGGAGCTAACCAGGAAGTGATAGAGATGCTGGAAATGATCAAAGCGGACGGAGGAAATGTGCAGAAGTGGGTAGAGAAAGCCAAAGACAAAAACGATCCCTTCCGGCTAATGGGCTTTGGGCATCGGGTATACAAGAACTTTGACCCCCGAGCTAAGATCATCAAGCAGGCAGCTGACCAGGTATTGAATGCGTTAGGCATTCACGACCCTGTGCTGGACATTGCAAAAAAGCTGGAGGAGGTAGCCCTGAGTGACCCCTACTTCATTGAGCGGCGGCTGTATCCCAATGTAGACTTTTATTCGGGGATTATTTATCGGGCGATAGGTATACCGGTAGAGATGTTTACGGTGATGTTTGCTTTTGGGCGGCTGGCGGGGTGGCTGGCGCAATGGTGGGAAATGCGCCGAGCGAATGAGCCTATCGTACGCCCTCGGCAGGTATACATGGGACCTGGGCTTCGCGACTACGTACCTATCGCTAAGCGGGGGTGAACCTTTTGCGCCGCAAACCGGCCACCGAATCGCCCAGTTCCCTGCGCCGTGTGCTGTCGCTTGTGGACCTGACGGCGATGGGGGTGGCGGCGGTAATCGGAGCCGGTATCTTCAGCACCATCGGCGAAGCGGCAGCTATGGCCGGCCCTTCGGTGGTGGTGGTGTTTGTGATAGCCGCTTTCGTGGCGGGCCTTTCTGCCCTCTCCTACGCCGAGATGGCCTCCAGCGTACCCCTCGCCGGCAGCGCCTACACCTACGCTTATGTGGTCTTTGGAGAGGTCGTCGCCTGGCTTGTAGGTTGGATGCTGGTGCTGGAATACGCCATAGGCAACATCGCTGTAGCCCTTTCGTGGTCAGGCTATTTCCAGGCTTTGCTCCATAGCTGGGGCCTTGGTTTACCCCCCTACCTTGTGACGGATCCGGTCACGCTTTGGCAGCAGGCCCAGGCTTACCTCACGACGAGAGACCCCGCTCTGGCTTCGGCTTACCAAGCTTGGCAAGCTGCCCCGCGCATAGCCAGCATCCCCCTCGTGCTCAACCTGCCCGCCCTCCTGATTGTAGCCGCTGTCACCGCCCTGGCGTATGTAGGCATCCAGGAAAGCCGAGCAGCCAATAACTTCATGGTGGCCCTCAAAATCGGCGCTGTGCTCTTGGTGATTGGAATCGGCGCGTTCTTCGTAGACCCCACACGATGGCAAGCGTTTATGCCGCACGGATTCTCGGGTATGATGCGAGGCGTAGGCGCCGTGTTTTTCGCTTACATCGGCTTTGACGCCCTCTCCACCACCGCCGAAGAAGCCCGCAATCCCCGCCGCGACTTACCCCTGGCGATGATTCTTTCGCTGGTTCTGTGCACCCTTCTGTATGTAGCCCTGGCGCTGGTCTTGACAGGCTTGGCACCCTACCAAGAGCTGGCCGTAACGGACCCCCTGGCTTATGTCTTTACTCGTTTACCGCTCTCAGAGTCCTTGCGTAAGCTCTTGATAGGGGTTATCGCTGTGAGTGCGGTGGTAGCTATGACCAGCGTGCTGCTGGTTTTCCAGCTTGGCCAACCCCGCATCTGGTATACCATGAGCCGGGATGGCCTCTTGCCGCCGGCCTTAGCGAAAGTACATCCTCGCTTTCGCACCCCTCACCTCGCCACGCTTTTGACAGGGGTCGTGGTAGCTTTGCCCCTCTTTTTTTCGTCCCTGCATGTGGTGGTGGATCTGACCAGCATGGGCACCCTCATGGCGTTTGCCATCGTTTCGCTGGGGGTGGCGTACCTACACCACGCCCCCCCACCTGGGTATAACCCGCGCTTCCGGGTGCCCAAAGTACCAGGCCGGTGGCTTTTTCTGGGGCTGACCCTTAGTGGGATAGGTTGGGCCGCCACCCTGGACCCCGAAGGCTTCCGATCGCTATTTGATTTCTCCCGCGGGGGAAGCCTATGGCGCTACCGGGTTTTTCTGGCGCTTGTGATGGGGATGGGGTACTTCATCGTGCGGTATAACCTCTCCCTGCTGCCCATGCTCGGCGCCCTCAGCGCCCTCTATCTTATCATTGAGCTGGACACAGAGAACTGGCTGCGTCTGGGAATTTGGACAGCGGTAGGTTTAGCCCTCTACTTTGGCTATGGGTACTGGCACTCTAAGCTCAGGGCTGGCCAGGTGAGGAACGCCGACTCGGGGGAGAGACAGGAGGAAAACGCCCCCAGCTCTTGACAGGAGCGCTCCAACCCCACATGAAAGCTACGGCACCTTGGCCGGACCCGCGCTCTCGCACGTAAAAACCCTTGCCAGCCGGATCTCGCACCACATATAGTCCCGCACAGGGTTCAAGCGGCGTAACCCACACCTGCAGACGCTGGGTATCTATATGGGGCAAGAGCACAGGCTCCAGGCCAATGTAAGCTTGACCCCGCTCCAGGCGTGCCTGCCCGAAATCCAAAAAAAGAAACTCGGGCGCTTCCGGCGCCGTGAGTAAGTAAACTCCACCCTTGCCGTTTTGAACTACCGTATTCACGGTTCCTGTGCCTTGGATCTTGTAGTTATTCCCTCCGCTGCGCGCCCCTACACGACTCCAAGTCGCAGCGCTATTATTGGTGAAATAACCGCCCATGCGAGGTTCTACTGTGGTAGAGCGCGCCTCTCCCATTATACCTCGTATAGTGCCTTGGGCTACAAAGCCTGCGGGATTGATAACAGTAGGGAAGGTGTTCAGCGCATTGCCGCGGGCAAAAAAACCAATCCCCCCTGTCGCTGTGCTGGCATAGACCCCCGCTATGCCCGGGCCTAAGTCAGCCGTAGCCTCCCCATACAGCCCGATCGTATCTGACCGAGCGGTGAGAGCCCTCTGGCCAGCTCCAGCCTGCGAGAGGATGTTCAGGGTGTTATTGGCCGGCGTAAGGTCTGTCGTCGTATTTATCCAGACCCTCCCATCGGTAAGGAAACGCATGCGTTCCACGCTATTTGTGCGGAAAACCAGAGGTTGGTTGTCCGTGGTACCCAGGAAGTGCTGGGTGGGGTCGGTGCCTGCGTTGCCCACGAGGCGCCAGTCGGTCGCATCGGGGCCCCAAGTGAGGTCGCCTCGCAGAAGGTCTTTCGGGTCGCCAGTGAAGTTTACCTTGCCCAGGTTCCCGACCGGCGAAAAAGTCCCGATAGCCCCTGCCGGCGAAGCCAGCGCATCCACCCGCAGAAGGCCTTTATCCGTGGGCGAAACATCGGCTAAGTGCAACCGGTGGGTAGGAGCCGTTGTACCGATACCCACATTCTGAGCAAGCCCTACAGCCAAAAACCATATCGTACGCTTCATACCTTTCAGGGTTTACTTGAGCTGGCCAGGGGTTAGATACTGGGTGACAGGCCGGAACGGCGTGAAAAATCGGGAAGGCTCCACAGCGGGGAGGCGTTCAAGGTGGAAGGGCGAAGAAGGAGGGCCAAGCCGCCGCGCCTGCACCAGAAACGACACCTCAATAGGATGGGTGGGAAGCTGATCCGCTTCTACCCAGAAGCCTTGGGAGGAGACCTCTACCACCCGCAAGGAGAGATCCCCCCACGGCTGGAGCCAGACCATATAAGGAGGAGCCAGGTGGAGAGCCAGGAGGGAGTCCAGGGGCACCCACTGACGCTGCGCCTGCAGCCAGAAACGACCCGCATCCCATAGAAGGACCTCCGGCGCCTCTGGGCAAAAGAGTGTATGATACTTTCCGTACGATTGCACGGTCGTGGAGGCGGTGCCCACACCCCATATTTTTCGCTGATTGCCGCCTTCATAGCCCGCCACATAAACCCAATCGTAGTTTCCACCAGCATCGCGTACGGCAAAAGCGCCTCCCGCCCGGCTTGAACCATCGGCTCCCGTATAACTGCCTACCACGCCCGCCTCGGTGGAAACGCCGTAAGCCCCGCCTCCGTCATTAGGCAAGTTGCCTATCGTGCTTCCACTGCCGATGCCGATAGCGCCCCACCCATCCGAGGCGGTGTTGACCGCGCCTACGGCAGGACCTGAGCTGTTATCGCCCACCGTACCGCGGATGGCTGGCCTTTGCCCACCTGTGACTTGGCCGTACACCGCTATCCAGCCCGCAGGAGCATCCACCGACACCTGGGCGTTATTGAGGGTAGCGGTGGTATTACCACCCACCCAGTGTTCACCCGTGCTAAGGATTCGCCAGCGGGTCGTGCTGTTTACACCCAGCCGAAAGTCTGTCGCATCGGTCGTTCCTACAAAGTGCAGCGTGGGGTTCGTCCCTGCGTTGCCCAGGAGCTTCCAGTCGGTTGCGTCGCTACCCCACACGGCGTTGCCCTGCAAAAGCTGTGTAGCGGAAGAGGCCGCTGCAAATCGCCCCAGAACGCCTACGGCACCCGTCTGCGCCAGCACAGTGCCCGTGCCACTCAGCGCCTCTACGCGCAAGGTCCCTGTAGCTATATGCAACCGGTGGGTAGGCGTAGCCGTACCAATGCCCACATTCGTATTCTGAGCCGCTACCAGGCCCACAAGCAAACCGGCTATTCCAGCGTATCGCATAGGTCAGGAAATTCAGCGGGTCAGTTCTTCAGGGACTTCGGGGAGACGTACGCCGACATGCCGGGAAATGCGTAGGCCTTCTGGGGTGTAGGTGTCATTGCGGCGCGCCACAGCCCACCAGTAGAAGCGCGTCTGGCAAGTGGAGTCCGTCGCTCGCACCCGAAAACCCAACCGGCTGCGTTCCGTCACATAAAGGCCGCACGACCGATCCAGGGGCTGCAAAAACACATACAGGGGATAGGCTGCATCTACATACAGGTTGAACGCCAGCACGCTATCCAAAGCGATGTAGGCTTCCCCCCCAACCAGCTCGGCCTGCCCGCGGTCAAAGAAGAAAATCTCCGGCGCTTCTGGGCAAGCCATCGCATAGAGCTGGCCCGAAGGCGCCTCTACGACTGTACTGGTAGCGGGGGTACCTCCACCACCCGTAACGGTACCCCAGATCTTGTACTGCGTGCCTCCGACAAAAGCCGAAACGAGGGAGCGGACAATTTGGCCTGCTCCCGCAGGCGCTTCAAAACGGCCAGCCGCCCGGTCTCCGGTGGTGTTTTCTGCATAGGCCACGATACCGTAGTTTTGTCCGGTGCCCACGATCCCCGGTCCCAAGGCCCAGTGTATAAAATCCAGGACCCCTACCATGCCCACCAAGCCCACACCGCGCACAGTAGTACCGCTGGGAGAAGCTTGCGCACCATAACCTACAGCCCCTGCATACGGCCCCCCGCCCCGCGTGGCGATACCCAATACCACACTGGCTCCCGAAGAGGAAGCTTTGTATCCATACACAGCGCGGTTCGTGGTGCCGCCCTGCACCTGAAGTACGGCTTTATTGTAGAGGGGCGTCGTGGTACCTACCAGGATGCGTCCATCCACTTGGAAGCGGGCCCGCTCGGTGTTGTTCGTGCGCAAGCGCAGCTGCTGAGCGTCCGTAGAGCCCAAGAAGTGGAGGGTTGGATTGGTGCCTGCGTTGCCCGGAAGCTTCCAGTCGCCTATGTCGGGTCCCCAGGTTCCGTCGCCGCGTAAAAAGTCGGCGGCATTCCCCGAAAAATCTAACCGGTAAGTCACGCCCTGACTTGTGAGCCCTACCAAGGCGGTGCCTGTACCGCTGAGGCCTTGGACACGAACATCACCGCCCGCTACGTGCACCGCTTCCAGCGGGATGGCCGTCCCAATGCCTACATACTGGGCCCAAACCGTACAAAAAATAGTCAGCCAAGCTGCCCGCGCCATACCCAGGCAAAGCTAAGGATTAGGGATGACTAAAAAAAACCGAGGCCGTAGCGCTGCGTTCAGGTGGGCTGCACGGGCTGCGGAGGGTGAATCGTGTAGGTTTCTACGACGGGGTTGTAGAGGAGCGTACGGGCCACTTCATGAGCTAAGGAGAGGGCTGCTTCGGCATCATGAGCTTCAAGGCGCAAGAGGAAAGCCCGCCCTGCGCGAACCCCTTGCACAGCGAGGTGCCCTTGCCTACGAAGAGCCCGTCCAATTGTCTCCCCTTCTGGGTCCAAAAGCACCGGCCTGGGCAAAACCGACACCAACACTTCGTACACCGCCATCAGAGCGAGCGTTTGACCTGCACTTCCTCAAAGCACTCAATCAGGTCACCCACTTTGATATCCTGGAAGCCTTCCATTGTGAGCCCGCACTCAAAACCCTCCGTCACTTCCTTTACATCGTCTTTGAAGCGCTTGAGGGAAGCGATGGTGCTGGTGTAGACGACCACCCCTTCGCGGATGACGTGCGCTTTAGCCCCCCGAAGGACCTTTCCTTCCACCACCTTGCATCCTGCTACCGTACCCACTTTGGGGATTTTGAAGACCTCGCGCACTTCAGCGGTGCCAAGGCTTTCCTCTTGGATGACCGGAGCCAGCATCCCCGACAGGGCGCTTTTGATCTCGTCTATGATGTCGTAAATGACATTGTAGAGGCGAATCTCCACATTGTGCTGTTTGGCCAGTTGACGAGCGGTGTGACTGGGCCGCACCTGAAAGCCCACGATAAGGGCATGAGAAGCCCGCGCCAGCAACACATCGCTATCCGTGATTTGCCCTACCCCGCGGTGAATGACATTCACCTGGACCTCTGTCGTGGAGAGCTTTACGAGCGAATCGGTGAGGGCTTCCAGCGAACCGCTTACATCGGCTTTGACGATGAGGTTGAGTTGTTTAGCCTGGCCGGAGGCGACCCCTTCAAGCACACTACCCGAGACCCGCCGCTGCATGTGCTCGCGCAGCAGTTCGGCGCGGCGATGGGCCATCTCTCGGGCCACGCTTTCTTCCTGCAGCACATACAGCTTATCGCCGACCTCAGGCACCCCGTTGAAGCCCAACACCTGTACAGGCTGGGAGGGACCTGCCTCTTCAATGCGTCGGCCTCGTTCATCCAGGAGCGCCCGTACCCGGCCAAAGTACTGACCCGCCAGCACAATGTCCCCTACCCGAAGTGTACCGGTTTGGACCAGCACGGTAGCGATAGGCCCTCGGGCTCGGTCCAGTTGGGCTTCAATCACGACGCCTTTGGCGGGACGATGGGGGTTCGCCTTGAGGTCAAGGAGTTCTGCCAGGATAAGCACTTTCTCAAGGAGTTCTGGCACACCCAGGCCTTTCTTGGCGGAGATCAGCTGGGAGGGATGGGGACCGCCCCACTCCTCTACCAGGAAACCCGCTTCGGCAAGCTCTTGTCGGATGCGGTCGGGGTTGGCCGTGTCTTTGTCTATCTTGTTGATGGCGAAGATAATAGGCACATTAGCGGCCTGAGCGTGGCTGAGGGCTTCAAGGGTTTGCGGGCGTACATGATCGTCGGCCGCCACCACGATAATCGCAATATCGGTGATTTGAGCCCCTCGCGCCCGCATGGCGGTGAAGGCTTCGTGCCCTGGCGTGTCTAAGAAGGTTATCTTTTGCCCTGAGGGTAAGGTTACCTCGTACGCCCCGATATGCTGGGTGATGCCCCCTGCTTCCCCGGCCACCACATTGGTATTGCGTATGTAGTCCAGCAGCGTGGTCTTTCCGTGATCTACATGGCCCATGACGGTGACAATAGGCGGGCGGGGCATTAGGTCTTCAGACACTTCTTCTACCACTGTGAGCTGATCGAGCGTATCCTCCAGGCTCACGAAGTCCACTTTGTACCCGAACTCTTCTGCTACGACGGCGGCCAGATCGCGGTCCAACCGCTGGTTTATAGAGGTAGGGTACCCCAGTTCCAGGCACTTGGCGATGACTTGATTCACGGGCACGCCCAGCGCTTGGGCCAGCTCGGCTGCGGTGATGTATTCCGCTATCTGAAGGGTAGAGGCGGTGGCTTGCGCTTCTTTTTCTGCTTGTTCGCGCTTGCGTTCGCGCTGTTTGTACTTTTCTTGACGGAAGCGCCGCCGTGTGGCCACATCCCCGGTGGATTTGAGCTGTGACTTCACGGGCCGCCGTGGTCCAGCCGCTGGCGAAGTCGGCTTAGCTACGGGCGGCGCTGCCCCTATTTCCTTGCGCTTTTTACGGGTGCGCTTCCGTTTCCGTTTAGAAGGGTCTTCTTCTTCAGAGGCTTCTTGCGCAGTAGAAGGCAAAGAAGGGGGAGGAGCGGCCGGCTCTGACGAGGCTACCGAGAGAGGCTCCTTTTGCACTTCAGGCAGGATGAGCCTGGGTTTAGGACGGCGTTCCGGCCCCAAGTCAATTTTGCCGATTACCCCCAATTCTTTGAGCAGTTCTTCCTTCTCTTGGGGAGACTCTTGGGGAGAAGAGGGGGCTGGCGGCGAGGCTGGGGAGGGAGCTTGGGACTCCACCGCAGAAGCAGAAGCCGCTGAAGACAGAGCCTCCTCTTTTGCAGGAGCCGGTGGTGGAGAGACCACCGGCGGTTCTGACGCCAACAAGGGCGCCGGAGAAGGAGGAGGCGGAGCCAGTCGGGACCGCAGCCGGCGTGTATCCAGATCCACCTTGCCCTTCACGGGCAAGGAAGGTGCAGGCTTCTCAGCCTCTTCTGCAGACGCAGGAACTTCTGGAGGGGGGGTAGACGATTTTTCTGTTTCAGCTTCAGGCACGGTGCGGCCGTATTGCCGCAAGAGCTTTTTATAAGCTTCTTCGTCCAGCCGTGCCGTAGGAGAAGGCTGCACCTCGTAGCCCAGCTTCTTCAGCTCCTGCACCACGGTGGAGGTGGACACCCCAAGTTCTACCGCCACCTCGGCAAGTTTACGCGACTTCCCGCTCATTCTTCAAATTCAGCCTGAAGGATTTGATATATCCTCTGCAAAGTCGGAAAGTCAATCTGCGTGCGCTTCTGCAGCTCGTCAATGGGAAACTGAAGCACCGCTTGCGCCGTATGGAAGCCTTCCCGCTGAAGCACCTTCAAAAGGGATTCGGGGATCTCATCGCTAAACTCGGTAAGCTCAATATCCTCCTCTTCGCCGTATTCAGAGACTTCGCGAATGTCCAGTTCGTACCCCAAGAGGTCCTGAGCCAGCCGCACATTGATGCCTTCTCGGCCTACGGCTCGGGCGTACTCTTCGGGGGCTACGAAGACTTTAGCGTACCGACGGCTGGGGTAGAGGTCCACATACATGACGGTAGCAGGGGCCAGGGCCCGAGAGATCATCAGCTTGACATCGGGGTTGTAGGGGATAATGTCTATGTACTCGCCCCGCAGCTCCTCCACTACGGGCTTGATGCGGGTGCCCTTGACGCCTACACAGGCCCCTACTGGATCTATACGCTCGTCGTAGCTTTCTACAAGGACTTTAGCGCGCTCTCCCGGAATGCGCACCACCTTTTTGACGCTGATGAGCCCATCGTAGATCTCTGGAATCTCCAGCTTGAGCAGCGCTTCCAGAAAAAGCGGGGAAGTGCGAGACAACACAACGATAGGCCGAGAAGGGGGGGTATGACGAGGGTCCAAGACTTGGGCTACGACGGCCTTGACGACGCTGGAAGCATAGCGATCCCGGCGATAGGCCGCCTGGCTTTCCTTAGGCACATACACGTCTTTGCCAGGTATGAGTTCCCGACGGGGCAACGAAAGCTCATTACCCTCATGGAGCACAATCAGTTCGTCTCGGGTGGCTTTGAGCACTTCGCCGGTGAGGATTTCGCCCACCATGTGGCTGTAACGCTCGTAGAGGGCCCGACGCTCCAGGTCCCGCAGCTGCTGGCGCAGCCGCACCTTGAGCTGCTCAATCTGCATGCGAGTCAGGCTCTGAAGCGGAATCTCCTCAAAGAACTCCTCCCCCGCTTCGGCCTGAGGATCTTTCTCCAGGGCCTGGCTGAGCGAGATTTGCCAAGTCTCATCCTCCAGGTCTTCGTCAGGCACAATCAGGCGCCGCTTGAAAACTTGAATATCGGCCGTGTCAGGGTTCACGATGACCGAAAAAGCGTCGGTCTTCTTTCGCTCTTCAGGCAAACTGCGCTCCAAAACATCAAGCAAGGCCCCTCGCAGCACTTGCGCAAACTGCTCCTTCGGAATACCCCGCTGCTGAATAAACTCCTGCATGGAAGAAAAGAGCCGCTGCCGCTCTTGCTGAGCTTTTTCTGCCTGTTTTGCCGCTTTCGTCCGAGGCATAGACACGCAAATTTTTATTTTCTTCTAAAGCCGGTTCCACGGCCCACTTCCACCCGGGTCGTCACGATAGCGTCCCAGGCGATGGCCACCTCGCCTTTGGGGGTGCGCACCCGAATGCCCTCTTCGTCTACGGCACTCAAGATGCCTCTCACAGGGGGGCCTTCCATTCGGCGAACCTGCACCTGCCGGCCAATATTCTGGGGATACTGGCGCCGCAGCCGCAGCGGTGAACCCACCCCCGGCGAACTCACGCTAAGTCCCCAATGCTCTGGAAGCCAGTCAAGCTCCCTTAAGCGCTCCCGAAAATACAAGTGTATCTGCACGCACTCCTCCAAAGTGATCCCCGTATCTGTATCCACGCGCAGGTACACTTCGGGTTCAGGGCGATTGACCCGAAGGCGCGCCTCCACCAGAAAGGCGCGGGGAAAAGCTTCTGCGAGCCACTTCTCCACCACCTCGGCAAGCTGCGCTTCCATTTCCCGTAGGGCCTCCATCTCCTACAAAGGTAGCAATTTTCTCCCAGCGGCACCCCCAGCCCCCCCAAAGCGCAACTCAGGGAACAAGTGCATCAGAGTATTATGTTGTACATTTGTAACCAAAACCCCTCCGCCTATGTCAAGCCAGCGGTACAACGTCGTGGTAGTGGGCGGCGGCAACGCCGGCCTCTCTGTCCTGAACTACCTTTTGCGGAAGGAGCCCTCTCTCTCCATCGCTCTCATTGAACCCAGCGAAACCCATTATTACCAGCCCGCCTGGACCCTTGTCGGAGGCGGCGCTTACAAAGTAGAGGACACTATCCGCCCAGAGAAAAAATACGTGCCATCCCAAATAACGTGGATCAAAGATTACGTAGAAACCTTTGAGCCGGAACAAAACGCTGTTATCACCCGCAAAGGCAGCCGTATCACGTATGACTTTTTGGTAGTAGCCCCAGGCATCCAATTGGATTGGCACAAAATAGCCGGCCTGCCGGAGTGGCTGGGCAAAAATGGCATTTGCAGCGTATACACGCCCGAGACCGCTGTGTATACCCACCAAGTGATGGAATCCCTTTCCGGCCGCGGTCAAGCCCTTTTCACAGCCCCTGGCACCCCCGTCAAATGTGGCGGCGCCCCTAAAAAAATCATGTTCCTTACTGCGGACAACCTGCGCCGCCGAGGCCTCTTAAAGCCTGGCCTCGTTCACTTCTACTCCGCAGGCACCGTCATCTTCGCCGTGAAAAAGTACGCCGACGCTCTCCTGAAAGTTATAGAGCGGTACGGCATAGAGACCCACTTCAAACACGAGCTGATAGCCGTAGACGGGGAAAGAAAGATAGCCACCTTTGAGAATAGAAATACCAATCCCCCGCAAAAAGTAGAGGTTCCCTTTGAGATGCTTCATGTGGTGCCTCCCCAAAGCGCACCAGACTTTATCAAAAGAAGCCCCCTTAGTGTACCCAACAACCCCCTTGGCTGGGTAGATGTAAACCCCTACACCCTTCAGCACGTACGCTACCCGAATATCTTCTCTTTAGGGGATGCGGCTAACCTTCCCACCTCAAAAACCGGCGCCGCCATCCGAAAGCAAGTCAAAGTGTTGGCTGAAAACCTCCTTTATGCCCTCAGAAGCCGTACCCTGGACTTAGGAGAGAAAGCCCATCGCTACAATGGATATAGCGCCTGCCCCATCATCACCGGGTATGGCAAACTCATCTTAGCTGAGTTTGATTACGATCTGGTGCCGCAGGAAACTTTCCCCTTTGACCAAAGCAAGGAACGATACTCCATGTGGCTGCTCAAACGGGAAGTCCTCCCCCGTATGTACTGGTGGGCTATTCTGCGCGGCCGAATGCAAGGATAATCCCTTCACTTAGAGTTTACATAGTCTCTTTAGCCTTGCGCAGATGATCAACCGCAAGGTGCTCATAGTGGACGACGAGCCAGATGTCTTAGAGGTCTTAGCGTACAACCTCCGGCAAGAAGGATACGAACCCCTGACTGCCGAAGACGGTCAGAAGGCGCTTGAGCTGGCCCGCGTCCACCAGCCCAGCCTAATCCTGCTGGACATCATGATGCCGGGCATGGATGGCTTGGAAGTGTGCCGCCAGCTGCGCAAGCTCCCCGAGACTCGGGAAAGTCACATCATCTTCCTTACGGCTCGCTCAGAGGAATACGCCGAAATGGCCGGCTTTGAGGCGGGAGCCGACGATTTTTTAGTCAAGCCCATTCGCCCTAAAGCCCTGATCAGCCGCCTGAAGGCCCTCTCTCGCCGAGCTGCCCCCCTGCAAAAACTCCAATTCCCTGGCCTGGAAATCGTACCCGACGAATTCGCTGTACACAAACAAGGGCAGGTCATCCCGCTCTCCAAAAAAGAGTTTGAGGTGCTTTTTGTCTTAGCCAGCCGCCCCTACAAGTACTTTTCCCGAGACGCGCTCCTGGACCGAGTTTGGGGGACAGATACGTATGTGATCCCACGGACCGTGGACGTGCATATCCGCAAGCTGCGGGAAAAAATCGGCAGCGAATACATTGAGACGCTCAAGGGGGTCGGGTACCGCTTCGTGCCAGAGCCGGAAACGCTCAAAACCCAGTCCTAAAGCCCGCCCCGTCCAGCGCGCCTGAGCCTATCTGTCTCCTACTTTCTGGCTTCAGAAGCGGGAGCTTACTATCCAGACCTCTCCTAAGCAGAGCTGATCGAAATAAACCTGTAGGGCGTCGCCTGGGGCCACAGGCCCGACGCCCGGAGGGGTGCCCGTAAAAAGCACATCGCCCGGTTCCCAGCTAAAGTATCGTCCAGCTTCCATAAGAAGCTGAGCCAGGGGAAAAAGCATATCCTGCCCTCGCCCTTCCTGCAGGAGGTGCGAGCCTCGGTAAAGGCGGAAGGGCCGGCTTGGCCAGTCAGGGGGAATGGGGAGCCAAGCCCCCCACCAAGCAGACCCATCAAAAGCTTTGGCCATTTCCCAGGGCAAACCCTGAGCCTTGAGCTGCGCCTGCAAGTCTCGCGCCGTAAAATCTATCCCTACCGTGATCGCATCGCAGAACGAAAGAGCCTCTTCCACGTAGCGAGGCCGCCCTCCCCGACTGAGGCGAAACACCAGCTCCACCTCATACTCCAGCCGTTCAGAAAAAGACGGATAAGGAATTTCTCCCGAAGCCGCCCACGCCGTAGAGGGCTTGAGAAAAAACACGGGGCGCTGGGGTGGCGGGGTGCCCATCTCCTGCGCGTGCAAGGCGTAATTGCGGGCCACACAAACGATCTTCATGCTTCAGGCGCGCATGACCAGCTCTTGCCCGGCGGTGATAAGCTCCCGTGCCCGCTGTGCCGTAGAGGCCTCGGTGTAGATGCGCAGAATCGGCTCCGTACCCGAAGCTCGGAACATCACCGCTTCCCCTTCCTCAAGGAGCAGCTTATACCCATCGGTGGCATCTACCTTGACCACAGTACGGCCAGCAAAAGTAGACGGTGGCGCCTCACGAAGCAGGCGCAAAATAGCCGCTTTGCGTTCGTCCGCTACCGGCCAATCCAGCCGATCCACCGCAAAGGGCCCCACCATGTCGTAAATCTCTTCAATAAGCTGGTCAAGCGACTTGCCGGTCTGGCGAAGCATATCCAGAATCAACAGAGCGATGAAGATCCCATCCCGTTCAGGCAGGTGGGAGGGGATAGCGATGCCGCCGGACTCTTCGGCCCCGAGAAGGGTATCGGGGGCTTCTTGCATGCGCTGCGCAATGTACTTGAAGCCGACAGGCGTGATTTCCACAGGCAGGCCTGCTTGCCTGGCGTATTCTCCCACCCTTACCGCACAGCTCAGGCTCAAAATAACCCGCCCACGCTCACCCCGATACCGAACCAGGTAGTGCAAAACCAGCAGAATAAGGTGATGAGCATCTATATACCGCCCTCCCGAACCCAGCATACCTATCCGGTCAGCATCTCCATCCAGCACAAACCCAAAGTCAAGGCCCTTCTCCTGCACAAAGCGCGCAAAGTCACCCAGGTTTTTGGGTATAGGTTCGGGATTCACCCCGCCGAAGCTGGGGTTGTATTCGCAGCGAAAGGTATACAGCCCTGGCAAGAGACGCGGAAAAATCCGCTGGCCAGCCCCATACATCGCATCAAACCCTATGCGATAGGGAAGGGCGGCCAGAGCTTTGAGGTCAAAGCGCCCTTTGATGTAGTTGGCGTAGAGCGCTTCCATGTCGTAGATCTCAATTTGGCGCCGTTCCAGAAAAGCTTCCCAGGCTTCGGGCAGGTCTATGGGTTCTTCGGGGATAAGGGCTTCAATTTCTTGTAGGATAGAAACGGGCGCCGGTCCCCCATAGGGAGCTTTGAGTTTATATCCCAGGTATTCCGGCGGGTTGTGCGAAGCCGTGAGCACCACGCCCAGATGGCTCTGGTGCTGCACCGTAGCCAGCGAGACCATAGGCGTCGTGACAAAAGAAGGGCTGATATACACTTTTATGCCTCGGTGGGCCAGGTGCTGGGCTGCGGCCGCGGCAAACCGCCCCGCCATGAAGCGGCAATCATACCCTATCATCACCTTGGGGTGGGGGTACTTCTGTAAGAGCCAGCGCGCCGTGCCCTCCACGATACGGCTAAGGCCCGCAAAAGTGAAGTCCCGCCCTATCACCGCTCGCCACCCATCCGTGCCAAAACGAATCGGAGCCATAGCGCAAAAGTACGCTCAAAACCCAGGTGCCAAGGAACGGTAAAGCTTATCAATATCTTGAAGAAGGCGGGTAGCTCCGTATCGCTGACGAATGTAAGGTTGGGCGGCCTGCGCCTGCCTTTGAGCTTGAGGCAGCCCCTCAAGGAAAGCCCGCAGGCTTTGCTCCAGGGGTTCGGTGAGCAACAGGCCCCATTTTCCCTGTTCCAGCACATCGGGAACCCCCCCTACCGGCGTGGCAGCTACGGGAACGCCACACGCAAGCGCCTCAATCAGCGTGACGGGGGTGCCTTCGTTGTCCGAGGTGAGCACCACCGCATCCAAGGCCCGTAGCACAGAAGCGATATCCCATTGCAGGCCGGCCCATACGACCGCTTTGCCAAGCTTCAGGGTTTGGGCTAAAGCTTCCAGGGCTGGCCGTTCGGGGCCATCCCCAACCAGCACGAGCCGAACCCGCATCCCTGCAGCCCTTACCTGCGCAAAAGCCTTGAGAAGCCTATCCACGCGCTTGATGGGTACCATCCGCCCAATCCACCCCAGAAGGAGAGCCCCCTCTTCCTGACCCTGCCAGGTAGAACGGAAGGCAGCAACTTGGTGGGGGTCGTACCGATCCAGCCGCTCCAACTCAAACCCCAAGGGAATCACCACGACTTTGTCCGGAGGGGCTATGCGAAAGCGCTCCACCAGGTCCTGCTTCTGGCGCTCGCTAAGGGCTATGATACGGTGCGTAAGGCGAGCCAGGAAAGCCTCAATTTGGCGATAGAGCCAGGACTTCCAGGGCGAGAAGTACCCCTCCAGGGAATGCCCATGGAAGGTGTGGATGCGCACAGGGACGCCCGCCAGCCAAGCCGCCAGCCGGCCCAACGCTCCAGCTTTCGCCGTATGGGTGTGCACAAGGTGAGGGCGCTTCTGGCGCATGAAACGCCACAAGTACAGGAGGGCCCGTAGGTCTTTGTACCAGGAAGGCTCTCGCTCCAAAAAAGGCACGTAGGACACAGGCACCCCATACGCCTCGATCCAGGCCACGGCGCGCGCTTCGCCGGCGGGCTCCTGCCCTGCCAAGAGCCAGCTCTCGTAGCGAGTCGGATCCAAATCGCGCGTGAGCAAAAGCGCCTGGTGCGCTGGCCCCCCCACATTGAGCCGACTGATAAGACGCAGAACCCGTACTTTTGTCATGCGGCCAAAAATAAAATGCAGCGATGGTGGTGGCTTGCAGGGCTAAGTGCCATAGCCTTCTCTCAAGAGAGAGACTCGGTCTCTCTGCCTAACCCTCGTACAGCTCTGTGGCTTAGTGTCCTTTTGCCTGGGGCTGGCCAAATCTACAACCGAGCTTATTGGAAAGCTCCCCTGGTGTGGGGAGCGCTGGGTTTGACCGGCGCGCTCGCTTACTCCAGCCACCAGCGTTACCTCTACTACCGCAGCGCCTACCGAGAAGCGCTTGCTACCGGCGCCTCCCCCTTACCCCTGCCGCCAGAAAACCTCCGCTTTTTGCGGGAAAGCTACCGAAAAGAGCGGGATGTGTTTTTGCTGGCCTTTTTTGTGTTGTACGGCTTGCAGGCCGGAGAAGCCTACGCGGATGCCCACCTGAAGGGCTTCTACCTCTATGCGGGACCGGCCCCAGGAGGGCTACTCCTGCTGGTTCAATGGTGAAAAAGGCGCTGGCGGCGCTGGCTCTCTTGACGCATCCCGCCCTCCTTGAGGCGGCCTGGATCTCTTATTGGAGCCAATGGCAGGGGGCCTGGCTCGTCGCCGCTTGGGGCCTCTTAGTGGGCGTAGGAGGCATGCTGTACTTCTGGCTCCAAACTACCCCCCTTGACATCCTCCTTCTCTTGGGTTCCACACGCCGATTCCTGCTCTTATGGAACCTCCTTGTAATTGCGGGGCTATGGGCCGCTACCGCCGAACTTGTACTTCATTTCTGGCTGAGTTTTTTGCTATGGGTAGCCTTCGGGGCTTTCCTCGTGCACTGGCGGTGGGAATATTCCTTCCATGCTTACGGTTGGGCTGCGCTCACGGGGTTTTACGCCGGCTATGTAAGGCACTACCCTGGGGCCTTTCTCCTCCTTGCGGCCCTGGCCATAGCGGTGGGTGCCCTTCGCCTTCACCAGGGAGCCCACACCAAGGCCGAAGTAGGACGCGGACTGCTTTTTGGACTGGTAAGCGGTATTTCGTACGCTCGGCTTTTCACTTAGGCACCCGCCACAACCACAGCCCTGCTACGGCCGTAAAAAGGAAGTTTGGCAGCCAGACCCCTACCCAAGCCCACCCACTCTTGCCCGACAAAGCGCTCTTGGCGATTACCAACAGAAACACATACACAAAGGCCAGCACCAGCCCCAGCCCGATTTGCCAGGCTACACCCCCTCGCCGCTTGCGAGAAGCCGAAGCAAAACCCAACGCCGTCAAAATCACCGACGCTAACGGAATCGCCGCCCGCTCATGCAGCTCCATCTCCAACAGGCTTGCTATGTCCCCGCCTACATATCGCTGGCGCTGGTACTCCTTCCAGAGTTCAGGCAAATTCATGGTGCGTGTGTAGAGCTCCGAACGAATGATATCCTCTGGCGAAAGGGGTAAAATCGTATCCAGCTGAGCCTGATAGCGGGGGCGGCGATCCGGCTCAAAATGCCATACCCGCACAAACCTCCAAGCCTTCTGCGGGGCCAGCCATTGCACCTCTTCAGCCACATAGCGCTCGGTCAGAAGAGGGCCCGCATACCGTTCAATCACAGCCCAGAACCCCACTTTATCAAATTTGTCAAAAGCTCGCACAAAAAAGTAGCTGTCCACGGCAAGCTTCACATGCACCTGGCGCTGATCAAAGTAAACCCGATTCTTGATGTACTTATACTCAAACTCCTCAATACGACGCACATTGCGGGGGATAACAAAAAACTGGAGGAAGGCACTCACCACACTGAAAAAAGCCGCTATCATCAGATAAGGCCTCAAGATCCGCCAGAAGCTGACCCCGCTGGCCAGCAAGGCTACTATTTCTGAGCGCTGCGCCCACCGGCCAGTAAAAAACAAAACCGACAGAAAGATCATGAGCGGTGAAAGGAGATTTGCATAAAAAGGGATGAAGTTCTGGTAGTAGCGAACCAACGCTGTGAAGGGGACCTTTTTCTCTACAAAGTCATCTATTTTTTCGGCTACGTCTATGGCTATGAGCACCACCACAAGAAGGGCCAGGCTGCCTAAAAAACTCACCAGAAAGGAGCGTAGGACGTATCGGTCAAGGCGCTTCATGTTTGTTGGGCTAAGGAACGCAGCTCTTGGAGTTTCAGGAGGGCTTCGATGGGGGTGAGGGTCTGGGGGTCCAGTTCAAGGAGGCGACGACGCAAGACCCCCTCCACATCGGCAGGCAATGAGAACAGGGTAGGTTCTGAGCTGGGCTGGAAAGACACCTGTTTCTCAAAGTGGCGTAGGAGGGTACGGGCTCTTTCTATCAGGGTGGGAGGTAGGCCGGCCATTTCCGCGACAGCGATACCAAAACTGCGTCGCATAGCGCCTTTTCGCACCTCGTGTAAGAAGATCAGTTTATCGCCACGCTTTTCCACCGCCAGATGGTAGTTGGCTAAGGCGGGAAGGGCTTTTTCCAGCTCGGTCAGCTCGTGGTAATGCGTAGCAAAAAGCACCCAGGGCCGACAGTGCCGATCTTGGTGCAGGTATTCCAACACAGCCCACGCAATAGCCAGTCCATCGTAAGTGCTGGTGCCGCGCCCAATCTCGTCCAGGATCACAAAGCTGTATTCGGTGGCTTGGTGCAAGATACGCGCCGTTTCTTGCATTTCCACCAGGAAGGTGCTTTGCCCAGCTGCCAGGTTATCGGAGGCGCCAATCCGGCTAAAAATCTGATCCACCGGGGCAATTTCCACCTCTTCGGCCGGAACGAAGCTCCCTATCTGGGCCATGAGGAGGATAAGGGCATTTTGGCGCAAGAAGGCCGACTTGCCGGCCATGTTGGGGCCCGTCAGCAGCATAATGCGCTGAGAAGGCGTGAGAAGAAGGGAGTTAGGCTGATAGGGCTGGTGAGGCGGCAGAAAACGCTCAATCACCGGATGCCGGCCCTTTTTGATAAAGATACGGCGTTCGGTGGTAAAGCGAGGCCGCACATAGTTGTACTGCCGGGCCAAGGTGGCTAAGGCCAGGTGCACATCCACTTCGGCGGCCCATTGGGCGCACACCTTGAGCGGCCCTATAAACTCCTGGAGCCCCTCCAAGAGCTCCTGATAACGGGCCTGCTCGCGTTCTCTGATGGTTTCCTCTGCGGTGGCGATTTCAAGGTTGAGCTGGTCTAAAGCGTTGGTGGTGTAGCGGGCCCCCCCTTGGGCAAGCTGCTGCCTCAGGCGATAATCCGGAGGCACTTTGCTGGCCTGCGCCGCCGTGACTTGGATCACATAGCCCAGCTGCCGATTGAGGGAGATTTTGAGGGAAGGGATGCCGGTGCGGGCGCGCTCAGCGGCCTCCAGCCGCTCAATCTCCTCCTGAGCATGCCGCAAAAGGTACCGAGCCCGGTCCAGCTTTTCGTCCACGCCTTCGCGGATGACCTGTCCCTCCCCAGGCTTCTCTGCGATGTAGGGTGGCTCAGACGAGAGGAGAAGGTACTTTTCCAGGCGCTGGCGCACTTCCTGAAGGGCTGGACGGGACGCTTCAGCCAAAGGGGGGTATCCAGCGGGCAAAGCGGTAGCCAGTTCTTGGCACGCTACGACGGCCCAGTAGAGCTGAGCCAGGTCGCGAGGGGCCGCTTTACGAGCCGCCAAGCGCGCCACCCGCCGCTCCATGTCGCTTATTTGACGCAGGAGCTTTTCCCAGGAAGCCCTTCCTTCCAGATGGTTGTAAAGCACCTCTACCTGGTCTAAGCGTTTTTCTATTTCGGCCGCGTCTCGCAGAGGGAAGCTTAGCCGAGCTCGCAAAAGCCGCGTCCCCATCGGCGTGACCGTGGCGCGCAGCACATCAAAGAGACTTTTGCCCTCGGGGTGAAGGGGAGCCAGCACTTCCAGGTTCCGCAGGGTATCCGGGTCCAGGAAAAAGCCCTTGCCGACAGGCAGCGCGCGGGGGAAGCTCAGGTGGCTCCACCCGCCTGCCCGCAGAGTGCGCAAGTGCTGGAGAAACGCCGCCAGGACCCCCTGCACCGGGGCAGGCTGTTGAAGCAGGGTCGCAGGCGGGGTATACCCGTACACTTCCTCAAAGGCCCCCCGTAGCCCTTCCTTGTCAAAATATAGGTCGGGGAGGGCTTCCACCCGCGTGCTACCGCTGTAGAGTTGATTCCAGAGGCTTTCTTGCCCCGGGTAGACCAGGCCCTCTACCGGCTGAAACGCCGCCAGCATCGCCTCCACTTGGTTCAAAGGCCCGGCATGATAAAAGACCCGCCCACTGCCCGTTACATCCGCCAGCAGCACCACCGCTTCGGTAGGCGCATAAGCCCAGAACACCGCCAAGTACAGCGCAGGGGCTTCAGCCCCCCAATACACCCCCGACGAAACAACCTCAGTCACCGCCCGGCGCACTATCTTCTTGGCCTTCTTCGGGTCCTCAACCTGCTCGCAAATCGCTACCCGATAACCAGCCTCCAGCAGTTTGGGCAAGTAGGTGTCCAGGGCCTTGATCGGAAAGCCTGCCAAGGGAACATCCCCCGCCTTGCCATTGTTGCGAGAAGTAAGGGTGATGCCTAACACGCTGGACACAATGCGTGCATCCTCTTCAAACGTTTCGTAGAAGTCGCCTATCTGGAAAAGCAAAATCGCGCCAGGATGTTTAGCCTTCAGCGCGTAGTACTGGTCCATCAAAGCTGTCGTCTCAGACATAGGGCATGTCACGAAGGAGCGCTTCCATGAGCCTTTTGACCTGCTGAGCCTCACTTTGCAGCTGGAACCACCTTTCTCGCGGCCGCGTGCTTAGGTCAGCATAAGCCAGCCGAGGAAAGTACAAGGAGGCGTGCAGGCTGAACTTCGGAATGCGCGTCAGCCGTACAGGCAGATTCAAAATGGGGTTCTTCATCAGAGGGCGCACATACGCAGGCTGGAAGCGTTTGACCCAGCTTAGCATCCAACTCGGCACATAAAAGTCTTTGCCCCACTCTTCCGCTCCGCGGTGTACGGTGACGAGGATAGGGGCTTCAGCCGCCAGCGCCAGCTCAATGAACTTCGGCGAGCGGAACGGCCGAATCTCATACACATCTCCCAGGATGCAGTTATCCCCCTCCGGAAAGAGGGCCACATCGTTTACAGGGCCTTCCTTGAAAGCCGCAATGACCTTAGCAAAGACCGGCGGCTCCGCACTTTGGAAGACCTGCTTCAGGATCCATCGGCTCAGCGCCACCTTGTATAGCCCCCGATGAAAAACACCCAGGGCTTTCCGGGCCTGGCCGCCTTCCTGTAAGGCCACCCGCAACAGCGCCAGAATAGCCGGTATCCAGCCCAGCGTGCCCGCATGGCTAATCGCATGCACGACTTTGGGGTAGCGGCTCAGAATCTCCCGCAGGGGAGGCTGGCTTTTTACGATAATCTCTTCAAACAAGAGAGGATAGACCCAGCTCAGCCGCCTATACAGCACGGGAAGTTCCAGAGCTACCCCTACGCCTTGCATACGCAAAAGGTACGACTTAAATGGGAACACTGGGGGAGGCTTCCCCCAGTGTATGCAATCCCATACAGAAGTGTATTTACTCTTTTACAGGGGCGGCGGAAGCCTGTTGGGCGGCGCGTTGGCTGAGCCCATCCCGCAGCGCCACGTACCCATCGGCGTCGGGTTCCAGGGTAGCCGCCTGATGGTAAGCTTGCCAGGCGTATCCATACAGGCCGTTCTGCTCGTAGAAGGCTCCCAAGAGCGCTTGGCCCAGAGCCGTTTGCGCGTCTACGCTCCTGCGCAGGGCCTCTTCTTCTTTTTTGAGGGCAGCGGCTTTTTCAGGCGAGAGCACCCGGAAGCAGGTGTTATTGGAGTGGAGGCTGGCATAACGCCGGGTACTGATCCGCCAATAGTGGCAAGGGCCTGGCTTGAGCTTGCCGCCCAAGGAGAGCTCAGCGCTGGTTTGATCCGCCGGAACTTCCTGCGTGTGGATCACACTGCCGCCTTCATCCAGGATTTCAATGATGTACCCTTCCGAGCCAGGCACACGGTCCCACTGGAAGACGATCTTTTCGGGATAGAACGCACTCTGGGCTGGGGTGCGAGGGGCGGGAGCCATCGTGGAGCGCGTGACCGCGCCTAAGGTTCGCCCTGAAGCACGCCCCGCACCCGAAGCAATCGCCTGATTGAGCACGTAGCCGGTGTAACGGGCGGCATAAGGGTTATCTTCTGCACTGGCCCGCTGGCCGGTCAGTTGAGCCAGGGTATAAGTGCCGGGTTGTCGGATTTCTCGGGTTTTATTGCCAGGGAAGACGAGGGCCACATACGACTGGGGCGCCAGCTTGATTTTCTGCTGCTCCGAGAGCTTCATGCCGGCCGAAGCACGCACCCAAGCTCCGCTGGACTGTTCTACTTGGACATCGCCGCGCGTTGCAAGAACCGTGATGGACTGTCCATACACGCTCAGCGAAAAAGCCCCTATCAGGGCTACCGAAACCTGCCACAGAGTTCGCATGAGGAGAAAATAGAGCAAATAGCGTGCCAAATCTATTTGCGGGCGCGCAAGAGTTCTACTTCGCCTGCGATCAGAACCCCCGCAAAGAAACTGACCCAGGGCACCCAGTGCCCCGCTACCGTAAGCGCCATCAAGGCTTTCCAAGCTCCTACCAGCGTAAGCCCTTGCACGGCTCGTATTAGTAGCCCTCGCCAGGTTGGGTGTTTGAGCCGTTGTGTGATCCAGCCCAGAAGCAGGTACCAGACCCCCAACGCCGCAAGCGCCCACCCTTCAGGCACAGGGCTAAAGCGCCAGCGCTGGAGCAACATAGAGGTGACATTGGCATGGATCACCACCCCATACATGTCTGGGAAGCGGCGATCGGTGATAGCTGCGCTGAAAGGGGAGAAAAAGATGTCCTCCAGCGTCCCTCGCAAGGGATCCGCCAGCCCCAGGAAAACGATTTTATCCCGCAGCCAACCTAAGGAGAGGCTATCTCGCAGCACCTCTTCCCCATTGAGGTAGTAGAAGTGCTCCAGGTTTCCTCGGAAGCGGATAGGGACAGGCCCTGCCCAGGCAGGCAGTTCCCAGCGCAGGTAAGGATCGCGAGCCAGAGCCGCCGCCAGCGCCAGCGACCAGTGGGTATCTCTACCTGTGACGGTATAAAGCAAGTATTCGCGCACCACTCGTACCGAGTCGCGAGTCAGAAGGTTAGCAAAAGCCTCCAGGCCCGTACATCCGGCAAAACGGTTCAGGCTTTTACGAAGGGGCGGCGCATGCAGGAGGGGGTACCGCAAATCCAGGCTGCAGGCCAGGGCGATGGGCACCACGTTCGCCGTGCGACACAAAGCAAGCGACCAAGCGCTGTCCTGCTGCGAATCCCGCTGAAAAGGAAAGACCGCATCAATCCCAATAAAGGCCGGTGCGGCGGCCCCTATTCGTTCCAAGAGCGCGGCCAGGCGAGCCCGCTCCATTTTGCCTATGTCCACGATGACGATCTGGGTGTCTGGGGCTACAGCAGGCCACCGTTTATAGGCCCAATCTCGCAGGTCCCATACTTCGGTGAGCGGTTTGAGAAAAACATGGGCCACCCACCCTCCTCCTACGACCAGCAGTAAGCGGAAGCTGCCCCACAGAATGGACTCAAGGGTCACGGAGCGCGTGTTTGTAGCGGCGCAAGGTCTCGGCTAAGCCCAGGTACAAGGTATCAGCGATGAGCGCGTGCCCGATGGAGACTTCAGCCAGGTGGGGAAGGTTCAGGCGTAGGTAGCGGAGATTATGCAGGTTCAGGTCGTGGCCGGCATGAAGGCGCAGGCCAAGTTCGGCGGCGCGCTGGGCGGCTGCTTGGTACGGTGCGATGGCCTCTTCGGGGTTATGAAGAAAATGGTGGGCATACGGACCGGTGTAGAGTTCCACGCAATCTGCGCCAAGGGCTTGGGCTCCTTCTACCATGGCTGGGACAGGGTCTACGAAGAGGCTCACGCGCACCCCCCATGCCTTGAGCTGAGCTACGATAGGACGCAAAAACTCGGCTTGGGCCACCGTATCCCAGCCATGGTCGGAGGTGCGAGCTTCGGGCGGGTCAGGCACCAGCGTAACCTGCGCTGGCCGCACCTGCTGAATGAGCGCCAGAAAAGCCGGCGAAGGATACCCCTCCACATTGAGTTCCACCCCTAAGGCATCCCGCAGCGCCAAGACGTCGGTGCGCCGAATGTGCCGCTCATCAGGCCTTGGGTGCACCGTAATCCCATCAGCCCCCAGCCGCTCGCAAGCCAACGCAAACGCCACCACATCTGGGATGTTCCCTCCTCGGGAGTTGCGCAGCAAGGCTACTTTATTGATATTGACGCTGAGGCGGGTCATTCGGGCACGTCCGTAAAATCCAGCGGATAATCCACCACGACTTTCCAAGGTAGGCCAGCGGCAGGTAGCCGTTCTAATAGGGGATCCGGATCGAGCTGCTCTACATTCCACACGCCGGGGCGTTTCCACACCCCTGTTAGCATCAGTTCAGCCGCCACAGCCGGGGGCACCCCTGCGGTATAAGCCACCGCCTGCGCTCCGCAATCTTGGTATGCCCATTCATGCCGGATGTTGGTGTAGATATACGCCGTGCGGGGCTGCCCCTGATAGATGCCCCGAAGCTGCACCCCGATCGAAACCCACCCCTTGTAATCCGGAGCCAGTGAGGCGGGATCGGGAAGGAGTTTTTGCAAAAACTTGATTGGCACTACAGGATGGCCTTCGTAGTCTACAGGATCTATGCGCGTAAGGCCTGCGTTTATGAAGGCTCTTAGGTGCATGAGGTAAGAATCGCTAAAAGTCATCCAAAACCGAGCGCGGCGAATGGTAGGGAAGTGTTTGACCAGCGATTCCAGCTCTTCGTGGAAGATGAGGTAGGCCTTACGCACCCCGATTTCGGGGAATCGCACATCTTGGGAGATAGAAAGGGGCGGCACTTCCACCAGCTGGCCGTTTTCGTAGTAACGGCCGGGCTGGGTGATTTCACGCAGGTTGATTTCCAAGTTGAAGTTGGTGGCGAAGGGGCGGCCATGCTGGCCCGCGTTGCAGTCTACGATATCTAAGTAGTGTATTTCGTCAAAGAGGTGCTTCGCCGCGTAGGCCACAAAGGCATTGGTGACACCCGGGTCAAAGCCTATGCCCAGTACAGCCATGAGGCCTGCTTGCTGGTACTTCTCTTGGTAGGCCCACTGGTAGCGGTATTCATAGAGGGGCACATTAGGGGGTTCGTAAGAAGCGGTGTCCAAGTAATCCACCCCTGCTTCCAGGCACGCATCCATGAGGGGAAGGTCCTGGTAAGGGAGCGCCAAGTTGAGGAGCAAAGCAGGCCGGTGCTTTTTAAGAAGGGCTACGGTTTCGCTGACGTTGTCGGCATCCAACGCTTCGGGGATAATGCGAGCGTGGGGATGCTTGTGAGCCAGCGCTTGGCACTTAGCGAAGGTACGGCTTGCTACCACTATCTCCGAGAAAAGGTCTGGACGACGGGCCAGCTTGCATACCGTGACTTGCGACACCGCACCCGCCCCTACCACCATCACCTTGGCCATGCCGCAAAGGTACAAAACCGCTTGCCCTCCAACCGGCCACACTACTATATCTTTGCACAGGCCCTCAAAAAGGCACAAACCATGACACCTGAATGCTCTTTCGTAAAAAATAGCAGTTTAGACCGTTTCTTGAAAAGAAGCCCTGTTTTCTTTCAATTTATTTTGAAAAATGTATAAGATATTTGTCTTGATAGCTACTTCCCAATGCAGAACAGAATGGCTAATAAAGCGCGCCTTGCTCTCGGTGTACAAGCAAGAGAGCGTAGAAGCAAAAAATGTAGAGGCCTTGATCATAGATGACAACATTGATGAGCAAGAGTTTTACAAAATTCAGGAAAGTGTCTATCATTTACGAAATAAGCTACACCTAAAGCATGATGATTTTCATACAGAGATCCTGAGAAATACGCGCACTCGGTATAGGTCTGGCACCGGGGCATGGAACACGGGGATATACCAGGCTTACGAGAGAGAACCTAACAGCTTCGTAAGCATATTGGATGACGACGATGAATACTTACCTACGCACTTGTGGGATTGTATTAGCCGGGCAAACGAGAAAACGCAGGCTATTTTTCAACGGCTTTTCTGGGTAAACGAAGATGGAACCGTACAGCACTTCGCGCTAACTAAGGAGCAATTGACTCCAGAGGAGTTTTATGTCGGCAACCCCGGCGTACAAGCAAGCAACATGTTCTTCAAAACAGAGGCTTTAGTTCGGATTGGCGGGTTTGATGAAGCCCTCCCGGCCACCACCGATAGGGACCTCATGATCCGGTTCCTCACAGCTTACAAGCCCGATACAATAGAAGTAATTGAGAGCTATGGAGTAAAACATTACAACCACTGCAGATCAAAAGTAAGTAAAGACGCAGTCAAGAAACACCAAAGCTTGTTTTATTTTTACAGGAAATACAAAAGAATCTTTTCTCGGCAAGCCTTTGAACGCTCTATGGAACGCGCCTCCAGACTTTTTGGATACCACCCAAGAGAACAAATTTTGATCTGCATGTTAGCAAAAAATGCCGAGAGAACAATTGAAAGAGCTATTTATTCTTTCATAAATCAGAAGAATGTCAGGAGAGAATTGGTACTACTTATTGGTCTTGACGAATCTGATGATGGAACCGAGCAAATCGTAAGAAAAATCATGAGGACACACGCCAATATTTTGTTGGTAGATGTCCCCCGTGGAAGCGTGGCTCAAAAGAGAAACTTTCTTAATGAATACGTTAGGCAAAACTTCCCGCATTGTGTCCTTATAGGTCGCTTAGACGCCGACGATGCGATCTACAGCGAAGACACGCTAAGTCATGTGGAGCATATATTTGAAAGAGAGAAGTTTGACGTCTTGCTCGCCGGAAACAAACAGATCAAGAAGGGTCGTGTACTAAACTGGGTAAATAGGGCTACCCCTAAGTTACTTGAAGAAAAATATCTACTGCGTAGACTACGGGCAATGGCTCAAAACAAGCCTCGTGCAGAGCTGCCCTCCTGTAATACCTTTATCACGCCTTGGGTAGAGGTGGAGTATCCCGATCAAAAGAGCGCAGAAGATCACTGGTTTGTCGTCTTATTGATACTTCAGAAGGACAAAATCAAAATCTATGCGGCTGAAGAACTGATATACTCGTATTACACCCTCAACGGCAACCTAACGGAGACAAACAAGCGCGCTGAAGATTACAAAGAGAGCCGAATAAGACTCTATCACTTTTTTTTGAATAGCGTATGTCAAGGACAGAAACTGCCCTAGCCCTTTTGAGAGAACTCCATCCTCATCAAGAGTTCCGCTTCCTGGGAGCAGGAAAGAAGTTTGTCACCTTTGCCGATGAGCAAAAGGTGTACAAGGTATGGCTTCCTGAAGATGAGGCCTTTTGCTCTAAAGAATTGCTACAAAAAATCAAAGAAAAACAAGAAAAATTCAACCAATCTAAGTTCATCTATCCCATAGAACACATCATAGAAAAGGAAAACTATTTTATCTTGATATGTCCTTACTATCGGGAAACTACCCCCTGTATGAACTTTGAAAAAGAGGAGATACAGGCCTTTTTGGTAGAATGTTGGTCTAAAAGATTAGCCTTCAGTGACATAAGTCCGTTCAACTTTGTCCGAGTGAATGGAAATCTTAAGTGGGTAGATTACGAGAACGAGGACTATAGCGACAACCTATTCCTAAACATGATAGCCAGAGCCTATATATATGTAAAATACCCAAACGCTCACCAAGACTTTATCATCAAATTACGCCGAAGTGCCATAAATAATTTTGATCTGCCTGAGCTTGAGGGGCTTCAACAGTTCGCCAATGAAGTATTTACAAAGATCATATACAGCGAAAGCGTAGAAAAAATAAACAATACACAACTCTTTAGCTCCCATCAGGTTACAGATATACAAAATACATCCGAAGTTAAGAAGCCAGGTATTTATAGGGTAGGCTATCAAGACGATTTCAATCCAGAAATACTTTTCTGGGAGTTGCTGAATAAAAATCTTTTTCTTGAAAGTATTTATCACGAAGGATTGGAAATCAACGCACAAAACTACTTCTCTCCTAATAAAATAATACTCAATGTCAGAGAGATCGTACCACCTAAACAGAAAGTTAGCTTAGTAATAAAAGCTTGCGTACAGGATGCTGAGATAATTTACCAGGCAGCGAAACATATCATTCGCCAGCTATCTTTCCCCCATGCCTTTGATGAAAAAATCCTGGCCCTGGACATCCGAACCTGCGACTTCCTAAGGGAATATAACTCTAACAGCACTTGGGAAGATCTCATGCGGGAAGCTCAAAAACTCATTGAAGAATCTATCATAGACAAAGTTATTTTCCCATCCCAAGAAGACATCCTGCACATCAACAAGAAGTGGTTCGGGATAGAGACGGAAGCCACACACACCGTTGAGGGCATACCCGTCACAGCCCAACTCTATGCGTTTGAAGTAGCCCAAAACGACTTGGTGCTGCAAATGGATTGTGATGTCATGATTGGACGACTAGATAGACAGCACTCCTTTTTAGACGACATGATATCTTGCATAGAGGAACATCCGGAAGTTCTTTCTGTCGGATTCAACATTTACAAGGGTAAACAACCCTCTTTTACCCCCTATCATGGCTTTGAGGGGGGAGGATTTGTTCCGGAGGTTCGGTTTTGTTTGCTCAAGAAAAGTCGCATAGAGCGAATACTCCCTCTCAGTAACCAAGTAATAGGAGGTTTCTTCCAAAAAAGTTGGTACCGTGCTCTGGAGCAGCGTCAGAAGGACACTCATACCTGCTCAGTCCGAGGAGGAGACAGCCGCTCTTTCTATATACACCCCGAAAACTTCAAAAAAACAGACAAAGACGTATGGTTCACTATGGTAGATAGGGTGGAGAAAAATCAAATACCCGAGGCACAAGTGGGTGAGGTTGACTTAGCCGGCTCTTATTATGACTGGACACTCCCGAAACGAAACGAAGAGCTGGTCCTTGTGTCATGCTTTCGGAATTTACCCCTCTCTCGGTTCCTGCGCTACTGGTATTCTGTGATAAGCCAAACCTACCAAGACTGGGGCTTGATCCTCATAGATGACGCTTCCGATAATGGACTTGGCCATTTCATACGAGAACTGATAAAGCCCTTTAGAGATAAGGTCACCTTTATAGAGAATAGATTCCGAGTAGGTAGGGCCCAAAATATATATAAAGCTATCCACTACTTCATGGGCAATCAGCAAAGTATAGTTTGTGTGCTTGATGGTGACGATGCACTGATTGGAAAGAATGCCTTGAGCGATCTAGTCAAAAAATACCGTATATACGGTTGCGATGTCGTAGTAGGAAAGATGTATAGAACCGACAAGATTCACCCTCACTACAAGTATACTCCAAACTTTATAAACCCAAGACTCAACGGTGGAAATGTATGGCAGCACCTTCACTCTTTCAAGAAATATCTCTTTGATAGTCTATCCTTAAGGGATCTCAAAATAAGCGCGAAGAATCAACCAACCCTTCCCCTGCCTCTCAGGCTCAGCCTCCACACCGTCTTTCCAGAGTACTGCTCAGACTTCTCCTACATGGTTCCCATCGTGGAGATGGCCCAAAATCCCGACTTCCTGCCTTACTTCAATGTGCTTCACGATAGGACCACACCTAATACACCCGAAATAAAACAAAGAAAAGAAGAAATCATCGCAGAGATACTAAACAAGCCCAAGAAGTCACCTAAGGATGTATTTATAGGAAGAAAAACCTTCAAGCCTAACTTGGAGCAGATAGAGATAGACATTACATACGAATGCAACCTCAAATGCCTAAATTGTAATCGCTCTTCTACCCAGGCTCCCACCAAGGAGGCCATGACCATGCAGCAAATTAAGCAGTTTGTGTATGAAAGCATCGAGCTGGGCAAGAAATGGAAAATAATAAATATACTGGGAGGAGAACCGACCATGCATGAGCAATTTGTGGAAATAGTCACCTTTATACTACAAGAATACATAGAAAAACATTCGCTAGACACGATCCTGAAAGTAACAAGCAATGATTTCGGCAAGGAAGTCATAGAGAAACTCAACAAACTACCTAAGCATAAGAACCTGGTTATAGATTCTATGTCGTTCAAACAAGACCGAGTAGTGTCTTACTTCACGCCCTTCAACGATGCGCCCATAGATAAGCCTGATGGCAAAGAAAAAGAGTATTACAAAGGCTGTTGGATTACCTCTTATTGTGGAATCGGCCTGAATCAGCTGGGCTATTACCCTTGCGGCGTTGCGGGGGGCATTGATAGGATTTTCGGGTTCAACCTGGGCATCCAAAGCCTCAAAGACGTAGATGACAACATAGCCCGGCTTTTGGATACCTTCTGTAGATACTGTGGAAATTTCTCATATTATGAACAAAACTTTGGCGACTTTATACCCAGAAACGAAAAATCATCCTTAAAAAGACCTGTAATGTCAGAATCTTGGAAAAAAGCCTGCATGGAGTATAACAAGAGAAACAAGAACAAGCAATAACCTTGTCTTCTGCCCTTCTAAAGGTAAGCCCCCAAGCTTGCGGCCCTCTGGTAGGGGCCTTTTGGAGGTTAGTTGTATCTTTGTCCTATGGCTACCTGGCGTACCTGGCTTAAGAGCCTCCTTCCCTGGACAGAAAAAGAGGAGAATCCCTCACCTGCTCCTGCATCAGATACTACACCGGCGCAGGGACCTGCGGCAGCTCCTCCTGCGCCTACCATACCCTTTTTGTCCGAGCCTATCCGGCTGGCCCCGCTCAAGGAGTGGACCCAGCGCTTTATCTCGCCTTATGCCTGGGACCGCGCAGTGATTCGGGTCCTCCCTCTCCTACGAGAAGAGCGAATCCCCCTTCCTGAAGTGCTAAACCCCACCCCCACCACGCACTTACCCCCTAAGCTGATCCAAAACCTCCTCCTGGCGCTTCAAGAAATGTATGGAACCGTACCCCCCGTCGCTGTGTTGAATGGAGAAAAATCCGCCTCTAAACCTTAAGCCCTATGACGGAGACAGCGATTCAGTTTGTGCCCAAAGTGCAGCGGGGCGCCGTCGTACTCGGTGGAGAGCCGCACGTAGTGCACTGCCATTATTACAACCACTTTCTCCAAACCAGCATTGAGGACGCCGCCGACCTCTACCCCGTAGAAGAAGTGCTGGTCTGGACGGCCCAGGAGATTGCGCATAGTCTATTCCGGACGCTTTTTGCAGAGAAGGGCGCACAAGACGTGGCCTTGCGCAAGCAGATAGTGGAGGAGACCTTCCGTACATGTGGGTATGGCAGCGTAAAACTTGCAAGCATTTCTGCCGAAGGCGGAGAAGTGCATACGCCTTACGAGCACTACGCTTACACCTATGCGGCGACCTTTCCCCCTCGTCCTAAAGGCAAGCGAGGGGTGGCCTACTTTTCGCAGGGGTATCTTGCGGGAGCGATAGAGGCTATTTACGACCTACCTTTGGGTAGCGTAGGCAGCGAGCAGACCGCTTGCCTCACGCAAGGGGACCCGGTGGTCAGTTGGCGCTTCTTTCGGTTGGATAAGCCTTTGCCGCTGCGGCCTTCACCGGGCGAGGGCGCTTGGGAAGAAGGGCAGCTGCACCAACCCAGTGGCACCCGCGTGCCTATGGCCGCCATTCGCGACGCGGTCTTGGGCTTGCCCCTCACGCCCGACCCCGAAACCGGCCTTATTGAGGCTTTCGGCGTAGTGCTGACTCGCTTGCCTGGAAACTACTACACCCTCATCTCTGAGCGGCACCTGGCCCGCATGGAAAAAGCTTTTGGGCCGGAAGTGCGCCCCCTCGTGCTGGATATGCTGATTGAGTCGGGGCATGTGTGCGCCTTCAACACGCTGGGGGGCATCATGCAAAGCGCAGAATGGGACGCTGTCGTGCGCCCCTACTTAGACACGCCGGAAGATTGGATGTATGGCATTGCGGCGGTGCTGCCAGCCATTGGGTGGGGCATGGTGCAATGCTACAAGCCTCCTACCCCCACCGCCTGCGAAGTCGGGCTTACCAACTGGTATGAAACGACAGCGCTGGCTTCCTTGCCCGGAGAGGAACGGCACCTGGACCACTCCCCTTTTGCGCGCGGGCTTTTTGCCGGGATCATGGCCCTGGTGTATCAAGCTGGCATCCACCAGCAGCGCCTTACTTTTGATGGGCAGCTCTACCGGAGCCTTTTCCAAGAAGGCCGAGCGTACGAGGGAGAATTTGTGCAGAGCCGCCTCCGCCAAGAAGGCCCTGATAGGGTGCGCCTAACCCGTAAATGAAGGAAGAGCCTACTTATCCCCTGCCTGTCCAGAAAGTCCAAGTTTGTGCGTGGCGGGTGAAGTATTACATAGAGCTGTCAGCGCCTCTATCCGCGGCGGCCTGGCAGGCGATGCGAGATACGTGGGTTGGGAGCCGTTTGGAAGTCACCCCTCTTCCTAACGGGGAGGTGCTTTATCAGCTTGCCTTGCCCGAGAAGAAAGGCTCCCTCCTCGGAAGCAGCGCCTCAGCGGGGCTGTATGCGATATTAGCTCGTCCTGAGGCAGAAACGCTCTTACCCCATGTGATAGAGACGCTCTGGCTTCACGATGTGGGAGCCGGAGGGTAGAGACCGAAGGCTTGGGCTATGTCCTGGAGGAGGGCCCAGAAAGGTTTTCCCTGCTGGAGGTGGTGGAGGAGCTGGCTTCGGAGCTGACCTTGGGGGGTTTGGTCAAGCCACCGTTCTAAGGCCTCTTGCCAATAGCGCAAAAGCCAATAGCGGGTCTGTTCTTGGCGGAGGGTGGCTTGCTGGGCTGGGGTAGGCCGGCGTGCCTCTAACTTCTCCCACAAGAGGGCTAAGCCCTCGCCTGTCAGCGCAGAGACGGGCAAAACAAAAGGTTCGCCCCCCCTCAGGAAGTGTAGGGCGGTCTCAAACTGAAAGAGAAGGCGGTTGAGGTCGGTGGGGGAGAGGGTATCCGCCTTATTGAGGGCCACCCCATCCAAAGCTTCCATGAGGCCTCGTTTGAGGCCTTGGACTTCGTCGCCGCCGTGGGGCAGCGCCACGTAAAGGAAGAAGTCGCACGCGTAGCGCAGCTCAATCTCACTTTGGCCGGTTCCGACGCTTTCAATGAAGATCCAGGTGAAGTTAGCGGCTTCGCAGAAGGTGAGGGCTTCGTAGAGGCGGGGGTGGAGGCCGCCGAGGTGCCCCCCTGAAGCGAAGGTCCGCAAAAAAGCCCGGGGGTGGGCCGCCAAACGGCGCATGCGGGTCTGATCGGCCAGGAGGCTTCCGCCGCTGCGCCAACTGCTGGGATCTACGGTGAGGATGGCCAAGTGAGCTTCTGGGAACCGTTCCAGCAGGTAGGCGCCTAACGCATCTATAAGGGTGCTTTTTCCTGCACCAGGTGGGCCTGTGAATCCAATGCGGTAGGCGGTGGGCGGCACAGAACCCAAGGCCTGAAGAAGCGCCACCCGCTGGGGCAGGTCTTCCCACCGAAGGCTTTCTGCCAAAGACAGGGCCTGGGCCAGGCCTACCCGGTCGCGAGACCGCACCTTCTTAGCTAAGGCCGATACCCGCGTTTCCATGCTCGGTATTCGTTGGCGCTTTGCCCGTAAGCGTAATAGTCAAGCAGCCCTATGGTTTGGAGCACACGCATTTTGTCTGGCCAGGGTTCGCTGGAAGCGTCAAAGCCAAAGAAGGCGTAAGCCGCCGCCAGGGCCTTGAAGTAGCCCCGCAAGCTACCGTGTATCAAGAGCGCAAGGGGGGGGCTATCAGGGGCTGAGATCCAGGCTTCTATGGTGTGGCGAGCTAAGGTGCTGGCCTGCTGTAGCAGGTAGCCCGTGTGGGAGGTGTCGTGTGCAGCGGCCTGAGCGAGGGCTTCGTAGGCCGCCATCAGCGAAGCTGCAGGGGCCGATTGGTCTTCCAAAGGGCGGAAAAGCGCCGCTATCTGAGCGCTGTCTACCCCTACATACCGCCTAATCGTGCCCAACAGCTCAGGTAGCGAGTCACTTTGTTGGAGGTACAGCTGCGCCACTTCTCGGAAGAAGCGATCGTTCCACTCAATGTGGCGCAGCTCTTGCATCTTTTCTCGCAGGCGAGGCAGCCACTCGCGATGGGAAGTGTCCTGCACCAGCGGAAAAAGCTGGCGGTGCAGCTCCTTGTAAAGCAACGGAGGCTGTGCGGTAAGTAGGCCTATGAGGCCCCCCAGTAGCCGCCACACCCGCCAAAGATACACCCTTGGTTTGCCCCAAAGCGGTATATTTAGGGACATGCGTTCCCGCTGGGAGGTCTCCTTTGCCGAAGAGGAAAAACGAGCTATTCTCAACGCTTACCGCCGCCTTCTGCGCTCATGCGGCGATTTTCTGGACAAACGCGGCCGTACGGAACTGCGCAGGGCTTTTCGGTTTGCCTTGGAGCAACATGGGCAGGCCCGCCGCCGCACAGGCGAACCCTACATTTTGCATCCGCTTGCCGTAGCGCTGATTCTGGTCAAGGAAATTGGGCTCAAAGACCTCTCTGCCGTGATCGCTGCCCTGCTTCATGATGTGGTAGAAGACACCGACACCCCTCTGGAGAGCATTCAAGCGCAATTTGGGCCGGCGGTAGCCCGCTTAGTGGAGGCCCTGACCAAAATCACCCGCGTCCAAAGCCCCATGGACTCGGTGCAAGCCGAGACCTTTAGGAAGATTCTGCTCACGATGGCCGACGACATCCGGGTGGCCCTCATCAAGCTGGCAGACCGGCTGCACAACCTACGAACCCTGGCTGGCCTCAAACCCGAAAAACAAGCCAAAATCCTGGCCGAAACCGAATACATTTACGTACCCATCGCCCACCGCTTAGGCCTGTACCCCATCAAAAGCGAAATGGAGGACCTGATCCTGAAGTATCGCCATCCAGAAATTTACGCCGAGCTGGAAGCTAAGCTCCAAGCCACCGCTCGCGAGCGAGAAAAGTACATTCAACGCTTTTTGGAGCCCTTAGAAGCGCGCCTGAAGGCCGAGCTGGGCATTCTGTACCGCATGGAAAGCCGAATCAAGGGACTGAGCTCTATCTATCAAAAAATGCAGCGGCAGGGGGTGCCCTTTGAGGAGGTGTACGACATTTTCGCTATACGGATTATCCTGGATTCTCCGCCGGCAACAGAAAAGGCCGATTGCTGGCGGGCTTATTCCATCGTGACGAGCCTTTACCGGCCCAACCTGAACCGCCTGCGCGACTGGATCTCGCACCCGAAGGCCACCGGCTACGAGGCGCTGCACATCACCGTCATGGGACCGGAAGGCAAGTGGGTAGAAGTGCAGATTCGCTCGCGGCGCATGCACGAAATGGCCGAATACGGTCTGGTGGCCCACTGGCGCTACAAAGAGCAGCAAAATGGCCGCCCTTCCTCCTACGATGAGGCCTTGGATCGGTGGCTCCAACGCATCCGCAGCCTCCTTGAAAACGCCGACCTCTCCAGCGTAGAGCTGCTGAGCGAACTCCACCCCGACATCGCCCACGACGAAGTGTACGTCTTTACCCCCAAAGGCGATCTCAAGGTCCTTCCTGCAGGGGCTACGGCCTTGGACTTTGCTTACGAGATTCACTCCGAGATTGGGCGGCATGCCATCGCCGCTAAGGTCAACGGCCGACCCGTCCTCCTAAACTATGTGCTCCAAAACGCCGACCAAGTGGAAATCCTGACCAGCGAACGGGCCGAACCCACCCAAGAGCAGCTCACCTTTGTCAAGACGGCCCGGGCACGGCTCAAGATCCGCGAATACCTCAAGCACCAACGCAAGCAAGCTATAGAGCGAGGCAGGGAAATCTTTGAATGGCGCCTCCGCCATTTAGGCCTGCGGCCAGAAGACCCCGTCATCAAAGAACTCTTGTGGTATTTGCGTTTACCTTCTCTGGAGGAGCTTTTATACCGGCTGGGCACCCATACGCTGGACCTGACCCGCATCCAAGAGTTCATCCGCCTCAAGCGGATAGCCGGCACCACCCCGATCGTGGACCAGCTGTCGCAGCACTTGGGGCTGCTGAGCGGCGCCCCTGAGGTCGGCCACATCACCGAAGAAAAAGTCCAGTACGCCACCTGCTGCTATCCTATTCCCTTTGATGCGATCATGGGGCATCTGACCAGCGACGGGCTGGTCGTGCACCGCACCACTTGCCGGGAGATTCAACGGCTTCTCTCGCTGGACAGCAGCAAGGTTCGTCCGCTGCGGTGGGTCAGCACACCCGAAAAACCCTTCTTAGCCGCCCTCCTCCTGGAAGGCGAAGATCGCCAGGGCATGCTCCTGGACCTGGTCAAAGTGATCTCTTTGCGAAAACGAAAAAATATCCGTTCCATTCGCGTTGAGGGGAAAGCTTCTTACTTTCAGGGGGTGATTGAGCTTTTTGTCTACCACGAACCCGATCTGCTGGGGGTCATCAAAGCCCTGGCGGAGGTGCGCGGCCTTTTGCGGATTGAGCGATACCAAGCCCCTCCAAATAGCTAAACTTGCAGCGCATGCAAGAGGTGTTGCTGGATAGCCTTTCACGGGTTTTGGCTTACTTTTCCCTCCAAGGCAGCTTCTCCGCAAAAGAAGAAGCGATCCTCCGACAGCTTTTACGCGAGCTGGGCGTGGAGCCCGAGCAGGAAATCCAGCGCATCCAGCAATACATCGCCCGCGCTTCAGAGCTCCAACCTTCTTTGCTGTTGCGCTCCGTAGCCCAACAGCTGCCTCGCCCCCAGCGCTACCTGTTATACGCCTTCGTACTCCAGCTGGCCCACGCTGATAAAAAGTTTCACCCAGAAGAAGAGCGGTTCCTCAAAGACATGGCCAGCCACTTTGACATCCCTAAGGAAGAAGAAGCTCTTCTACAGATGTTTGCCCAGACGGGCAAAATTAGGCTCATAGACTCACCCCATATCCTGATTGCAGGTGCTGCCGACAAAGACAAAGCGCCTTCTGTGCGACACATTGAACTTCCCTTGCCGGGGTATGTAGCCTTCTTGTACCTGCCTTCGGTGGAGCTTATTCTGATGCGGCTGGTGGGCCCGCAGATGGAGGCGCACCTTAATGGCCAGTGGATCCACGGCGATGTGATTCGGGTTTTCCCGGAAGGGGCTCTTCTGCGGCTGCGAGGGTACACGCTCACTTACAAAGAGGTTTTAGAGCAGTTTCGGCCGGCTCCTTTCCAACAGCGCCTTTTGTGGGAAGTGCGCCGGCTGAGTTATAAGTTTTCCAAGGAACGGGTAGCGATTCATCCGGTCAGCTTTGAGGTGCCGCAGGGGCGGCTGGTAGGCATCATGGGCCCGAGCGGAGCTGGCAAAAGTACCCTCCTGCGCCTCTTGAGTGGGCAACTGCGTCCTTCCTCCGGCCGCGTCTACCTGAACGGCCAAGACATCCACGCCGAAGCGCGCCGCACCCAGGGCCTCCTCGGCTACGTGCCCCAAGAAGACCTCCTGATTGAAGAGCTGACAGTCCGAGAAAACGTATACTATGCGGCGCGTCTGGCTTACCCTACCGACGCTCAGGCCCACCAAGCCACCGAAGAGACCCTCTCGCAACTGGGGCTTTTGCCTATCGCAGACCTGCAAGTGGGCTCGCCCCTGCGCCCTATCATCAGCGGCGGCCAGCGCAAACGAGTCAACATCGCCCTGGAACTGGTTCGGCAGCCCCTGGTGCTCTTTATTGATGAGCCTACCTCAGGGCTTTCATCCTCCGACGCCCTCCAGGTGGTGGAATTGCTTCAGGCCTTAGCCCGCGAGGGACGCATCGTGTTCTTTACCCTTCACCAGCCTTCCTCCGAAATTTATAAAAAGCTGGACCTGCTTCTTTTTCTGGATGAAGGGGGATATACCATCTATTGGGGTTCGCCGATTGGCGCGCTGCAGCACTTCCGGCGCGCGGCGGGCCTCTCGGACAGCGAGCAGGTAGAATGCCCCAGCTGCCGACGAGTAGAACCTGAGTCGCTCTTTGACATCATCCAGCAACGCCGGCTGGACGAGCTGGGCAACCCCCTTCCCGACCGACACATCTCCCCAGAACGATGGTACCAGATTTTCTGGCGTCAGTTCAGCCCCCCCAAAAGCCAAATTGAGGTTCCTGTCCTTTCCCCTAAACCTGCCCCTTCTTGGGTGCGGCAATTTGCTGTTCTGCTGGGGCGGGAAGGGCTGCGCAAGTGGCGCACGCACCTGGCTACCTTGATGCTGATGCTGGCGGCGCCTGCGCTGGGGCTGATCGTGGGCGGCCTTCTGCGCTACCACCCCGAAGGCCAACCTTACACCCTCTACGAAAACGACAATCTTCCTACGCTCCTTTTCACCAACCTCTTGGCGGTGCTGTTTCTGGGGATGCTTTCTCCCGCCGAAGAGCTCCTTCGGGATCGCAAGATTCGCCTTCGGGAGGCCTTCCTTCACTTGAGCTGGTCCAGCTACCTGCATGCCAAGCTCGTCTGGGTTTTTCTCATCACCGCCCTCCAGGTAACGCTCTATTGGGGGGTAGTGAGCCTGGTGTGTCAGATTCAAGCCTTATGGGTAGAGACGTGGCTCCTCCTGCTGCTGATAGGCATCCTGAGCAACCTGCTGGCGCTCAACCTTTCAGACGCTTTTACTCATCCTGTCCCGGTGTATGTGCTGATTCCCATTTTGCTGATCCCGCAAATCGTGCTAAGCGGAGCCGTGGTGCCTTTCGATCGCTTCAACCCGGCGCTGCGGGGAGAGAGGCCCGTACCCTTTCTGGCCGATTTTACTTTCACGCGGTGGGCCTACGAGGGTCAGGTCGTTTTGCACTTTACCCACAATCCCTACCAGCGTTTCCTTTACCCTCTAAAGGCCCGCCAGTCTCTGCTGCGCTACCATGTGCTCTACCTCCTACCCGCCGTACGAGCCCAGGGGGATACCCTGGGCTACCTCCAGCGATGGGCAGGCCAGGCCCCTTCGCTGGATAGCCTTGAAAGCCTCCTCAAAAGAGAGCTTCAGCAAATTTCCACCCAAATCCTTGCATTGGAAAGCCAGCTCCCTACAGAACTTCGCTTACGTTATCACAACGACGCCCTGGAAAAAACCGCCCTCGCCACCCAAAGCTCGCAGAAGCTTCGCCGGGTGCGCGACACTTGGGTACGCCTTTACGAGCCTGCCTACATCCTGGAGCCAGAAAGCGGCTATACCCCTCTCTTCGCCGCTTACAAGCGCTTAGGCCAGGCTCCTTGGTTTACCCCCACCTACAACGCCCTCATCCTGGCCCTCATGGGGGTGGGCCTATGGCTTCTGCTAATGGTACGTGCCCTCAATAATTTGTTTTTAGGAGGGAAGCCCTAAGCTCATGTCGGTCTTCGTTAGAGAGAAAGTTTCCCTGGAGGCTCTAAGAGCCGCTTTGCCGGAGTGGCCTGCGTTTGAACGCTTTTACCAGAGCCTTCTGCAGACCGAGGTCTACCGAGGCCGGTGGTTATTAGCCCAGCTGGGCAACTTTTTGCTGCGGCGCAGCGGCAAACAGATTCGCCCGCTGCTGCTTCTTTACACAGCCCGGGCCAGCGGCACCCCTACCCAGGATTCGTTGGTAGGGGCCGCCCTCGTTGAGCTCCTTCACAACGCCACCCTCGTGCACGACGATGTCGTGGATGACTCAGACTACCGCCGAGGTTTTTTTTCGCTGAGGGGGCTTTGGGGGAACCGCATCGCCGTGCTTTTTGGGGACTGGCTTCTGGCGCGAGGGCTCCTGGTGGCCCTGCGGTATCACCAACCGCAATTGCTCTACTACACCTCGGAAGCCGTGGAAGCCCTCGCTGAAGGCGAGCTCATTCAGCTCAAACGCATGCGAGAAGCCAGCCTTTCTGTAGAAAGCTACTTTGAGGTGATAGAGAAGAAAACGGCGGCGCTTTTTCGGGCGGCCTGCCTCATGGGGGCCTGGTCAGTCGGAGCCGAGGAAGGGATCCTTCAAACAGCCGGCGAAATGGGCCGGCAAATTGGCCTGGCCTTCCAGATCCGGGACGACCTATTAGACTGGAGTGAAAGCCGGCTAACTGGCAAGCCCACCGACAGCGATCGCCGGCAGCGGCGCTTCACCTTTCCGCTGCTTTGGGCTTTGGGGCAAGCGAGCCTGGCTGAACGGCGGTTTCTGCGAGAAGCTCCTTTTCCCTTGGTTCGGCGACGCTTGGCCGAAATGGGGGCCTTCCAACAAGCCGAAGCCGTCCTCCAAACCTACGCCGAACAGGCCTATGCTTTAGCGCAGCGGTTGCCCCATGCCGCCAGTTTGCCTTTCCGCGAGCTGATTACGCTCCTTTTGTACCGCTCCCAGTGAGCGCTGTAATTTTGTAAGCAGATGGCAGAAAAGGTGGCCGAACGAGAAATCCTCCTGGAGGGAGTAGACCTGCTGAGTTTCTACGGCGTGGGCAACACCAACATCCAGCTCCTGCGCCAAGCCTATCCAGCCCTGAAGCTGGTGGCACGAGGTAGCAGCATCAAAGCGGTAGGCGACCCCCAAGCAATTGAAAGCCTGTACCGCATCATTGAGGCCATGATACAGGAAGTGCGTCGCCATGGGCGTCTGCCCGAAGAGCGCGTGCGGGAACTGGTGGGCCGTTCTCGGGAAGGGGAGTCGCTACCCTCCTCCGCCTACGCCCCCATTCTGCGCACGGTCTCGGGTCAGCTGGTGGCCCCTCGCACAGAAGGGCAGCGCCAGCTGGCGGAAGCGATTGAGACGCATGACATCACCTTTGCGGTGGGCCCCGCAGGCACCGGCAAAACCTACACGGCGGTGGCTTTCGCGGTCCGAGCCCTGCGTGAACGGCAGATTCGCAAGATCATCCTCACCCGCCCCGCGGTAGAAGCCGGCGAAAATCTGGGCTTCCTACCTGGAGACCTGCGCGAAAAAGTCGCCCCTTACCTCCGTCCCTTGTATGATTCGCTGGAGGAAATGCTCTCTACGCTGAAAAGCTCCAGCAGCTGTTAGAACAGGGCATTATTGAGATCGCTCCGCTGGCTTACATGCGGGGGCGCACCCTCAACGACGCTTTCATCATCCTGGATGAAGCCCAAAACGCCACCCGCCTCCAGATGAAGATGTTTCTCACCCGCTTCGGGCATCGCTCCCGCATCGTCATCACAGGCGACCTGAGCCAGATAGACTTACCCCGACCCGAAAACTCTGGTCTCCTGCATGCCATTCAGCTTCTGCAAGGGGTGCCGGGGATCGCCGTGGTGCGCCTTACTGAAACCGACATCGTGCGCCATCCCCTCGTAAGTGAAATCGTACGCCTCTACGAAGCCGACGCCGCCCGAGGTGCCCGCTCCTCCCCCTCTTCGCCTTGATCGCATGCAGCCTGCCCGGCGCTTTCTGACGGATAGCCTGGGCCGAACCCTCCAAGTGCCGCTGGAACCCCAGCGCATCGTCTCCTTGTGCCCCTCCCAAACAGAGACCCTTTTCGCGCTGGGCCTGGAAGATCGCATCGTCGGCCGAACTCGCTATTGTATCCATCCCGCCCCCGCCGTAGACAAAGTCCCCGTCGTAGGAGGAACCAAAAAAGTAGACGCGGCGCTGATCGCTCAGCTCAATCCTGACCTCATCATCGCTCAGAAGGAAGAAAACACCCCTGCTATCGTGGAGGAGCTCTCGGCGATAGCGCCGGTGTATGTAACGAAGGTAGAAAGCTACGCAGAAGCCTTAGAGAGCATTCGCCGGCTGGGGGAGGTTACGGGGCGCCTTCCTCAGGCAGAAGCTCTCATAGAAAAAATAGACGCCGCTTTTGCAGCCCTGCCCCCTACTACCTCGCCGATCCCTGTTTTGTACCTAATCTGGCGCAAGCCCTACATGGCTGCCGGCCAAGGCACCTTCATCCACAGCCTCCTTACTCGCCTGGGCTGGGACAACGTAGCCGCTTCCCTGCCAGGCCGCTACCCTGCCCTGGACCAGCCCGAACGCCTGGCACCCACTTGCGTGCTGCTGAGCACCGAACCCTACCCTTTCTCCGAAAAGCACTTTCCCGAACTGCAGCGCTACTGGCCTCAGGCTCACCTTGTCGTAGTGCGGGGGGATTATTTTAGCTGGTACGGCGTGCGCATGCTGGAAGCAGCCCCTTACCTGCAGCGCCTGCAGAAAGAGCTCCAACGCCTCACCCTCTCCTAAAGGGGTTTTTGTTTAACTTGCCAACATGGACAGCGACCTAAAAAACCTGTACCAGGATATCCTCTTGGAGCATAACCATTACCCTCGCAACTACGGGCGGCTGGAAAACCCCACGCACGAGGCAGAAGGGTATAACCCCCTATGTGGGGATCACATTCACCTTACACTGAGGGTTGTAGGCGACCGCATTGAAGATATACGCTTTGAGGGCCGAAGCTGCGCTATATGCAAAGCCTCGGCCTCTATCATGACCACCCTCGTCAAGCAAGCCTCCTTGCAAGTAGCCGATCAGGCTTTTGAGGCCTTCCACGAGCTGCTAACCCAGCCAGAATCCCCACATGCGGAGAGCCTGCCGGCCGCTGCCCGAGAAAAGCTGGCCCTCTTTGCCACAGTACGGAACTTCCCCATGCGCGTCAAGTGTGCCACCCTCCCCTGGCACACCTTACGCGCAGCCCTGCACCAGCCCGAACAAAAAATCGTCTCAACCGAATAGCTGCCATGCAAGACCCTGCCGCCTTGCAAGAAGCGGTTATCCGAGCCTTGAAGGAAGTGTACGACCCGGAAATACCGGTAGATATTTACGAGCTGGGGCTTATCTACCACATTGAAGTCAACCCCGCTGGCGAGGTACATATTGTGATGACCTTAACTTCGGCTTTTTGTCCGGCTGCGCAGCACCTGCCCGACGAAGTCAAAAAAGCTGTGGAAGCCGTGCCTGGCGTGCGTCAGGTGCAAGTGGAGGTGACCTTTGACCCGCCCTGGGATATGAGCCGCATGAGCGAAAACGCCCGCATTCAACTGGGGCTATTGTAAATTTTGGTATTTTTGGGGGTGCGCTTCGTCTTCCTGCTAAGCTGTTTGGTGACCTTTCCTTCCGCGCTGGCCCAAAAAGCCCAGTGCATTCTTGTCAAGCTCAAACGATCCCCTGACCTCACTTCCGACAACGTCCTCCACCCCTCCTGGGAAGAAAAACGCGTCACGATTCGCTTGCCCAGCGACGATTGGGAAGAAACTTTTATAGATGAGCCTGATGAAGAAAAAGATAGGTCCATAGCAGAATGCTTTGTTCCGCAGTTTAAGCTCATCACCGAGCGATACACCTATGTTATTAGCCTTGGATGCGAAAATCTTATAGCCTTTCAGAACGTTGGTCCATATCAACCATCTCCCCGGCGCGTACAAAGTCCTATAACTTTTACAGAGGACCTGCGATACTTTATAGAAAAAGCAGCCGAGAAACACCTCAAGATCCCCCCTAAGCGTCTGTATACGGAATATGCGCTGGCTTATGTGCCCCCTACCCAAGGGAATATCCAGTACGACGAGCTGGACTTCCTTCTCAATCAATCTCAGGTGGTGGAGCCTGTGGACGACGAGCCCGACGAACCGGAAGAGCCCCAGGAGCAGCCCTCCGATTGGATCCAACCCGATGAGGACTTACCTTCGGACGACTGAATTTTGTTAGGGGAAGCATGGCTCCTAGTACGCTCCTACCTGTAGGCACCGAGGCACCAGACTTTACTGCGGTGGACCAGCATGGCCATGAGGTTCGCTTATCGGACTTTCGGGGCAAAAAGGTGGTGCTGTACTTTTACCCCAAAGACGACACCCCTGGCTGCACCAAAGAAGCCTGCAACCTCCGGGATCATTACGCTGAGCTCCAGGCGGCCGGCTATGTGGTCCTTGGAGTAAGCGCGGACGACGTGGCCTCCCACAAGCGATTCGCGGAAAAGTATGGGCTCCCTTTTCCGCTGCTGGCCGATCCGGAGAAAAAAATCATCCAGGCGTATGGCGCTTGGGGCAAAAAGCGCATGTATGGCAAGGAGTACGAAGGCACCCAGCGCCTTACTTACATCCTTGACGAAAACGGCCGAGTGGAGCGCGTGATCACGCAGGTCAAGACGGAAGCCCATGCCCAGCAGATCCTGAATGGCGCATGAAGCCGGCGATCCGGTTCGTGGGCGCTGGCGGGGCCCATGACCTGGCCTGGGGCAACTCAGCGGCTTTGCTTACCTGGGAAGGCTATACCTTCCTCATAGACTGCGGTTTCACCGTCTATCCCCGCCTTGTTGAAAGAGGCCTCATAGAAAAAATAGACGCCATCTGCATCACCCACGTACACGACGACCACATAGGCAGTTTGTCTGCGCTGCTTTACCACCGCCATTTTCTCAGCCAGCTCCCACCCCTACCGGTGCTCGTGGGCACTGCCGAACTCCAGGCTAAACTCTACACTTACCTGCACTTCTTAATGGGTTTCGTGGAGCGCTTTGCCGAGGTGATTTTGCTGCCTGCTGCGCAGTTTGCGTTTGTGAGCGCCATTCCCACTTCAGGCCTGCACATGCCCCACATGCCCAGCTGTGCGTATCTCTTTTCAAGCTCAACCTTACACCTGCTCTACAGTGGGGACATTGGCCAGCCGGTTCCTGTCCTAAGAGAGCCGGGATGGGTAGAAGCGCATCAGCCCCTGTGGGTGTTTCATGATGTGGCTTTCCGGCGGGTGCCTACGCACTGCTACCACGAAGATCTCTATCCTTGGCTTGGACAAGCTGAAGTGTGGGGCTACCACTGCGATCCGGCCCAGGCCCCTGAGTCAAACCAACTCCCCTTGGTGCACACGCAGTTTTTACTATAAACGCAAAGGGGCTTTCCAGCCTAACCCGGAAAGCCCCACAGGGTATACGTTCTCTACGTGCGCCTCAGCCGCCTGTGGTAAACTTCCCGAAGCGAGGGTGATCCCGCACCACTCGGAAGACCGGGTTGCTATTGAGCTCGCTGCGGAAGGCAGGCTGCAGCGCAATGGCGCGCTCCAGACTTTGTGCTGCTTTGTCGGGGTAGCCTTTGTAAGCGTAGAGCAGGGCCAGGTTAAAGTGGGCTTCGGCCAGGTTAGGATCCGCAGAAATCGCTTGGAGGAAATCGGCTTCGGCTTCCAGTAGGCGCATGGCCTTCATGAGGGAGACCCCCCGATTGTTGTAGGCCACCGCCAAGCGCCCTTCTTGGGATAGCACTTTGCTATTGTCGGCGATGGCGCCGGATAGCCAGCCAATGTAGTCCATCACAATAGCCCGGTTGATGTAGAGGGAGCGATCGTTGGGGGTGCGCGTAATCAGGTCGTTGTACCGCTCCAGCATCTGCATGGCTTCGTCACGGCTGAGGTCTTGAATGCCTTGCGTGCGATACGCCAGGGCAGCGATGCTGTAGACAGGGTTGTTGCGATCCAGGGCCGCCGCCGCTTCAATGTCGCGGACAGCGTTCTTGAGATCACTTAAAGCAAAGTAATAGGTGGAGCGCATCGCCAGCAGGTTGGCCGTGCGGTTGCCCCGGGTGTCTATAAGGGTATTGAGGATGCCGAGATTCTGGCGGGCGTTCACGCCAGGGCGAAAGCGACTTATGATAAAGGTCTTGGTAGCCACATTGTACAGCTCTGGCGCCAGGAGGGGCATAGGGGCATTGTAGCGCTCAACGTACATCTTGTCGGGCTGATAAGTAAAGGAGAAGGTCACCAACGCATGCCGACAGAAAGGCAGGACTTTTTCGCGAATTTTAGGCCAGTAGGGGAGTTTACGAAGTTGTTTCTCGCGGTCGTCCTCATGGATGGGCTGGGCAGCGATGCGAAGGATCTCCCCGCGTTCCTCCTCCGTAAAGTCGGCGGTCTTGACCAGGATATCAAAGCGCTGCCAATCCTCTCCTCGGCCTATCCCTTCCATAGGCACTTCGCGGCCCATCTTTTTCACGAAGTGCTCCTTTAGGTCCCCTACAACAGCTTCCATGCGGCCCTGGGAAAGTTTCTGGTTTAGCTCCAAGCGACCATCGGGGGAAGCGTAGCCTTCAATTTTGATGGCTTGAACGAGATAGCCCATTTGCTCGTACTTACTCACATACTGGAGGATGGCGTCGGTGAGCTCTTTACGGTTGAACTTGGTGGACATGATGGGGAAAATCAAGTCAAGGGTGCCTTCAAAGCCTTCGTACCGGTACTGTTCGTCTCGGATAGGCAGGTCAGGGAGTGCCGCTTTTATCCCTGTGCGCACCCGGGCCCAGGGCTGCGAGGTGCAGCAAGCAGGATCCGCCGGCCCAAAAGGTTTGTTGCGGGAATCGCAGTAGACTTTCACCACCTTCCCCCGACTGTCTAACTTGACCACAGAAAAGTACAAAGAAACCTGCTTCCCATCCAGCTTTTTGCCTCCCAGGGGAATCTTATAAACAAAGAAGGGCTGAGCGTTCGCCTTGTAATAGCCCTCCGTGATGATAAGCTCACCGACGGTTCCTTGGGGGTCAGCCTCCATATTAGCCAGATGAGAAGGGGTACTGTAGTCTACCCGCACGATGATAGCCACTCCCTTCTGAAGGTACTTGCCGTACTCAAGGTCATTGGCCAGGCGAAAGTAGAGGGTATCGTTGGCTTGGAGGAACTGCCCAGGCTCCACAAAAGTGGGGTCAAACTGGCTGTTGTCATACTCGCTTATGCGTAGGGTAGCGGGATCGTTGTTGGCATCCAGGGCGGCTTGGACGTCCTTCTTGAAGGTCTCGCAGGTGTTTTTGTAAGTTTTCCCGCCGTATTTAGTCTTGTTGATGAGGTCTTTGGGGCCACAAGCTGTACCTATCAGCAGGAGAAATCCGAGGCTTATGGTATTTTGTGCTCGCATACCGTAAGGGATTACGGCAAAGGTAAGCATTTTCTAAGGCACTGGGGGCGCAGAGGTTTAGCTTACATTTGCCGAATGGTGCAAACGGGAGGTCGGCTGCTGGCTCGTCTGCTGCGAGATGCGGGCATGACGCATTTATTCACCCTTTCTGGGGGCCACATCATGGAAATCTACGAGGGCTGTGCCGACATAGGGGTGCCTGTGGTAGACTTTCGGCATGAGCAGGCGGCGGGCTTTGCAGCGGAGGCCGCGGCCCGCTTGACCCGTAAAATAGGCGTGTGCGCCGTGACCGCCGGCCCCGGCGTGATGAATGTTGTTACCGCCGTCGCCAATGCCTGGCGTTCTCAAACCCCCCTGATCGTGATTGGGGGCCAGGCGGCTCAGCCCACGATTGGCATGGGGGCCCTGCAGGAAATGGACCACGTGGCTGTACTGGCCCCTATCACCAAATGGGCTGTGCGCATCACTTCGCCCAAAGAGCTGGCCGACACGGTGCAGCGCGCCTTCCAAGCCGCTACCACCGGTGTGATGGGACCGGTTTTTCTGGAGTGTCCGATGGACGTGCTTTTTGACCGGGCTCCCGACCCTTCCCGAGAAATAGAAGCCGACATCCTTCCCCTTACCGCCTCAGAAGAAGCGATTCAGCAGACGCTGGACCTGCTTGGCCAGGCGGAGCGGCCGGTCTTGCTTTTAGGCAGCCAGATTCTGTTTTCCCCTCATGCGCCTCAGATTCGCAGCGTTGTAGAGGCCCTTGGACTGCCGGTGTATACCAATGGCATGGCTCGGGGTGCCCTGGGCGCCGATCATCCCCTGCTTTTTCTGCATTCTCGCAAAGTGGCCTTAGCCCAAGCTGATCTGGTCATTTTGGCGGGGGTGCCGCTGGACTTCCGGCTGAACTACGGGGCCAGCATCGCCGAAAGCGCTCAGCTTGTACGGGTGGACCGGGATGTGGCCGAGCTCCATCGCAACCGACCCGGCCAAGTGCAGGCCTACGCCGACCCAGGCCACTTCCTCTACAAGCTGGCCCAGCGATTCACCCCACCCCCCCACAGCTGGAGCACCTGGAAAGAAACCCTCCTGCAGGAAGAAAAACGCCGGGAAGCCCAGATCGCCGCCGAAGCTGCGGCCTCTTCACGACCTGTGAACCCCCTGCGTATGTGCCTTGAAGTGAACAAGCTACTCACCCCCCGCAGCATCGTGATTGGCGATGGCGGCGACATTGTGGGGAGCGCCGCTTATACGATTCGGCCGAGGGGGTTAGGACAATGGCTGGATGCGGGTCCGCTGGGCACGCTGGGGGCTGGCGCCCCTTACGCCATTGCCGCTAAGCTTCTCTACCCGGAAAGCGATGTGTGGGTGATCTTTGGCGATGGGGCCTTCGGCCTGAATGGCATGGAGTACGACACAGCCGTGCGCTTCAACCTGCCCTTCGTAGGGGTAGTAGGGAATGACGCCGCCTGGACCCAGATCAAACGTGCCCAGCTGCCTTTCTACGGGCGCGCCATCGCCACGACCCTGCTGCCTTCTCGCTACGATAAGATGGTAGAAGCGCTGGGAGGCTGGGGTGCTTACGTAGAAGACACCGCCGACCTGCCCAACGCGCTGGAAAAGGCCTTGGCCAGCCAAAAACCCGCCCTCGTAAATGTGCGCATAGGCGAAACCGACTTCCGCAAAGGCTCTATCTCTATGTAGCCTCATGCCCCGGAAGGTGCGGTGGCTTCTGCGGGGACTGGTGCTGGTGCAGTTCTTTATCGTGGGATGGGACGCCCTGGCCCTGCAGGAGGCGTACGGCCTGTACCGGGTCCAACCCGACGGGCTGCATTACCTGCAAATGGCCCATTCGCTCCAGCGTGGGGAGCTCCTGCGCTCCACCCCCCTATATGAACCGGCCCCCTATCGGTGGATCCACGAATGGCCCCTGGGGTATCCCGCGCTGATAGCCGCCACCAGCACCCTTACCGGTCTGGAACCCTTCTACGCAGCCCGCTGGCTCAACCTCCTAAGCTACGCCTTGTTTTACCTGGCGCTGTGGCGTTTTTTTCGGCCTTGGGCAGAGTGGCTCTTTTTTCTCCTCTGGCCTCCTTCCCTCACTTGGAGCTATACCATGGTGCTCTCGGAAAACCCCTACCTGCCTCTCTTTGTCGCTACCTTGGGCCTTTTGCGAGAGGAGGAGCGCCATAAAGAAGCCTTATTTCTTCTACTGCCAGCGCTGTTTCTGGTTCGCTACGCCGGCCTCGGTACAGGGATAGGGGTAGGCCTGTGGGGCTTATGGGCTCTCCTGCAGGGTCAACGCAAACTAAGTCTCATGCTTATCGGTGCCAGCGCTGTGCAGGCCGCCTTGGCTGTAGGATACTTTGCCTGGAACGCTCTCCACGATCCGCAAGGCGAGGCCGGGCTTCACCTTCGCAATGCGCCTATGCCCTCGGACTTTTTCCAGCGAACGCTTGAAGAAGTTACTTACTTGCGGTACCTGGGGCTGCTGGTAGGCTTGTCGGTGACAGCGGGTCTCTGGCGAAAGCAGGCCCTATCCCTCCAAGAGAAGCGGTACTTCCTACTGTTAGGGCTGCTGACGGCGGTGCAGCTGGCCTTCTACCTGGTCAGTATGGCCCGGGGGCGCATTGGCCTCGTAGATGCTCGGCACTTTGTGCTGGTGTTCTTGCCGGCCGTAGTGGGACTCAGCCTCTATACCGCAGAACGGCTCCCCACCTGGACCCAGGTACTGATAGCGCTAACCTGCGTGACATGGCAGGTGCGCAACACCTATCGTCACTACCAGCGCTCGCTGAGAGAGAACCACCTCCCCTACACGCACCTCAAAGCCGTACAGCAAGCTTACGATAGCTTGCCTTTCGGTACTTGCATCATCGCAGGCAGTCAGGGGTACCCTGTCTTCGGCCGGCGAAAAGACCTTTCTTTAGGGGAAAGCGACGCCTACTGGCCTATTTTGCTACGAACTTGCCGTTGTTTGTACATTGATTGCGGGGACCTGAAGCGGCGGCGCGCCGCGGGCCTCGTCTTCAAGGTCCTGTGGCCTTTCGTGCGAAACTGCGATCCACCTGCCCGGCAGCCCATAGATTTGCGCCGAATTGGATGCGCCGACTCCGGGTGGAAGAATTAGGCCGGCTCTCCGTGGAGGAGTATCGCCAGGCCCCCAAGTTTCCCTTTCGGCTTGCTTTGGACCACGTGCGCAGCCGCTACAACGTAGGGAGCATCCTGCGCAGCGCCGACGCCTTTCGGGTAGAGAAAGTGTATCTGGGGGGCTTTACACCGGCGCCTCCCCATCCTGAGATTCACCGCAGCGCATTAGGGGCAGAAGAAAGCGTAGCATGGGAAAAGGTGCCCGATCTGGCGGCGCACCTATCGGCCCTAAAGGCGGAGGGATTTACCTTGATTGCCCTGGAGCACACCACGGAGAGCCAATCGCTTTGGGCGTTTGAGTGGCCGGCCCCGCCGTGGGTCCTGGTGGTAGGCAATGAGCTGACGGGGATCCAAGATGCCCTGCTGGCCTTGTGCGACTGGGCGGTAGAAATACCGCAGTTCGGCACTAAACACAGCCTCAATGTAGCGGTGGCTACGGGCATAGCCCTCTATGAGGCAGCGCGGTATTTTCAGGGGCGTAAAATCTTCTCGTAGCGAGGCAGATCTAACAGGAGCTGCCGCGCCTCTTGGATGAGGGGGTCGCGAGCCGCCAGGAAGGCGTATTCCCCGCGGATGTTGAGACCGTGGTAAGCCCGCAGCTGCCCAACCAGAAGGCGCAAGTAGTCGGCCTGGCTGCGCAGCGTCTGGAGCCGATGCGCAGCAAGAAGGCGAGCTACTTCATCGGCTTTTTGAGAGACCTCGGGCAAGGTACGCACCTGCGCTTGGAAGCGCTCCAGCAAGGCTTCGGCCTCCTGGGCATAAGCCTGGGGATAAGAGGCCAGTGAATCTATCAGCGTCTCAACCAGGGTGGTTTTAGGCAGCTCCACCACCAGCGAAGCCGAATCCCGTGGAATAGTCGCGCGCTGCCTAGCCAGGAAGTAAAAGAAATACGGCTCTATGCGAGCCAGAAGGCTTGGGGGCAGGGGAGCCGCCTGCTCAATGTCAGGCGTAATGCCACTCCCTTCTCGCACGAGACGCCCGTTTTTCGTACGGAAAGTGCGAGGTTCTCCACTCAAGCGGCCTTGCAACTGAATACTGCGGCCACTGGGGGTGTAATAGCGAGAGACGGTGATTTTCATCTGGGTATTTTCCACGAGGGGTCGTACGACCTGGACGAGGCCTTTCCCGAACGATCGCCGCCCCATTATAACCGCCCGATCCAAGTCCTGGAGCGTGCCTGCCACGATCTCCGAAGCGCTGGCGCTGGCCTCATCAATGAGCACCACGAGGGGCAAGGTCGGCTCAAGGGGATGTAACTGGGCGTAGTAGCTTTGGTTAGCTTCGGGCATGCGGCCACGGGTCTGTAAGAGAAGCTCGCCTTTGGGGACGAAGAAGTTGAGCAGTTCCAGGGCTTCGTTCATGAGGCCGCCGGGGTTGCCCCGCAGGTCAAGGATCAGGCCTTTGAGGGTAGCTTGGGTCTTGAGCTGGACCAGGTGCTGGCGCACCCCTTCGGCGCAGCCCCGAGTAAACTGCAAAATGGGTATATACCCTATCTGCCCGGGCAGCACCGCGGAGTAAGGCACCGCTTCGGTCTCCAGTTCGGCTCGGGTGAGGGTGTAGGTTTTTCGCTCTTGGGTCGCAGGACGCAGGACCGTCACCGTGACAGAGGTGCCCGGCATGCCTTGCAAAAGGCGCTGGATTTGCTCCAAGGAAAGGTCATGGACGGGCTTTTTTTCCACTTCCAGGAGGAGGTCACCTGGCTCAATCCCCGCCTTCTGGGCAGGGCTGCCAGGCAGCACCCGCCGACATATTACTTTGTTCTCCCAGGGCAAAAGGACCACCCCTATGCCTGCATACTGTCCGCTCTGCTCAAGCTGCGCCTGCGTCACCTCCATCGCACTGTAATAGTTGGTATACGGGTCCAGCTCGGCCAACATAGCCTCAATAGCTTGGGTAGTGAGTTTATCCAGGTCGGGCTCGTCTACGTAGTTGAGGGCCAGCTCTTGCAGGACGCGACCGTAGATCTCAATATTACGGCCTAACCGGTACAGGGGGTCTTGCCAGAATAGCAGAAGGGCCGCCGCCAGCGCAAGCCCACCCAGCCATGCCAGACGCTTGTGCATCGGGATAAAGTACGGCAAAAAGTGGGTACTTTTGCTTGGTGTCCGGAGGCTTTACTCGGCGGGCCATCCTGAGTGCCCTGGTAGGTGCTTTATCAGCGCAGAACGACCTGGATGCCGAACGGTGGAGCCAGATGATGCCCCAAGGCAGCGCCCGAGCTTTAGGGATGGCGGGGGCTTTCTCGGCGCTGGGAGGCGATCCAGCTAACCTGACGCAAAACCCAGGCGGACTGGGCCTATTTGTGCGGGGCGGCCTATGGCTCTCGCCCGCGCTGGCTATTCCCACCACATCCACCACCTATTTGAGCAGCGGCCGCGACAGCCGTACCCAACTCAGCGTGCCCCAGCTTGCGCTCGTACTCCACGGCCAGGGGGGTAAGGCTATCCCCTACTGGAACTTCGCCTTCGGCTATAACCAGGAAGGCTTCTTCCACCAGAATAGCCAAGCCAGCGGCTTCAACGAGCGCAACTCCTTCACCCAATCCATCGCCGAGCAAGCCGAAGGTATCCCCGATAGCCTCCTGGGCGGGACGGCAGCGCTGGCTTACCAAAACTATTTTGACTTGGGAGCGCCCTGGGGGTTCCGGGGCGTGATAGACGCCACCAACACTAACCCTTACCAGTATCAAGGGGTCTTCTCCCAAGGGCAGGTCTTTCAAGAAATCACCAGCCAAGAACGCGGCCGGCTAAATACCTGGAGCATCGGAGCCGGCTTTAGCTACCAAAATACGGTGTACTTTGGGGCCGCACTTCTCATTCGCAGCCTTTCTTACAGCAAGACCTACCGCCTGCGCGAGATCGACACCCAGAACCGCTACAACGGCTCCGGCGGCACCACCCCCGCCGATGAGGTCACCTTTCGCGAAAAATACACCTCTACCGGTTCCGGCGTAGGCTTAGCCCTTGGGGTGCTGGTGGAACCGGTGGATTTCCTTCGTTTTGGTTTGAGCTTTACGACCGGATCCCGCATCCGCATCCAAGATGAATACAACGCCGACATGGAGTTTGTGCTGGATGATGGCCGGCGCAATAGCACCACCTACGCTGAGCCTTTCCAGTACACGTACCGCTTCAGTTACCCGTATCGCGTATCGGCTGGGATAGCCTTTTTAGTAGGGGGGAAAGGAGCCGTGTCTATAGAGGGTGACTTCCTGGACTACCGCAACGCTACCTTCAGTTCCAGCGACTACAGCTACGACCGCGAAAACGAAGTCATTGAGAAGCAATTTGCGCTCGCTTACAACGTGCGTGCAGGCTTGGAATGGCTCTTGACTGACCAGGTGAGTCTACGGGGCGGTTATGCTTACTACGCCCCTGTACGCAACCCCGATGGGCGGCTGTACTACCCCGACTACCGCCAGCCTGCAAGCCTTACTTCGCTGGCCATGCAGCGCCAGTTCATCACCCTCGGCGCGGGCTACCGACTGGACAAGTTTTTCGTAGATGTGGCTTATTTGTATGCGATGAGCGCCCAGAAGTACCTCCCCTACAGCTTGCGGAATCCCGCCTATGCCCCAGCGCCGGTGGTCGTGGTCCAGACGCGCACCCACTTTTTCGTGACGACCCTCGGCTTGCGGTTTTAGTATGCGGGCTTTGGTGACTGGCGCAGGCGGGCAGATCGGACAAGCCCTCGTGCCTACCCTCCTCAAAAAGGGCTACACTGTATTAGCCACAGATATACGCCCTTTGGATTTTCCCACAGAAACCCGCCTGCTTGATGTGACAGACACCGAAGCCTTGCGCACCCTCCTCAAAGCCTGGAAACCCGACCAGGTCTACCACTTAGCCGCCTACCTCTCGGCTCGATCAGAAAAGGAACCGCATGGGGGGTGGGCTCTCAACTTCTCAGCCAACTGGGCCCTTTTTGAAGCTGCCCTGGAGTCAGGGGTGCAAAAAGTCTTCTGGGCCAGCTCTATTGCGGCGTTCGGGCCGCATACCCCCCGCTCTCGCACGCCTCAGTACACCATCATGGACCCGATTGGCCTGTACGGCATTGCCAAGCTCGCTACCGAAAGGCTGGCTGAATACTTTCACCAGCGTTATGGGCTGGATGTGCGGAGTGTGCGCTTCCCCGGCGTGATTGGGCCCGGCCATCTACCGCAGGGGGGAACCACCGACTTTGCGGTGCACATGTTTTACGAAGCCCGGCAAAAAGGCGCTTACACCTGCTACCTCGCCCCTCACACCCGCTTGCCCATGCTCTACATAGACGACGCTATCCAAGCTATCTTGCAGCTTATGGCTGCGCCGGCCGAGCGCCTCTCGGTGCGCAGCGCCTACAACATTCAGGGCCTGAGCTTCTCCCCTGCCGAGCTGGAAGCGGAGATTCGCAAGCAGGTGCCGCATTTCAGCTGCCGGTACGAGCCGGACTTCCGGCAAAAGCTCGCCGAAAGCTGGCCGGAAAGCTTAGACGATACCCCAGCGCGTCAGGATTGGGGCTGGAACCCCCATTACGATACGCTGCCCCGCTTGTCTCAAGCCATGTGGGAAGCTATCCTGGCTAAAGCATGAACGGCCGTTCGTTGGCTCCGTACATAGACTACACGCTTTTGCGTCCTGGCTGCCGCCGCGAAGAGATCCACGAGCTGTGCAAGACAGCCATAAGCCGCGGCTATGCGGCGGTGTGCGTGCCGCCTTACTATGTAGAAGAGGCCCGCCGATCTACCGAAGGCACCGCCGTCCGGGTAGCTACGGTCGTAGGCTTTCCTCATGGGATGCATCTCACAGAGGTCAAGCGCACCGAAGCCCTCCTGGCGCTTCAGATGGGCGCCGTAGAACTGGACATGGTGATCAACCTGGCCGCTTACTTCTCGGGAGAAGAAAGGTATGTACGGGCTGAGCTGGAAAGCCTGGCGAACCTGGCCCACACCCATAGGGCCCAGCTCAAGGTGATCCTGGAGACGGCCCTCCTGACCCCTGACCAGGTCTTAGAGCTGTGTAGGTGGTGCGCCGAGGCGGGGGTGGATTTCGTGAAAACCTCCACAGGCTTTGCCGCCAAAGGCGCCGAACTGGAGACCGTACGACTGATGCGCCAGGTCCTGCCGCCTGCCGTAGCGGTCAAGGCCTCCGGCGGAATCCGCACCGCCGAAGCGGCCTGGGCCTTCATTGAAGCCGGAGCTGCCCGCATCGGTACCTCCACCGCCCTCTAATTTTCGCTTCACCTGATTCTTCGTACTTTGGCCAGGTATGCGGTGGTTAGGTATTCTGCTTGTTGGCGGGCTTCTCTGGGCGCAGGAAGAGCGGCTGATTCGCGGTGTTTTTACCACACCGCAGCGGCCTGCGCTCACGCAAACCGAAAGAGGCACCCTTGTACAGGGCCAGGTGTGGGACAGCTTGACACGAGAGCCCTTAGCGGGCGCTATCGTGCAAGTGCTGGGCACCGACAAGGGGACGATCACCGAACTGGATGGGCAGTTCAGGCTCCAGCTCACACCGGAAGAGGTGCAAAAGGCGCCCCGCATCCGGATAGCGTACCTGGGCTACGAAGAAAAGACACTCTCGCTGAGCGAGCTGGAAAAGGCTCCGCAGATAGCGCTTGTGCCCTCGGGCGTCTTCCTGAAGGAAGTGCAGATTCTGGCTTCTACCGCCACAGCGCTTTTGACCCCGCTGAACTTTTCGCGGCTGACCTCTAAGCAGGTGATGGAAATGCGCGGATCGCAGGAGATTACCGAAGCTATGCGCTTCGCGCCGTCGGTGTACGCCTCGCGCGAAGGCGGCGGCTGGGGCGACTCCCGCATCAACCTGCGCGGCTTTGAGCAGGAAAATATCGCCGTCCAAATCAACGGCATTCCCGTAAACGACATGGAGAACGCTCGCATCTACTGGTCTAACTGGGTAGGCCTCCTTGAGGTGACCGACGAAGTGCAGATTCAAAAGGGGCTGGGCAACGCTCGCATAGTGCTGCCCTCTATAGGGGGCACTCTGAATCTGCGTACTTTTCCCCCGCAGTCTGAGCGGCGCTTTGTCCTGACCAGCGAAGCTTCCAACGTCTACAGCAGCCGGCTGAGTCTGGTGTACCATTCTGGGCTGCTGCCGAAAGGCTGGGCACTCACCCTGGCTGGCAACCGCACCGTAGGACCAGGCTATATTCCGGGCACAGACCTCAGCGCTTGGGGCTATTATCTGGCGCTCTCCAAAACGATAGGCACCCAGCATCGTCTGCTTCTGACGGCCCTCGGAGCCCCCCAATGGCACTATCAGCGCTTTACTTACCTCACCCAGCGCGACGTAGATACCCTGACACGCAGCCCCTTCCACAACTACGACTATGGATACCTGGACGGCCAGCGGTATGGAAACTTCCGGAACTTCTACCATAAGCCGCTCATCTCGCTCAGCCACTTCTGGACGATCTCGCCGCGGGTGAACCTCTTGTCTTCGGTGTATGTGTCTTTTGGGCGGGGAGGGGGCTCAGGCATCCTGAACATACGCAGCGAATGGAACCCGCGAGCCAGCACCACGCGTCTGCCTTTGCGCTACGATGGCCTGATCGACTGGGAAGCCGTGCGCGCCAATAACCGCGCTAAACGAGACACCTTCATCCGCGCTGCGGGGGACACCGTCATAGGCTACGCGGCAAACCTCATCCACCGCAACTCCGTCAACTCCCACAACTGGTACGGCCTTGTATCGGCTTTGCAATGGACCCTCGGCCCGCTGGAGCTCAACACCGGCGTGGACCTGCGTTACTATGTGGGCTACCACTACCGCGAAGTGACCAACCTATTTGGCGCGGACTTTTGGGTAGATACCTTTGATCTGCGGCGTGGGGAGCCTCTGCGGGTCGTGCGCTCGGACACCACCTACGTCCTGCGAAGCGCCCGCTTGACACGGCTCGGCGACCGAGTCAATTACGACTACGACTCCTACATCACCTGGATAGGGGGGTTTACAGAAGCCCGCTATAGCCGGGGGCCCTTCACAGCCTCTCTCGTGCTGGCGGCCGCCAACACCGGCTACCAGCGCCAAGAAAACTTCCGCTATCGCCCCGAAGACCGTTCTCTCCGCTCGCCTACCATCAATATCCTCTCTTACACGGCGAAAGGCGGCCTGGGTCTGCGGCTGACCGATCAGAGCCTCTTGTATGTGAGTGGGGGCTACTTCACCCGGCCACCTTTCTTCCAGTTTGTCTTCGTCAACGACCGGGGCGGCAACGAAATCGCTCAGAATTACGATGTGGAGAAGATCCTCCAAGCCGAAGCAGGCCTGCGCTGGCAAAGCCGCCTGGTAGGCCTCCAGCTATCCGGCTACTGGATTCGCTGGCGAGACAAGGTGCTCATGTCGCCCAACATCACCCTGCCGGATGGGAGCTTTACACAGGTGCGCCTCAACGGCCTTTCCGCCCTCCACAAAGGCCTGGAAGCCGAAGTGGGTGTGCAACCCCTACCCTGGCTTCGGGTCACAGCAATCGGGGCCCTGGGTGACTGGCGCTGGGAAAAAGATGTCTTTGGCATCGTGCGCGACAACAACCAGCAAATCGTGGATACCGTACAGCTCTTCATTGCGGGGCTGCGGGTGGGCAGTGCGCCCCAGACCCAGCTGGGAGGCATCCTGCGCCTTGAACCCCGTCCTGGCCTGTATTTCACGGTGTCCACTTTTTACTACGATAGGTTCTGGGCGGCTTTTGACCCCGAAGCCCGCACCAACCCCAACGACCGTGCACAGCCCTGGCGCCTCCCCGCTTATACGCTTACCGACCTGAGCGCCGGCTACGAGACCGCTATCAGCTCCGAGACCCGGGTGCGTCTCTTCGGAAGTGTGCACAACTTCTTCAATACGCGCTACATCGTCACCGCCCTGGACGGCCGAAATCACGACCGCGCTACCGCACGATTCTTCTACGGCTTCGGCCGCACATGGAACCTCGGCCTGGCCCTGATCTGGTAAGGCTGGAAGCTATCTCGGCCTCGGCGGAGAGAGGACTCACCTCCTGCGGGTCCTTCCTGAAAGGGGGCAGCACCAGCTGAAAGGACTGAAGGACCTTGACGCTTGTAGGGGCAAAAGACGCTTAGGTAGCCCACAGAAAAGGGCTCAGGTCTTCCCTCCTGGGCTTCAGCCTGCAGAATCCGCAAAAACCACCCCTTTCACCTCTCTACCGCACCTGGAAAAGGTCCCTCCGGGGGGGTCTTTAGCCCCGAAGCTCGAGCTCTCTATCGCGACACATAGACCCAGCGCCTTTCCGAGCCTGTAGCCGTCTGGAGGTGTAGCCCATACCAGCCTGCAGGCACTTGGCTGAGATCCCACCTGAAGCGGTGCACGCCCGCAGGCAAAGGCCCCTCGACCAGCGTAACTACCTGCCGCCCATACAGGTCATACGCCCGCAGCGTCACGCTCCCTGACTGCGCCAGGCGAAAAGCCACCGTTATCGTTTCTGACGCAGGGCTGGGAAAAACCTGAAAAGCCAAGAGGGGAGTCGGGCTTTCCAGTCCAGCGGCCAGGCAAAAGACCCGCTTCAACCTTTGCCAGAGCTCCTCTACATACCGGATTGGCACGGCCCCGCCGGAGTCAGGGGCCTCTCCCAGGCGCACCAGCACCAGCCGCTGCGAAGGCACCACACAAAGCACCTGGGCACCTTTCCCGATAGCCGCGTACATGTCCGGGGGAGCACTCGGCGTAAGGGAACCAGAAAAAACCGCCTGCAGGCCAGGCAGCATGAAAGCCGACTGGCCATTGAGCCAGGTAAGATATCCATAAGAGGGGTTCAACGGCTGCGAAGGACGCGTCATCTGGCCGAGGTAAGCGGTGTCGCGCAAGAGGGTATCACCGTTCCACACCCCCTTAGCCAAGAGGAGCAGCCCAAAGCGCGCCATGCTGCGGGCATCGCTGAAGAAAATCTTATTATACCCTACGGGCACCCACAAGCCGCGCATTCCGATACGGCTACCCACTCGGCTGGCATAATAAGCTTGGGTAGAGAGGCCGGTGGCCTGCTCCAGCACCCTATGGAGGAGGGTGTAGGGTGCATTGTGATAAGCCCAGCGTGTGCCCGCGTCGGCCCAGCACACCAGGCAAGCGGGATCGGTACAATCTGGATCAGGCACCTGGTCGCTCAAGCCCGTCGTCATCGTGAGCTGATGCCAGAGGGTGATGAAGCGCTCCTTTTCTGGCGGGCAGCTCGTCCACCCCACCCCTAAAAACCGAGCTACGGTGTCGGTGAGGCGAAGGTACCCTTCTTCTTGGGCTTTCCCGATGAGGAAAGCGGTGAGGGTTTTTCCGGCGGAGGCCCAGTACCACAGGCTATCGCGCCCAAAACCGCCAAAGTAGGCTTCCACGGCAAGCCGGCCATCCTGAAGGATCAGGAAAGCCTTCGTACGGGTAGAGCCGACAAAGTCTAAAAGGGAGTCCAGGGCCGGCTGGCACCACCCTAGCGCCGCAGGCGAGACCCGCGCCCAGGTGGTATCCCCCACCGGCGGAAAGTACAACCCCTGCCCAAAAAGACTCCACCCCAACCACGCTAGCTTATACCCTATTCGCATCAGCAAATGAGAGGCCCGGCAAACAGGATCGTTTAAGGCCGCGCCGAGGCCCCCTAAGCCTTGGCTTGGAAAAGCATTCGGGCTCACGACAACCCCTTTCCTTAATCCTGCGGCGGATGGCCCCCTAAGCTCTGCGCAAAGGAAGCACCCATCCCAAATACATCGGGATGCGCTCGGACAAAGCCTTCCAGGTTCTCCTCGGCGCGCAGCACCAGGACACGATAGCCTTGTTCCTGCAGCCGCTCTCGTAAGGCCCCATCTATGCGGCGCTGATCAGGGCGATCGTGCACCGGCCCGTCGCAGAAAAGCACCACACGGGGCTCATAAAAGAAATCCGCGATGCAGCGGGGCTCCTGGATGGACTTTTGTGCCTTGTCGGGGAGGCGGTAGCCGCCCTCTGCCAGGAAAGTCAGGAAGCGCCGCTCCAGCTCGGATTGGGTTTGCTTCCAAAGCCAAGCCAGGTGCTCTTCCCGACTCACGCCCTTTATTCGCAGGGCTACCTGCGCTGTGCTCAGCTCCTGCAGGAGAGGCTGGATACGGCGCCGGTCCAGCAGGTGGGATTCCATCTGGTTCTGAAAGCTCAGCAAGCATTCGTAGCAGGCGCGCTTACATTCGGGCTTTTGGTCTGCTCCGTCCGGCGCTGTGTGGCAGATGCGAAGCGCTTCTTGAGCCACCAGCGCCAGCGCTCCGGGCTCCTCTACCAGCCGACGCAGCACACCAAGCCCTCCTTCGGCCGCTTCGTAAAAGAGCAGGGCGCGATGCTCCTGCTGTCCTATGCGCTGGACGCCCAGCTCGTTTTCTTCCAGCTGAAACACCTGCTCCATCCCCCGCTTGAGGGCATAGAGTAAGGTCGCCTCCAGGACGGGGACCTTTTCTTGCAGCCTGGGGTCCAATAGGCGCAAGAGCAGCACATTGTGGGTTGCCCAAACGCACAGGGCTGTGCGTTCTCGGTGGGCGGTGGAAGGGGGGCCGCCAGAAGATTTTAGCTCCTGTTCCACTTGGGCGTCGGTAAGCAGCTCGCCGGAGTTCAGGTCCACGAAGAAGCCCCCTGAGCGTCCCCGCCACCCGCGATTGATGTGCAGGAGGGTAGCGGCGGGCGCATAGATCAGGCGGAAGGGCACCCCCTCGCTGGTCTGAACATCGGCTTCTACCGTTCGGTAGCCGGATTCCACCGGCGCAAACTGGTAGAAGACCTGCAAGTCATACCCTAATCGGACGCGCTCTTCTTCGTTGGAGGTGATGCGTTCCCGGCGGACGAGGCGCACGTTGGGCAGGTCCAAGAGCGTCTCGACCTGGCTATTGGTTCCATCAAAGAGGGTACTGCAGACGGGGCACCGTTCCAGCTTCAGCTCCAGCTCCACGAAAGTGCCACATACCAAGCAGAGGCGGAGTTTTCGGCGGCGCTGTTCCAGCCCGCCGGGCGGCAGGAAAAAGCGCCTCACCTGCCACTTGGCCCCTTCGTGGTAGACGATGTTGTGGGGGGCAAACTCTCGGATAGCCAAGGCCCGAGGCCGAGCCATAAACTCACCCTCTCCGCGGGGCACCCACGCGCGCACGGGCAGCGCAGGGAAGTTGTAGCCAGGCAGGAAGCCTTCCGTAGCCAGGTAGCGATACGGGTAAAAGTCGCTTTCTTCAGGGGCTACCCCCACCTGCAAGAGGAGGTTACGCTGGCGGAGGGCTTCTTTTTGCCGGCGCTCAGCTTGCTGCTGGTCCTCGGGCTTGCGGGCCCGTGTCAGCTCATCCTGCGCTTGCTTCAGCTGCGCTTCCGCCATGCGGAAAAGCTCGCGCCAACGGTCAAAAGCTCGGTCAAAGGCCTCTGGCGCCTCCTCAATCACCCGCTTCAGCCACGGCTCGCCGAACCAGCCGGATTTTTCCAGCACATCCCGGTCAAAGGCCAAGATCCGCTGCAGCCGCTCTCGGAGGCGGCCCTGCTGTTCCTCGCCGAGCCGAATCTGCTGCGCCACGCCCTCCCGCAGGGGAAAGGCAGGGGAATGCTCGGTGTTGACGACCTCTTCAATGGATTGCCGCAGGGGCAGGCCCACCTGCGCCAGCCATTCGGCCTGGATGTGAGCCCGAATAAGGGCTTCGTTAGCCAGGTCCAGACGGGGAGCCCGTACCGCTCCCGCCACCATCTCTGCGCGATGGCGGAAAAAGTACTGGTCGTGGCTACTCCAAGCCGCGCAGTACGTGAGGATAAGCCCCGCTTGTCCTTGTCGTCCTGCGCGTCCGCTGCGCTGCGCGTAGTTGGCTGGGGTAGGCGGGACATTGCGCAGGTGCACCACATCCAGGTCAGCGATATCTACGCCCAGTTCCATGGTAGGGGAGCAGACCAGGTAAGGCAGTCGGCGTCCCAGCGAAGGGTCCTGCGCATCTTCGGGCAGCCAGCGAAAACGCCGTTCCCGACGCTGGCGCTCCCCCGGTGAAACCACTTGGGCGGTGTGTTCGCGCGCTTCCAGCGAAGCCAGTTCCCGCGCTACGCCCGAGTACAGGCGCTGAAAGAAGGCGTTGGCCGGCATCGTTTCCCGTCCCCCGCGCGCGTAGACGGGGTCTGGCGGCGGCGGCGCAGCGTCCCCTACCTGCCACACCAGGCAAGCAGCCTCAAGCCGATAGCCCTCATAGCCCCGCAGCGGATGGCCATACTGCAGGAAGCCCTGTCTGACCAGCACCTCCAGAAACGGCGGCAGAAATCCCTCCAGGCCTTTTGCATCCAGCCCAAGCGCCTCCTGTAGAAAACGCCCCAAGGCCGTGCGCCCGCTGAGCCGATAGAATTCGCCGGGAGGTAAGCGGGTAGCCTGGCCTGTGGGCCGCACAAACCACCGGCCCTCGTACAGGAAATCGGCATCCGGGTCAAGCCCCCAAAACTCGTTGAGGTGCTGCCCAGCCCGACGACGCAGCTGCTGCTGAAACGACTTCTCCAGGACCCGCGCCCCTATAGCCAGCCGCTTCCGAAAGTGGTCCAGCACCGCATGCACGATCCGGAAGCGCTCTTGGGGCGGGCAAGACCGCAGCACCGGAACGCCCTCCCAAATCTCGTCCCGCTCACAGGCCTCTGAGAGGCCCTGGTAGGCAAGGCGCAACAGGCCTACTTCTTCCAGGTTGGGTTGGAGCACACGCCAACCCCGCCGCAAATCCGCATAAAGCCGGTATTCGGTCAAGTCCTCAAAGGTCTTCCACACCTCTTGGGCGAGGGCGGAACGGGGATCTAAGGAGGGGTTTTGCGCAATGTCTTTCAGGTCCAGCCCCATGTGGCGCACGGTTTCGGAGGTAAGGGTGTCAAAACGGAGTTGGCCATGCTGCGCAAGCGCAGCGTAGAGCCCCGACCGCAGAACCGCCATTTGAACAAAGTCGTTGAAGTGGCCGGCTTGGAGGGAAGCGTCTTGCCGGCTGTCGGTGAAAGTCAGCAGCTTATCGCGTACGGCGGTGCCGGTTTGCTTGGCGGCGCGTAGCACGGCGGTAGCCAAGACCGTCGTAGCCGAAGAGCGCCCTTCGCTGGAGAGGTGCGAAAGCTTGGTAAAGTCCTGTTCGCGCTCGGTGTAGTATTCTCCGCATCGCAAGCAGAGCCAGAACTTGCGGGCTTGCCACCAGGCTTGGTGGGTCTCTGACGCCGGCCCGGCGGCCAAGGTGCCATCGGGGCGCACCCAGACGAGCTGCGGCACGCGATCGCGCCAGGTTCGTGTAAGGCGCCCTTGTTCATCCCGCCAATCGTCGGGGAGGTAGCTTTCGTTCCAGTCCTCCACAAAAGCCAGGTAACCCCCTTGTCCTACCTCTTCCGGCGGCTCCTCCCCCACCGGGTAGGGCAAAAACCGCCCGTCAGCCGTGCGCACCACATGGTAGTAGTCTTGGCCGCAGAGGCGACAAAAACGCAAAGGAAACAAGGGCAGTTCCGCTACCCCTTCCCCTTCGGCGGAGAACTTTCGTTCCGCAGGCGGCTCTAAGGTGGCGTACACCGCTCGCCCCTGCGAGATAAACTGGTGCAGCTTGAAGGCAAAGAACGGCTCGGAAAGCTGGCGATTGCGCTGGGCAAGGTGGGTAAAGAAGGCTTGCAGACGGGCTTGGCACGTGTCGGGGGGCTGACCCGTGTACTGGGCCAGGGCCTCGGCCACTTCGGAAAGCGAGCGCGGCGGCCGGCGTCGCAAATGCCCATCCGCCTCTTCCTCTACCCCCATCGCATACTCCACCCACCGGGCCAGCGGATGCCGACGCAAGGCCTCTCCCTCCTGGGGAAACGGCTCATCCAGCGCCTGAACCAGCTCTTGCGCCGTAGGAAAGCCTCCCACCGTGGCCGGCTCCAGCGTCTCCTCCACGATTTCCTGGGGCGTGATGCGCGTGCCAAAAAACCGGCTGGCAAAATCCGCCACCACCTGCCTTCGCTCTTGCGGTGTGGCCCCCGGGTGCGCTACCAGCGTGGCCGACGTACCAATATGCACCACCGCAGAACGCTCCAGCCGCGACCGCAGCCGACGCACCAGCATCGCTACGTCCGCCCCTTGCCGACCCCGATAGGTGTGCAGTTCGTCAAAAACCAGGAAGAAGGGGGGCTGAGAGGCAGCCAAGGACGAAGGGGGGGAGGGCAAAGCAAGGAGAGGCCGGTCTTCGGGACGCACCAAAAGCAGCTCGGCCATCACGTAGTTGGTAAGCAGGATGTGGGGAGGATGACGGCGAATCTGCTCTCGCTCCTCTTCAGGGGTTTCGCCGGTGTAGCGGGCAAAGCGGACAGGCATCTCTCGGCCGGTGCGCTCGCGGTAGCGGTTAGCCAGCTCCCGCAGCGCCTGCTCCTGCGAGTTGACCAGGGCGTTCATGGGGTAGACCACCAGGGCCACCAGCCCCGAAACCCCCGTGCGCACCACCGCATCCACAATGGGAATGAAGTAGCAAAAGCTCTTACCGGAACCCGTGCCCGACGTGACCACAAAGCTTTTCCCTTCGGCCGCCAGGCGAATCGCCTCCACCTGATGACGAAAGAGCCGGAAGCTTTCCCCACCAGCCCGTCGGAAAATGCGCGCCGTCTCCTCGTGGAGAACCCCTTCCTGGGCCAGCTCCTCCACCGTCTGAGCCCGTTGGTAGGAAGGAGAAAGCTGCAGAAGCGGCTCCGGCCAAAGCTGGCGCTCCTCCTCCAGCATCCGCCGCACAAACGCACGAAGGCGCTCGTCGTGGATGTTCACAAAGGACCCCACAAAGTCCCCGTAATCAGCCAGCACCCGCTCATGAAGCTCAAAAATGCTCATAGCTGACTTTTGACTAAGTTTTTCAGACACCGAATCGCCCGCTCTAAGCTTGGGGCATGGCGGCAAGCCTCTCCAGGATTCCAGTCTTTAGCAGCGAATTCGCTCAATCGGAAAGTGTAGGCAGGGCCCACCGGCGCAGTCGTGCCCTGCCGGGGCACAAGATCAAGGAGGATATCCCGGCTGCGGGACTTCCGTGCAAGGCGGATAATCTCCTGTTTCGGATTCTCCAAGGCTTCAGGATTGGGTGGGATAATCTCCCCTGAAATATCCAGAAAGCGGGCAAAGTTTTGTCGGTCCGCCAGCAGCCACGCTTCTACCATACGCACAGCGATGCGAAAACACACGAGCGGTGCTGGATTCGGAAGCACCCGCACCCGAAACGGCGGTGCACAATCGGCGTCCCTGTCAAGGTCCACCAGCACAAACCAGGGGGCATACTGTCCAGCGTTGTTGTACCCAGAGAGTTTTTGCAGCAATTGACTCTTTCCTTGCTTCCCAAAGACCGGACCCGGTTCGGCGCCGACGAAGTGGACGAGCCGCTTGGCCACCGTCTCATCCAACAAACCCTCTACAGCGATGCAGACACGAACCATGGGCTATTCTCCAAAGCGAGGAAGTTGTTCTATTCTCTCTGGTTTGGTGAAGCTTACGGCGATTTCTCCGGCAGGGATTCCTCCCTTCAGCAGGTGTTTCGCTTCCTGAATATCGGCTACCCGACGGACTTCTGTCGCTTCCCTTCCGGGCTGGAGCAGCACAACTTCTTCTGGGGCAATGCCTTCGTCTTGCAGCAGTTCAGCCGAATGCGTGCTCGTCAGGATCTGTCGCCCAGTGCGGCTCTGCACCCGGGCAAACATCTGGGGAAGGTAGCGAATCACTTCGGGGTGCAGAGAGAGTTCAGGCTCCTCCAGAAGCACGGGTCCGCGTCCTTCCAAGAGGGACCACAAGAGTCCTAAAAGCCGTAGTGTACCATCGGAGAGTTGTTCCTCGGTTTGCCAAGCGCCCCGCAGGCGCCAGTTCTCGTATTTTGCGCGCAGGTGAGGCGTGCCACGCTCGTCACGCCAGAGCTCAATTTCTTGAAGCTGCGGCACCGCCACGGTGAGAGCCTCGCGAATGCGCCGAAGCCATGCATTACGGGTCTTTTCGCTGGTGCGGGCAATTTGCTCCAAAAAATCCCCCCCATAAGGATCATGCTTCCGCCCCACCGATCGATCCGGTTCCCGAATAAGCTGCGGCACAATATGCAGATATCGCACCGAAGCAAAAAACAAGGCCACCTCCCGAAATGCCTGGTTCATCGTAATCTGCTCCAGGTGCGTTTGCGTGAGCCGTTCAGGATCGGCCGTATCTTCATGCGTGGGTCGTTCCAAGAGGATCTCTTCCTTGCCGGTTGTGGGGTTTCGCCGCACCACTTTTTCCCGCTTGATGACCGCACGTCGCCGTGAGTCCTGGTTGAAGACCAGCTCGTAGTGCCACAGGAACTCCGAAGGGTCGTCCGCCTCAGCCTCGGCTATGCGCACGGCCATCTCGATATCCGGATATTGTCGCGCCGCCAGACAACGAATCGCCTTCACTCCCCCGCGTCGGTTCACGGCAGCCTGCAACCCACCGCCCTCCGAAACCAGGTCCCGCAGAAAACGAAACACATCCAGCAGGTTAGATTTGCCTGACGCGTTGGGCCCCACCAAAAAGACACGCTGCCCAAGGGGAAGCTCCGCCCTCAGGAAGTTCTTCCAATTGCCCAGCCGAAGCCAGGAAAAGCGATACGTTGGCGGTCTCTCCTTTGCCATCCTTGAACCTCGCAGCTAATTTACCGCATTAGAGTTTAACCCTGCCTGCGCCAGCCACCGCCTCTCTTACCCTCGGCCCATTTGTTCCAGCATCGCCTCATAGCAGGCCCCATCACGCGTGGGGTGCGGTAGCTGCCATACCGCCCCTCCTCCCGGCGCCGGAGAAGGAGCAACTGCCCCAGGTCCACAAGGAAAGCCGCCGCTCAGAAACCGGCTTAGCTCTCATAGAGGGAGATGACCTGCGGCCTACCCCCCGCTCTGTTGAAGCGGAAAAGCGGTTTGGGGGGTTTTTCTGTCGTGATAAACGCTTCCGCCTTCGCTTCCACCGCAAAGGCCAGGTGGATGGCATCCATAGCAGCGATGCCGTAAGTGCAAGCAAGGTGATACGCCCGCTGTAACACCGGCAGGGACCACCCCAAAACCTGCGCCGAGGAGAACACCTCTTCTAAAGCCTCCCGCTCTCCACGACGATCTTCGTAGAGAGTCCGGGGCATCACCTCTAATCGGACCGCTTCGCTCAGCAGGATTTCGCGTGTAGGATCGTTGAGCATGGACAGGGCCTTGTGAGCGAGCTCTGGCTTTCCCCGGCAGATAGCTATCAAAACCCCGCTATCTAAGTAGGTTCGCACCATCTGGCTTTACTTCTCTTCCCACCCCCCTCGGAGCTGCCTTATCTCCTCTTGGAGTTCATCCCAGTTCAAAAGCTTACCCCCAGCTTCCAGATAGGCGCGCCGAGCGCGCAGGAGCGCTGCTGCAAGGGGCGTTCTGGGCTGGATCCGCAGGACGGGATCCTCCTCCACCGCGCCCTTGTCTGGCTTCTGAGAGGCATGCCCCTCCCAGTACCAGAACGAGGTAGCTATCCCCCGCAGGGAGGTTGCCGGGCCCTTCACGACTATCCTCCTCTCGCGCACTTCTATGTAGGCGGAGTCTCGGTAGGCCTGCACCCACGGTGCACGAATGGGCGTAGCGATAATCATAGCTCCTCGTATTGCGGCCGCAGTTTGTGAAGAAGCTCCGGGGTAAGAATTTGGGTGAAAAACAGCAAGTTCACCGAACGGTGCAGCTCATCCAGCTCGTCTTCCGAGATAGCGTCCCAGCCCTTTTCCACGCGCTTCCCTACTTCCAGGTCTATCAGCGTTCCCTCCCACGTTTGCGCGTCAATCTCGGCCTTGACCGGAGAGAGGATCCGCACCGTATGCTTTTTCTCGCGATAGGCCAACTCCACCTGTAACTGCACGGGCTGGGTGCGAATCTCCTCTTGGCCTACGCTAACCTGAATCTGAAGGCCGCTGAGATCCGGCATATACTCTTTTCGGATAAGGTCAATGTATCGCAAGCCGTGACGCTCCGGAAGAATAAGCTCGCTCCGCTGCAAAACCCCCTTAAGAAACGCAATCTCTTCCCGCAGCCGCTGCCAACCTATATAGGGACGCTGGCAGTTGAGCGAGACAACGCGGTCGCCAATCAGGTAGAGTACAGAGCTCTCCGCGCTCTTTAGCTGGTACTTGACCGCGTAGCGTAAGGTAGGCTCCTCTTCAGCCAGCTCCGCAGGAATCTCCACCGGAAGCACACGATGCACCTCATAGCGCCGACCCCGTTCTTTTAGAGCCGCGTAGAGCACGCCTACCAGCACATCTCCCGCAGCCGGCGCACTCAGACGATAGGTCAGGTGCCAGATAGCCTCAATAAGGGGTTCTTCCTGCAGTCGCTTCGGTATGGGATGGGTCATAAGGAACTTTCCTGGTCTTTTCCCCTGCTTTGTGTCAGCTCCACCAGCCGCCGCAGAAGCTCCCGCCGCCCTTCTGGCGCCACGGTAAAACGCCTCTGACCGCGGTCGTGGGGGTAAAAATCATAGCGCAAATTTATAAAGACAGGACGGCGCAGCGCCTACCCCTCCGGGCCTCTTCGGAGCCCCCGCAGCATCGCTTCATACACCTCCAGAATCTTCTCCTTCGTGCGATAGACGCCATACCGCTCCTCGTCCTTGCGGCGAACGATGGGGAACTGGTCCAAGATGTAGGCCACCGCTTCACGGGGCGTGGGAAAGTAGGCCTTGAGTTCCGGCGTCGCTTCCGCTTCCCAGTCCTCGGGCGTGCCAAGGTAAAGAAGGAAAAACAACGCATCCAGCTCACAGCGCAGGTGGAACCGTCGTTCGGGGTCGTAGCGGAAAGGCGGGAGGGGGAAGGGCGAGGGGCGAGGAGCGGAGGGGGTGGGCGAAGGGCGAGTAGCGAATAGGGAAGGGTCGGCGGGGGTGCCGTGGTTCGCTTCCCACTGGCGGAGCATCGCCAGGCGGCCTGCCTCGTCAGCACTCTCCCACAGCTCGTCGGCAAAGGGCTTGAGGTCCCAGGCGGTGTAGGTGAGCTCAAGGACGCGGGGGCGAATCCAGTCGGCGACGGTGGGCAAAGGGGGAGTAGCGAGTGGAGGGGAGGAAGGGCGAGTAGCGAATGGCGAAGGGTCCTCCCAGGCAAACGGCAACGGCTGGTCGAAAACAGAGGGCGGAAGGACGGGCAGCTGCTTCATAGTAAAATATTTCAGGCTGGTCCCGCCGACCTTTTGTCTAGCACAGTAGTCGAACGGGAGCGAATCCAGCGCCGCGAGGAGGAGTGCGGCCTGCTCGGGCGGGGTGGGGAGCATGAGGAGGTACTTGTCCCCCACTCCCACCCTTGGGATCACGGCGGCGATGACCGTGCGCTCGTCGGTGGACCGGGCGATGTCCCGCCAGCCGAGGAGCCAGCCGCGGGTCCAGCCCTTGGCGGCCAGGCGCGCTTCTACTTCCGCCTCCGGCACCCAGTAGCGGGGCAGCACCGAGTAGGTGGGGTCGGCCAGCCGCTCCAAAGGCACCTCGGGCAGCTGCGTGCTCTTAGAACCCTTCGGCAGGTCGCGGTAGTCGCCAAAACGGTGGTCAAACTGGTGGATCATCTTGGCTTCGTAGAGGGGGAGGTAGCGAATGGGAGATGGGGAATGGCGAATGGGGGATGGGGAATGGCGAATGGGAGATGGGGAATGGCGAATGGGGAATGACGAATGGCGGGATGGTTCTTCCGGTGCGGGCTGCTCGTCGGTTCCTGCGCGCCCTTTCACAAAGACGCTGCCCTCCAGCCGAAAGCCCTCGCGCTCCAGCTCCTCCCGCGTGCGGAAGAGATGGGAGTCATTGGCCATGTCAAACATGCGCAGGAATTCTACGCCCCAGGGGTTGGGGGTGAGGGCCTCATTAATCAGCACGGGCACCCGGCGGTAAATGTGCTTGGTGAGTTCGGCATCGCGGCGGGAGCGGAAAATAGGCGCGGTGCGGGTGTTGGGGTTGAGCAGACGAAAGTCGTCGGGAGTAAGCGTGAGTATTTTGTCCGGCTCCTCGAGGTCTCCGGGTTTATGGCAAAAGAAGGCAAACTGCATTTGCCTTGTTGTGTCGCCCGTTCCAGAAACTGTGAGTAGGCAGAACTTCATCAGCGAAATGACAGCAGGGAACAGCTTCGCACGATTGTCGAAGTCGTAGAGCGAGACAAGGCAGCCCGATTGGACGAGGTTGGCGAAGAAGTGTTTGTTGGTGTCGTCGGTGGCGATGCCGGTAGGGACGATGATACCGGCGCGTCCGGTGGGGTTGAGGAGCGCGCGCATGCGCTCGGCGAAGACGGAGTAAGTGTTGATGTCGCCGCGGCCTGTGAAAGGGTAAAAACCGGAGCCGCGCAGGAAGCGGCTGGTGCTTTCGGCCGAGTGGAGCGCCTGCTGGTAGGCCTCCCAAAGCGGCGGGTTTTTCTGAGGTAACTCGGCAATGAGTCGTTTACGGGCGGCGGCGTTCGGCGCGTTGGCGATTTCAGGGTCTCGGCTGGCAAAAAACTCCTGCTCTTGCAGCTTGATGCGCTCCCACGGTGGATTGCCCAGCACCACATCGAACCCCCCCTTGGCGAACACTTCCGGAAACTCCAGCGGCCAGTGGAAGAAGCGGTGGAGCTCGGCGAGGGCTCGAGCGGCGGCGAGCGCCTGGGGATGCGCTCGGTCAGCGAGGCGATCGGTCACCGCGTCCGTGGTGATCGCGGCTGGCGATGTGGCCAGCTCGGGCGTATAGCGCTGGAAGAACGCGGCGGTCCAGAGGTCGCAGGCTTCGGCGACGCGGAGTCGGTCAGGGTCGGCCAGCAGGCGGCCGTAGCGGCGCTGCTTCTCGCGCACGGCCGCGGGGGAGTCGTCGGCGATCGCCTCGATGTCGTGGTGGTTCCTGCCCAAAGCGTCCACGACGCGCTCGGGAGCAAACGACAGGCGCAGCTGCCCGCTCTCCAGATCGCTGCGCTCGCTGCGGTTGCGCTTCTTGAGAAGGCCCGCGGCCTCCTTTGCGTCCGTGCTGACGGGATCGAACGCCTCGTCGGGGATGCCGCGCTCGAGCACGCCGAGGTCGAAGACTCCCACGAGAGAATCGCCGCAGCGGATGCGGTGGTCCAGGAAGGTGAGGGGCTTGCCAGGTACGTGGCTTTCGATCCAGAGGGCGACTTGGCAGAGTTCCACCGCAAGGGGGTTTTTATCTACCCCGTAAAGGCACTGGGCGATGACTTCTCGGACGGCCTGGCGTACTTCCTCGGGGGCCGGCTCTTCGGCTTGGGTGCGGATCTTAGCCAGCTCCTTGCCCAGGGTGCGCGCAGCCGCCAGCAGGAAGTGCCCAGAACCGCAGGCCGGATCCAAAACCCGAAGGGAAAGTACAGCATGCTCGGCGAGGGCTTTGGCGAGTAGGGACTGGCGAGTGGCAAGGGACAAGGACCCCCACAGGGTAGGAAGGTCGGGAACGGAGGGCGCTACTTCTGTCTGAGACTGCGCTGGAGGGTCACCATCTGCTTGCTTAGGATTTCCACCTTCTGAAGAAGAGCTTGCGCGTGCTCCTGACTGAGGAGCCCAATCCGCTCTACCAGAAGGAGGTAAGTTTCCAGCTCCCGCAGGCTGCCCGAGGCGATATTCAGGAATCGCAGAAATTCCTTCGTCCCCCGCCGTGCCCAGCCCTCGGCGATGTTCGCCGGAACCGAGGTGGCCGCTCGACGCATCTGGCTGGTCAGGCCGAAGCGTTCTTCTTTCGGAAAGTCCTTCGTGATGCGATAGATTTCTTGCGCCAATTCCATGGCTTTTTGCCAGACTTCCAAGTCTTGATATGATTGAATCGGCATATTCTTCCCCAAAAAGTTGCTTTATTTTCTCTTGGACTACTCGCCATTCCCTGTGGGCCACTCGCTGCATCTCCGTGTTCGCTTGCTGTGCGGCCGCCTTTCTTTCTGCCAGGACCGGTTCTAACGCCGAACGGAGGAGTTCTGTCACCAGTTCGGGGGGGGTGTAATAAGAGCCGGTGGATTTGCGTTCCATGCCTGCGGCAAACTCAAAGGTGCGGTTTTGGATGAGGGGCTGGTGGTCCAAGAGGCTTTCGTAGACGGAGCCGAGCTCTTCCACATCCAGGGCTGCGTAGTTGACTCTGCGGTAGATGTTGGCTTCTTCATCCCAGACGTAGACCAGGTGGTAGAAGGCCTGCAGGAGGTGGCGATTGAGGAGGGTGCGCTCTTCCAGCGCTATGGGTTCGAAGAGGCCGCCGTTCAGGACGGAAAGGCCCAGGAGGCTTGCCAGAGGCTGGCCCTGGGCGTGGGGGGAGGGGTCGCGCAGCAGGTAAAAGAGCAGACGCAGCGAGTGCCACAGGTCCTGGTGATCGGTGTAGGCGCCCCGGTGGTCTAAGAGCCGGCGCAGGCGGCTGACGCTGTAGTGCTGCCGGTAGAGGTCGGTGCCCTCCAAGAGCCCCCGCTCTTCGGCCACCAGCAGAAAAAGGATCCGATAGACCAGGCGCAGGAGCTGCTCGTACAACTCGCTTGGATCCGGATTCCAGGGGTTATCATCGGTACCATTGGCCTGCAAGAAGCCGGTGCCCAGGAGTTTCAGGCTCTTTTCCACGCTGTCCCGCAATCGGTTACGGGCTCGCTCGCCCTGCTCCACCGCTTGCTTGTGGTAGACCTCCAGCCAACACTGCGGCGCATCCTCTATGCCCTGCGGCAAACGAGAGCGATGGAGCAGCCGGTAAAGCGCCACAAAGTCACCGAACCGAGCATCGGCCTCGGCTTCCAAGATCAGCTCCAAGTCAAACTCCACATAGGCTTGGCGGCGCACGTAGGTGGAATCCCGCAAGAGGCGGAGGGTGCGTCCATTGGTCACGAGGCCCCAGAGATGCCCGCTGCGATTGAGGAACTCTTGCAGGAGGGCGTGGGGAGAGAGGCGAGGACGGGCGTTGGGGTCTACGCGGCCCAGCTCGCGGCGCACCCCCACAATGTGCACGGGGGGGGCGTCTTCGCGTGGGCCGGCCCGGTGAGAAATGGCGTAACGCACCCCTCCTACTTCGTAGTCGGTTCGGTTGTAGTGCAGCTCATAGCCCAAAAGCCCCAGGAAAGGAAGGACCCAGCCTTCCCGCGTCAGGGTTGTAGCCCCATCGTCTGCGGGGAGCCGCTCTAAGCGCCGGCGAAAGATCCGCCAAAAGTCCCGGGCATCTCGGTACACTTCCGCTATCTCATCCAAGAGCGACCTGTCAGGGGAGAGGCCAAAATCTTTAGGACGCTGCCCAGGCAGATCGCCAGACGCCAGCCGCTCAAGCAGGTCAGGGCCCAAAAGCCCTCCTTCCAGCTGCACCCCACTTAGCTTGGGAGGGGTGGGGGCAGGTCTTACCAGTCCTTCTGACGAGCTCATATATAGGATGGGAAGGGTTGTCCTTCGGGTTGGAGGACAAGCACGCCCAGGAGGTCGGGCAGTCCGCAAGGCCGCATTTTGAGGCCCCGAACCCCCAGCTCCAAATGGGCACGAAGGCGGCGATGCGCTTCTTCCAGTTCTTGGGCGCGCGCAGCCAATAGGCTTTGCACGGGACTTGAGGCCTGGGCCTGCCAGAACGGCTTGAGCCGCTCTAAGAGGTGCGCCAAGAGCCGCTGTTTCTCTGCCAGGTCCATATTGCGCGTAGGCTCCGCCTGGAGCAGGGGCAAGGCCTCAGAAGGGGGTAGCCAAGTGTCGCGATCAGGCTGCCACCCCACCACCAGCACCTCTTCAGCCAAGAGAGAAGGACGCTCAGGCTGGATAAGCTCAAAGCGAGGCCGAAGGAAAAGGATCACCGTGAGGCGGTCCACCGCGGCGGTGTAGATGACGCCGCAGCGGGCTATGGTTGTGTCGTCGTTTTTTGCGGCCAGGGCCCGCTCAAAAAGGTGACGAGCCAAAGCAGCGACAAAGGGATGGTTGCGTCCTATGTACTCTGCCCCTTCTGGCGTGGGGCTGGTAAAGGTTATCCGCCAACGGGCTCTGCGAGAGGAGGGTAAAGCCTCGCGCACCTGCTCAGGCACGTCATGCAGCGCCGCCAGTTCGGTGACCACCTCCCAGACTTCCTTAGCCCGGGGCTGCACAGGAATCTTCAGCGCCTGACATGCGCTAAGCACAAAATCTTGCACCGCCTTAGGGTCGCCCAGCACCTGGTCGGTGGCTTCCAAGGCTTGCTGAACCTCCTTAGGCTTGAGGGCATGCTGCGCAAATCGGGTGCGGCTTTGCTTTTCGCGCTCCATATCGTTTTGCCATGAGGCATGGAGCATCTTCACCTGGTCTTCTGCCTCTTCAAAGGGCAGCGCAAGCTGCTTGTAACGGCTGGCCTTGGAGCGAAAGAAAAGGTCATGGACCAGCGCTTCAATGACGCGCTCTTCCTCTTCAAAGATGGGCACGTGCGTCCCGAGGGCTTGGCGGATCTCTCGCGCTTTATTCAGGAGCACGCGAATGACCGCTCCATCTACGGGGTTGTCTTCGCCGTAGTAGCGCACGACTTTGACGATGGGGCTTGGCTGCTCAAAGCGGTCTACGCGGCCTTCGCGCTGTTCTAACCGGTTGGGGTTCCAGGGCAGGTCGTAATGGATCACGGCGTCAAAGCCTTTTTGGAGGTTGATGCCTTCGCTGAGGCAGTCGGTGGCCACCAGGATGCGGGGAGCGGGTTGAGCCAAAAGCTGCTGCACCCTCAACCGCCGCTCTTGCTCTCCCACCCGCCCTGTCAAGCACTCTATAGACACCCCCTCCTCGGCCAATGCGGCACGCAGGCTTTGCGCCACATACTCCGCCGTCTCAATGTAGAAGCAGTAGATGATGGGGTTGTGTTTTTCCTTCAGCAGCCGCTGCACCACTTGGATGCAGCCCTGAATCTTGGTGTCGTCGCTCTGGGTAAGCGCCCCCACCAGGCGGGCGGCATCTCGGAGCTGCTTGCGTTCTTTTTGGGTCAGGTGGGTTTCGCCTCGGTTTAGGAGGGGGGTAGGCACTTCGTCGTCAGGAACCTGATCAGTAGGCTCGTAGACGAAGGGGATGAAGGCTTCCGGTTCCAAGTCTTCGGAGGGCTGGTGCTCGGTTAGGTGGCGTTTTTGGAGGGCCACCAAGGCTGCGCGGGGGCTGGACATGACGCAGCGCAGCAAAGCCAAAGCGGCCCACCACCGCATGCGACGACGATGGCGCTCCAGCTCTTGCCCGCTCTGCACGATCTCGGTGCAGAAATCGTACACGGCCTCAAAGAGGCGACGATAGGCAGGAGAAAGCGTGTAGGTGGCCTCTATCGTCTCTCGCCGGGGGAAGCACAGGGCAGCTTCCCACTGGTCTTGGATATCGCGGCGGGTGCGCTGCACGAAATGCCGGGCAAGGCGCGCCCGCTGCGGCTCCGTAAGCCGGCTAAAGTCCCAGCTTTCAAACTCGGGATCCAGAAGCCCCACGAGCTTTTGGAAGGCTTCGGCGATGCCGCTGTGGGGGGTGGCGGTAAGCAGAAGAAGATGTCGCTTGCGGTCTTGGGCCAGCTCGCGCACGAGGTTATAGCGCAAGTGCCGGTCTTGCCCCCGCCCCGGCGTCACCCCATGCGCCTCATCCACAATCAACAGCTCTGGCGCATAAAGGAGAAAAGCGTTTTTGTTGCGTTCGTGCTTGATAAAGTCCACCGAGATCACCTGGCCGGGGTAATACTGATAGAGACTTTGGCCTGGGGGCACCCCCCGTTCCAGGCGCGCAAGGGTTGCGGGGGTGATGACCACGGTCTCTAAGTGAAACTTTTCGGCCAGCTCTTGCTGCCATTGGTCGGTAAGGTAAGGAGGGCACAGCACCGCAAAGCGCTGGATTTCGCGGCGGTCCCAGAGTTCTCGCAGGATGAGGCCGGCTTCAATGGTTTTGCCTACCCCCACATCATCGGCTATGAGCATGCGCACGGGGGCCAGACGCAAGGCCATAAGGAGGGGCACCAGCTGGTAGGGGCGGGGCCGTACGGAGATGCGGCCTAAGGACCGAAACGGCGCGGCCCCTCCCGCAACAGAAGGCGCGCCGCCTGCCAAAAGAGGCGGCTTTGCTGCAAGCTCCCGACATGCGGGACCTCCGGCCAAGGAAAGGACGCTGGCTCTATCCGCTCCGCAGGCAAAACCTCCGCTACAGCCTTCGCCAAGCCCTCATGAATCGTGATGTACTCCTTCTCCAAGCCTACTACAGGCCGCAAGGTTATGAGCCCTTCCTCTACCCCCAACACCACCCACTCCCGCTCCCGAAAGCGAACTACAGCGCCTATTTCCATGCGGTAAAGATAGCGGCAGGAAAGCCATACGCCCCTTTTGAGGCCCTACCCTTCTCCGCCTTCTGAGGGCTGGGCAGGTCCCAGCCACAAAAGGAAAAACGGCTTTGGGGATTCCCTTGTAAGTTTGTAGGCTATGGGTTGGAGGTGGGTTGTATGGGGTCTGATAGGGTGGGTCTGGGCTCAGGCGGCGTGGGAACGGTTTCGGCCAAAGTATGAGGGGGAGCCTCTTCCTTCGGCGGAGCGGCCTCGGATAGGCGATCCGCGCCCCATCCAAGTCCTGCGTCAGGCCAGCCCCGCCGTGGCGCATCTCTACGACACGATCTTGGCCTTTCATCGCTCCAGCCATACCTTGCCTGGCTACCGCGTGCAAGTGCTCACGACCACCCAACGGGCTTTAGCCGATTCCGTGCGCCTGGCCCTCTTAGAAGAGTACCCTACCCTGCCGGTCTACCTCTTGTACGAAGCGCCCACTTATAGGGTACGGGTGGGTGATTTCTGGGATCGCCGAGACGCCGAAGCTTGGTTAGACCGGCAGCGGCACCGCTTTCCTGGCGCCTTCGTGGTGCCAGATAAAGTCTTGCGCCCATGAGCCGGGGGCTTGTAGGCCTGCTTGTGGGCTCGGCGGCTCTGCTGATTGGGGGGCTGATAGGCCGATACTTCCTTATTGAGGCGCCTTCGCAGGCCCGCATGGAAAAGCTTCTTCAGCAGCAGGAAGGCCTTCGTCGGCTCCACCAGGCGCTCCTCCAGGAAGCCCCCCCCCAAGAACCCCTCCAAGAACTGGCAAAAGTTCTGCCCGAAAGCCGAAGCCTGGCCCCTTTGCTTCAGCGCCTGGAAGCCCAGATTGAGACCGAAGCAGACCGAGCGCAGTTGACCACGGAGTTAGAGCGGTTATCGGCCCATGTGGCCCAGGCCCTGCAGCGGGAGATAGAACAGCGCACCCGCCTTTCTAACCTATGGCTGGCAGGCCTGGCCCTGGTGGTCCTGCTCTTTTTATCGGGCGGCCTGTGGCGCCTACACCGCGAAAAAGCCCTTCTGGCCCAGCAAGTCCGCGACACCCAACTTCTCCTTCAGGCCTGGAGCCGGGGGCAGTGGGACCGGCCCTTACCTGCCCAAGCCCTTGACCAGCCTGCCCTCCAAGCGATCCAAACCGCCTGGGAAGGAATAGAGGCTTTCCTTCAGGCGCTGGAATCGGCCGATCCCGAGGCCCCCTTACCCCAAGGAGACCATCCGATCCTGCGCAGGCTGGAAGCGCTAAAGAGCACCTTAGCCCGCCGATGGGGACGCCGATCCGAAGAAGCCCTCACCCTGCAAAGCCTGGCCGCCTTCAGCGAAATCCTCAAGGAGTCCCAGACGATTGCGGACTTAGCCGAGCGGACCATCTCCCTCTTGTGCCGGCAAGTAAGCGCTCACATGGGGGCTATCTTCGTGCGAGAAGGGAACGCCCTTGTTCTGCGGGGCACGTACGCTTACGACTTGTCCCAAGCGGCGGAGCGGCGCTTCCATCTGGGTGAAGGCTTTGTAGGCCAGGCCGCCGCCGAAAAACGACTCTTGCGCATTCACCCTGTGCCTCCCAGCTATCTGCGCCTGCGGTCGGGCCTTGGCGAAGCAGCCCCCCACACCCTGCTCCTGGTGCCCCTCATCTTCCAAAACGAAACCTATGGCGTAGCCGAGCTGGCCACCCTGGAAGCCTTCCCCCAAGAGCTGGAAGCCTTCCTGCAGAAGTTTGCCGAGCATGTCGGCGCCGCCCTGGCTAACTTTATCTCGCGGGAGCGGCTGGAGGCCCTTCTCTCCGAAGAGCAGACCTTGCGCAAAGCCCTGGAGGAAAAACAAGCCGAGCTGCTGCGCAGCGCCCAGCTGATGGAAGAGGCCCAAGCGAAGCTCCTGGAGTCCCAAACCCAGCTGGCCAGCCAGATTAGCGCCATCCGCAGCGCCGCCCTGGTGGTGGAACTGTCCGAAGAAGGGCTCATCACCTACGCCAATGAAGCCTTCCTCTTGGCCACGGGATACCCCCTAACGCAGCTCAAGCGTTCTTTTTTGGCTGATCTGGTAGCTGCCGACGACCTCAAGCAAACCCTAAGCCAAGCGCTGAAATCCCACCAAAGCTGGAAGGGCAGCTTGCCCCTGCGCGCCCAGAGCGGGGAGATCCTTTGGCTTCAAGCGACCCTGGCCCCCTTGCAAACCCGACCCGCCGGCTTTATCGGCATTTGCTTTGACATCACGCGCGAAAAGCAGCAGGAAGAGGAGCTGCGCCGCATGCTGGAGCAAACGCTGGCCCAGGAAGAGCTCCTACGCGAAGCCAACCAACGGCTGCAAGCCCTCAACGAAGAGCTCCTGCGCACCCAGACCGAACTGAAGGGCCAAATCGCCGCCGTGGGCAACGCCGCCATCGTCTCAGAGACCGACCTGCAAGGCCGCATCATCCGCGTCAACGACCTTTTCCTGCAGATGTACGGCTACCGCCCTGAGGAAGTCTTGGGCCAGAACCACCGCATCCTCAAGTCCGGCCATCAAAGCGACACCGTCTTTGAAGAGATGTGGCGCACCATCAGCCAAGGCCAAGTATGGCGAGGCGAAGTACGCAACCGAGCCAAAGATGGGCAGTACTATTGGATCCTGCTCACCATTACGCCGGTCGCCGGCCCTGAGGGCAAGATTCTGAAATACATTGCGGTGGGGTTTGACATTACTGCGCAGAAGAGACAGGAGGAGGAGCTGCGTTCGGCCCTGGAGCTGGCGCAAGCCCAGCAAGAAGAGCTGCGGCGCTATACCCAGCAGCTCCAAGCCGCCCAAGAAGAAATGCGTCGCACCCAAGTGGAGCTGCGGGGGCAAATTAGCGCGGTCCACAACGCCGCTATCGTAGCCGAAACAGACCCCGAAGGCCGCATCACTTTCGTAAACGACGCTTTCTGCGCCCTCTCCGGCTACACGCGCGAAGAGCTTCTGGGCAGCACCCACGCGATCCTGCGCTCTGATAGGCATGACGAGGCCTTTTTCCGCGCGTTGTGGCAGACGCTCTTGGAGAAACGAGTATGGAAGGGCATCTTCTGCAATCGCCGCAGAGATGGTTCCCTCTACTGGATCAGCTCTACGATCACGCCCGTGGTAGACACCCGGGGGCGGCTGGTCAAATTCATTGCCGTGAGTTTTGACCTGACCCCGCAGGTGGAGCAAGAAGAGCGCTTACGGGCCTATGCCGAGGAGCTTCGTCGCGCCCAAGCCGAACTGCGGGGCCAGATCTTGGCTGTAGGGAATGCGGCCTTCCTCATGGAAACCGACACGGAAGGGCATCTTCTCTATGCCAATAGCGCCGCCCTGGAAGCGTGGGGCTACACCTGGGACGAAGTAGAAGGCCAAAACCTCCGCTTCCTCAACAGCGGCCACCATCCGCCTGAGTTCTGGGCTTCTATGTGGGAGACCCTCCAGCGTGGCGAAGTCTGGCAAAACGAAGTCCTCAACCGAAGCCGTAGCGGAGAGCTATTCTGGCAGCTGCTCACCATCACCCCTATCCGTGACCCGGAAGGCCGCCTCTTCAAGTACATCGGGGTGGCTTTTGACATTACGGCGCAAAAGCGCCAGGCTGAACGGATTCGGCTCCTCCTCCACGAGGCCCAGGAAAAAGAGCGTTCTCTGCGCGCCTACGCCGAAGAGCTTGAGAAAGTCCAGGCCGAGCTCCTCCAAGCCCAACTTGAGCTGGCTGGCCGCATCAACGCCCTCAACAACGCTGCTATCGTCTCGGAGACCGACCCTGAAGGCCGCATCCTCTTCGTCAACGACGAAGCCACCTATGTGTGGGGCTACAGCCGGGAAGAGCTGATAGGCCAACCTCACAGCATCATTCGCAGCGATGCGCATCCTCCCCGCTTTTTTGAGCGGATGTGGGATCGCATCAAAAGCGGATTCGTCTGGCAGGGTGAAGTCCAAAACCGCGCCAAAGACGGCACCCCCTTCTGGGTGCATCTGACCATCACGCCGGTCCTGGATGCCGAAGGAAAGCCCTACAAGTACATTGGCGTGGCGTTTGACATCACTCGGCAAAAAATCCAGGCCCAGCGCCTCAAAGAAGCGCTTCGCCAACTGGAGGCCCAAACCCAAGAACTGCCCACCTACCTCCAGCGCCTGCCTTGGTTCCTAACAGACAAGCAGGGTACCCTTCTCTCAGCTAGCCCAGCTTTGCTTGAGCTTATGGGGTACGAAAAACCCGAACTTCTCTTAGGGCAGAACGCCCGGCTTTTGCGCAGCCCCCAAACACCAGACTACGTTTTTATGGACTTGTGGGCCACCATCGGCCGAGGCAAACCCTGGACGGGCTTCCTCACCAACCGAGACGCCCACGGCGTGGATCGCCTGCAATTTTTAGCTGTTTTCCCTGTGGAGGAACGCTATCTGGCTGTCCTCCTGCCTGCCCAAGAGGCTTGCGAAGCCCTCAAAGCCGAATGGATGAAAAACTACGCCCCTCTTGAGACCCTCCAGGAATACCAGCTGCTTCTCCAAGCCAAAGAATACGAGCTCTATGAGCTGGAGCGCCTCTTGCACGAGCTTCAAAGCCGCCCCCAATGAAACGAAAAGTCTTTTTGATTATCTGGGACGGGTGGGGCATCGCTGAAAACCCCGCCGTAAGTGCCATAGATGCGGCTTATACGCCTTTTTATGACAGGGTTCGCGCCCATTTTCCGTTTGTGAAGCTGGAGGCCTCGGGAGAAGCGGTAGGCCTACCTCCTGGCCAGATGGGCAACTCCGAAGTGGGGCATCTCCATATTGGGGCAGGTTTTGTGGTGTGGCAGGATCTGTGGCGCATCCAGCGCGCCTTAGACCGGGGGGAAGTGGCGGCCCTGCCTGCTATGCAAGCCCTGCTTGCCTACCTGCGACAGACAGGCCGCCCCCTTCACCTGATGGGGCTGGTCTCGGAGGGAGGGGTCCATAGCTCCCTCGGCCACCTGTTGGGACTCCTACGGCTATTGCGGGAGGCCGATTTGCCTAACCCCGTCTACCTGCATGCTTTCACCGACGGCCGAGATACGGCGCCGCGCAGCGCAGCTACTTACCTCCGCACCGTCCAAGAAGCCCTCCAGACGCTCCCCCATGCTCGCCTGGTTAGCCTCATTGGCCGCTACTATGCCATGGATCGTGACCGCCGCTGGGAGCGCACCCGATTGGCCTATCGGCTCCTGCGCTACGGCGAAGGCGAAACCTTCCCCTCCTTTGAAGCGGCGCTGGCCCACAACTACGACCAAGGCATTACCGATGAATTCCTCCGCCCCGCCGTGCTTCAAGAGCCGGCCCCCCTCCAGCCCGGGGATGCTGTGCTCTTCTTCAACTTTCGCAATGACCGTCCCCGTCAGCTTGTTCAGGCGCTTTTCACAGGTGAGCTGCCCGAAGTCCAAGGTAGCCGCGCCCCCGTCCCTTACCCTCCTGACCTGGAACCCCTTCCCCTCTACTTGGTCACACTTACCGAGTACGATCCCGCTTTCACGGCGCGGGGTGTGCAGTACCTTTTTGGCAAGGTTCATATTGAGAAACCCCTCGGAGCCTGCATCGCCGAAGCTGGCGGCACCCAACTGCGCATTGCGGAAACAGAAAAATATCCCCATGTCACCTACTTCCTCAATGGCGGCCGAGAAGAACCCTTCCCAGGCGAAGAGCGTATCCTGGTGCCCTCCCCCAAAGTCGCCACCTACGATCTTCAACCCGAGATGAGTGCCCCCCAGGTGCGCGACGCGCTTTTGCCCCACCTACAAGAAGGCCGCCTGGACTTTATCTGTCTAAACTTCGCCAACCCTGACATGGTAGGGCACACCGGCGTGTGGTCTGCTGCCGTCAAAGCCTGCGAGACCGTAGACGCATGCACAGCTCCCTTGGTCCAAACCGCCCTGGAAAAAGGGTATATCGTCCTCCTTATTGCGGACCACGGCAACGCCGACTGCATGATAGCCGAGGACGGCACCCCCCATACCGCGCACACTACCGCACCTGTTCCCTGCATTCTGATGAGTCGGGACGCTTTGCCTTACCGCCTGGGGCCCGGTATTTTACCCCAAGTAGCGCCCACCGTCCTAACCCTCATGGGCCTTACGCCGCCCCCCACCATGCTACCCCCTCTCGTAGAACCTCTCCAGTAGCCCTTCCATGGCAGCCAGGAGGCGGCCCTCATGGTAGCTCCAATACAGCTCAGGCGCGTGAGGATCCTCTCGGTAACGCGCCCAAAACGCATCCCAAGCCGGCGAAACTCCTTTCGGGTACTCTATCGCTAAGCCTAAGGCCGCCGCTTCGTAAAACTTGCCTGGCCATTTACCTCGCAGGTGAGGAAGGGGCACATACGGCGCCAAGAGCCGCTTACACCCCCGCTGCAAATTCTGGATGACGGGGTACGGGACAAACCGACTGCGAATCCAGAGCCAGGCTTTATGGGTTTCCAGCGCTAAGCGAATCCGAGCTTCCAGGGCCGCTGACTTTACGCTGCCTGCCAGCACGAAAGGCTCTTGGGGATGCGCTCGCACCCACGCTAAGATAGCCTCTAACCCCCAGCTCTCCGCCAAATTGCCCGTATAGAGGGTATACTCCCCTTGAAGCTTGGGCAAAAGGGGTTTTTCAGACTCCACGGGCACAAAGGCGTTGGGGAGAAACTCGCTTCGGGCCAAAGGCCCCCAACCCGCGTAAGCGTACTCAGCCAGCCAGTACGCCTGGGGACGCCGCCGCAGAGGCGCTAAAAGCCGCCACGCCATCTGTCGGACCTTCCGCTGGAAAGCGGTGTAAGCCGGGTCCCAACGGAAATTTTCTTCGTACGCCTCCCACACGTCCCAAACGAGAGGATGCCGCGGCCAACGCAGCGACAGCCAAAGCCCTACGGGATTGCACACCACCACCGGACCTTGCGGGGGCGGTGGCGGTCCCTTCCTCGCCACGACCCGAAGGCCTGGATCCGCCGGAGGAGCGGTAAGGCGATGCCATACCTGCTCTTCTACATGCGCTTGTAAGGGTCCTTCTCTCGCTATGGGAGGCATGGGGCGGCCCCATACCTCTACCGGCCACCGCTTAGCCAAGCTGCGCGCCAACCGAAAATACCCTCGCGGGTGATACACGCTTTCCCGCACCAGCCAAACCGCTATGTGCATAGAGGCGGCCCCCACCCCAAAAAAGCACCTTTTTCGTCTACCTTTGCCTGGTGGGCCGGGTATACCTCGTGCAGGGCGACATCACCCAGCTGGCCGTAGACGCTATCGTCAATGCCGCTAACGAAGCCCTTTTACCTGGAGGGGGTGTGTCAGGGGCTATTCATCGGGCGGCAGGCCCAGAACTGGCTGAAGCATGCCGCAAAGTGGCCCCTTGCCCTCCAGGAGAAGCCCGCCTCACACCGGGATTTCGTCTGCCCGCACGCTACGTCATCCATACAGTAGGACCTATCTGGAGAGGCGGCACCCACGGCGAAGCAGCCCTTCTGGAAAAAGCTTATCGCCAAAGCTTAGCTTTGGCTCGGCAGCACCGCTTGTCTACGGTAGCCTTCCCTTCCATTAGCACGGGTATTTACGGCTATCCGCTTGCCGAAGCGGCCCCCATCGCCCTGAAGGTGCTTCTAGAAGAGGCCCCCCACTTCCAAGAGCTGTACATGGTGGCCTACGACGAGACAACCTACCGCGCTTACCTGGAAGCGTGGGAAAAACTCACCGGCCAGCCTTATTCCTCAAGCTAAAGCTATATACGCCAGCGCCCCAGCGGTATAGCCCAAAAACGCCATCCACGAGATGCGCCGCACGTACCAGAAAAACTCAATCTTTTCCATGTTCATCGCTACAACGCCCGCAGCCGAGCCAATGATGAGCAGATTACCTCCTACGCCTGCCGCGTACGCCAGAAACTCCCACAACCGATGGTCGGTCGGGTACGCAGAAAGGGGATACATCTCTATCGCAGCCGCTACAAGGGGCACATTATCCACGACCGACGAGAGAAGGCCCAGCATAAACACCACCAGGTCTAAGTTTCCCACCGTACGGTCCAGCGCTTCAGCGGTCCAACGGAGGATGCCCACCTCGGCCAGCGCACTCACAGCAAGCAGGATACCCAGGAAAAAAAGCAGCGCAGGTATGTCTATTTTCTCCAGCGCGGCGGTCACTCGCAAGTGCTGGGGCTCCTCCACGCGATCCCGCAGGCGCCAGTAAAAGATCTCCGTAGCCAGCCAGACGGCGCCCATAGCCAGCAGCATCGCCAGGAAAGGAGGAACATGCAGAAAGTACTTTTGCAAAGGCACCGATAAAATCCCACCCACCCCCAGAATCAACACCACAAGGCTTACACGGCGGGGGATAGATTCATTGTCTGCGTCGGTCCCGGTCTGGATAGAAACACCCCGCAAAAGGCGACCTATTATAAGGAAGGGTAGAAGTATAGACACCAGGCTCGGCAAAAAGGTTCGCTGGATGATAGAGGCTTCTGTGATGCAGCCCCGTATCCAAAGCATGGTGGTGGTTACGTCGCCCAGAGGGCTCCAGGCTCCACCCGAATTGGCCGCCAGCACGACAAGGGAAGCTCCCAGCCATCGCACCTTAGGTTCCTCCCCAGGCAGCGCCTTCTGGAGCAGGGAAACCATGATAAGGGTCGCTGTAAGGTTGTCTATGATGGCCGAAAGAAAAAAAGTTAGGGCCGTGATAAGGGCAAAGAAAAACCAGCTGTTTCTCACCCTAATCAGGTCTAAAAGGAAGCGGAACCCGTTGTACGAATCCACCACCTCCACGATGGTCATCGCCCCCAAGAGGAAAAACAGGATGCCCGCGATCTCACTCACATGGTGGAAAAGGCGCTCTTCTGCTTGCGAAAAGGCGGGAAGGATAAGCAGAAGCAGCCAGCTTACCGTCCCCATTAAGATAGCCGTGGCGGCCTTATCTATGCGGAGCCGATACTCTAAGGCGATGAGTGCATACCCAGCAAGGAAGAGGCCCGCTAAAAGCGCTTCCACGCCCGCAAAGGTAGAAGCGTTTGGTAAGCTTGGCGGACGGCTTCGGCGATAGCCTGCCGGTCGTAACCGCACAAAGCGTACTGTTCGGCCTGGGTGGCGTGTTCCAGCACGATGTCTGGGGCACCCAGGCGCCGTACGGGCACGCTATACCCTTGGTCTGCGAGCGCTTCAAGTACGGCGCTGCCTACTCCCCCTATGCGAACCCCATCCTCTACCGTCAAGATGACCTTATATCGCTGGGCCACTTCTGCCAGCAGCTCCAGGTCCAGCGGCTTAGCAAAGCGAAGGTCATACACCGCAGGGTACAACCCTTCTGCCTCCAGCAAGCGACAAGCTTCCAGTACTTCGTTGCCGATGTGCCCGTAGCTGAGGATAGCTACATCTTCGCCTTCTCGCAGCAGGCGCCCCTTGCCAATGGGCACTTCCTCAAAAGGCGTACGCCATTCCAGGAGTACCCCATTCCCACGCGGGTACCGAATCACAAAAGGCTTCTCTGCCCGAAGCGCCGTATACATCAGATTGCGCAATTCAGACTCGTTGAGGGGAGCGGACAGAATGAGGTTAGGAATGGGACGCAGGTACGCAATGTCGTAGAGCCCTTGATGGGTAGCTCCATCGGCTCCTACAGCCCCTGCCCGATCCAAGCAGAAAATCACCGGCAGGTTTTGAATAGCCACATCATGGATGACCTGGTCGTAGGCGCGCTGGAGGAAGGTAGAGTAGATACTACAGAATACCTTCATGCCCTGCGTAGCGAGCCCTGCGCTAAAGGTCACGGCGTGCTGCTCAGCAATCCCTACATCATAACAGCGTTCGGGCATGAGCTGACGCATTTTTGTCAGGCCCGAGCCCGACAGCATAGCTGGCGTGACCGCCACCACCCGCTCATCCTGGCAGGCCAGCTCTATGACCGTTTCGCCAAAAACATCCTGATACTTAGGAGGGGTAGGGCGGGAAGAAGGAGGATCTGTCGGCTCTCCTGTAGCTGGATCAAACCGGAAAGCGGGGGCATGCCACTTGAGGGGGTCTTTTTCGGCAGGGGGGAACCCTTTGCCTTTTACCGTGCGGCAATGCAGGAGTTTCGGACCTGGCAGCCGCCGCAAATTGCGTAAGGTCTCTACCAGCCCCTGCACATCATGGCCATCCACGGGGCCGAAGTAGCGCAGCCCTAAACTCTCAAAAAGCACCGCAGGCCGCGATAAAAGAACGAGCCAGGCTTCTTCCAGGCGGGCCGCGTAGTCTCGCACCGGCGCCCCCAGCTTTTCCTGGAGGCGGCTAAGCCACTTCCACACTTCCTCTCGGAAGCGATTGTACGTGCGGGAAGTGGTGATCCCCGCCAAGTAATCTTTGAGCGCCCCTACATTGGGGTCAATGGACATTTGGTTGTCGTTGAGGATAATCAGAAGGTCGGGCTGGAGCATGCCTACATTGTTGAGGCCCTCAAAGGCCAGGCCGGCCGTAAGCGCCCCATCGCCCACCACGGCCACCACTTTACGGTCCGTTTGCCGCAGGTGCCGCAGAGCTTCCGCCATACCCAGCGCCGCAGAAATCGCCGTAGAAGAATGCCCCACCCCAAAGGTATCGTAGACCGATTCGTCCCGCTTGGGAAAGCCTGAAATCCCGTCCTTGAGTCGGTTGGTATGAAACCGGCTGCGGCGACCGGTCAGCACTTTGTGCCCATAGGCTTGATGACCTACATCCCACACCAGCAGATCTTGGGGCGTCTGGTAGACGTAATGCAGGGCCACAGTAAGCTCTACCACGCCCAAGCTGGCCGCAAAGTGCCCTCCATACCGAGCCGCATGATGGATCAGAAACTGACGCAGCTCTTCCGCCACCTGCGGCAGAAGCTCCGGAGGCAAACGCCGCAGATCAGCTGGACTCTCAATCGTTTTTAGAAGGGGACCGACAGGTGTAGGGTTCTCGGTATTCATAAGTAGGCAAAGGTAAGGTTTCTAGCAGAGAAAGGCTACGCAAAGGCCGCCAAGTTGGCCAGGAAGCCCGATATACAGCTTCCAGCGCTTGTAAAGAAGGGACCGAAGGGGGGGCTGCGCCTCCCAGCCGAGGTAAAAGCTCGCTGAAAAAACGCCGGAGATGAGCTTCGGGCTGGGGCGTCTGGTCCAGCTCAATAAGCTGCTGCCGAACCCAAGCGTAGAGAGCTGGATCGGGCGCTACCAAACACTGAGCCAGCCACTCAACCGCCACAAAAAGATAGGGTTGGCGAGTGGGGTCATGATACAAGGTGCGATAGAGGTAGTCCCACTCCACCTCGGCAAGTCGTTGAAGGTCCCGGTGAGGCCGCACAAAAACCCTTAGGGAAAGAAGCGCTCCAGGGAGGAAGGCCCGGGAAGAGGGCCCCAGCGCCAACACTGAAAGGGTTCCCTCGGCTTCGGTGTGGATTTTGAGAACCCAGCTTCGTTCGCGATAGGGATAGCGTTGGAGGAGTAAGCCTCGGGTTTTGACTTCCACGCTCATACCGCCGAGCTTGTGAGCAAGCAGGGGAGCCACCTTTCAACCAAAGCGAAATCCGGGGCCAATTCTTCGTACAAGTGGGCCCACGCCTGGAGCTGAGCTGCGCTTTCCGCGCGGACCGGCGTCTGCAGAAGGGGGCTGCGCAGAAAAGAAGGGATAAAGCGCGTTTCTTTTAGCTGATCCTGCGCTTGGAGGGCTTTATGCACCTGATGCAACACCGACTCAGGGGCATCCAAGAGAAGGTAGGGAACCTCTTGCAAAAAGCCTGCCAGGGAGGTCTTTTCCCATGGCAAGTGCACCACCTCTTGAATCCAGCTGGGGCGGTGCTGCAAAGGCAACCACCGTATAGGCAAGCCCCTTTCACTCAGAAAGGCGGCCAGTCGCTTGGAGGTGGTGGAAGCCTCAGGCCCTACACACCACAAGAGGGCTGGGCCGGACAAGGCCCCCCCGAACGCCTGGCGCCAGGCCCCCACCGTCGGAGCAGCTATCACATACACCGTGAGCACTTCACTCCAGGATAACAATTTTCCCCACTGCACTGCGCTGGCCATTTGCATCCAGCGCCCCTACCAGATACACCCCAGGGCTTACCCGTTCGCCTTGGAGGGTACGCAGGTCCCACACCGCTTGCCCTCCGAAGGCCTGGAGGTAACGCACCACCTGCCCATCCACCGTAAAAATGCGCACGGTGCTGCCCTCCGACAACCCGCGAATGCCTACCCACCCAGTAAAATCCCGACTGACCGGATTGGGGAAGATGTAGAGGCTATCAAGCTGTGCGGCAGGTTCGGTAGCCCAGTCCCGGTAACTGACCACCCCTTCTGATGTGATCAGAAAGGTCTCGCCCGTGAGGTCCCATGAGCGGATGCGAAACACCATATTAGCCGGAAGGGGGCTATTTTCCTGACTGAAGGAAGCGAGCTGGCGGCTTCCGTCGGCGCTTATCACGTAGACGCCGCTGGCAAGCGTGCCTATCCATTTACGATTCTGCCCGTCTACCCGAATGTCGGTAATGCTTTCCTCTTCCAGGAGGTAGCGATTCTCTATAACGGGCACTGAGAGCGAAAGCGTACCCGCAAAGGGGTCCCCATACAGGACTGCGACGCCTTTTTCGGTGCCGAGCCAGACGGCGTTGCTGCGATCCACCGCTAAGGTGCGTAGGGTGTAGTTAGGCAAGCCCGCCAGAGGTCCTACCCCCGCTGAAAGGGTCGCAATCCGGTAAGCGTTCACCGCTTCCGGAGCGCCCCGATCATCTATAACCCGGAGAATCCCCCCGAGGTGAAGCACCCATACGTACCCCCGACTGTCCGCCCGAATCTGCAAGACCGGTTCTGAAAAGGAAAAAGCTTGCCACCGCCCTGAGGCCGGAAAATACGCCAGGACGTTGCGAGAGCCAAATCGTTTTCCGAGCCAGATTGTGCCGGAGGTGGAACGCGCCACCGTAGTAAAACCATAAGTGGTGGGATAGCCGGCACCATCGGGGAAAAGTCCATCAAAGGGTGCGTTGTAAGCTGTAAAAGTGTCCACTTTTCCCTCGGTACTCAAGGTAAGTACGGCATTGCGGCAGGCAATCCAGAGGCGATTTCCATCCCAGAGGGCTTCGGTCATGCCGTACCAGTACTTACCGGTCCGCTCGCTCAGGTTGTAAGCCAGGCCCTGCTGGGCGCCGTAGGGATAGTAGGTGACCAGGCTGGAAAAGCCTTCTCCCCAGAAGCCCGTGCCCCCATGCAAAAAGAAGAGCCCCTGAGGCGCAGGCACGAGCTCAGTCACGCTGCCCCCCCGCAGACGCTGGTAGGCATCGGTAGAAAAGTTCCCTGCGGGAGAAGACACAAAAGCCCCTATCCAGGTGCTACCAACCCCTCGGTACCGGCCTGAGGGATCGGACCATACCACTATTGCGGCAGGATTCCACATGTAAGAAGTGTCGCCAGCGGGGGAAAAGAAAAAGGCTTCGGTGGTGTCCAGCGAGAGCGCCCAGCTGAGGCCCGAACCACCTACCGCCCGCACCTTTCGGCCTTCCAAGGGGCCCAGGGAGCGTCTTACCCAGCCCTGCCCCTCTGCCCACCGATAGAGCGTATCCCGGTAAGCCATCAAAAAGCCTTCACGGGTTTCTACCCACCCCTGCCAGTATTGTACGCTATCTTGGACAGGCCCGCTTGGTCCCGAGCGTTTTTCCCAGCCGCTGGTCCAGGGGCGTCCTTCGGGGAGAGCATACAGGCCCCGATCCGTAAAAGCCCATACGGCACCTGCTGCCCAGCTTACACGCCGCACAGGGATGCTGAAAGGAGCTCCCGGAAACTGAGCCACCGTAGCCAAAGCTCGTTGCCGGCGCTTGTCCCACACCACCAGCCCAAAATCCGTAGCTACCAGAAGCGTATCTCCCTTCGCAGCAAAATCCCTTACAGCCCGAGAGGTGTAGAGCGGATTAGCCGCAATATCCCTCCATACCGAAAGACTCTGGGGCGCAGAACCATATTGGACATCCCCCGTGCTGTAACCCAAAAAAACCCATCCTGATACAGGGTCTCCATACAAGGCCGTAGGACGGCTATACAGCAGGCCGTTGGTCCGATTCAGCTCGTGGTAGGTGCCTTCTTGGGCATGGATGAGCACTACGCCTTCGCTGCTGAGGATCCAAAAATACGGCGCGACGTAGGTACCTGCCAGAATGTAGCCATGATAGGCGTAGATGCCCCACTGCCCTATCGCCACGGTACCCTGCGCCCACACAAGTCCCCCCACTGCCCACAGCCAACGCATCCCACAAAAATAACCCTTCCGCTAAGAAGCCCGACGATCCGCCAAAAGGCATTACTTTTGTTTAGGTACTTATCATGCGACTCTTTGTGGGACTTACCTGCCCACCTGAAGCGACGGCATGGATACTTAAGCACAAGCCTCCTCTTTTGCCTCCTGGGGCCCGGTGGGTCCATCCCGAGAACTGGCATGTCACGCTGCTTTTCCTGGGGGAAACGGCTGAGGAGCGGGTGCAAGCCTTGCATGAAGGTTTCACTGAGATTCTGGAGGGGCATCCGGCGTTTTACCTGCGTCCTCGGCAGATAGCCTGGCACGGTCGCACCCTTTGGGTGGCCCTACATCCCAGCCCTTACCTTTTGGCGGTGGTAGAACGGCTGCACTTAGCTGCGGGCCTCCCCCTGCGCAGCCCTTTTCGCCCGCACATTACCCTGGCTCGCTCCCCCAAGCCTCTGCGATGGACAGGCCCTCCCCTGCAAGAAGAGCCCCTTTTCCTCTTCACCACAGCTTACTTGTACCGCTCTCATTTATCTCCCGCAGGGGCGACGTATGAGCCGCTGCGCCGGTATTTGTTAGATGTTACTCTACCCCGATAAAGACGATCTCGGTGCGACGGTTCAAAGCGCGACCGGCTTCGGTGCGATTGTCCGCCACAGGCTGGGTGGCTCCATATCCCTTAGCTACGATTCGTTTAGCGTCTATCCCCCGGCCAATCAGAAACTGTCGTACCGCTTCTGCGCGCCGCTGCGAAAGAGCCTGGTTATACGCTGCGGTGCCCACACTGTCCGTGTGCCCTTGCACTTCCACGCGCCACTGGGGGTTTTCCTTCAGAAGGCGTACCACTTGGTCAAGCTCCACTTCCGACTCCGGCCGCAAGTCCGCCTTGTCAAAGTCAAAAAAGATGTTGCGCAGCAAGAGCCGTCCGCCCCTTCGGATGCGCTCCAGTTCAATCGTGAGCTGGTAGGCGGTGTCTCGTTCTGAAAGGTCAAAATGCCCGCTGTAGAAGAGGTAGCCCGGAGCTTCGGCAAAGAAGGCGTAACGCCGCCCCAGCGGAAGCGAGACCAGGAAGGCCCCCGTGGCTGCGTTGGACCGCAGCAGACGCAGCGTATCACGGGATTGAATGTCTACAATCTTTATCCAGGCTGAGAGGGGGGCTCGGGTTTCTGCGTCTTCCACACGGCCTTTTACGTAGGTGGCGGCCTGTTTGGGGCGAATCTCCGGCCAAAGGGGGAAAGCGTAAATGTCATGCTTGCCCAGGCCCTCCGGCCTTACCAGGGCAATGTAGCCGATCTCACCTTTGGCATCTAAGCAGAGGGTCTGCTCGTCGCCAGGGGTGTTGAGGGGGTAGCCTAAGTTTCGGGGCACCGTCCACCCTGTGTCGGTGAGGTAAGTCACGAAAAGGTCCATTCCCCCCATGCCTGGATGCCAATCCGAAGCAAAATAGAGGGTACGCCCGTCTGCTGCGATCATAGGGCTGTATTCATCCCCTGGCGTGTTGACAGGAGGGCCCAGGTTGACGGGGGGTTGCCAGGCTCCATCCACAAAGTCCGTGTACCAGATGTCCGAACCGCCCAAGCCGCCCGGCCGCCCCGAGGCAAAGTACAGTCGGCGCCGATCGTGCGTTAGACTGGGGTGAGATTCCCATGCCGAGGAGTTCACGACGGCTCCCAGGTTACGGGGTTCGGACCAGGAGAGGCCCTTCAGCTCCGAGAAGTACAAATCGCACGACCCCAGCCCTTCCGGTCGGTCGCACAGGGTGAGAAAAGCCCACTGCCCATCGGAGGAGAAGAAGGCGGCCCCTTCGTTTCGGGGTGAGTTGATGGGGGGGCCCAACGGCTGGGCCGGCTTCCAGGCGCCCGTCTGCGGGTCCTTTTCGGTCCAATAAAGGTCTTCATCGCCTGAAGGCTCAAGGGGGTTGCGTTCGCGGCGAGGCCGTCGCGAAGTGAAGAAAAGGCGCTGCCCATCGGCTGTGAGGCTGGGAAGATACTCTTCGTCGGGCGTATTGACCTGGGGGCCCAAATTCGTAGGGCGGAAAGGAACGGGCTCCTTGACGAGGCGAGCCGCCGATTGAGCCTGGCTGAAAAGCCGTGCCCCCTCTTCCTGATACCGATTAGGCATGTGCCCTATCGCCGCATGAATGAACTCACCCCAAACCTTCTGCGCCGAGTCAAACGCCATCTCCGCCATGTACGCTTTACCCAAGAAGTACAACGCCCAAGCATGCCCTTGGGCCGACCGGTGCCGTAAAGCCCGCAGACGCTGACCTACTTCTTTGGCCTGCGCAAACTGCTCAAGCTGCAGGTGCAGCTTGCCCTTGAGGATCCAGGCTTCTTCGTAGGTGGGTTCCGCTTGGACCACCTCTTCCAGCGCGAGGAGGGCCCGTTCCGGCTGGCGCATTTGAGCCAGCCGCACAGCCTGGAGAAAGTTTTCGTAGGCCTTCTTGGAGATGCCTTTGGGCGGTTGAGCCCATCCCACCCCTACCACCAGTCCTATCAGCCAAACTACCTTCCTCATGGTAGATTGAGATACCGGTGCCACTGTAAACTCAGGCGCCACCACGGATGCGCTTTGATGTGCTCCAGGATCCATTCCAGCGCTTGGTCTTGGCGGTAAAAATCGGGCTGTAGAAAAGCTGGTATGCTGGGGCGGCACCGCTTGCGCTGCTCTTCAGCCCACTTCAGGTCGCTGGGCGCATGGATCACGACTTTGAGTTCGTTGGCGCGCTCATAATAGAGAGGCTCGGGAGGCTTGAAGCGCTTAGGAGAAAAAGTCACCCAGTCCGGACACAGCTCAGGCAAAGGGTAAGCCCCCGAAGTCTCAAGCTGCACAAAATACCCCGCCGCCTGTAAGGTTTGGATTAGCTCGCCGAGGGGATGTAGGGTAGGTTCCCCTCCCGTAATGACCACATGGCGGGCAGGGGTGGCGGCTACGCACGAAAGAAGCTCCTGGGCGGTATACAAGGGCCATCCTTGTAGAGGCCAACTATGTTGGGTATCGCACCAAGAACATCCTACGTCACACCCCCCTAACCGCAAGAAATACGCCGGCTGCCCCGCCCAGAAGCCTTCTCCCTGGAGGGTATAAAACGATTCCACGAGCGGGTAGCGCATCTCACTCATAGTCTGTGGAGCAAAGGAGATTTCGCCTGCGCAAAAACTCCTGCTGGGCCGAGAAGGCTGGGGCATCCGGCTCTACTTCGACACGGCGACGATAGGTGCCATCAGGCTGCAAGACCCAGGTGTGGGTAGTATCGGCTAACAGGGTTTCCGCTATGGTAAGGGCCTCTTGGATAAGGGCTGGGCTGCGAAGGGGATAAGCCACCTCTACTCGCCGATCCAGGTTGCGGGGCATCCAGTCGGCGCTTCCGGACCAGACGCGGGTTTGGCCCCCACTCTGGAATATATATAAGCGACTATGCTCCAAGAAGCGCCCAATGAGGCTATGCACCCGAATGGTAGGACTTACGGCTGCGCCCGGCACCAAACAACAAATGCCCCGCACCACCAAATCTATCTTAACGCCCGCCATAGAAGCCCGATACAAAGCCCGAATCATCACCGGATCTACCAGCGCATTGAGGACGAGAACGATACGGCTGGGCTGCTCGGCGGTATGCTCGTCAATGCAGCGCTGGATCTCAGCCAGGAAAGTCTCGCGGAGGTTTTCGGGCGCCACGGCAATCCGGCGCCACGTATGCTGACCTGAATTGCCGGTGAGGTAGTTGAAAAGCTCGGCTAAGTCCCGCGTAAGCTCAGGATCCGCCGTGAGAAGCCCCAAATCGGTGTACACTTGGGCGGTTTTTTCGTTGTAGTTGCCGGTGCTGAGGTGCGCATACAAGTGCAAGGCGGACCCCTCTCGGCGCACCACAAGGGATCCTTTGCAGTGAATCTTGAGCCCTACCATGCCGTATACTACATTGGCACCGGCATTCTCCAGTTCTTTGGCCCAATAGATATTTGTCTCTTCATCAAAGCGGGCCTTGAGCTCAATGAGGACGGTCACCTGCTTACCTCGATCGACGGCTTCTCGCAAGGCCTGCACAATAAGGGATTTTTCTCCGGTGGTTCGGTACAGCGTTTGCTTGATAGCCAGCACTTGAGGATCTCGGGCCGCAGCCTGGATAAACTCCACCACCGGTGTGAAACTATCATAAGGATGATGCAAAAGCAAGTCTTGCTGCGCGATAGCTTCAAAGATATTGGCTTTATTCTGCAAGATAGCCGGCACGGCGGGCACAAAGGGGCGATCTAATAGGGTCGGTTCATCCACCTGATACAAGAGGTCCCAGAGCCGTTCCAGCCCTAAGAGGCCTTCTACTTCGTAGATGTCTTCCGGGCCGAAGGACAACTCTTCTTGGAGGAAGCGGCGAGCTTCTACTGGCAAGGACGCCGAAGCTTCCATCCGCACCACAGCCCCCAGTTTTCTACGACGCAGTTCCCGCTCTACCAGTTCCAGCAGGTCATCGGCTTCGGCTTCGGAGATTTCAATGTCGGCGTCGCGGGTGAGGCGGAAAAGATGGTAGCCTTGGACTTTGCGCCCCGGAAAAAGCTCTTCCAAAAAGAGGCCAATAAGCGCCTCAATAGGCACAAAGAGGTACCGCTGTGCAGAATGAAAGGGCACGAACCGGGGAAGCACTTGGGGAATAGGCACCAAGGCAGCCCCATCCCGCAGTTCCACCCACATAATTAGCTCCAGCCCCCGTAGGAGAGGAACCGGATGTGCTGAGTCAATCGCCAGCGGGGTAAGAAGCGGAAAAACCTGCTCTTGGAAGTATCCCTCTAAGAGGTCCCGAGACAACCGCGCCAGGCGGCGCCCCTGGTACAAATAGATATCGCACTCCTCTAAGGCCGGAATAAGCTGGTTGTAGATTTCCTGGGCTCGTTTGAGAAGCTGACGCACCCGCTCCTGGATACGCTGGAGGGTCTGTTTAGGTGTCAAGCCATCAGGCCCCCGCTCACGCACCCCCGCCCGAATCTGCTCCTTGATCCCCGCCACCCGAATCATAAAAAACTCATCCAGGTTGCTGTAAAAGATCGCCAAAAACCGCAGCCGACTGAGGAGAGGATGCACCTCATGCAAGCTTTCCTCCAGCACGCGGGCATTAAATTCCAGCCAGCTGAGTTCCCGGTTCAGGAACCACGTAGAGCGATTCAGTTCGGAGGGGCGTAGACCGTTACGGAGGCGGAGACTGCCCATACTGTGCTCGAAGGTAAAAAAAAGTTTGAGTATGGGGCCCTGGGGCGGCGCCTTCTGCCACTCGGTAGCCAGCCGCTCCCACGATACGGCCCGTGGCATCTTCCACCACAAAAGCATGCCGCCGCGCAAAGCCGTACAAGCCTACTTCGGGCCAAACGTCGCTAAGCCGCTTGTGATGGCCGCCAAGGCCGGCTGGTGCTATTTTGTCGCCTTGCTTCCACAAACGCAGAGAGAGGGGAAAAGCGAGGCGCTCCCTGTCCCATACCAGGGCCTCTTCAGGAAGGGCTGAGCTAACCCCTACTTCTATGCGCCAAAGCCCCCACTCGCACCGAAGCGGCTCCGGAAGGAGGCGTAGGGGTTCCCAGGCCGGCTCCCAAAACTCAGCTCGCCCCACCTGGAGCCCGTGGGGCACCCGCACAAACTGATATTCCTGCGCTGCCCTCGCAGCGCCTACCGTACCTTGGTGCCAAAGGCGCCACACCGCCTGTATCTCGGCACGAGAGAGACGCCATCGCTTTTTTGCGAGGACCCAGAAGGCATCCCAAGGTAGCTTTCGCCCCAGTAGAACGCCATAAGGCTGCGGCTGGAAGGTCCGCGCTGCCCACCGGTCATAAAGGGCTTCCAGCCGCCGACGCTGCTTCTGGTACAGGCGCCACTTCTCTTGCAGCAAGGCCGATAGCGAGGGGTTCAGGCGATACAAGGCCGGCAGCACCCACCAACGCACCTGGTTGCGCAGGTAGAGCGGCGTGTAGTTAGAAGAGTCCAAGCGGTAGGAGAGGCCTTTTTCTCGGAGGAAAGCCAGGAGCTCGGCGCGTCGCACCTGTAAGAGCGGCCGCAGCCACGGTCCCCGCCGAGCGGGAATCCCTTCCCATATCCCAGGGCCGGCGCCCCGCACGAGACGATACAATAGCGTTTCCACTTGGTCGTCCCAGGTGTGCGCAGTAGCACCCCAAGCCAGGCCTTGATCCTGCAGGAGCCTTTCCATCCAAGCATAGCGCAGACGGCGGGCTTGGGCCTGACGACCGCCTGGACCTTGGAGGTCTTCAGGGGCAAGGGAGCGCACGTAGAGCGGTAGAGCATGCTTTTCCGCAAAGGCACGCACCCAGGCTTCCTCTTCCAGGGACTCAGCCCCACGCAGATGGTAGTTGACATACGCCAAGGCGAAGGGATAGCCCAGTTCTTGCAAGCAAGCAACCAACCCCACCGAATCTGGCCCCCCACTAAAAGCTACAAGCAGGGGTTCTCCCGGCTTAAGGTACCGCTGCAAGAAAGAGGCTACCCGCCGCAAGAAGGGAGGCACCTCCCCCACTAAAAGGGCAAATCACCCGAATCAGGCAGGGGAGGCGGTTCAAGGGGTTCTTCTACGGGCGGCGGAGAAACCTCCTCGGGCGTGGCCACAGCTTCCGTGGGTGCGTATACCAAAATGCGCAGGTTAACGACGCGACACTCTAACGCAGCGCCAGGGGTATTGTCCTGACGCGTGAAGAGCCGCACAGAGGGAAGCCCCTCCACCAGGACAATCGCTCCTTTTTTGAGGTACTTTTGGACTTCCACGCTCTCGCCCGTCCCCCGCCAATAGCTACAATCTACCCACAGCGTACGCTCCTCTCCTGTAGAAGTCCGGATAGAGTGGGGCACGCTGAAACGAATGACCTGCCCGTTTGCGACACTTCGCAGTTCTGCATCTCGGCCGAGCCGTCCTACCAGTATGAGTTTAGCGTACATCGGGCAAAAATAAGTATTTCCGGGGATCGACCTTGAGGCCTCGCTCTATGACTTCATAATGCAGGTGGGGTGCGACCGAATAGCCCGTAGACCCTACATAGCCCACCACTTGGCCTCGCCGGACGGTATCCCCTACCTGTACAGCCAGACGCGAGAGGTGAGCGTATTTGGTGACCAGGCCGTTTAGGTGGTCTACTTCCACCTGAAGGCCATATCCTCCTCCATCCCATCCGGCAAATCGCACATAGCCCCCCGCTGTGGCTCGTACAGGCGCTCCGTAAGGCCCCGAAATGTCTATCCCCGTGTGCATCTGCCAGTGACCATGGAAAGGATCGCGCCGGAACCCGAACCCACTCACGATAGCTCCTGCCAGCGGAGCTATGCAAGGCAGCCGCTCCAAGTAAGCCCATCGCTCCTGGAAGAGGGTTTTTAGGTTTTGGTATTCAGATAGCACGAGGCGGGCCCGGTACAAGGGCTTTTCCCAAGGACTGGGCTGAGCACCCCCCCGTGTGACCTTCCCAGTGAGAGGACGGAAGAGAAGGTAAACCCAGTACAGGCCGGTAAAGCCGCTGGGCCTGAGCATAAAGGCGCTCCAGGGCGGTTTCAGCGGCGGTTATCTGGCTCAGAATCTGCTTTTCTTGCTCTTCAAGGCGGTGAAGCTCAGCTTCGGCCTGGCGAATGAAGTACCTCTCCCACCCCCCTCGCGTCAGCAGCATCAGGCCAAGCCCTACAAACACCTGGAAAGTTATCCACCTCGGTAACTGACGCCAGTAGGCTCGCCAAGCTATAGAAGCGCGCTGAAAAGTCAGGCTCCGTTCGTCCCACTCAAACCAGTTAGGGAAAATCTTCATCTGCGCAGGTTTGGGTTCTGGCGCGCAAAGGTACTAAAAATCTGTCGTGAGCCGCAATCGCATAATTCGCCGATTACCTGAATCCACGATGTAAAGTATTTGTCTAGCATGGGCCAGGGCGGTAGGCCTACGCATCTGGAGGGGGCCGCTGCCGGTTCCTCCAAAGGAGACCTTGACGGGCCGCCGAAGACCGCTCCCCACCGGTGGGTAGACGCCTTCCAGCCCACTGAGCGTGAACACGTAGACCGAGTCCCGTCCTGCATCGGCCACGAGCAAATACGGCTGGGTGCCGCCTGTGAGGGCAAGCCCTTCTGGCCGAAGGAAGCGCCCCGGCGTGGCCAGAAAGCCCTCTGCCACACTGGTATCGCCCTGCTGCCACGCTGTACTTACCGTGTAAAAGCCCCCTTGCTCCCCTTCCTGACGGATAATGGCCTGCACTTTGAGGGCCAGGTTGGGTGCGGTAAGCCCCACCCAGAAATTCGGCGAGCGCGAGACTAAAGGGGATTGCGGGGGGCGGGCAGGAACCGCTAACCCCCAAGCCCCTTGAAAGAAATCGGTTCGCACTTCGGTGGAGGTTTGGACGATGACCGCCTCTTGCCACCGATCTTGGCTGTCAAAAAGCAGTACCCCATCATCGGGCCCGCCAAACTTCAAGGGGTCGTTGTCCGGGCCGTTACGGGTGACGTAATAGCTGTTGTCTCCCCGCACCGCTATTCGCCGGAAGCGCACCAGCGTGTCAGAAAGAGAGAAGGTAGACTTGAAGTAGAAAGGATGGACCTGACGGCTGACTACGGTGGCGTGAGCCAACCCATACCCCGTAGGAGAGGAAAGACGCAGGCGAAAAAGGGCGTCCAGCCGATACCGCTGCCCCCCAATCACCGTATCTACAGGTGCTGCCGCCAGAAGGTCTAACCGCCGATCTTGAGCCACCGCATGCACCCCAGGCAAAGGGTACGAAGAGAGCCGACGACCCGCTTGGTCCAGACACACAATCTCTCCTGCCGCGGAGTCGGCCACATAGATCAGCTCATCATAGCCTACGCAGATATCCACCGGCCCCGCAAAGCCCTCCCAGTAGGGCAAAAGAGGCACATACGCCACCAAGGAGGCATCGTATTGAGGCACTTCAACGAAACCGAGGTTTGTCTTGCGCCCGAAAAAGTCCCCGCACCCTACAAGGAAGAGCGCGGCGATGAGGAGACTTCTTTTTGCCATACGAATCCTATGCGATGTTGCAGACCCAAACGCCCCAACCATTCGGCGGCGTAAGCGAGGGTGAGACGACCACGGCCAACGCCCCGGCTAAGCCCAAGGCCCGCTGTCGGCACGTACTGCTCTACCAGGCCCAGTTTCTGGCCGAGCCGGAGGAAAAGAAGGCCGTTGTAACTGTACTCAAGACCCAGGCGTAGGTTCTCGGTGTTGTCGTTGGGGTGATTGAGCTGGAGGGCTCCCTCTATGCGATGCGGGCCCTGCTGCCACACCCGCAGCGCTGCGCCCATCGCAAACAGCGTAGGAGGAGGGTACCCCCGTAGAGAGGCTTGCGGTGCCTGATCGGCCTTACTGGGCCGTACCCGCAGGCGCGAGTTGGGACCAAAATTCTGCACCACCACGCCAAACCGGAAATCCCGCACGTCGGTCTGGTAGAGAAAACCTACATCCACCAACCACGTCGTAGCCTGGAAAAAATCAAGCTGTTCCCGCACCAGCTTGAAGCTGGCTCCCGCCGAAAAGCGGTCGCTGAATTCATACGCGTACACCGGCCCCGCAGCCCAGTAAGTGGCCGTAAAATACTCCCCCGTACCCGTAGATTGGTATTCTGTACGGCGCTCTATGGGGCCGCTGGTGAGAAACTGGGCTTGCAAGCCAATTCGGTGCACTTCTTTGTAGGGCAAGCTTACCGCTACGTAGGAATAGTCCAGGCCCGCAATCCAGAAGGTGTGGCTCATACCCACGGCTGGATAGGGCAAGCGAGAGAGGGCGCCAGGGTTCCAGTAGGCGGAAAAAGGGTCGTTGCGCAGGGCCACGGCGGCCCCTCCTAACCCCACCGAACGCGGAGAAGGGTCTATACGCAGGAAAGAAAGCGCCGAAAGGCCGACCCGCTGCCCCCCCAGGTTGGGAAGAAGCTGGAGCCACCCTATCCAGGCCCAGAAAGCCGTCACGGCTGCAAGGTTAAGTCAAGCCGGTAAAGTGTCAGCAAAGGCAGGAAGCGGTCGTAGGCCGAGCAGGTCAAAAAGGGCTTGGTCAGCGGAAGGAGGCGCGTTAGGGGTGGTGAGGAGCTTCTCGCCAAGGAAGATGGAGTTAGCCCCAGCCAGGAAGCATAAAGCCTGTTCTGTAGGGGAGAGCTTCTCCCGGCCAGCGGCTAAGCGAATCTTGCTCCGAGGCATCAAGATGCGAGCGGTCGCGATAGCCCTCACCATTTCCCATACCGAAGGCGGCTCGGCCTGCTCAAGGGGCGTACCTGGAATAGGTACGATAGCGTTGATGGGCACGGATTCCGGATGCGGCGTAAGGGTGGCCAGCGTATGAAGGAGGTCTATGCGGTCTTCCTCGGACTCGCCAAGGCCCAAGATGCCCCCACTACACAGGGTCAGGCCTGCCTGGCGCGCCGCTTCCAACGTGCAAAGGCGATCTTCGTAGGTGCGGGTGGTGATCACCTTCCCATAATAGGAAGCGGAAGTGTCCAGGTTGTGGTTGTAAGCTGTGAGGCCGGCTTCTTTGAGCGCTTGGGCCTGCTTGGGGGTGAGCATGCCAAGGGTAGCGCAGACTTCCAGCCCCAAGGCACGCACTTCTCGCACCATGGTCAGCACCCGCTCAAAGTCCCGATTGGAACGCACTTCCCGCCAGGCAGCCCCCATACAGAAGCGGGTGGCTCCAGCGGCTTTAGCTTGCCGGGCAGCCTCCACCACTGCCTCTACATCCAGAAGCCGATGCACCTGCACCCCCGTCTGATAGCGGACCGATTGGGCGCAATAAGCGCAATCCTCCGGGCACCCGCCGGTCTTAATAGAGAGGAGCGTGCAGGCTTGCACTTCTCCAGGGCGGTGGTATTGCCGATGCGCTACGACCGCATCCGAGATGAGCTCCAGGAGCGGCCGCCGGTATAAGGCCGCTACTTCGTCTCGCCGCCAATCCGAACGCACAGGAAAAGCCTCCATTGAGCAAAACTACATACTTTGCTGCATGCAGGCCTCAAGGCAAGTGTGGGAGAAAGTCAAGGCCTTGTTTCGCGTGGGGATAGGATTGCCGCTGGCCCTGGTCTATGGCCTGGTGGTGAGGCTACGCAATTGGCTCTATGACCGGGAGCTTCTGCCCGTCCATCGCGTCCCCTGCGCCGTGGTAAGCATAGGCAACCTCAACCTGGGCGGAAGTGGCAAAACCCCCTTTGCCCTTTTTCTTTTGGAGTGGCTCCAGTCCCAAGGGCTGCGTGCCGCGTACCTAAGCCGAGGTTACCGACGCACCACCCGCGGCTACCAAGAAGTGGACTTACAGGCGCCTGAACCCGCCCGCTCCTTCGGGGACGAAGCCGTCCTGGTGAAGTCCGTCCTCCCTTCGCTGCCCGTGGCGGTCTGCGCTGACCGAGTCGCCGGCGCCCAAACTCTCCTTCAGCGCTACCCCGACCTGCAGGTGCTGGTGCTGGATGATGCCTTTCAACATCGCCGCCTGCACCGAGATCTGGACATTCTCCTGCTGGATGCGGACAGGCCTCCCTGGCGCGATGGGGTCTTCCCAGTAGGACGACTTCGCGAGCCTTTCTCAAGCTACCGGCGAGCCCACCTCCTCATCTACAACCACAAAAGCAACCCCTCCTCTCTTAAGCCTCGTGCGCTGCGCAAACCCCTTCTGCCCTTCCGATATGCCATCAAAGAGGCGCGCTCCCTCTCTCCAGAACGCCCCCCCCTTTCCCCCGAAGCGCTACGCTACAAAACCGCCCTGGCTTTCTGCGGCATAGCTCACCCTGCGAGTTTCTACCAAACCCTACAAACCCTCCCCCTGCATGTGCCTGAGATGCTCACCTTCCCGGACCACCACCCTTACACGGCCAAGGACCTCTACCGCCTGCGCAGAACCTACGAAAAGCTCAAAAAGCACATGCACCTGAAGGAGCTTCTTCTGCTGACTACCGAAAAAGACCTCGCACGGCTGATAGGTCACCCCGCCCTGCCGCAGCTGGAGGATTTACCTTTGTACGCCGTGGCTATCCGCATGGAACCCGTAGATGCAGAAAAAGCCTTTCGCACCCTGGAAACCCTTTTTATGAACCTCAAAGCGTATGACCACACCCGAAGCTTATAAGCAATTTCAGCAGACCCTGGAGTACATTCGCCGCTATTTCACTGGCGAGGTAGAAGTAGGCATCGTCTTGGGCACAGGCCTAGGTCGCCTCGCCGAAGCCATGGAGAAAGAACACCAGTTAGCCTACAATTTCATCCCTCACTTCCCCATCAGTACGGTGGAAAGCCATTTCGGGCGGCTCATTTTTGGCAAGCTGGGAGGCAAACGGGTGGTCGCTATGCAGGGCCGCTTCCATTACTACGAGGGCTACACGATGTACCAGATTACCTACCCCATCCGTATCATGCGGCTTCTGGGAGCGCACACCCTCCTCCTTTCCAACGCCGCCGGAGCGGTCAACCTCACCTACAAACTGGGAGACCTCATGATCATTCGCGACCACATCAACCTCCTGCCTGAGAACCCTTTGCGGGGCATCAACCTGGACCAGCTTGGACCTCGCTTTCCGGATATGAGTGCGCCTTATCACCCTGAACTCATCGCTCGCGCTCACGCCATAGCTCGCAGACTGAATATCCCTGTTCAGGAAGGCGTATACGCCGCTGTACAGGGTCCCAACTTGGAAACCCGCTCTGAGTATCGCTTCCTTCGGCTCATCGGGGCGGACGTGGTGGGCATGTCCACCGTACCTGAATGCATCGTAGCCAATCACATGGGGATGCGCGTCTTTGCTATGTCTATCGTCACTGACATTGGGGACCCCGACAACCTCCGACCCGTCTCCCTGGAAGAAATCATCGCCGTCGCCAACGAAGCCGAACCCAAGCTCACGCAAATATTCACCGAGCTGGTACGGGAACTTTGAACGCCCTCTTCAGGCTGGTCTGCACAGGCCTGATCTGGGGTCAAACGCGCTTCCTGCCTTCCGCAGCAGACACGTTGCGGGGGGTTGCGCCGACCTACCTGCCCAGCTATCAGCCCTGGTACGATCCGCTGGACACCCTGCCTTATTTCGTCTCGCGCCTGGGCTACTTCAAGCCCTACTTGGCTTGGGTGGAGGGCCTGCCCCATTACGAGGAGCCCTGGGCTATTTTGCCCGCAAGCCAAGCCGCCTACCTTACAGAAAAGCCCCCTCTTATCTGGACAGCAGCTCCTTACACCCGTGTGCGGTTTGACCAGTCCAGCCGCCGAACGCAGCTTCTGTCCGTCCTACATGGGCAAAAGCTGCGTTCTTGGGGGGGCTTCTCCTTGGCTTACCAGCGGCGCACGCGGGAAGGCGAATATGTCGGTCAGCTCACCGATCACTGGGGGGCAGCTCTGCGCGCCTTTGTCCGAAAAGGACGCTGGAGCTGGGAAAGTGCCCTAACCTGGAATCAGCTCCAAGACCAGATCAACGGCGGCGTGGTCTACGATACGGCGGAAGGTCCTTGGACGGCTTTTGGCAAAGCCAGCCAGCCCGTGCTGCTCAAGCAGACCCGCTGGCGCCGCTGGAAAAGGAGCCTCTCTACCACCCTGGCCTTCAGCTTCACAGCGCAAGCGTACCTCTATCTCTCGGCCGAGCTTCTGCAGGACCATTTTCATCCTGAGGGTGCCGACACGCCCCCCTTTTCCCCCCTCTTGGCCGATACCCTCCCTGTAAGCTGGCATGTAACGAGCAGCCTGCGTACCCTCGGAGGGGGAGTCGTCCATCCAAAAGGGCAGGTTGCCCTACGGCTCTTCCAAACGACCGGCGAAGCGGACCGGCTCCTCAACCCTTGGCAGCTCCAGGGGCTGGAAGGAGAAGCCGCCTGGCAAACGAAACACCTCAGCGTGGAAGGAACCTACCGACGATACCTTCACTCGGGAGCCCCTCCCCCCAGCGGCTCCGTAAGGGGAGTCGGGCAATATGGCCCCTTTTCTGTGGGTGTGCGATACCAAAGCCGGAATCTCCCTTGGTTGGCTTACCAGTACCGCGGCGCTTCCTTTCCCCAGCCCAACGAAAACATCCTGGAAGCCTGGGGTGAGGTAGCGTTGCCAGTCCAGGACTCGCTTCAGCCGCCCCTTCGCGTGCGAGCCTGGACGGCCAAGTACAGGGCCCCCTGGCGATGGGCCGGTACCTTCTATCGGGGACCTGCCCAGCAAAGCTACGGTCTGACGCTGCGCGGCGGCTGGAGCTTCTACAAAGGGGGAGTAGTCCTTGGCCTTACCGCTCAACACCTGGTCGGCGAGACCCGCTGGACCTCCTGCCTGCCGGCCTTGTACGGGTGGGTACAACCCTTCTTCCGATGGAAGCTCCCCGGCCGCCCCCCCCTCTACGAACTCGGCGTGCGCCTAAAGGGCTTTTCTCCCTTCCGGCCTTTGCGCTACGACCCCTTGGCTGGCCTTTTCTACCCAGAAAGCGGGCTCCCTGCTCAACCGGCCTTCGTCCAAGCAGACCCCTACCTGGTCATCCAAATCCGCCGCTTGCTCATCTACCTGAGGGTAGAACAGGCCACGGAAGGCTTACTAAGCCCAGGCTACTACCTCACAGCCTGGTATCCCATGCCAGGTCGGGCCTTCGCTTTCGGGGTGCAATGGGACCTCTATAACTGAGCTTTTAAAGCCGGCCCCAATCTATGGGTTCAAGCCCATGCTGGACTAGGAAAGCGTTGGCTTGGGAAAAGGGCCGGCAGCCAAAGAAGCCTCGCTCAGCCGAAAAAGGCGAAGGATGCGCGGCTTCCAGCACCAGATGCTTAGAGCGGTCAATAAGAGGGGCTTTGCTACGGGCATAGCTGCCCCACAGCATAAAAACCACATGCGGGCGCACCTGCGAAACCAGCTGGATCACCCGATCCGTGAAGATTTCCCAGCCCTTCCCTCGGTGAGAAGCGGGTTTGTGAGCCTCCACCGTCAGAATAGCGTTGAGCAGAAACACCCCCTGCTCAGCCCAGCCAGTAAGGTCTCCATGCGGTGGAGGCGGAAAGCCCAAGTCCGCCTCCAACTCCCGGAAGATATTTTGCAGCGAAGGGGGGATAGGCACCCCCTTCGGCACCGAAAAGCACAAACCATGGGCTTGCCCAGGACCATGGTACGGGTCTTGCCCCAGAATGACCACTTTCGTCTTGTCCACAGGGCACAACTCAAACGCCCGAAAAATGTACTTGCCCGGGGGAAAGATGCGCTTGCCTTGCTGGATCTCGGCTTTGAGAAACGCCACCAGGGCCTCAAAGTAAGGCTTCTCAAATTCCTCCGCCAACAGAGCTTTCCAGGAAGGCTCTATCTGCACCTGGGCCACGCAGCAAAAATAGAGGTCCCTTACCTTTGGGCTTATGGAAGGCGTGTATCTGGCAGGGGGACTTCGCAGCCCTTTTGGACGCTACGGGGGGAAACTGGCTACGGTGCGGCCCGATGACCTCTTGGCCTACCTTATCCGGAGGGTGGTGGAACGCTTCCCCCAAGTACCCCTGGACGCTTACGACGACTGCTTCATAGGATGTGCCAACCAAGCCGGAGAAGACAACCGCAATGTGGCTCGAATGGCGCTTCTGCTGGCGGACATGCCCGTAGAAGTGCCAGGCGTAACCGTAAATCGGCTCTGCGCTTCGGGGCTGGAGGCTATCTTGCAGGGGGCGCGCGCCATCGCCACCGGCGAAGCCGAAGTGGTGCTGGCCGGCGGCGTGGAATCTATGACACGCGCTCCCTTCGTCTTGCCCAAAGCTGAAGCCCCCTTCTCTCGCCAAACCGAACTCTACGACACAACGCTGGGCTGGCGCTTCCCTAACCCTCGCCTGGCCCAAAAACACCCCCTCTACAGCATGGGCGAGACAGCTGAAAACGTCGCCGAAAAGTACCACATCTCCCGCACCGAGCAGGATGAATACGCCTTCCGCTCCCAGCAGCGCTACCAAGCGGCCCTACGACAAGGGTTTTACGAAGAAGAAATCGTGCCTATTCCCCTTCCGGATGGGTCTTTCTTCGCCGCGGATGAACATCCCCGACCCGACACTACGCTGGAAAAGCTTGCCCAGCTTAAGCCGGCTTTTCGGGCAGGAGGCACCGTCACCGCAGGCAATTCCTCAGGCATCAACGATGGGGCGGCGGTGCTGCTGCTGGCCAGCGAAAAAGCCCTGAAAAAGTACGGCCTTACGCCGCTGGCGCAGATTCGGGGCGGGGCGACAGCTGGCGTAGACCCCGCTTACATGGGCATAGGCCCCGTGCCCGCTACGCACAAGCTGCTCAAACGACTCGGCCTTTCCCTCGCTGACATAGACCTTATAGAGCTCAACGAAGCCTTCGCAGCGCAGGTGCTGGCCTGCGTGAAGCTCATGGAGTTAGACGAGAACCGCCTAAACATCCATGGGGGCGCCATTGCCATGGGACATCCGCTGGGGGCTACCGGGGCGCGATTGGCCCTCACCGCCGCCCGAAGCCTCCACTTCTACCAAAAAACTCGGGCGCTAGTCACCCTCTGCGTAGGGGTAGGGCAAGGCGTAAGCCTTCTGTTGGAGCGCACCTAACTTTCCCGCACGAGCTGCCCCCCCTGAAGGCGATACACCTCATCGGCACTCTGAGCCAACCGCAGATTATGCGTAGCCACCACGACGGTTGAGCCGACCTCCCGGACCAGCTCCAGAAAAAGGCCCCATACTTGCTGGGCCTGGTTTTCATCCAGATTGCCGGTGGGTTCGTCAGCCAAAAGGAGGGGAGGCTCCAGGAAAAGGGCCCGAGCAATAGCCACCCGCTGCTGCTCGCCGCCAGAAAGACGAGTAGGCCGCTCTTGGGCACGCTGCGCCAAACCTACCCGCTCCAGCCAAGCCAACGCCTTCCCTCTTTCCTGGGCAAAAGTGCTGCCTCCCAGCACAGCCGGCAAAGCCACATTTTCCCACAACCGCAGCTCGGCAATCAAATGAAAGAACTGAAACACGAATCCGATGTGGCGATTACGCCAGCGAGCGCGCTCCGCCGGCGAAAGCGCCCACAGAGATCGGCCTTGCCAGGAGAGATCGCCTTCATCGGGCCGCTCCAACAAAGCCAGAAGATACAGCAGCGTCGTCTTACCCGAGCCGGAATGACCCACCAGCGCATAAAACCGACCCGCTTCCAACGCCCAGGAAACCCCATCCAAGATACACCGCCCCTCGTAGGCTTTGCGTAGCTTTGTGGCGTGCAGAAGCACCTCCGCCATTGGGCTTCAAATGTACCATTCTTACGGTATGCGGTGGTAGGTGGGCTGGGTACAGGGCTGGATATTGGGCTGTATGGGGTGTTGTATCGGACAGGGATGGGGCACTGGCCTGCGCTGGCCCTCAGCTTCGGCACGGGGGTAGCTATAGGTTTTTGGCTGACCCGCCGATGGGTCTTCCAAAACGGCTCCCCCCTCTGGAAAGGCCAACTTTTTCGCTTTCTCTTGGTTATCGGGGTCATGTACGCCGTGAACGGCCTACTGATTGAAGGCTTGTATCGGATTTTCCCGCCTGGGGCTTGGCGGAGTGTGGTTGCGCGCAGCCTGGCCGCCGCCAGCACCTTCCCCCTCAGTTATACCCTGCACCGACGCTTCTCCTTTGGTAACTTTGGTTCCTTATGACCTGGTATCTGCGTAAAGAGGAAGGCATCCGAACCCCCTCCACCGAAAAAATCGGCGCCCCCGACGGCCTCTGGGTCAAGTGCCCGGGCTGTAACAAACCCCTCCACATCAAAGAGCTTATGACCTCCTCCTATGTGTGCCCTCACTGCGCGTACCACTTCCCTATCGGCAGCAAAGAGTATTTCCGACTTCTTTTTGGAGAGGGAGCCTACGAAGTGCTTTTTGAGGCGATCCTTCCCGTAGATGCCCTGGGTTTTACCGACACGCGCCCTTACCCTCAGCGCATCCAGGAAGCCCAGCGCAAAACCGGCCTCACCGAAGCCGTACGCTGCGCCGTAGGCAAAGTAGGCTCCCATACCATCGCCGCCGCCGTGATGGACTTTGGCTTCATTGGAGGGAGCATGGGGAGCGTCGTAGGCGAGCGCATCGCCCGAACTATCCGATACGCCATTGAACACCACCTCCCCTTGCTCATCATTTCCCGTAGCGGCGGCGCTCGGATGATGGAAGGTTCCCTTAGCTTGGTGCAGATGGCCAAAACCGCCGCTTGGCTCTCGCAGTACGCCCAAACCGGCCTCCCTTACATCTCCGTGCTTACCGACCCTACCATGGGAGGGGTTACCGCAAGCTTCGCCATGCTGGGCGACATCAACATCGCCGAACCCAAAGCGCTGATAGGCTTTGCCGGGCCTCGCGTGATCCGAGAAGCCACCGGCAAGGACTTACCCCCCGGATTCCAGGAGGCTGAATTCCAACTTGAGCATGGGTTCATCGACCTTATCGTAGACCGGCGAGAACTGAAGGGCACGCTGCTGCGCCTCTGGGATATGCTGTGCAGCTAAGGGGCAGGCGGCCCGATCCGCTGCCTGCTCCCTTTAGGCGGCCGGGGAATAAGCCACTCCGCCAGAGCAGGGGCCGCATAAAAGGCGGCTACCCCTACGGCTATGCTCCATAGGACCGTAAAAAGCAATTCTTCTCGCCAGCTTGGCAGCATAGCCGCAAAGAGAACGGAAAACTCCCCCCGAGGCAGAAAACTGAACGCCGCGCGCCAGGCGGCCCGTCGTTGTAGACCCCATAAGCGGGCCGCCCAAAAAGTAGACAGCCCCTTCAGGAAAAAAGCTGCTATGAGCAGGCCTCCTACCGTCCCTACTTCCAGCTGGGTGAGGCGCAGCCTATAAGTAAGCCCAAAAAAGAATAATCCTACGCTCAGTTCTCGCAGGGGCGAGAGGTTTTTTTCTGCGGCGTGAAACAGCGCTGTCCTCTCCGGGATGAGCACCCCCAAGAGAAAGGCCAGCAAAGCCCCCGATAAACCCAGGACATGCCCCAAGCCCCCTACACTCAGCACCAGGCCAGCCAGCAAAAACACCGCCAAGGGCTCTTGATCCAGCGAGGGCATCCCACGAACCATCCACGGCCCCCCCTTCCAATAGAAGAGGAAAAAAAGACCAAGCACCCCTCCCAGCCCCCCAGCCAGTTTGAGCACCTGGGCTGCGCTCAAAGGCTCCCCTTGCAAAAAGGGACTCACCCCAGCCAGCAGTATCACTATCACAAGGTCTTCAAATACCAGGAGGCCTACAAGGAGCTCGGCTTCGGGATTAGCCAGACGGCGCGCCTCCGACAGAAGGCGAACTACAATCGCGGTGCTGGAAGGATACAAGGCCACCGCCACCACCAGAGCTTCCAGCGGAGACAGCCAAGCCAGCCCCAGGAGAAAAAGCCCTCCGAGGTTGAGCACAACATCCACCAGGCCTGGCTTCAGGATGCTCCGGCTCAAGCGAACAAGGTTTTCGGGCGAGTATTCCAAGCCGATGAAAAACAGCAAGAACCACACCGCAACCTCGCTTAGGAGGGGCAAAGAGGACACCAAGAGCGAGGGGGCTTGCCCTTGCAAGATCAGCCCCAAAAGAAGAAACCCCACCATACCGGGCAAGCGAGCCCGCCCAAGCAGCCATGAGGCCGCAAAAAACCCTATAAACAGGAGTCCTATCGCAGCCAGCTCTCCCATCGCCGCCTCACCCATGCGAAACCTGACAAAGATCCTGGACCTTCTCAATCTGCGAACGAGTCCCCACGGCAATAAGGATATCTCCAGGTTGGATACGCTCTGTGTAAGGATCGGGGCTGGGCAGGGTTTTTTCCCCTCGTAGGATGGCGATCACCGAAACGCCTGTACGGCGTCGCAGCTCCAATTCAGCCAAGGTTTTACCCTCCACAGGGCATCCTGGCTCCACCTCTAACCACTCCATCACGATCTCCTGCAAGAGAAACTGAAGCTTATCAGCTGGAAGGGGTTGATAGCGGACTCCCCCCAGGATAAAGGCGACTTCGCGGGCCTCTTCGTCGGTGAGCCTGAAGCTGTAGCTCGGATCTTCTTCACCCGGCTCTATCCAGAAAACTTCTCGCTGGCCCGTGGTATGGACAAAAATCACCAGCTGTCCTCCTTGTTGCAAAGCAAGGGTGTACTTACGCCCCAGCCCAGGTAAGTGCGCTTCTCGCAGCTCCACCTTTCAAAGGTACAGCAGGCTACCACAAAGGCCAAGGCAGAGAGGGCAACGGCGTCCGGCTTAGAAACCCTTCCCCGTACCGCACCCCGATAAAGTGCCCCATTTCACGAGCCCGAGCCTCCAAGTGAGGGAAAAAGTCAGGCCGAGTTAGGTAAGAAGGCGGATCGGTATCTCCAGGCCGATAAACGAATTGGCTTTCGTAGGCCCGGATCAGAGCAAGCTTCTGGTCCCAAAAAGGGGTGATATCCACCACGAACGAGGGCCTCTGCCACCGATCTTGAATCGCAAAAAACAGGTGGGAGGGACGATAAGCTGGGTAAGCGGTACGGATGCGCCGCAACCCACTCAAGAAAGCCGCCCGTTCTACCAGGCAGGCTGCCCGCCTGTGATCGGGGTGGCGGTCGTTCAGCGCATTGGTCAGTATCACCTTGGGGGCATAGCGGCGAATCAAGTCTATGAGGGTTTTTTGGGCGGCGGGGCTATCTTGGAAAAAGCCGTCCTCCCATCCCAGCCCTATGCGGGCCAAAGGTCGCAGGATCCGGGCTGCGGCTTGGGCTTCCTGCCAGCGCTGCGCAGCGCTGCCCCGAGTGCCTAACTGCCCCGCAGTCAGGTCTACCAGCACCACCGCCGCACCTTCGGATTGCCAGCGTAAAAGCGTGCCCCCACAACTGAGCTCAGCATCGTCCGGATGGGCCATGATTGCCATCACCACCGAAGCCATACGGCACAAAGCTACCGTAGATTTGCAGGGTGCGGTGGTGGTGGACAGGATCTCTGCTTCTGTGGGCCCAAGGATATTACCTGACATGGGGAAGCCAAGCCTTCGTAGGCAGCCCTCTCATAGAAAAACCGACTTGCGCCGTACGAGATGCCGCAGGCCGACTTTTCGTAGGGGGCTATATCCAGCCCTCGCCCCACAGCCTGCCTGACGGATGGCTGGTGTGCCTTTCTCCTTCGGGCACGGTGGAGTGGACCCTTACCCCAGGAGGCCTTGGCCCAGACCGCATACACGACCTGGCCGAAGCCGACTCCGTCTTATACTTCTGCGGCTCAAGCGGATCGGCCCTTACGCATCCCGAAGACCTCCCCCCAGACCGGCGCGCTGACTTTTGGGTGGGAGCCGTGGAGAAAAGCACCGGTCGCCTCCTTTGGCAAACCCGTTGGGGCAGCTCCCACCTGGACCAAGCGCTCACCCTCTGCCTAACGCCTTACCGAACCCTCCTGGTAGGAGGGCTCACCTGGCGCGAACCCGAAGTCGGCCTCCAGGGCAGCCTGCACATCCTGCGCACCTCCAACGGCGAAGTCCTCCAAGAACGCTACTGGGGTCAGGCCCCCAGCCTCGTGCGCAAAATCCGCCCTATCCCCGGCACCTCCTACTACGCCTGCATCGGAGAGCAAAACTATCGGCCTTTCGTGGCTGCCTTGGACTACCTGGGACAGGTCTACTGGCGCACCGTCTTTCAGTTTCATCGGTTTCCCTCTCAGCTCCTGGCCCTCTATCCAACCCCCGCCGGACAAATCCTGGTCGGTGGGCAGTATGGCCAAACCTGGGGAATAAGCCTACTCAACCTGCAGGGGCAGGTGGTTTGGGAGGCCCTCTGGCCCGCAGAAGGGCCGATCGGCGCCGTCACCGACCTCACCCAAGGACCTGAAGGCCTTCTCTATGCGGTAGGCTGGCAATACAGCGCCAGCCCTTCCCCTCCCGACCAGAAAGGCGGCAAAGATGTGTGGCTGGCTGCCTTGAGCCCTCACGGCCAAAAGCTCTGGGAACGCGGCTTTGGAGGGCCCTACGATGAAGTGGGGAGCAGTGGGCTCTCAACCCCCCAAGGCTTTATCCTGGTCGCCGAGAAAGAAAATCGCTTCTCCGAGGCCCCACCCCATCCCGATGCGTGGGTCGTGCACCTGAAGGCGGTGCCGTGCAACGAAGTCCCCGCTGAGGTTCAAACCGATGCCCCTTCTCTCCGGGAAAAGGCAGGCCGAACCCTCCGCTTTTGGGTCCGTCTACCCGCCCCTTACCGCGCGCTACGAGTGCAGTGGGACTTTGGCGATGGGAGTTCTGCTTTGGGCCCTGAAGTGGAACATGTCTTTGGCGAGCCCGGCTCTTATAGCGTTCAAGCTACGCTTTCGCTGGCCTATGGCTGCCCTGAGCTGCCCCTTCCTCCTCTTCTGCTGCGCATCAGCCGCCCTTAGAGAAAAGCCGCCGGGTAAAAGCCGGATGAAAGTCCACCCGCACCGAAATCAGATGCGAGTAGAGCCCCTGCGAGAATCCCGTAAAATTAGCGAGGGCATAGTCCAGGCCAAAGTACCAGAGGCGAAACCCTACACCCACCGTGGGGTAGAAGCTCAAGTAGGAGCGGCCATCCCACCGCCTTAGGCGTTGAAAATTCGTAGCTCCCACCCGAAGCGCCACCCAATCCCTATACCGCAATTCAAGGCCTGTAGCTAAGTCTACACTCAAGGGGCGACCCGGTAGCAGGACATTGCGAGGGCCGTCCGTGAAAAGCACCCCATCCAGCATCGGCACCACCGAAATGCGTCTTTCAGACCAAAGATGCACCCCCGCTCCGATTCGCAGGCTGGGGCGCGTCCATTCAATGGAATTTTGCGGAATGGCGTTGCCAGTCAGTAGAAAAGCTTGCTCAAAGGTCTCGGTGTTGAAGGTCCAGGCGTTGAAGGTGGAAGTGCCATCATAGAGGGCGGCGCCTATCCGCCAGGAGCCCCGCTGATAAAGGAGACCGGCATCCAAGCCAAAGCCCCACGCTGTCGCAAAAGGTCCCAGCACCCGATGGATGACTTTGATGGAGCCGCCCACCGAAAGCGAAGTATCCCGCAGCGGCCGAGCATAAGACAGGTAGAGCGCCATGTCCGCCACCGAAAACTTCGTGATGCGGCTAAAGTCGTAGGTGTTTCCATCGTAGAAACGCAGCGTATTGGGTATATCGTCTATACCGAGCCGGATGAAACTCACGGCAAGCCGCTGGCCGCTTGACAGCCCGAGCGACAGCGCTCCATAGTCGTACTTAGCCACACTGGCGAAATACTCGCTATGCATGAGCACAAGCTGCGGGTAATCCGGAGCGCTTAAGAGGGCTGCTGGATTCCAGTAGCCTGCCGTGGCGTCGCCCGCCATGGCTACTTGGGCATTACCCAGCGCCGCCGCTCGCGCTCCTACCCCTATCTTCAAGAATTCGTTGCTGTACTTGACCTGAGCTGCGCCCAGCGCTATCAACCCCCATATCGCACCCCAATTACGCATATATCGTCAAGCTGTTCAATGTCTCCACGCCATTCAAGAAGGGCATCTTCTAAGATGGTCTGTTGCTTAGAAGCCGGCAAAGTGTGAATGCGTTCCAAGAGCTCACGCAGGCGCCGCGGCATAAACTTAGTTCGGCGAGGGGGCTTGCCAGGCACCTTTTCCCAGCCAAACTGATCCACTATCCCATCCGAAAAGAGGTAAAAACTGAGCCCTGCCTGCAGCGGCAGGGTATGCCCTTCAAAAGGCATCTGCTGTTGTAGGGCATCGCCTCCTATGCTGCGGCGAGAACCTTTGAGTTCAAAGAATTCGCCCTCGGGTGTAAAAACAAAGAGGGGCCTGCGGGCGCCAGCAAAATGCAATTGGCCCCGCCTTTCGTCCACATAACAGAGCCCGATGTCCATGCCGTCTTTGACCTGGTCCCCGCTAAGCGTCTGATGTAGCGTAGCTCGCAGCTCTTCATCCAAGCGCTGAAGCAAAAACGCCGGTTCTTTGGGGCCTTCCTCTTGCGCCAGGCGATTGAGCAGCGTGGAACCGATCATACTCATGAAAGCTCCCGGCACGCCATGCCCCGTACAGTCGGCCACAGCAAGGAGGCATTCGTGATCCGAGAGCGGGTAGTAGTAGTAAAAATCGCCACTCACCACATCCCTGGGCATGTACAGCACGAATGACTCTGGGAACCTTTCTTGAAAAGGCTTGAGGTCAGGCAGAATGGCCAGCTGGATGCGGCGGGCATACAAGATACTCTCCTCAATATCCCGCTTAGCGCGTTCAAGGGCCTCGTTTTTCTCCTCCAGGAGCTGCTTCTGGCTTTCTATAAGACGATTGCGCTCTGCCAGCGCTGCGTTGATTTCTTTCTCTCGCCGATTGGCGCGATACAGCACCACGAGCACCACCCCAGCGGCCCCCAGCACAAGCCCCGCACTGAGGATAATGACCCACGTCACCTGCCGCGCTTTTTCTGCCCTGAGTTTCTCAGCTTCAATTTGCCGCTCCTGAGCGTCTTTCTCTTTCTGGTGGAGGTATTCCAGCTCCAGTCGGGTGAGAGAACGCACATTTTCCTCGTTGGAGGTGCGTTTGATGGCTTCTATGAGGGGGAAGATGAGGTTATACGCTTTTGGGTACTGGCCAAGGCGCCCGTAGAGTCGGATAAGCTGCTCATACACTTGCGCCAGTTCCGAATAAGCCTCTAAGGATTCCAGAAGCACCCGGGCCTTATCATAGGCGGCTACAGCCTGAGCCAGCTTTCCTGATGCAGCCAGCAGTTCCCCCTGCATGAGCAGGATATTAGCGAGGGGATAGGGATTGCGGACCTTTTGCGCATACTTCTCGGCCTGCTGGAGGGCAGAAAGCGCACTGTCCAGGCGGCCCTGCTCTATCTCCAGGCGAGCCAGGTTGATGAAGGCGTTGGTAGCGGCTTCCCAATCTTCCATTTCAGTCGCCAGAAGGAGCGATTCCCGAAAGAGGTTCCGAGCGGCTTCGGGATTGCCCAGTTTAGCCTGGACAGCCGCTAAGTTGGTCGCTATCCGAAAAGGGAAGGCCGGATCCTCCGCCAGATAAGCAAAGTCGGCCGCTTTGTTGAAAGCCTCGGCGGCTTTTCGCCACTCTTCCTGCGCAAAATAAACTTCCCCTATGGCGTTCAAGACCATCGGCAAGAGGGCATTATCCCCTTTCTGTTCGCTCAGTTCCCGAGCGCGAAAAAGAAGCTCCATGGCCTGGGGGTAGAGGGCTTGGCGGCTGTACAAGTTGGCCAGGTTGAGCAGTACCCGAGTGGCGAGGGTAGAGTCTTGCCTTTCAGCCAGGGCCAGAGCTTTCTGATACAAGTCTTTGGCGCGAGCCAGGCTTCCCACCTCGTAAAACCCCTCACTGGCCACCCAGTTGAGCAGCTTAGCCCACAAGAGCGGAGCTTTATTGGCAAGGTCGGTCTCAGCGGCACGCAGGAGGCTATCCACACCCGACAGACCCATTTGGGCGGCCTGCACAATCGCAAACCCATATCCATCCTGCACCCATTCCAGCACGCCTACTTCTCGCCCCAAGAGGATAATTTTCCCGTAGAGGGCCATGGCCTCTTCGGCTCGCCCCTGCTTGACATAAACCTGAGCCAGGGTTTTCAGGGCGTTGCGTACATATTCTTTTTCTCTGATGGCTTCAGCGACCTGAAGGGCCTCCCTCGCCGCTTCCTCCGCCAGCTCATAAAGCCGCATGGAAAGGTAGAGCTCGGCAAGATTGATCAAGGTCATCGCATAAAGCCGCTTATCCGCACTCAAACGAGCCATCCCAAGCGCCTGTTCGTAATAGGACTTGGCCTGGAGAACATCGCCCTGCTGCTCAGCTAAAGTCGCATGCAAGTTCAGCACCTGAATCCGGATCGCCGTATCGGCGGGCTGATAAGCCAGAAGGCTTTCTGCCTGCGCTAAAAACCGAGCTGAGCTTTCATACAAGCGCAAGTAATACAGGGCCGACGCCTGGTAGTACAGGCTCAGAATTTGTTTCCGCACGTCTTTGAGCCGGCTCGCCAGCGGAAGCGCCTGCCGAGCGTGTTCAAGGGCACGCCGCTCGTTGATGCTCAGGTACAACTTAGCCAGCGTAACATGGGCGGCAAGCCGATCCGCCTCCGAAGAACGCCGACTCTGCACGATCCGCTCCAAAGAATCCACTTCCTGCGGGCGCTGAGCCCACAAAGCGCTCACAAGCCAACCAAGAAGCCCCCATCGCCACACGATAAAACAAAGGTAACAACTTTCGTGCCGCTAACCAGGCAAGGGGCCAAACACCCTCAGCCAATATTGCACCAGCTTTTGCACAGGCAGGCCCATCACATTGTAGAAGTCGCCGTGTATCTCAGCTATGCCCGCCAGCCCGATAAGGTCTTGGGCGCCATAGGCCCCAGCCTTATCCAGCGGCGGCGAGACCCGCAGGTAAGTCTGAATGAGTTCTTCGGACAGCGGATGGAAGCGCACCACGGTCCTTTCATACAAAAGCCAAGTGCGGCTAAGGGTTGCTAAAGCCACGCCGGTGTAGACCTCGTGAAGCTTCCCTGACAGGCCCCGCAAGAAAGCGGCGGCTTCGTCCAGGGTGCTGGGTTTGCCTAAGATGCGGCCTTCCCAGACCACCAGGGTGTCGGCTGCCAGGGCCACTTCTTCCTCTGCGAGGGTCGGCCAGGCCGCCGCTACCTTGCGCGCCGCGAGGCACATCGCCACCTGCGCCGGCTCTAAAGGAGGATAGTCTTCTTCCTGAACAGCCGCCGGCCGAACCTCCACCGGCCACCCCAACCGTTCCAAAAGCTCCTTACGCCGAGGCGAAGCCGAGACCAGTATCACCTTCATAGTAAAAGCACAAGCCACTCAGCACTTTGGGAAAAAAATAAGTCGCCTTAGGCGGGAGCGGCTCCCGCCTAAGGGCCGCTTTCCATACATACTCTAAGGCCAAAGGTGGCAGGATGAAAGCCCACCCTTCTCCCCTTTCGGCGGCTTCTACAAGGGGAGCTGGCTCTCGGGAAAATAGCACCTCGCCTGGCTTTCCATCCAGGAGCCAAGCATGCAGCCAAGCCACGAGGGGACGCTCCGCCAGCTGCGCCCAGAAGGCTGGACGAAGGCGGGCTGTGAAGGGTTTTCCGCCAGGCTTCACCAGCCCCACAGCGTAGCGCAGGCCCTCCACTTCCCGCCACAAAGGGACCCGAGCCGCCGACGGCACCAGCGAAAAGTACCGGCTCACCTCCGCTTCTTCAAGAGGGCCGCGAAAAAGCCGATGCGCAGGCACAATCCACAGAGAGGGATCGTCAGCAGGGGTAAGGTACACCAGGAGCTTGCTGAGGCCTGCTTTCTGCGCAGCTTGCCACCGGTGATGCCCATCGGCTATCAACCATCGCCCCCCCTGCAGCGCCTCCCGAATCTGCTCCTGATGCTGATAATGATGGATAGGGCTCCAGCGATGCATCACACCGTCATTACCCCCTACGGAGAAAAGAGGGCAACTCACATAAGCTTGCAGGAGGGGTTGTATCGCTGCCCAGCGGCCTTCAGCCAGCACGTGGACAGGCGTCGTCTGGACAGGCAAGGCCCGGAAAGCCTGGACTATCCCCTCTACCCGTCCTGGAAGGGTCTCCTCATGCGGCCATAACCGCTCCGGAGCTGATAAAACCCCCACCACTCCCGTGCGATGATACGCTGTCCCTTCCCCGTAGCGATAGAAGGTCTGGCTATACGCATACAACACCGGCAAAGGCTCCCGTTCCACCACGCGCTCGCGCTGAAAAGCGTCCCAATAGGTCCGAAGGGCTTGGACCGACTCCGGCACAGCAAGATGGATCACTTGGTGCGGGTCTTGGCGAAGCCGCTCAAGCTGGCGGGGTGATAGAGCATCCAAGACCGGTGCTACATGAGGCTGACCATGCCACCGCCACCCCAGAAAGGGCTCTATCATGTACCCTCTACCGGGCGAAGGGGCCTATCTTGGGCGTGCCCAATGAACTGGAGCTCGGGAGGCTCACGCAGCGAAACGTACTTTGACCAGGTTTGCTGCGCCTCGTCTCCCAGGATAAGGTGCTTGGGGGCCCAGCCCATTTCTACACAGTTCAGAAGCACGCGTCCAATGTGAGCGGGGTCGCCCGGCTGCTGACCATCCATTTGCGCGTACCGCTCCGCCATCAAGGCATGGAGCTCATAGTAAGGACTCTGGGGGTCAAGTTTCTCCAGCGAAGGGGCTTTCTCCAGGGAAGCCCCAGCCCAATCGGTGCGGTACGGCCCCGGAGCTACATTGCAAACAAAGATATTCCAGGGAGCCACCTCCTGAGCTAAAGCTTCACTCAGGCCCGTCACGGCAAATTTGGTGGCGTTGTAAAGGGTGACTCCCTTGAAGCCAAAATACCCAGCGATGGAGGATACATTGAAGATGAAGCCTCCGCCCTGCGCCCGGAGGATAGGAAGCACCGCTTGGCAAAGCCAGATCACCCCCAGCAGGTTCGTCTGGATTTGTTTTTCAATGGCTTCTGGGGGCAGCTCTTCCAGGGCGCCTACCAGACCATAGCCCGCATTGTTGACCAGCACAGTGGGGGAGAAGCCTCGGCGCAACGCTTCGTCCACGGCCGCAAAAGCCTGGGTTCGCTCCCGCACATCCAGCGGCAGCGCTATAGCCCTATCCGGATAGGCCTCTACCAGATCCTGCAGGGCAGAAGGCCGACGAGCCGTGAGAACGACCCTATGCCCTGCCTGCAACGCAACGTGCGCTATAGCCCGCCCTATGCCCCTACTTGCCCCTGTCACAAACCAGGTATGCATGCCCCAAAGCTACGCTTGTCGTAGCAAAAGCAGAGGGAGTTGATGGGCCAGAAGCTTATCCACAATGCGAGCATCCATCCGCTCGGCCTCTGCAGAAAGAGCCACCACATCCATCAGAAAGTCATGCGCCGCATGCACAATTCCCTCCACCAGTTCCTTATCGGCATAAAGCAGACACTCCTCCGGCACAAAGTCAGGGTCTACCTGCTCAAGGATGTAATCGCACATCTCTAAGATATGCCTCTGGAAGGTCCGATGGGCAAGAAAAGAATACGGGGTGTTCACTTTTAAGCAGTAGAGGGTGGCTTTTAGCTTGCGAATAAGCCTAACCAGCGGATGCAGAAGGGGAAACTCCTCGGCTTGTATGTCGGTAACCCACAAAAACCGACGAGGGGCAAGGGAAAAGGGCGCGGGCAGGATCAGCACAGGAATGGGTGCCACCTCCAGGATGTCCCACACCGCAGTCAGGCCCAAAAACTTTTCCCATCGCTTACGCTGCTTGAAGGCCACCACAAGCAGAGAAAACCGCTCGCGCTGGAGGTAGTTTGCAATCTCTTCGGCTGGCGAAGCCACTTCCTGATCTTCTATCCAGTAGTCTACCTCCCACCCAGCTGGCAAGCGCTCTTGGAGAGCTTTACAATAGCTACTTAACTGGGCTTCGGCCTGTTCTTTGAGGCTTTGAATCTGCTGGAGGAAACTCTCGCTTCTACCGGGCGCCCAACGAAACCGATCGGGCGTAAGCGCATGGTATAAGCGGAGCCGACCAGGGCCTTCTACGCCACGCACAAGCAGCGGCAGACTCAAAAATATTTCCTCTTCATTGGACGAATCTAAAGAGGCGGCCGCCAAAATACTAAAGAAGTCGTTTCCACTCTGGGACATCGCTAAGTTTTCTTGCATAATAGCTCCAAATAAGGTCTCCTTGCCGGAAAAGGAAAGCCGCATGCAAAATCCAAGGATCGGCCGTGGGCCTTTCGTTGGCGAGGCCTCTTCTCAGAAGGCTCAGCAGGCGGAGAAGATTTTTGGGATGTAGTTCGGACAGCGGCGAAGCTCGCCGTACCCGAAAAAGACGATACAGTTGAAGCTTCGGATCGGCAATATGAACCGCTCCTGGGTAGTAGGTTTGAAAAAACCGCTGCCCCTCTTCCAGGGTGTTGGGATGCACGAAAACGAGAAACGGAGCCCGTTCTGGCCAGGAGGCTAAGAACTCCCGAATTTCTGTCACCAACCCCTTGCAGTAGATGCAGCCCAAATGCCGCAAGAATTGTACCCACACCAGGGGAAAAGCCGAGAGTACGCCCTTTAGGGTAGAGGCAGGGAGGTTTTCCCCCACCAGGGGGGCTTCGTAAGCGTCTACCGCCTTCTGAATCAGTGCAGCCGACATAAGACCAAGCTAATGTCGTCTTCCAGCGGGGCTGAGCCTTTATGCTCTTCCCAGAAGGCTTGAATGGCGTTCAAAAACTCTCGGGCCGACGTAGGCATGCCCGAATGCAAGCGTTGCTCCAGCGCTTCTACGTCAAGGGACCGCCCTTGGGGATTCGGCTGCTCAATAAGCCCGTCCGTATACGCAAAGAGCGCGTCACCCGGCTCAAGTAAGAGCCGAACCGGTTCTTGGGTCTCTAAGGCAAGCTGCCCCGGAATAGCAATGCCCAGCATCGGAAAGGTCGCCGGCAGAGCTTCCACCGGGCCCGAGCGACGCAGCAAAAAGGGCGGAGGATGGCCTGCGTTGAAGTAATGCAGCTCATAACGGCCGTCCTGCGCTTCCGACAAAAGCCCAATAAAGAGGGTCACGAAGCCGGCCTCATCGTCTCCATAGAGCTGCAAAAGGCGGCTGTGAAGCTGCGCTACGAGGGTAGGTAGGGGCACGTCGAGGTTCGCCAGCGTCCGTATCTGGCCCTGCAGGTTAGACATGACCAAAGCGGCCGAAATACCCTTACCTGATACATCGCCTACATAAAAGAGCGTCTGCTGGTCATTTACCCGTACAAAGTCAAACAGATCGCCCCCCACGCCCTGGTGCGGCATGTGAAAGGTGGCTATCTCCAAACGGGGATGGATAGCGGGGTTAGCCGAGGAGAGGATGCGCCGCTGAATACGCGAGGCCAAGGCTATCTCCTGCTCGTAAGCCTGCTGCTGGAGCTTGAGCATTTCAGCTTGGCGCTGTTGCTCCTGGAAAAAGGCATTCTCCAGGTAAACGGTGACCAAGATACCCCGATTATCTCCAGGTAAAGGATGTCGTTGGCTTTTTCCTCTTCGGTTTCGGCAAAACGACCTAAGAGCCACCATGCGCGCGGCTCGACCACCCGTATGCGAGAGGTCGGCCCCACAAACCGACCGAGCGGCATGACTATCTCCACCCCCATGTGCTCCAGAAAACTGCCAGGTTGGGGCACGCTGGTGGTGGTGTATTCGGTGGCTTCTCGGATGGCCTGTTGAGAAATGCTTGGAAAATTATGAAAGTACGCCAGGCGGGGTTGGTGATTGGGAGTAAAGGTGTGAATGTAAGCCAGCCGCTCTACCCCAAAGCGGCTGCGCAAAATAGAAGCTACAGAAACCAGCAGGGCGGTGTCCCGCACCCGCGGGGCCAGGAGGCGTACCACTTCCTGCAAGGCCTCCGCTTCGGCCCGCTTGAGCTCAAGCTGCCGGATTAGTTCTTGGGCCGAAAAGCCTGCTTCAGAGAGCATGGCGCTCATCCGTAAGGAGCGAATATACGGCAAATACCGTTCCACTCAGGCAAAGCCCGGCTAAAATGCCCTGCCACTGCCCTTGCGGAATGGTAAGCCAGCCCATCGCTTCCAGCAGAAGCGAGCCTAAACTGACCTGGGGGGGCGGCAGCCCCAACCCCACAAAACCCAAGCCCGCCTCAATAATCACCGCCGTGGCGAAAACCTGCAGAAACTGCACCCGCAGGAGCGGCCCCAGGTTAGGCAGAAGATGCCGCCAGAGTAGCCGAGCGTGGGACAACCCCAGCGCCTTAGCCGCTTCCATAAAGGGCTCCCGCCACAAGCGTCGCACCTCTATGCGCACGAGGCGAGCGGTTTCCGTCCAAGTGCTGAGTCCGATAGCCCCCACCAGCGCCAGAAAACCCCGCCCAAACAGGAAGGCCAGCACGGCCGCCCACAACAGCGCCGGCACCACCCATATCGCCTGCAAAAGCATGGTGAGAAGGGCATCTACCATGCCCGGCCGGGTGCCGCTCCACAAGCCTATAAGCACACCCAAACAAAGGGCAGTGCCCGCTGAGGCCAACCCCACCGCTACGGAAAGGCCCCACCCCCGCAGCAGACGCACTTCTATTCGTCGGCCCAAGGGGTCGGTCCCCAACCAAGCTTCTGACTTTCCGGCAGGGCACAGCGGCGCAGGCCCTTGCAAAGGCAGCCCGTAGCCCACCCCCACAAGGACAAGCCAACCCACCCAGCCAGCCACCCAGGCTACCCGGCGCACCGTGGAGGTGGCGGGAGTCGAACCCGCGTCCAGTCTAAGGTCCCTGAGCAGGCCCTACATGCTTAGCCGTTGAAGCCTCTCGGAAGCCAGCCTGCAACGGCCCAGGACAAGGCTTCCTCAGACCCTACGAGGTCAGGCTGAGTCGGGCCCCCTCAGCCTCAAGCCCGATACGACCCAGGCGAGAGGTTCAGCCTCGGGCGGGGCTTCCCCTCCGCCTGCCGCCTGACTAATCAGGCAGCGAGCGCGTAAGAAGTTTCGGCACTTCTTGTGCGGCTGCCCTTTTGAGGGGAGGACAGCGAACCCCGCATGCGCCTGCCCATTCCCTTAGCTGTCAAATCCGGTCACCCCCAAGCTCCACAAAGATAACACTTTTCCCCCAACAGCCCACACCGGCTTCCTTTGTCGCACAAAGGTCCTATCTTTGCGCCCCATGATCGTGATAGAGCCACAAGAGGGCGAGAACCTGGAGAAGATGCTGCGCCGCTACAAGCGCAAATTCGATCGGCTGGGCATCGCTCGGGAAGTGCGCAAGCGCCTACACCATACCCCTAAGTCCGTACAACGGCGCGAGCAGATCAAGCGCGCCGCCTACCGCCAGAAGCTCCTCCAGCAGCAGGAAACGACCTGAGTGCTGCTTGCCATAGAGACTTCTTGCGACGACACAGCGGTGGCCCTATTTGATGGGCAGCACATCGTAGCCGAAGTAGTCTATCGCCAGTCTATACACGCCTCTTACGGAGGCGTCATTCCCGAATGGGCCTCCCGCGAGCATGAGGTTCGCCTGCCGCTGGCCGTACTCCAGGTGCTTGAGAAAACTCACCTGACCTGGAAAGACCTCCAGGTTGTGGCAGCGGCGCAAGGACCCGGCCTCATAGGATCTCTTCTAATCGGCTTTACCTTTGCTCGGGCGCTGGCCGCTGCGCAAGGGCTCCCCTTCATAGGTGTGCATCACCTCCAAGCCCACGTCGCCTCTCTGGAACTGGGGGAAAAGCCGGTAGTCTATCCCCTCCTGGTGCTTGTGGCTACGGGAGGGCACACCCACCTTTTTCGCGTGGCTCACCCCCTGGAGATGGAACTCCTCGGCCAAACGCAGGACGATGCCGTAGGCGAGGCCTTTGACAAGGTGGCGGCGTTTCTGGGGCTTCCCTACCCCGGCGGCCCAGAAATTGAAAAGCTTGCCGAAAAAGGCCTTCCTTCGGCGGTTTCGTTCCCCATGCCACGCACCGCCCGCCCTTGGGATTTTAGCTTCAGCGGCCTTAAGACGGCTTTCATCCATGCCCGACAGCGCCACATGGACCTTCCTACCGAAGACCTGTGCGCAAGCTGGCAGCACACGGTCTTCACTTACCTGGTGCAGAAGCTCATACAGGCCGCTCAAGCCCACCGAATTCCCCGCATAGGGCTGGTTGGGGGGGTAGCCGCTAACCAGTACCTGCGCCAGCTTCTGACCCAAGCCGCAGCCGAAGCTGGGTTGGATCTGTACCTGGCCCCCTTGCCATACTGCATGGATAACGCCGCCATGATAGCGGTGGCAGCCTGGCATCGGTACCTAACCGGCCACTATACGCCTCTCACGGCTGCACCCTTTGCGAGAGAATGAGGTACCCTACCCGATGAGGACCGACCCCAGGAAGGTCCACCAAACCGGCCTCCTCTACCCAGGTAAAACCCATCTTCTGGTAAAAGGGCACCGCCTCCAGTCGGGCATAGCACCACACCCCATCCACCCCTTGCCTTTGCAGGAAGGCTAAACTCTGCGTCAGCAGCTGGCGGCCCACCCCAGCCCTGCGCTGGTAGGCAGGATGGGTAGCCATGCCCCGTAAACGATAAGGCCGACGCACCGCATGCCAAGGAAAAGGAGCCAGAAAATACGACGCCACCCCCACCACCTGGTTTTGAGGTGAAAAGGCCGCAAAATGCCAAGTTGTCAGGTCTTCGTCCCCTTCAAACTGAGCAGCCTCTGGTGGGAGGCCCGGGCGCAAAACCTCCCACCGCAACGGAAGGACCCTTTTCGCCCCTACAATGGCTACCGTCACCTTCACCGAGGGTACGACAAAATCGTCACAATAGGCGCGCCAAAGGGTTCAAGCGCTTTTCGTCCTCCCAGCTCTTCCAGCACAATCAGGAAGGCAAACCCCACCACTTGCGCCCCGATCTGTTGTACCAACCGGGCCGTGGCAGCCGCCGTACCCCCCGTCGCCAAAAGGTCGTCATGAATAAGCACCTTATCCCCTGGCTGGACGGCGTCCTTGGCCATCTCAATGGTGGCCGAACCGTATTCCAGCTCGTACGAAACGCTGGCAGCGATTTCCGGAAGCTTGCCTTTTTTGCGGACGATGGCGAAACCCGCCCCAAGCTGCTGCGCAATCATCGGCCCCAGCAAAAAACCCCGACTCTCAATGCCTACGACTTTGCTTACATCCCGCACGCGGAAGTGACGCGAAAGCTCTTCCACACACCGTTCAACCAAACGGGGACGCAAAAAAAGCGGCGTAATATCCTTGAAGAGAACGCCTTTCTGGGGAAAGTCAGGAATTTCTCGGATTGCCTCGCGCAGCTCTTTTTCCAGGAGCATGGCGCAAAGTTAGCCGCTGGACTGGGCTCGCCTAAGGGCCCCTTGCTGATAAGCCTCGCACAAGTCGGTAAACGGACAGAGGTCGCATCGGGGCCGACGGGCCGTACAATGATACCGCCCAAAGAGAATAAGCCAGTGATGCGCCCGCCCCAGATAAGCCGGTGGGATGACGGCGGACAGCTCCTCCTCAACTTTTTCTGGGGTGCGGCCTCTTGCCAGCCCCAGCCGACGACTGACCCGAAACACATGCGTATCCACCGCAATCACAGGCGCTTCCCACAAGACAGAGGCGATCACATTCGCGCTCTTGCGACCAATGCCAGGAAGCTTCTGAAGCTCCTGCGGATCTTTAGGCAGCTCACCCCCGTACCGCTCCACCACCGTCCGAGCCAACTCTACCAAACGCTTGGCTTTGCTATTGGGGTAAGAGATGCTTTTAATAAAAGGCAGCACCTCTTCAGCCGTGGCAGAAGCCAACGAAGTGAAATCCGGAAACCGCTCAAAAAAAGCTGGTGTCGTTTGGTTGACCCTCACATCTGTACACTGGGCTGATAGAACCACGGCCACGGTAAGCTGGTAGGGGTTCTGGTAGTGCAGCTCGGTGGTGACGGCCCCGTAACGCGCCTCCAAGACTGGCAAGATGCGGGCGACCTTTTCGGCCGGGGTGAGCCCCATACCGCGAAGGTCGCAAAAAACCCTTCACGCCTCCACCCCTTATACAGCCAGCGCAGACAAAAAGTATGGCTGCCCTTCCGACTCCAGCAGGTACCCCCCTAATACGCCGTTCTTTACCTCAAGTCGAAAGAATCGGCAAGTACCTTTATATGGAAGGTCCGCGGGCAGAGAAAGGGGAGGAGCTTCGTGTGCAACCTTTTGTACCTGGGCCAGGAAGGTCTCCAGCTGCCCAACCAGCTCCGCGTTCAGCCCCACCTCCCCTTCATCCAACAGGTAACTGGCCAAAAGGGGCCGATGACACGAAGCCCATACTTGAGGAGCGGCACACCATTCTATGCCCCGCAAGCGCCCATGGACAAACACCGCTACGCCTGATTGCCCTTCTGCCCGAGGAAGGGAAGCCAGTCCCGCCTCTACCGCATCGGCCTTTTGCGCATAGAAAGCGGTTACATCCTCGGTGGGACTATCTGAGCCTTGGGCCCTGAGGGCCTGCGCTACGCCAGCCCAAACCTCTTCTTGAGAGGGCGGCTTGCCAAGCGCCCTCTTCTCTACCTTCTCCGAATAGAAGGCCGGCTCAATAATCACCCCACCAGAATCGCCTGTTAGGGCTCTCTGTTGGGCTAACAGTACGCCTAACGCATAGTTCGGGCGCTGACGGGTGAAAGTCTGAAGCTTTGGCATGAATGCCTTGAAAAGTAGCCTTCGTACAGGTAAGGGCAAGGCATAAGCAGCGAATTGAAAAGTTCCTTCAGGCTCTCCCGTGCACCTATTCTTTTCTACACAAAATACGGGTAGATTTGAACGACCTTGCTCCAAGAGAAGGGGATAGACAGGCAACCGATTTTGGATGCCTCCTACCAGCACCTCATGCATAGGCAGGAGCACAGGAAGGTCTCCCACCACTTCCACTTCTAAGTAAGACTGGGTCTGGGTTTCTCGGATGCGTAGATTCTGTTGCGTGAGGGCATCCCGAGCAGATAGGAATGCTGGCAAGGCCACTTGGGCCTCCGCTTCCGCGGCCAGAGGAATCACCGTAAGAGACTGGGCCCTTTGCGGTTCAACGGCTGGGTGCACACACATGCGCACCCTAAACTTATGATCCTGGATGCTGGACATAAAACTTTTTGTTGGTTTGGCTCTTTCTCTTTGAGCTTCTTTAGGGGAGTGGGAGCTCTCTACCCCTCCTTGCCCTTTCACAACCGGATGGCCTGAAAGCTCCCACTCCCGCCTTCGGCTTACCTATGCGCCCCCCATCGCTGCATAGCGTAGCGATCATTATAGTAGCCCCTCACATACTGGAAAAAACTACGCACTGCTGGCTCGACTTGGTTTCGGTTGAGCCCCCTTTTCTCCACGTACTGCTTGAGGTATTTCTCAATTTCTTTGGATGCTCTGCTGGCTAAACTTCGGTAGGTCCCTTCCTTGCCCCCGTTGAAAATATTGACAGCATCCTTATAGCCCTTACCTTTATCACCGTGATCGGATGAAATCATCACAGAGAAAGCGTACTTCTTCTCCTCTGTCCACCCGTCAAAGAGCTTTTTCATGTGGCCAAGCACTTCCAGGCCTTGGTCGTCTATGGACTCGATTTTCTTATTCAGCTCCTCTGGGTCATTGTTGAAGGAGTTTTTATCGAGGAACTCAAGATAGGACTCATCAGAGTCGTTGGATGCCTGTTTTTCATAAAGGTAAGAGGCTGAGATGCAATAGTACATGTGATCACCCTGTCCGCTGCGGAAAAAGTCTGCCCATTGATTTTTTACGCAGCCGATTAGGTAGCTATACAAGGATGCTTTGGTAGGATCGTACCCAGTCTTTATTCTGTTGTACTTCCTAAGGAATTCGCGCGCAATCTCTTCACTTTCATCCATAAGGCGTTTTTTGGAAAGGCCAGGATAGCTTTTCTTCAGCTCACTTAAGCAGTAGCCCTGCAGTTCTTTCAGTAGTACCTCAGCGAATAGGCCCAAAAACACAGGGTCATCACTCTGCAGATAGCCTTTGACCTTTTGTCTGTGAGTCGGGTCATTGCTTTTGACCAAGTCGAGAAAGTCGTCTTTTGACATCTTGGGTTTGGGCATCATAAGATGCTGACTTTTGTGTTCTTTGTCGGACTTTCTGCTCGTGCCTGCATACTTCTGCTCAAATCTTGCCCGGCTAGATGCACGGGCGACCGAGTTTACGTTCGTTCTGTTACGCATATGTGTACTTTAGTTTGGTTGCTTCTTCAGTGTCGTTACTTGCCAAGGTAAAGATAACCCTCCATCCATACAGCATGTCTGGCCTTCTCCTGTATATACGCCAAAGCGGGGGATTTGTTGCACGGAGGGAGAGAAAGTAGGGGAGGCGGCCTGTTGTAGGGGCGGCCGCAAGATAGCCCAGCCACACCCTGGATGAGGTGCCATTACCCAATATATACGTCTCTCGCCTAACCAAAGTTGCACGGCCGGCGAGCACCCTCGCACCCGGAAAGACTCCCACCCAACCCCTTGGAAGGGTCCTACTCCAGCATTCCCCCCCTCTCTTGCAGGGCACGGACCGGGCATAACTAGCACAAATATACGGATACTTCCGGTCAAATGTTGCAAGGCTTCTGGCCTACCTTTCCAGAGAAAGCCCGCCTCCAGGGGGAGAGGGGGCTTTGAGACCCCCTCTCGCCACCCTGAGGTAAGGTTACTCCAAGGCCAGCACCGATACCGCATAAGGTTGGCCTTCGTAAAAGAGGGCTTCGCCTGCGCCGCTAAAAAGGTTAGATGCGGCCAGAGGAAAATAGCGCGAAGTGCCTATCCCCCCTCTCGCCGAAGCGCCCGCATCAGGAATCGTCTCCAGCTGGTGCTGTAGAGCATCCAGGATGTGGTCCACCTCTTGCCAAGCGATCGGTACCGGCTCCCGATGCGCCGAAGAGTCAGTAAAATAGCTCATCAGGAGGGCCTCATGGTAAGAGCGCCATACTTGCGGCGAAGACACCCACTCAATGCCCCGCAGATGCCCCCCCACAAACACCATTACCCCACATTGATCCGGCAGGGGAGGGAAAAGTCTCAGCAGCTTTTGGGTGCTCTGCAGCCTATCTTCTCTCTTTCTGTAGAAGTCGCCCACATTTTCCGAACGCGACTGGACACCCCCTTCCCTCAGGACTCGGCTGACTGCCTCCCATACTTGAGTTTGAGCATCTCTCCGAGAAGCCGCAGGCTCACGCTGTCCTACAAGGTCTCGGAGAAAGCCCATCACTTGGCGAGCTAATCTCCTGACAGATTCCTCCCTCTCCATAAAATTCTCTCGATCCCCGCTTGCTTGCAGTTCTATACGAACGCCGCGGACGACGGCCACATCATGGAGCCACGCATCAGGCACCTCAGGCAAATAACGGGGTAGGCTCTGAAGGTCTTGGATGCCCTGGTTTCGCAGGTAGTCCATGCTGTGCTCAAGGATAAAATCGGCTACTTCTTCTGCTCTGCGAAAATCTCGCGACCGCAGAAACCTTATCAGCTCTTCCCGTAGCTGCTCGTAAGATAAAAAGGAGCCGGAGCCAGTAGGAGGAAGGGAAGCTCAAATGGGCCCTAAGCTTAGCCCGACGCACTTCTAAGGGTAACTGAAAGGCCATGTTCTGAAAAGTTTGTTCCGGCTCAGGGTTCCACCGCCTCCGTTCCACACAAAAGACGGGCACATCATGCCTGCCCTGCCCAAGCAGGAACGAGCCCGCTGGCGTGCGATTCTGGCCCCCGCCTTCCAAAATTTCGTGCTCAGGCAATAGCACCACCACATTGTCCGTAATCTCCACAATCAGCCTCTCCACAGTGGACGACTCCGAGAACCGAAGGGTGCCCTGCCTTAGCGCTTGTCGTGCGGTGAGAACCTCGCGCTGGAACGCTGTGCTACGGTCCGCAAAAAGCGGCACCACCAGGACATTGGCCTGGAACTGCTCAGGTTTTCGTAGGATTGGCATATCACTCTCTCTATACGAGGAGTCCAGCCAAATGTTGCAGCAGAAAGAAGCTCCCCTGAGCGTCCTATCTTTGCGGCATGGACGCCTGGAAAAAGACCCTAGGCCCCCTCTCTTATGTGGACCTACCTGCCGCCGCAGAAGCTTTGGGTATCTCTCTTTCGGCCCTTCCGTATAGCTTGCGGATTCTCTTGGAGAATGTTCTGCGGAACCTGGACGAATACAAGGTAACGAGCCAGCATATTGAGCCGTTTCGCCGGTGGGATGGCCAACCTTCCCCCGAAGCCGAAGTGGCGTTTATTCCGGCACGGGTGCTGATGCAAGATTTTACTGGCGTGCCCGCGGTAGTAGATTTGGCTTCGCTGCGGGAAGCGGTCGCCGCCCACAGCAAAGACCCCCAAGCCATCAATCCCCTCGTCCCTGTAGACCTGGTGATTGATCACTCGGTGCAAGTAGACTCTTTTGGAAACGCCTTTGCCCTCCAGCGCAACATTGAGCGGGAGTACCAGCAGAACCGGGAGCGTTACCAGTTTCTCAAATGGGCTCAACAGGCTTTTGACCGCTTTCGGATTGTGCCGCCGGGCATGGGGATTGTGCATCAAGTGAACTTAGAATACTTAGCGACGGTCATCACCGCTCGGGAAGGGTGGGCGTTTCCCGACACCCTGGTAGGCACAGACTCGCACACCCCCATGGTGAACGGGATAGGGGTGGTAGGCTGGGGCGTGGGGGGCATAGAAGCCGAAGCGGCGATGCTGGGCCAGCCTTTTTACTTCCCTTGCCCGGAAGTGATCGGCCTGGAACTGACAGGACGCCTCCGCCCCGGCGTCACCGCCACAGACCTGGTGCTCACCATCACCGAACTGCTGCGCCAAGTGGGGGTGGTAGATAAATTCGTTGAAGTCTACGGCCCTGGATTGGATAGCCTTACCGTCCCCGACCGGGCCACCATCTCCAATATGTCGCCTGAGTTTGGCTGCACCATCACGTACTTCCCTATAGATGAGCAGACGCTGCGCTACCTGCGTCTGACCGGCCGCTCAACCGAGCAAATAGAACTCATCCGAACCTACGCGCAGGTCAACCGGCTGTGGCGAGACCCCGCAGAAAAGCCGGTTTATAGCAAGGTGGTGAAGCTATCGCTGGACGAGGTAGAGCCGTCTATTGCAGGGCCTCGGCGACCGCAAGATCGAATAATCCTTTCCCGGGTCAAGGCTACCGTCCAAGCTGCCTTGGAAAACACCTTTCACCGCCAACCGCACCCCATCCTGCCCCAACCTCTCACCCTCACTCGGGAGCATTTACCTCAGAATGGCTTTGCTCACCTTTCCACAGGCGATAGCGAATATGTGCTGGGGGATGGTTCGGTGGTGATCGCCGCTATCACCAGCTGCACCAATACCTCCAATCCCACCGTGATGCTGGCAGCGGGCCTCGTAGCCAAAAAAGCGGTGGCTGCGGGCCTACGCCCTAAGCCTTGGGTCAAAACCAGCTTAGCCCCGGGCTCCCGAGTCGTGACGCGCTACCTGCAAAAAGCCGGCCTGCTGCCCTATTTAGAAGCCCTGCACTTTCATGTGGCGGGATATGGCTGTACCACCTGCATCGGCAACAGCGGAGCGCTGCCCCCCGCCGTCTCTCAAGCCATCCAAGAAAAAGGGTTGGTTGTGGCCGCCGTGCTCTCCGGCAACCGCAACTTTGAAGCCAGGGTCCACCCTCAAGTCCGCATGAACTTTTTGGCTTCGCCGCCTCTTGTCGTAGCGTATGCCTTGGCTGGACGGGTGGACATAGACTTTGACCAGGAACCGCTGGGGTACGATCCCGATGGCTACCCCGTCTACTTACGAGATATCTGGTTTACCCCGCAAGAGGTGCAGACGCTCATGGAGAGCGTGATAGATGAGAAGGACTTTCAGGAAAACTACGCCCATATTTTTGCCGGAGAAGCCGCATGGCAAGCCTTGGAAGCCCCCCGTGGGGGACTCTATCAGTGGGACCCTCGCTCTACTTACATTCGGAAAGCGCCCTTCTTTGATAAAGTAAGCCAAGCGGTGCCCCCCTTACAAGATATTGTAGGGGCCCGGGTGCTGTTGGTGCTAGGAGACTCCGTCACGACGGACCATATCTCGCCGGCAGGTTCCATTCCTTCGCAGTCGCCTGCCGGGCAGTACCTCATAGCGCACGGGGTAGACCCCAAGGAATTCAACTCATATGGGGCCCGTCGGGGCAACCACGAAGTCATGGTCCGCGGCACCTTCGCCAATGTGCGCCTTCGCAACAAGCTGGTGGACCGAGAAGGCGGTTGGACGGTCCACCATCCTACGGGAGAAATCCTCACCGTATATGAAGCGGCCCTGCGCTACCAACAAGAGGGAACCCCTCTTATAGTGCTTGCTGGTAAAGAGTACGGCAGCGGCTCTTCGCGAGATTGGGCAGCCAAAGGTCCGAACCTTCTGGGCATTCGCGCGGTGATAGCAGAAAGCTACGAACGCATCCACCGCAGCAATTTGGTCGGCATGGGCATCTTGCCCCTTCAATTCATGCCCGGCGAAAACACCGAAACCCTGGGGCTTACTGGAAAAGAGATCTACCACATCCACGGCCTTGCAGAGGGGCTTAGTCCGCTCAAAGTGCTCACAGTCCAGGCCGTAGACCCTCAGGCCGGGACGGAGAAGCGCTTCCAGGTTCGAGCCCTCCTGCGTTCCGAAGTAGAAATCGCTTACTACCAGCACGGGGGCGTGCTCTCGTATGTCCTACGAACCCAGTTCCTGGCATGAGCTGCCGGCGCCTCTCCAGCCCCTGGTCACGCCTGCGCAGCTTGTAAGCCTTCGTCGGTACGCCGAGCTCCTGCAGGAATGGAACCAGCGGGTCAATCTGGTGTCGCGGCGGGACATAGGCCAGGTATGGGAACACCATATTGTGCCGAGTCTCTTGCTGGTGCTGTGGCGTCGTTTTCCAGCAGGGGCCCAGGTATTGGACCTGGGCACAGGAGGAGGACTTCCAGGCATTCCGCTGGCGATTGTGCACCCTGAGACCCGGTTTCTCCTCCTGGATAGCACCCGTAAGAAAGTGGAAGCTGTCACAGCCATGGTAGCTGAGCTCGGCCTTTCGGCGCGTTGCCGCGTGCAGTGGAGCCGTGCCGAAACCCTGACAGCGCGATTCCCCTTCGTGGTAGGCCGAGCTGTGGCCCCCCTACCCCAAGTGCTGCGTTGGGCAGAACGGCTCCTTGATCCTCAAGGCACGCTCTACTACTACACCGGCGAACCGTGGCCTGCCCCGCCTCCCCCTTGGCAAACCACCTGGCTCGCTTTCCGGGAAAAGATGCCGCAAACACCTTACCCTCGCCTCTAAGGGTATCCTTGAGCTACGCCGCCTCTAAACCCTGAACACCTTACTGCTTCCTAAAAAGATAAAGGCTCCGCTCAGACTCAGGGAGGTGTTCTACCGCCTCCAACGAGAAGTAAGTTCCCATCGCGGCTAAGAAGCCTTCCTCTGAGTAGTCGGGGAACGATTCGGGGCTGCTGTGGAGCTGCCGTACCATGGGATCGGTAGGAGGCACGTACTCAACGAGGAGATAGCCGCCGGGTTCTAAAAAATGGGCAAAGCGATGGGCCTGCACCGAAAAAGAGAGAAAAGAACGCAGCCTTAGGTGGTGGACCAAAGCCAGGGCCAGGACGACTTCTACGCTGCTTTCAAGCCGTTCAAGCAAGCCAGGCAGGGTTCTACCGCCGATCTGCACAGGAGGGGAGGGATGAGCTATATCTGCCCAGATGGGATACAAGCGAGCATCGGCAAGCGAAGAGGCAAGCTGGTCAATAGCCTGAGCATCTTGCTCCAGAGCCAGGACCTTTTCCTTGGCCACACGGAGGAGAAGCTGCGTATAAGTGCCCACATGAGCCCCCAGGTCCATGCCTCGGCGAGGAGCCAGGCGTTCGAGCCACGTGGCCACCGTTTGCTGCTTATAGGCCCGCGCCCGCTCGGAATAAGGGCAGGCCACATCTTGGTATCCTTCCCAAGGAGAGCGGGCATATTGGGGGCTAAGCCCCTGGATATCCACCTCCAAGGACTCTATAAGGGCGAAAAGACGCTGCGGAGAAAGGGTAGGATGCGAAGATTCTTTTTTATTCGGTCGGGCTCCTGTTGAGGGCGCTTGCCTGGTCAAGCGCAGGTGTATTAGGGCGGTGGGGTGCCACTTGCGCAGGCTTGGCAGCAGCGTATACACCAGGTCTAAAGGCAGCCCTTGCGGGTATAAAAGGAGCTCTTTACCCAGGCGTCGATCTCGCCAAGCCATCAGCAAGAGAGGGGCCAGAAAGGTCGCCACAAACTCGGGATACGCCTTCCAAGGTTCGCCTGCCTGATAGGGCGCCAGCGAGAGCTGGTCAAACCACACCATATGCCCCTCGTGGCGGGTAAGATTGAGAGAAGTAGCGTCCCGAAGGATCCACCCCGCTTTCAGCGCTTCTTTCTGTATGCGCAAGGTGGAAAGGGCCGCTTCTTGCCAGCCTAACCAGTCCCACTCCCACGGATAGGTAAGGCAAGCCAGGGGCGGAAGCTCTACCCGCCCCCCGGCTGGCTCACCCGCCCACAGCCACAGGCCCTGCTCAGCCAGCCGAGTTTGCAAGGGTAAGCTCTCCCGATAAAACCGCTCTCCCTCTGGCGTGAAGTAGCGATACCATTTGCCCTCTACCTGCAAGACGCTCCCCCAGGGATCCCGGCCTTCTAAGCCGCTCACGTTTCTTTCTGAGGGCTTGTGTCTTTATGCTTCCTCCAGAAAAATAATCGTGCGATACTTTTGCGAAAGAGCAGCCATGCCGCCGCTGCCCCTGCTATGATGGCCTGTAACACCAACGCCCCCAGGCCTGGGTCTACATATAACCACATAAGGACAAAGGTAGCTCCTGAGCTGACTTTGTAACACTCCTAACAGCGATTCCAAGCGTTCGTTGCAGCAGGTTGGAAAGTGCCTCGTAATCGTGCACCGCTTCTACGGCCGACCGCGCCGCTGCCGAATCCCAGCCCGGCAAATACGCAGCCAAAAAAGCCTGATGCCTGAGACGAGTCCTAAGCGTGGAGTCAGCCACCGAAAGCCGTTCTGGCTCACCTAAATGCCAACCATGGTCCGAAAAAACTAAGATCACCGGCTCAGGACGATGGGCCTTGCGGGTAAGTGGCTAAGAGGGTATCTATAAACGCAAGCACCTCCTGATGAGAGTAAGAAGTTGCGTTACGCACTCGCTCCTGCAGCGAATACGCCAGAAGAGGTTGCCATGCCCCTCCTGTGCCCGTTGAATACGGAGCATGGGTCAGAAAAACATGCAGGTGGTAGAAGGTGGGCTTGTCGGGCAGATGACCCGCTATCTTCTTCATCTCCGCTACAAAGGCCTTATCATGACGATGTTTTATCCATCTACCTATAGGGGCTGTCCAAGGAAAATGACCAAAGGCCGAAGAAAACAACCAGCTACCTTCCCATTGGATGGGAAGCTGTTGAAGGGGACCATAATAGGGCCAAAGCCCTTTTAGCTCATATCCCTTTTTTTGGGCTGCCCAAAGTAGACCCGCATGCCGAAGAAGGCCAAAATCCGTAATGGAGTCTTGGTCCCTTCCTATCGGCACTTGGTAGACTTTAGCCAGGGTATGCAAAGTAGAAGCCGGAGTTGCCCATAGCGAGTCGCTATAAAAGAACCCCTTCTGGCTGAGTCTAAAAAGAAAAGTGTCCGCTTGGGGAAATACTTGCCTCATCACACCAGGTGAAGGGTGCTCATCCAGTAGGAGCACGTAGACCGACCGTAGAGGAGGCGAAAAGTTTACATAAGCGCACCCGGTGTTAGAGTGGTGCTTGATCTTTCTATACAAAGGCCAACCTATCGCGTTCAAGAGAAAAATTCCTACCGAAAAAAAGTGAAAGAACTTTAGTAAAACAGTGTGAAGAGGGCGGGAAGCTGTCCATATTCCTACCCCCACTCCTACTCCTACAGCGCAAGCCAAGCCGACTACATCTAGCCATGGATAAGAATGCAGAGCAGTTTTTGCAAGCAGCTTTGGGGAAATTATCATAGCAAGGTAAGCTAAAAAAGAACCTGCAATATACACGATGCTGCCTCTCTCTATGCTTTTATAGACTCCACATAAGAGGCCCCATACCGCCGCACTAACCCCCAAAACCACAGCGGCTTGCCCGAATGCAGGCAGCCAGCTTAGGTAGTCCCAGTGGGCATAGTAGAGGAATATCCCCGGCCATAGGAGCAGGATTCCCCATGCCCTTCTAAAGGCTTGAGGAGAAAAGCGCTTCACTTTTTTGTTGATCCCGAAGCTTCTCGGCTCAAGTCTTCCAAGTTGCCTTTGGCCAGAAGAAAACTGGGGAATATCTTCAGAGCCTCTTCAAAGGCGGCCTTGGCCTTTTCAGGCTCCTTTTGAATGCGGTATAGCACCCCTCGTACATTCAGTGCGGCGGCTTTGAGGGGAACTTCCTGCGTCTCGCCGCCTTGGGTAGAGATGCGCACCGTCAGACGCTCAGCTTCAGGGGAGGAGAGCAGGCGCTCTATGTTGGCGTGGCACTCTCCATATCGTTGAAGGTTGAATTGAAGCGTGATAACCTGATACAAGTGGAGGGGAGACTGGGTTATCTCGTACAGTTTTTCGTAGGCATCCAAGGCATTTTTGGTATCCTGGAGGTAGAAGTAGGCCAGGGCGCGCAGCTCAGCCAAATCGGCGTTGCGAGGCTGCTCTCGCAAAAGCTCTTCCGCCACAGCTATCGCCTGCCGGTAAAACCCTCCCTGGAAGTACGCCTGTGCCAGCGTGTCCCGAAGCCCAAAAGAAGTTCCTTCGGTAGCAAGGCGCCAGTGCAGCGCCACTATCTGCGTGAGAGGATCCCCGTACTGCACAGCTCGGAGATACATCTTTTGGGCTGGGGTAGGAGAGGAAGAAGCCGCTTCCGAGTCAGCCTTAGAGGATTTTTTTTTCTGCGCCCATAGAAGAAGGCAAGCTAAGCCCACCACGAGCCATCGTGACATGGGGCAAATTTAGTTTATTTGGGTAGTGCGGCAGGTCAGCTGGATAGTCCTAAGTCTGGTGTGGGCCCAAGGATTCCCTCGGTATGAGCGACCTCCCCGAGGATGGGAAGCCCTTCAGCGGGGCGCGGTTCAGGTATGGTACCTTCGCGGGCAAGAAAGCCTGGCTCAGCAGGTAAGTGCGTGGGGCGCAGATGCCCTGCAGGAAATCACGGGTCTGCTGGAGTTTCAGCCAGAAGGGGTGCTTACGGTGCGGCTTCATCCCAGCCCGCGTGCCTGGGCCGAGCAGCCGCTGCCTGCCCCCCAGGGTAGCCTTACCCCCCCCTCCCGGATCGTAGAGGTTTTCCCCACCGGATCAAGGGCTGCCTTCGCTGCCCAAGTGCGTAGTCGCCTGATTGCCACCGTGCTGGAGCATCTGTACTTTTCCGAAGGGATGCGCTTTCAGAATCGGACCC
>BPGW01000004.1 GCA_026003235.1 Bacteroidia bacterium | reverse complement strand
ATTTCCTGGAAGCGGATAATTGACGCGGCGGCCCACCGCCAAAAATGGATAGACCAATCCCAATCGCTGAACCTTTACCTGGCACAGCCCGACATGAAAGAACTGAGCCACATGTACCGCTACGCCTGGCATGCTGGGCTAAAGACGACCTACTACCTGCGTACGCTGGGGGCTTCGGCGATAGAGAAGAGCACCGTGTCTCGGGCAGAAGTATTAGGTAGTTGGGAAACACCTACTTCTATTTCAGGGGCGGTGTGCCGATGGAATGCCGAGAGCGAAGGCGAGATCTGCGAAGCGTGCCAGTGAATAGGCAGGTGGTGCTTTGAGGCTGGGTTAGAGGGTTTTTTGGGCGGAGGCTAAAGGCTAGGGGGCCGGCGCCTGCGGCGCCGGCCCCCCGCTTTCTCCCCTACCACCCCAAAAACCACCCCACCCCCCGAACGCTTCTTCCCCCAACCCCGGTACGCAGCCGCTCAGCCTCCGCCCTAGGCCTGTCAAGGCACCATCTTCAGCAGCTTCAGGCTCTTGGTCTGACCGTCCCGTACAAACTGGAGGGTATAGACCCCTGTAGCCCACCCCTCTGCATAGAGCACTATCTCGTGCAGTCCTGCCGCATACCGAGTAGGTCGCAGGTAAGCTACCTGGGAACCCTTCATGTCATAGATGAGGATCTCCACCTCGCGTTCTTGGGACAAGCCAAACTGCACCGTGAGAAGGGCCTGGAGGGGATTCGGAAAAGCCCGCACGAACTCTTCTGAGGCCGTCTCCATCTCAAAACGTGCTTCGGCTACATTGCTGTAGACGAGCGCCCTCAGCCCGTGTTCGCTCACCACCCGGTACAGGTTAGGCTGACTGAAGCTGGGGAAGCTATCTACCCACACGAAAGACTGCGTGCCGGCCACCTGATGTCGGTAGATCGCCACCCAGCCTGTATCGCTGCGCCGCTGGAGAATAGCGTACTGGGCAGGCAGATTAGCTTGCCACCGCAATTCTACCTGAGCTTGGGGGACAGGTCGAGCTGTCAAGACGCTCTGCACCACCGGCAAAGGCCCACAGGGATCCACCGTAAGCGAAACCTGTTCGGTATCCGGGCAGGCCCCCGGTGCCGACACGACCTGCATCACCGTGTACGTGCCTGCGCTGGACCAGCTGCAGGAGGCGCTGTTGCCGGCTGCCCAGGTGCTGCCGCCATCACAGCTCCACTGCACAGAACCGCCTATCACCGGCGAACTGGAGTAGACCTGAAACTCCCCAAAGGCCGGTGCATTCGCCGCATTCACATCAAACTCCAGCTTCCACAACTGGGCAAAAATCACCTGAGTCTCGGTAAATACCCCACTATCATACAGGTAGGTTCCAGGGGTAAAGCGGAAGACTTTCGCCAGCTTCCAGCCCGAGCCATCGTTGTAATAAAGGCGGGCGCGCAGAGGGAGGCGCTGAGCGGCGCTTGCGCAGGTCTGGCAGGCCCAGAAGACAATCCGGTTGACGCTGCGGGGGATAGGGTAGTTCCACATAGCCCATTGGGTGCTGGCACTAGCGTTGTTAGCTGTCCAGGCTTGCCACTGCTGGTGCGTCCCATCAGTTAGGTAGGCGAAGTTGGCCGTTTGCACCGAAGAGAAGGTAAGCCGCCCCACAGAGGGCACCGTTCCATGCGTACCGAAGCCCGTAATGAGCGTCCCAAAGCTGGGCTGACTGGATCCGGAGACGAGCGTCTGATTGGTGAAAGTGACAGGTTGGTCGGGGCAGTAAGGGCCCGCGCTGATAGAGTAGTTAGCATTCAGGCGAGGTACAGCGATTGCGGCCACTTCTACGCGATTACTGACGCAGCCATTTTCCACATAGTAGAGCTGGGATTGGGTAAGGGAAGGAATGGCTAAGGTCGCCGTTCCTGTAGCGACGGGGGTCCCTCCTGATGGGACGGCGTACCAGCTTGCAGGCGCAGTCGCCACGAGAGCGGCTGGCAAGCCGGCACATACCGCGGTATCCCGCACCGAAAAAGCAGCCCAGTAAGCCGTAGCAAACCCATCATAACGCCCTCCTGCAATGGGCAGGGGGCACCCACCCAGCACCACCTGCGTAGCTGCCCCATCGTATGGCCCACCCGGATACACCGCCACCGCACAACTCGCTAAGACTAGCTCACCACTGGCCCCGTCGTACGGCCCACCCGCATACGGCAACGTGCATCCACCCAGCACCACCTGTGTAGCTGACCCATCGTACGGGCCGCCAGGATACACCGCCACCGCACAACTTGCTAAGACTACCTCACCACTGGCGCCATCGTACGGCCCACCCGCATACGGCAGCGTGCATCCACCCAGCACCACCTGTGTGGCTACCCCGTCGTACGGCCCGCCAGGATACACCGCCACCGCACAGCTCGCTAAGACTACCTCACCACTGGCGCCATCGTACGGCCCACCCGCATACGGCAGCGTGCATCCACCCAGCACCACCTGTGTGGCTGCCCCGTCGTACGGCCCACCCGGATACACCGCCACCGCACAACTCGCTAAGACTACCTCACCACTGGCCCCGTCGTACGGCCCACCCGCATACGGATGAATAGGTGGAGGACAGTTGATGAGGGAAGCCACAGCAGATCCATCGTAAGGTCCTCCGGTGTACTCCGTGATAGGCCAGCAGATCGCCCCAGAAAAAGCCGTAGCTGCCCCATCGTACGGCCCACCCGGATACACCGCCACCGCACAACTCGCTAAGACTACATCACCACTGGCGCCATCGTACGGCCCACCCACGTACGGCAGCGCACATCCACCCAGCACCACCTGCGTAGCTGCCCCATCGTACGGCCCACCGGATACACCGCCACCGCACAACTCGCTAAGACTACCTCACCACTGGCGCCATCGTACGGCCCACCCGCATACGGCAGCGCACATCCACCCAGCACACCTGCGTAGCTGCCCCATCGTACGGCCCACCCGGATACACCGCCACCGCACAGCTCGCTAAGACTACCTCACCACTGGCGCCATCGTACGGCCCGCCCGCATACGGCAGCGCGCATCCAGCTGAAAGAACCTGCGTAGCTGCCCCATCATACGGCCCCCCCGCATAGGCAGGCCGAGGGCAGGTGCTTGTTACATAAGCTGTCGCTGCGCCATCGTACGGCCCTCCGGGACGAGGCGGCCAGATGACCTCAAAATCTATACAGAAGGTGCTATCGCACCCCGTTCCATTCACGACCGTCACACAGACCCGCTTAGGACCTGGGATGGTATACCATACAGGGGGCGGCACCGGCCCAATGTAATCCACCTGCGAAGCCCCACAACTTCCCCCGCCTGCGCAGAAGTTCCAGTATATCGTAGGGCCTGTACCGACCACGGTATCCACATAAGTCGGCGAGAAAGTAATCGGTACCCCCAAGTTTACAGGCGAGGTAGGGGACATCCCCACACTCACCCCCGGATTAGGATAAATGATAACCCAGCGGCAGGCGGTATCTGATTGGCTCCCGTTGCCGACCCCTAAGCACACCAGGTAGGTATCGGCCGCTGCATAGGTGTGTTGCGGCTGAAAGAGGGTAGAAGTAGCCCCATCCCCAAAGTTCCAGTAGTACGAGATACCCGGACCCACAGAAGAATAATTCAAGAACTGCGTAGTCTGGCCTAAACAGGTGCCTATAAAGTCAAAGTTAGCTCGGGGGCGCTCCGGATCAGGAGGAATACAAGTCTGCGTAATAGGATTAGCGGTGACATTTACGGTGATATCCCCCGTCGCCCAATCGGGCATGACAATCTGAATCCAAAAGCTCTTGAAGGGTGGGCGGCATTTCAGGTGCAGGGTTACGTAGGTGCCTTCGGCCACGCATTCTTCCTGGTTCATGGTCAAGCAGTTCCCTGTTAGCACCCGATACAACACCTGGCTACCAAGCGCTGTGGTGTTCTCCACGATCTGCACATCAAAGTCCATGGTGTCGGGGGTGAGGTTCTGTACAAGCACCCAGGCGGATTTCTTACCCACGGGCGTACCGAAGCAGGCCATGATTGTGTCCTGTTCTCCTGCCCCTTCCCCTATCGTGAAGCAGTCAATGAAGAGATTAGCCGAGTAGGGTCCACCTGCCGCACTTACGCTGATGGTGAGCGAGTCGTAGCAATGGTCTCCGATGTGCTCTTGCAGCCAAATGCGCGGGACCACCAGCCCCAGATGGTTACAGCCGGTCAACATCAAGTAGTACCGGCCAGGACGGATACACCCTCGCCCCCAATACCGATAGCCTAAGTCGGGGTGCGTAGCCCATACAGCTGTAAGAGGCACTCGTACCAGCCCTGTGCTGGAGGAGTCTCCCGGCACCACCTGGTAATACAGCTGAATATCATCGGGGTTATACCGGAAATTGTCCGGCGGCGAAGCACCCGGCCGATCGTAGTTGAGATAGATGTACCCTGTAATAGCCGACTCAAAGGCATACCAGATAGTGCGATTACCGCACGTGTTCTGATCCGTGGGGTCTTTCGTGGCGCAGGTGAGGTCTCCTTGACAGCCCGTGTAAGTGCCCGCGGGCAAGGCCGTCCATGTATAAGGCTGGTCGCACTGAAGGGTAGGGTTGCCCGTAATCACATTGGCTTCGGAGTAGTGGTCATAGTTGACTCCGCCGCCCGGCAGGGGCTCCAGCCGTACCCCCACCTCTACTTGAATGTTGGGCTCCTTGCCGCAGGTGTTCCGATAGACTACCACATAATATCGTTTAGGGGGCTTACAGCCATCTCGCTGGAAGCTAATCGTTTGGTACTGGTCACAGCACCACCACCACCCCTGAGACGAAGCCATCAGAGTCAGGCCACTGGCTACGGTAGAGTCTACGCTTCCAGGAAAAGCACCTGGGGGGTCGTCGCTCTCGTATACGGCGAAAGCGGGTTGCCAGCCTGTACCCGGCGTCTGCGGATACACGCTCACGTGCACCCGTACATTGCCCCCCGCTACGAAAGTGTACCACAGGTTACGACGCCGGTCAGGGAGCACCGTCGGGGGATTATCCGAAGGCGGATCGGTATTCACACCCCCCTACCGGACAGTTGTTGACGGGATCGGAGGCAAAAGCGTCCGTGGTACAGAAAATCCAGTCCGTGCTACCCGGCCGCCCATACGGCCCCAGAGGATCCCCCGGCCTTGTGCGATACTCGGTATTGTCCGCAGGTAAAGCCCCAAAATCATACGCCAGCGCAGCATAGTTGTGCAGGGAATAGCCCACAGAATCTACATAAATCGTAGGCGTATAGGTCTGGCCTATGCATCCATCCCCCGCAAACGTGACCAGCGTATAGGTGCCTGGCGGCACCCAGCAAACCCGCCCCGTTCCTGAAAAACACTCATGCACCACCGTAAAGGGCGGCGTAAGCGCCGTAATATCCCCCTGATACAGGCGGGAACTGGCATAGCACCCACTCTGATAAATGACCAGGTAGCTGGGGCGCGTCACAGAAAAAACCCGATAACTCACGCGATTTTGCCCCGCTCCGCAAGGAGTAACGCCCGCCGGAAAAGGAAGATTGTTCGAGCAAGGCCAAAACTCCCAGTCCAGGGTATAGCTACGGTGCTGATTAGGGGCATAGACATAGTGGGGAACCCAATCCAGATTGCCTGGCCGGTCTGCCGTAGCAAAAGTGCCATACTTCTGAGAGCGAGGGTCCCGGCTAATTGTAAACCAGATGCGATTTCCGATAGCCCCGCCCCGCCCGCTGCTGTAGCTGGGAGAGCTGTAGGTGCCCCCATACGCATACACCACAAAAGTGTACCACCCTGGGCTCATACAGGCAGTAAACCCTCCGTGACAATCCCGCTCAAGCGCAGTAAGGGAACCGTCACTAATCCTTCCCCGAAAAGTCCGCCAGCCGGCCACCCCTAACTCCGGCCAGGCGACATAATCATATTGAGGCGAAAAAGTCACGAGGCTCGGCTCGCTGATGTACACTTCCCAGTAAAACTGCTTGGTGGCCCCGCCACAAGGCGCGTAGCCCAAAATCGTAAGGGGATTGTCGTCACAGGTGACTCGGGTCCAAGTAGCTGTAAGGGAGTTCGTGCTACCCTCCAAGCGTGCCAACCTGCTCTACGCGGGGACGCGGGTCGGGGTCCCCCGGCAGTGAAACCGGCGAAGAAGGATCATAAAATCGCCTTTCCCCTGGCGGAAACACATGCAGACGCACCCAAGGCCGATCTCGCTCTCCGATGTCTCCATCATCCCCAAAGCTCACCAGCGTATAATAGCCTGGCGTTACGCACACTTTCGCGGGCCAGTACAGATCTTGGCATCCCATCTGGTCAATAAGATTCTGAATGCGGCCAGCGACGATAGGCTCTACCCGCGCATCTCCCCTATAGAGGCGGTAGCGAAAGCGCCACCAGTTCCCACCGCCTACCTCTAAGATACCTGGCTGGTCCACTTGGATAATCCGATAGATGGCGCGATTGTTTCCACCGCCACATACATCTCCCGCGGGCAGCACGGTAGTGCGACAATCCAGCGTATCCCAAGTAGCGTAGTAAGTCACCCCAGGCGTGAGGGGAGTCCCACCGTTGATGAGGTCGGCTTCGTCAGGGCGCACATGGAGACCAAACCGCTGCTGGGGCGTAGACCCCAAGGCTATGTGGAGATTTACCGGAAGTCCCAGCGCCGAATAAGGGCCCCAGCAAGTCCCCCAAAGCACCGAACGGTTAAGCCGAGCCAACACCTGCACCGTATACGTTCCAGCTTCCAGACACTGAATCCACCCATCGTTATCCACCGTGGCTCGGTGGGTCAGATTACACCCATCCACGGCCGGCACCCCCTGAAAGACCCGGAACCGCACCGTGCCCATGCAGTAGTACCACCACCAAGGGTTAGTATGCCAAAGCCGCACATGCGCAGCTCCACTCAGCGTGAAGGTGTAGTACAACGCTAAGTCAAAATCCCCAATCGTATCGTCAGGCGTGACCGCTGTACCCAGACTTCCGCAGAGGTTGGAGCTGATGCGAGAAGCGCAGCTCCAGTAATCAGTTACGGTATATGTCGGCCCAAACGCTAAGGTCCCTAAGTTGTGCGTAGAGGGGATCGTAAGGGGATTGGGAGAAACGCTCGGTTGGCTGCCTCGCTCATAGAGGCGTAGTCGGACGCGATGGGCATAATCGGTGCGCCCAAGAATTCGGATAGTGTAGTACGTATTCGGCTGAAGCTGGCATAGAAAGTCGTACCGAGAGGGGACGCTCGCGCTGCTCTGCACCAGAGGCACACAGCTCACGAGGGGGGTGAGGCCGCTGGCCGAATCCGTCAGGGCATTCCCCTGGTACACGAAAAGGCGCCACTCCCGAGGCGTGGGGTTGCCGCTATTCCAAGGGTCCTCGCTCAGCTCTATGCCCACCCAGTCCACATGCCCATCCGTACGAAACACATGCCAGGTGCTCTTGCTCCAACTTGAATCGTTGTCACAAATCACCTCGCCCTCACTTACCGACTGACATGCATAGTCAAAAGTCACATCCTTCAACAGCACACTGGAGGAGGAGGTAGAAAGCAGCCCCAAGTTCTGTGCGGTAGCCATGTGGTCATAATACGCCTCTGCCCCTGCCTCTATTTGGGGTGATGAAACGATAAGCTCTAAGAAAATCTGGCCGCTGGCTACCAGGTTGGCCCCTACTTGGACGAGGTACCAACCCCGCTTTAGGCAGGCATGCGTATACCCCTCCATGAGGACGATGGGGGGATCCACGCGCTGGGCAGCGCCCGGCAAGCAGCTATTTGTCCGATAGAGGGTCCACCCTACGTGCGTGGGGTCAATGCTGGTGCCCACCTGCCGCAAAACGATGCGCACCGTACGGGTGGTCGGCAGGTAAAACCGATACCAGACGGTCTTCCCATTCGGTACGCCCGCAGGGATATACTCCCCTGCCTGGAGGGTCGCGGCCGTGATATCTACCGTATCGCTGTAGAAGGTACCTACCGCATAGGGATTATGAGGGCTGCCAAAAGAAATAAACGCGGCGTTGGTGCAGTTGTCGTTAGCTGGGGGCTGGGCTACAAGGAGAAGGGAGCCCCCTATAGCCCAGCCCAAAATCCCACGACCCCACATAAGTCGCCGCGGTTAGCGAGCGCCTCGCCCCCCCTGACCTCCACCTCGACCGTTAGGATCGCGCGTCCACCCGCAAGTATGACCTGGTCTAGAACACCATCGCCCAGAGACCCGGTGGTACCGCCAGTCATCTCCCCACGAACCCCCTCGGAAACCGAAGCCCCCTGGATTGCCGAGGGGCCAGGTGGTCTCATTGGCTTGGCCCGTGGTCCAGTCTAAAACCCCATCGCCCCACTTGCCATCGTACGCAGGAGCTCCTACCGTACCATCCGGCGCACTGACCATCACCACCATTTCCCAGACATTCCCACTCATGTCAAGCACGCCATAGTAAGCGGCGCCGCTGGCTTCCCGGGTAGGAGAGCCGGGCTTCGCGTGAATCCCCACCCGGACAGGACCCTGCCCGCCATCGCCTCCAGTATAGTTTACACCCCATCCAAGATAGCCAGTGCAGTTAGCGTTGGCCGGCGCGCTGAAAACCTCGGTGCCGTTTTCAGGTGTGAGGCTCAGGGTCGTCCCAAAAGTGATATTCGTCGTGCCCCAGGCGTACTCCCCTCGTACTTCTGGGAGCGGACCCCGACAGATCTTCTCGTACTCCATCTCCGTAAGCGGTCGGAGTGCAGCCCAGTCCAAATAAGCCGCCAGATCATGCCAGGAGATATAGTTTTGCGTACGGTCTTCCCGGTCCGAATAGTACTGGTTGGGGTAGCTTCCATTACTCGCCAAGCGGTTTCTATTGCTGTTATAGTTACCCGGATAGCGCAGCGAGGCAGCCCCCGAAGGGAGGGTACTGAGGAAAGCCGCATACTGGCCTTGGGAGATCTCGTACTTCATCACATGGAAGGGCTTGTAGCCTTTGGGAAAGGCCGCCGGTACCGTTATAGAAGTGGCGCCCGAGCCGGCCCATTTGAGGGCAACCGAATTCTCGGAGGTGATGTTGTAAGGAACGTGGGGGTTGTCGTTGTTTCCATTCTGGTCGAAAGCGTAGGCCGCTCCATCGTCGTAGTTATACCATCCATTCAAGGTGCCCAGCACATAACTGCCCTGAGGGATGAAGACCATCTCAATGCCGAAGATGCGGAAGTCGTAGCTGCCCGTGGCGGGGATATTCGTTACCTTGAGGGTGACGGTTACCGGGCCCAGGGTAGCGTAAGTGCCCGCCGCAGCAGGGCGGAGCATCACGCCCAGGTTGTTAGGCGCAGGGTCAATGCCCACCGCGCTACCGTCCGAGAGCACCGGCTCAAGCTGCGCAGGAAACGTATGGTCCGCAAGCGTGGTGCTAATCTGACCATGCGTCCAAGGGTCTGTATAGGCATTACAGGGCCGGAACTTCACAAATACCCACACGGCATCCCAGTTGCCAGGCGGGGTGGTAAGGCGCCACGCATTGCTCCATTGAATGCTAAAAGTCACGGTCTGGGCCGCTTGGTTGACCGAGAAATTCGTGATGCGTAGGTCGTTGGCCCAAACGAGGGCTATCGCCCCCAATCCTGTGATTATCGCACGCGCTTTCATATCTGTACAAAGTTCGGGAACGCGAACTCCCAAACTGCGCTTCAGATGAGGGTCTGGTAGACCGGGAGAGAATCGGAAGTAGGCCTGCAGAGCCTGATTTGGGCTATTTTTGGTGGACTATGGGGAGGCTCCAAACCTACCTGCGTCGGCTATCGGGTGAAGCGTGGGAAGCGCTCCTTTGGGCCGCCAAGCAAGAACTGGGCCCCAAAACGCAAGCCTTGCTGGTTCGTCTGCGCCAAACGGGCGTACCACAGGTGCTCTCCGGCTCGGAGAAAGAACTGGCCCAGCGCGCCGAACGGTGGATATGGCGGCGGGCTTGGCTGAGTGGGCATCTCAACCATCCTTTGCGGGCTCCGGCCCGACCTGCGTGGGTGCTGACAGGAGCTACCCTCTACTACCAAGCCGGCCTGAAAGAAGAAGCCTTCGCCCTTTTGGAGCGCCTACCCTCCGAGCCGCTGGACAGGCTCTCATTTCTTTTCCAGCGGCTGCGATGGGAGATCGCCGAAGGTAAGCTTCGCCAAAGCACCTGGACCCTCCAAAAGTTGCAAACAGAACTTGAGAAGCTTCAACAAAACCTTGAGACACAACGCCTCCAACTGCTTTTTCACCGGCTTTTGCGAGAACATGGGGGTTCTTACACGCGATCGGCGCAGCGTCTATTGGCACGGCTGGCACGGCATCCTCGCTGGCAAAAACCCCTACCTGCCCAGCCGGATCAAGCCGCCCAGGAAGCTAACCTCCGGGCCTTGTACGCCATAGCCCGAGCCGACCTGGAGGAAGCCCTGCGATGGTACGAGCGGCTACCTGCGAACGCTGTTCCTACCCGCCTCAACGCCTGGCTGGTGCACCTGATGGCCAGCTCGCCTATAGAGACCCTGGTACCCCTATGGGAAGGGCTATCCCCACCCCTCCCACCACAGTACCAGGCGGTCCTCCTGAATAGGGTTTTGCTCACCTTGCTGCGGTACGCCCCACCCAGCTTCCTCCCCTACTACAAGGAAGCTTTGGACCGGCAGGTGCGCCGGCAATCCCTCTACACCTATGAAAATGGGCTCACGTGGGCGCAACTCCTCTACCTCGCCGGCCATACCTCCAAAAGCCCTGGAAGAGATACCCCAGCTCCTCCAAGCTCCATTGACCCCCTTCCTGCGCCTGCAAGGAGAACTTCTGCTGGTCGTTCTCGCTGCCGAAGCTGGGGCGTGGGGGCCGCTGATTAGGAGTATGGAGGCTCTTTTGCGCCTACTGAAGCATCTGGAGCCTAAGATCGCCTCCGCTCCCCTCCTCAGAAAATGGGTGCGCCAGCTCTACCAGCACCGCCTCCAAGGAAAGGTTCTCAGCCGGTCAGTGCAGGCCTGGAACGACCACCTGGAGAAGCATCCCACCGAAGCGCTCTTATGGCGCCTCACGCTCCTGCCTGACTGGATAGAAGCCAAAAAGACCGGTTTATCGCTCCACCTCTACCGCGAAAAACACTTCCTCGCCCTTCCTGCCCCCCTCCACGCCATGATGGACAAGCTATTTCAGCTCCTCCCATAAGCGATCCTTTGTATCTTTGGAAGGTGCGATATGTCGGGTTAGCGCTAAGTTGGGCCTTGGCTCAGAGTGGCCGATACTGGGATAGCCTCTTCACGGCTCGGGTAGAGACGGTGCAGTATGGTACGGCCCAGAACCTCTACGGCTCACCTCAGAACCTCTATGCCAACCTCTACCTACCCGAAAACGACCCCGAGACGAGGCGACCTGTGGTGGTCTTTCTTTTCGGAGGCGGGTACATCTCCGGCTCCCGAAACGATAGCGATGTAACGCACCTGGCCCGCTATTTCGCTAAGCGGGGCTACGTGACCGCTACGATAGACTATCGCATAGGTGTGGCGTTTCCGACCGCCACCGAGTGGATCAAGGCCGGCATTCGGGCGGTGCACGACCTGAAGGCTTTCGTTCGCTTCCTCAAGCGGTCGGTCATCGAACAGAACAACCCCTACGGTATAGACACCAGCCGCATTTATGTGGGAGGGTCTTCGGCAGGGGCCTTCACTGCGCTACACGCTGCGTATATAACCTCTCCCGAAGAGCTGGCGCAGGTGCCTCAGGCCGATACCGCCTATCTCCGCTCTCAAGGAGGCATAGAGGGCCGGTCGGGCAGTCCCGGCTACAGCAGCCGGTTCGCGGCGGTTTTCTCGCTATCGGGGGCCATGCTCAAAACCGCCTGGATCAGCCCCGCCAAAGTCCCTGCCGTCGTAGCCATGCATGGCACCGGCGACAACACAGTCCCCTATAAGAAAGGGCTTCTCCCCTTCATTGCGCTGGAAGTGGAAGGCGGCTACAACATAGACTCCGTAGCGGCCGAGCGGGGGCTGTACCATGCTCTCTTCACCTGGCAAGGCGCGGGACATGTGCCTTATGGCACCCAAACCAGCGTAAACCCCCCTTACATGGCTGATGTAGAGCAGTTCCTGCGCTACCACTTCTACCAGTGGAATAGCCGCTTCAGTACGAACTTGACGCCGCCTCCAGAGACAGAAGCCTCTTCAGGCCCTTATGAGGTGTGGAGCTGGGATGGGCGCCAGGTCGGGAGGGTGGAGAGGGTTTCTGAGCTTCCATCCGGTTTATGGCTGCTGCGCTCTCCTCAGGGCTTTTGTCGGCGGGTCTGGCGCCCTTGAAGAGGCAGCGCCGGCTGCTCTACGGGCTTATTTTTCTGGCTAGGCCCGTGAACCTTGTGCTGATGGGCCTTACAAGCGGTTGCACCTACGGCCTTCTACTGCGGGAAGCCCCAACCCTAACGCTGTACGCAGAACGCTGGATTCAGATGCTTCTCAGTACCGTGGGGATTGCGGCAGGCGGCTACTGGCTCAATGCCCTGTACGATCGGGCTATAGACCGCATCAACCGCCCTCTCCGGGCTCGGTGGGTAGCCCTGGTGGGGGTGCGCCGACTTCTTACGGCTACCCTCGTGATATGGGCCGCTTCGCTGCTTTTGTGTGTAGGACTACCCTGGAAGGTCAGCCTCCTACACCTGGCGGCGCTGGTAGCGCTGGCCTGGTATGCGCGCTGGGGCAAGAAAACCGGCCTGCCCGGCAACGCCCTCGTGGCCACCCTCACAGGCCTCGTGCCTTGGGAAGTGATGCTGCTGACCCGAACCACCACCTACGCCGCCGATTGGCTTATCCCGCTGGCCATTGTATTCAACTTCGCTCGGGAGCTGGTCAAAGACGCCGAAGACCTCCCCGGCGACCGCTTGTACGGCGTACGCTCCCTCCCTACCCAGCTCTCCCCCCCAAGCCTGGAATCGCCTCCTGCGCAGCGTATGGGGACTTTTGCTGGTTCTGGCAGGGCTTCCTTTCCTTGTGCAAGGCGTACTCTGGGACAAATGGGCCTGGGGATACCTCCTGCTGGTCAGCGTAGCCGTGGTTCTTCCCCTGCTTTGGGTGCGGTGGGGCGATTACCCTCGTCTAAGCCGAGCCCTCAAGATCGCCATGGCAGGCGGCCTCATAGCGGTATGGGCCTTGTGAAAATACCCCCCTCCTTGGTGCATTCATGAAGTGGGGAGGGGTCTATTGGCAAATGGGGAATGGCGAACGGTAAAGAAACTCCTCTACCTTTGCTGCTTCATGAAGGTGGTCCTACCCGTGGCTGGGGCAGGCATGCACTTACGCCCTCACACCTATACCCACCCTAAGCCGCTTATTCCCATAGCAGGCAAACCCCTCCTCAGCCACATCGTAGACGACCTGATTCAGGCAGGCTTTTCGGAGTTCATCTTCGTACTGGGGTACCTCAGCGAGAAAGTGCGCTCTTACCTTCTCTCCACCTATGAAGGGCGTGTAACGCTGCATTTTGTCCTCCAGGAGCCTCGGCAAGGCCTGGCCCACGCTATCTACCTGACAAAGGACCACTTCCCCCACGGAGAACCTCTGCTCATTGTGCTTGGAGACACCCTCCTACAAGTGGAATGGGAGCCTATCCGTTCCTCGCCCCACACGCTGGTGGGTGTGGCCCCCGTGTCTACACCTTCCGCTTTCGGGATTGCAGAAGTAGGAGAAAATGGCCAGGTTCTGCGCCTAGTGGAAAAACCGCTCATCCCTCGCAGCAACCAAGCCCTGGTGGGGTTGTACAAAATACAGGACACTTTAGCCCTCTTTGAGGCTATCGCTTACCTGCTTGAGCACCGCCTGACTTCACATGGAGAGTACCAGCTGACAGATGCGCTGGACCGCATGGTCCAACAGGGCATCCCCATTTATGCGCTGCCGGTGCGTTACTGGCTTGACTGCGAACGAAAAGAAGCCCTCCTTGAAGCCAATCGCATGCTCTTAGACAAAAACCCTCCACCCCTTCCCACCGAGTACCCTCATACGGTGCTGATCCCGCCGGTGTATGTTCCGCCCTCCTGCAAGCTATATCGCACCATTATCGGCCCCTACGTCAGCTTGGGAGAAGGGGTAGAAATCCAGAATGCCGTGATCCAGAATAGCATCATAGGAGCCTACAGCCGGGTGCGGAATTTGCTCTTGCGGGAGTCGGTTATTGGGGGAGACTCGTTTTTGGTGGGGCGAGAGAGTGCCCTCAACCTGGGTGAGAATACGGTTATGGAGCTGTAGTCAGCGCCACCGCGACAATATCCGCCTCGGCTGACTGCGCACGGCCTCGCCAGACTGCAATAGCCCTTCCATCTGCTCCCAGCTCCCAAAAGCGGCCTCGTAGAAACACATTCAGTCCTACCGCCGTAGAATCCCACTTGGGCAGGCGCCCTCCCATGGCATAAGTGAGCCACGCTTCCCCTTCTGTAAGGGAATCGCTTCGCACGTCAGCGGGAGCCGGCCACCCACTATAGCCCCGCCATGGCAGCCCCCAGCACGAATCCCCCATGAGATACGACGGCACCACCAAGATATCTACTTTACCCAAGGCCTGGTAGCTTTGCGGAAACCAGCTATCGGCACAGATAAGTACGCCCAGGCGCCCTACCGCCGTCTCAAAGGTGGGTAGTTCTTCTACCCGTCCCGGCCGGGTGAAGGCCAATTCCGTGGCAATGGGAAAAGCTTTGCGCACAAGGCGAGGAAAAGGCCGACCATCCGGACCGTACACCACGGATACATTCTCCAGAGGTGCGCCGACCTGAACCACCAGCGAGTCCTTTTCAATGCGAGCTCCTGGCAGGACCACCGAACCCGCCACCAGGGTAACCCCATACCGACGACTGAGCCGGGAAAAAGTGCGATGGTAAGCCTGGGCTATCGCCTCGGCTTTGACCTGGAAAACCGCCGCGGCCGAAGGATCAGCCAGCCCAGCTTCCCGCACTTGTTTATATGCCTTCCAGAAAGCCCAAGGATGCCGCAGCACAAACCAAGTCAGCGCCCCTTCCAGGGTAGAAGCCCACCGAAGCCCTATGCCCGGCTCCCGCATCAGCACCAACCACGTCCCGATATACTCAGGAAAGACCGCTACGCTGCCCGGACGAAGGTAGCCCCGCGCTCGCGCGCTGTCTAAATAAGCCTCTATCTTCGCTGCAAAGCTGCGCTCACAGCGATAGTCCACCGGCTCCAGGTAAGGTTGGAAGCCCACGAGCGTCGCTGGGGCTGTAGGCACAGGCCCTACCTCCGCATAACGCAAAGGCCCCAGATGCACCCCCTCATCGCATACCGCGGGTCTAAGCAGCCCATACACCACCAGCGCTGCCAGAATCCCAACCAGAAGAAGAGTACGAAATCGGCGCACAGTCCAAAACTACGCAATCTGCCCTATCTTCGGGGGCGTGGCTCTGGTTATCTCGGCTTCTGGCATTCGGGGCACGGTAGAAGGCCCAGTCGGCCAGAACCTCACCCCCTTAGATGTGGTGGAATGGGTAGCCGCTTGGGGGCTGTGGCTCCGTGAGCGGCACGACCACCCTACCGTCGTCGTAGGGCAAGACGCTCGCCCCAGCGGCGGGGTCCTACGACCTCTCGCAATCCAAACACTGCGCGCACTGGGGGTATCCGTCTGGGATGCGGGCCTCACCACCACGCCCACGCTGGCTATGGGCATACCCTTCCTCCAAGCTCAGGGCGGACTCATCTTGACCGCTTCGCACAACCCAGCCGGCTGGAATGCCCTCAAGTTCCTAAACGAAGAAGGAACGTTCTTGCCCCCTAGCGCCATAGAGGAAATCCGCACGCTGCGCGCCCATCTGCACTTTCCTCACACCGATCACCCGGCCCCTGTGCAGGAAGCCCCCCACCTGATGCAGCATCACCTTCGCTCCATCGTAGCTCACCCCTGGATTGAAAAAGAAGCCATCGCAAGGGCAGGTCTGCGCCTCGTGGTAGATGGCATCAACAGCGGTGGTGCTCTCTTCGTGCCAGCACTCCTGGAAGCCCTGGGCGTACAAAAAGTCCACCTCCTAAACGGCGAACCCACCGGCCACTTTGCCCACCCACCCGAACCGCTACCCGAAAACCTCACAGCCTTAGCCCAGGCCGTCCAGGAAAAAAAAGCCCACCTGGGCATCGCCGTAGACCCTGACGTAGACCGGGTGGCTTTCTTTTTGCCGGATGGAACCCCCTTTAGCGAGGAGTATACGCTTGTCGTGGTGGCTGACTATGTCCTGCATCGTCAGAAAGGCCCGGTCGTAGCTAACCAGTCCACCACCCAAGCGGTAGCGTGGGTGGCCCAAAAACACGGCGTGCCCTTCTACGAAAGTCCCGTAGGCGAATACCACGTCGTGCAAAAGATGAAAGCCGTCGGCGCCGTCATAGGTGGAGAAGGCAACGGCGGGGTCATCTGGCCCGCCCTCCACTACGGCCGCGATGCTTTGGCCGGCATCGCGCTTTTCCTTAGCGCCCTAGTCCAAGCCGGCGGCAATGCCCATCACCTGCGCCACAAGTACCCCACTTACACCCTCTACAAAGCCCGTCTTCCCTTGGAAAAGCCTCTCCCACCGAACTTTTTCCAAGAGCTGGCAAGCCAGGCTGACGGCGCCCTACTCTCGCAGGAAGACGGACTCAAATTGCGCTGGCCAGATCGTTGGGTACACATACGCCCTTCCGGCACCGAGCCCCTCCTGCGCCTCATCGTAGAAGCCCCCCACCCCCACCGAAGCCCAGGCCTTGCTGAGCCATTGGTCCCAACGCATCCAGGCTCTACTCAACTGATTTTCTTTACTTTGGAGGCATGGAACCCACGCCGAATATCCCCCAAAAAGGCCCCTACGCCATAGAGCTGGAAGCAGGCACTTACTGGTGGTGCGCTTGCGGTTACAGCCAGAAACAACCCTTCTGTGACGGAAGCCATCGCGGACGAGGCTTTACCCCCCGTAAAGCTTACTCTGGAAGCCCCTAAAAAAGTATGGCTGTGCGGCTGTAAGCACACCCATAATCCCCCTTTCTGTGACGGCACGCACAAATCTCTGTAAGCCTCAAGCGGTGAGCTTGTGAAGGGCACGACCGAGGTACTTCAGGAGGATAGCCGCTGTGAGCGCGGCGGGGTGGCGCTTATGGGTAGCCAGCCGAGCCGCCAATCCATGTACATACACACCCAGCAGCAGGGCAGGTAGGGGTTCTATCCCTTGCGCTACGAACCCAGCGACCATGCCAGCAAGCACATCCCCTGTGCCAGCGGTAGCCAGGGCAGGCTCGGCTATGCGGAAAAAATACGCTTCGCCCCGAGGGGTAGCCACGATAGGGTAAGCCCCCTTAAGCAGGACAAGGGCTTGCCATTTCTGGGCCAACCGGAGGGCAGACTCCAGCCGGCGAGCTTGAACAGCTTCCACCGAAGTGCTAAGAAGGCGAGCCGCTTCTTTCGGATGGGGAGTCAAGATAAGAGGGGCTTTGATGCGGGCACGAAGGGGTTCATTCTCAGCGAGAAAGTTCAGGGCATCGGCATCCATCACGCAAGGCACTTGGAGGGCCGGCAGCCATTCCCGCAGGAAGGCCGCCGTTTCGGGGGTATGGCCCAAGCCAGGGCCTACAGCCACCGCGGTTTTGCCTTCCAAGTAACGCAGGCCCCACAACGCCGCAGCTTCATTGAGGTAAGCCACCTGGAGGTCTCCATAGGGCAAGCTCATCCCGCTCAAGGTGCGCCGATGAAACGCCGGCAAAGCCGAACCTGGAATCATGGCGGTAGCCAGCCCTGCCCCTACGCGCAAAGCCGCTACGGTAGCCAGAGCCGGAGCTCCCCCTTTGCCGCGAGACCCTCCTACAATGAGAACATGCCCAAAAGTGCCTTTATGGGCATCCGGGGGCCGGGGAGGCCAAAATCCCCTTAGACTTCGGCGTACCACCCAAAAAGTACGGGCTCCAATCCGATCCAGCACCTCCGGGTATATCCCAATATCCACCACATGCACGCGCCCGCAGTAGAGCGCCGCAGGCGAGACCAAATGACAAATCTTAGGTACTTGGAAGGTAAGGGTGTGTTCGCAGCGCAAAGGTTCGTTGATAAGCGCACCCGTATCCGCGCTCAAACCCGAGGGCAGGTCCACCGCTACGGTAGGCAGGTGCAGCGAGCGCAAAAACTCCAGCAGGCTGGCTTGAGCGGGGCGCAGCGCCTGCGTAAGCCCCACTCCCACCAACGCGTCTATGAGAACCGGCCGCGGCTCCCCCTCACAAAAAGCCTGCAGCTTACGAAGGGCATCCGGAGAAACCACATGGCACGAAAGACCAAATCGGGTCAGGATATCGTACTGAATGCGGGAAAGAGCACTGAGTTTAGCCGGCTCATGGGTCAGCAGGATAAAAATCTCTTTCCCGTAGCGGCGCAGATACCGGGCAATCACCAGCCCATCTCCGCCGTTGTTTCCCCCGCCAGCGACCACTACGAAGCGCGGCTGATTAGGGTACAACCGCCGTATGAGCTGTGCGGCCCTCCGCCCGGCCGTCTCCATCAGCAGCACACCCAGATACCCATACTCAATCTGCATGATCTCATCGGCGCGGCGCATCTGGGCCGAGTTGAAGACCGGCTTCATCCGTCTGCAAAGCTATGACCTCGGCTGGGCATGAAAAGCTACCGCCCCTGAGCCCTGGACAAGCAACCGGTACTTACGAGAAGGAGAAGGAATAAAAGCACCTATGCCATATTCTGGCCAGCGGCGATCCACCAGCTCAATGATGGAGTCGGACATGACGATCACATTGGGCCAGTCTCGCGTGAACCCATCCAGCTCGCGGGTCTTGGTGCTGGCATCCAGGAGGAGGTGGGGCCGACCTGCCGCATCTTCCACCAGGCGGCAGTCTCGCCGCATGTCGGTGTTGTTGGCAAAGCGCCAGAAGACGTCAGACAGGTCTTGAATAGGCATTTCGCCATCCAGGAGCAGGATCGCTTTGATTCCAGCGAAGGCGGGGTGTTGCGCCAGACGCTGCCCCAGCTGAAGGCCGTGGCGGGGCAAGCTCTTACGAAACCGCCCTATCCACACCGGTATGCCCGCTTCTATCAGCCGGAGGTTGACTTCTTGCAGTTCGGGAAAGTCGCGCTGGAGAACCTCAAGGCGCAGGAGGGCCTCTTCAGGTGGGGGATACGCCAGAGGGGGTTCCAGCCGTTCGGCTGGCAGCTTGCGGGTGCCATCCAAGCCCAGCTTACCCCCAAAGCCCATCTGGCTACAAGCGTGATCCAGCACATCTATAGGCCCCTGGCTGAAAACCAGATCCGTGCGCAGGTCCACATGCTGCGCCAGAACCCTCGCCACTTCCCAGTAGTCAGAAAGGCGCACATCCGCATCCACCACCAGGGCCATCTTAGTGAACATAAGCTGGCCAGCTCCCCAAAGGGTGTGAATCGTCTTCATGCCCTGGCCAGGGTATTCTTTATGGATAGAAACGATGGCCAGGTTGTGAAAGACCCCCTCTACGGGGAGCTCCATATCATGAAGCTCTGGCAGGAAAGTCAGGCGCAGGGGAGCCAGGAAAATCCGTTCGGTGGCCTTGCCCAGCCAAGCGTCCTCCTGAGGGGGGATGCCTACAATGGTAGCTGGATAGATGGCGTTTCTCCGATGCGTGATGGCTGTGACATGAAAGGCTGGGTAGTAGTCGGGCAGCGAATAGTACCCAGTATGGTCACCGAAGGGGCCCTCCAGCACCAGGGGTTCGCTCGGGTCTACATACCCTTCAATGACGATGTCTGCATCGGCAGGTACCTCAATAGGCTGCGTGATGGCCGGCACGAGCTGCACCGCTTTTTTGCGCAAAAAACCTGCCAGGATGTACTCGTCTACGTTTTCAGGCAGGGGAGCCGTCGCTGCGTAAGCGTAGACGGGGTCTCCTCCCAGCGCTATGGCCACAGGCATTTTCTGGCCTATAGCTTTCCAGGCTTCGTAATGGCGACGAGACACTTTGTGAAGCTGCCAGTGCACCGCCGCCGTATAGTCATCAAAAACCTGAACCCGATACATGCCTACATTGCGCTGGCGGGTCTGGGGATGGTAGGTGTGGACGATAGGGAGGGTGAGGAAAGGCCCCCCATCGGCCGGCCAACAAGTGAGCACCGGCAGCCGAGATAAGCGCGCTTCTTTGCCTGTCCAGACCACCTCCTGACAAGGGGCCCGCCCCCCTCGGTAGCGCTTAGGCAAGTAACTGGCCACCTGGCCCAGCTTCGGTAAAAGAGCCAGCTTCTCCCACACTGAGCTTTTGGGACCTGTAAGCTGCCGAAAAAGGCCCAGGATCCGTTCTGCCACCTCCTCTATCTTCTCCACGCCAAGCGCCAAGGCCATCCTCCGGGCCGAAGCGTAAGCCCCTATAAGGACCGGAAATTCGGTTCCCGTGTTCTCAAAAAGCAAAGCAGGCCCTCCTGCCTTGACCACGCGGTCGGTGATCTCGGTGATTTCCAACGTGGGCGAGACGGGCACCGTGACCCGCTTGAGCTCCCCTACCCTCTCCAGGGTCTTGACAAAATCCTGCATGCCGTCGTAAGGCATCTCTCTAAAAAACAAAACTGCAGCGTTGGGTAGTACCTTTAGGGCATGCAGGTGGTACTGCTGGATGGGATGGGTTTGGCGTATCGGGCTTACTTTGCTTTTGCGGACCGGCCGCTGCGCACCAGCCAAGGGATTCCCACCGCGGCTCCCTTCGGGTTTCTCTCCACCCTCTTGGACCTGTACGAAGAGCTCAAGCCCACCCATTGGGGGCTTGCTTGGGATAGCGCGGAGCCGACCTTTCGGCATGAGGAGCTGGCCGGTTACAAGGCCCACCGCAGCGAGCCCCCTGAAGAGCTTCTGGAAAGCCTGCCCTATGTACGCCAGCTTGCGCAGGCCCTCCACCTCTACCAAGCGGAAGTGCCTGGCTACGAAGCCGATGACCTCTTAGCAGGTTGGGCCTTACAGGCCGCCGCCCACCCCGAGACCGAACGAGTCTGGATCGTCTCCGCCGACAAAGACCTTGCCCAGCTCGTCTCAGAAAAGATTCACCTGTATCGTCCAGCCCGCGGCAAAGCCCCCGCAGAAAAGTTAGACCCCGCCGGCGTCAAAGCCAAGTTTGGCGTAGAGCCCCACCAAATCCCCGATTACCTCGCCTTGGTAGGCGACAGCAGCGATAACCTCCCCGGCGTCAAAGGGATTGGCGAAAAAACCGCCGTACAACTCTTGCAAAAATACGGCTCTTTGGAAGCTATTTACCAAAACCTTGCTCTCCTCCCCAAAAACCTGGCCCAGAAGCTGGAAGCAGGGCGAGACCTGGCCTGGGCCACCTACGCTTTGGCTCGGCTCCTTCCTTCCGCCGATAAGCCCAGCCGTCCCCATCCAGAAAGCCACCGTTTCCTGCCCAGCCTTTTCGCCGTGCAGCCCCCAGACTGGGAAACCCTCCTCCCCCTCCTTGAAAAGCTGGAATTTCGCCGCCTCCGAGAACGGCTCCAAAAACTATGGAACGCCGACCCCCAACCCTCCCCTTCTGTAAGCGTCTCTTCCTACCGCCTAATAGAGAAGCCCGAAGAGCTAAGCGCTTACTTGCGGAGCCTACCGCCTGAAGCGCCCGTGGCCTTTGACACCGAAACCACCCACCTCCATCCCATGCACGCCGAATTGGTGGGGTTAGCCCTCTGCGCCGAGCCCGGCCAAGCTGTTTTTTTGCCCCATCACCCCCACCACTTGGCCTGCGTGGAGAGAAGCCCTACGCCCCTGGGCCGAAAGCCCCCGAAGAAAAATCGCCCATAACCTCAAATACGACCTCGTGGTGCTTGAAGCGCATGGCCTCTCCCTCCAAGGCCCCTTCTTTGACACGCTGCTGGCTGACTATCTCTTAGATCCCGAAAGGCCCCACAACCTCAACGATGTAGCCCACCGCGAACTTGGCCTCCAAAAGGCCCATAACTACGCTGACCTCTTTGCCGGGCTCAAAACCAAAGACATCCGAGCTGTGCCCCTGGAGCGGCTCGCCGCCTATGCCTGCCAAGACGCAGAGTTGGCTTTGCGGTTGGCACCCCGCCTGGAAAAGAGCCTCCACGAAAAAGACCTCTACACCCTCTACGCTTCAGTGGAACTGCCTCTTCTGCGCTGCCTTGCTTCCATGGAAGAGCGAGGCATTCGGGTAGATGCCCCCTACCTTCATACCCTCAATGCGCACTTTGAGGAGGAGCTGGAAAAAGCTGGAAAAAGAAGCCCACCAGCTGGCTGGCAAGCCCTTCAACCTCAACTCGCCCAAGCAGCTGGCCGAACTTTTATTTGGCGAGTTAGGGCTGCCGGTTCAGCGCAAGACGCCCACCGGCCAGCCCGCCACCGACGAGGAAGCCCTTCAAGCCTTAGCCCACCTACACCCCCTTATAGAAACCCTGCTTCGGTACCGGGAGCTGTACAAACTGCGCTACACCTATGGAGAAGGGCTGCTGCGCAGCATTCACCCCAAAACGGGACGCATCCACACCGTTTTCCAGCAAGCGGTGGCTGCGACAGGCCGCCTTAGCTCCCAAAACCCCAACCTCCAAAACATCCCCATCCGCACCGAACAAGGAAAGGCCTTTCGCCGAGCCTTCGTAGCCGGCCAGCCTGGATGGGTCCTGCTCTCGGCGGACTACTCGCAGATTGAGCTGCGCATCGCCGCCGCCCTAAGTGGAGACCCCCAACTCCTGGAAGACTTCCGAGCCGGACGCGACATCCACACCGCCACCGCCCAGCGCCTCTTCGGCACCCACGACGTAACCCCTGAAATGCGGCGCATCGCTAAAACCGTCAATTTCGGCATCTTGTACGGCATCACGGCGCATGGCTTGGTACAGCGGCTGGGAGGAGGCCTTTCCCGCACCGAAGCCCAACAGCTGATCGATCAGTACTTCCACCGATACCCCGGCATCAAAGCCTACATTGAAAAACAAATCGCCCGGGTTCGCGAAACCGGCTACGCCGAAACCCTCTTAGGCCGGCGCCGCTACATCCCTCATATTCACTCCCAGAACAAAGCCCAACGCGCCGAAGCCGAACGGCTCGCCATCAACACGCCTATTCAGGGCACGGCAGCCGACATGATTAAGCTGGCCATGATTCGCTTAGCTGAAAAACTCACCCCTCAAGCCCACCTCCTCCTCCAAATCCATGACGAGCTGGTGTGGGAGATGCCAGCTTCGGTGGTGGAGGAAGTGGCCCCGCTCATCGTGCAAGAGATGGAAGGAGCCCTCCCCCTTCCGCACCAAGTGCCCGTGGAAGTAGAAGTCAAAGTGGGGCCCAACTGGCTGGATATGTCTCCCCTTCAGACGCAGTCGTCTAAGCTACCCAGCAAGGAGTAGCCCAACGAAAAGCCCTAAAAAGCCAAGGGCTGGCAACCCTTTTCAGGCCGCCAGCCCTTAGCAAGCTTGTCGCTCCGAAGCCCGTCACTCTTTCACCCACCGCACCCGCACCGAACCCACTTCCACCACATACACCCCGCTGGCCAGCGAGGCCGCCGGCAGCGCCAGCCGCTCCGTCTGCATTATGCCTTGCCACACCAACTGTCCTCGCATATCCCACACTCGCACCGTGTGGCCTGGTTCGGAAGCTTCTACCCAGGCTTCGGTGCTGGCGGGATTAGGCCAGACCCGCACCCACAGCTCCCCTGGTAGAGGAATGACCGCTTCCACCACCGGAGAAAGGTAGCTGCTGCCAGTTCGTTCTACCGCCCGCACTCGGTAGAAATACCGCTTGCCCGGCTGAACCTCGTTGTCTATCCAGCGATAGCTGCCTACCTCCCCTTCGCGACTCCAGGCAGCTTCGGCAGGCAATTCACCCACCTTTTGCCAGCTGAGACCATCTAAGCTTCGCTCCACTTCGTGCCGCAGCGCCAGCTCCCAATCTTGCCGCACCACAAAGAGCACCTGCACATGTTGAGTGTGAGGATACGCCCGCACCTCAATGAAGCGCACCGCCAACGGCATGGGGCTTTGCGCCACCGCAAACTCCGAAAAGTCCGGCACCTGCAGGCGACCCGTCTGGCTGGCCTGATCGTAGGGTGCCCCTTCGCATACGCCGTAAAAATCAAACGGTACACCGCTGCCTGTAGGCCGCTTGACCACCGCATACGAAGCCCCACTGGCATTGGTGTAGTTACGCGCATAGACCCGAATGTGGAACGACGTAGCCGTGCCTGCCGCCCGATCAATCACCCAGTAGCCATTGTCCAAATTAGGCAACATGCCATAATTCGCTCCACAGTCCGTATAAGTCACGCACGACGTAGGAGCGATAGGCTCAAAGTGAGCCACCAGCTGAGGAAAGCCCGGCGCTGCATCAAATAGCACTTGAGCCAGCTGATATCCCTTGCCACTGGGCAGCTCCCCTACCGGTAAGTGGTACCACCCATCTACGGCCGAGGTGTTGAGGTTGCGCCGCAAAATGCCCGATACGTAGCTGTTGGGGTTGCCTATCGTCACAGCATTGGCTGCGGCCCGGCGGGCAAACACTTCCTTCCCAAACGAGAAGCCGTCTATTACGCCCAGGTTGAGCGTGAGCGTGCCGTCCAGAACCAAGTCATCCAGCAGGATTAGGCGCCGGCCCGGCACCGCTTGGGCTATGGTCACATCCCACCAGTCGCCCGTGCCCTGTCGCCGGTAGTTTTGATCCACCGCCCCTACAAAACGGCCATGCGAACCCGGCTTAGCATCTAAGGTGGCCCCCGCCTCAAGGGTATAGTGCCGGCAAATGTCTATCTGCCCATTGGGAGCAATCTCCAGCAGCGCACCGGTTTGAATGGTGATATCCCGACACGAAGCTACACCTCCTGCGATGAGCGGATCGTTGATGGTATCAGGGATGATCACATCCACAGCACAGGTAGGCACCTGACAATCGCCCCAATTGAAGGGCCTGAACCAGTCTCGGTCCACCTCGCCAGTCCAAAGACCCGATGGCCGCACCACCGTCATCGTCGCATTGGCCGTACCCGTAGCATAAAAGACGTTGCACGTGCTAGCCCCACAGGCCCGACTGGCGTTGATCACCGTCTGCACCGTAATCGGGTAGCTCCCACTGGGCAGCGAAGGGTCTACCTGGAAGCTGAACGAAAAACTCATGTTTGTCCCTGGTCCGTGTCCCGCCTGAAGCCCCCAGGTGAGTAGCGTAAACCCGCCACTGCTGGTGACCACCGGCTCATGCGGGGTAAAGTTGGAGCCAGGCACCGTACTGCCGGTCACATAGATCCCGGCAGGAATGGAAACCCGCACACTGTCAAACGAAGTGGTGGTACCCGTGCCCAGGTTGGTGATGCTGACCGCATACGTATAGGTTTGCGTACAGCCTCGCACCTCTATATCAGGTGCAGTTATGTTGGCGTTGTAGGGCACAATCACGTTGGAGAGGGCCACCACGGGCGAAGCGGCAATCTGGTATTGGGGCTGGTTACACAGGTTGCGCCAGAGGGCGTAATAGCGTATTTGTGCGCCACTTATGTAACTGCAGGTGGTGGGTGACACGGAAGCGAATCTGCACTTGGTTCGTCCCCGTATGCGGCATGCCCCCGCTCCAGGCAGGCACCACCCCCGCCAGGTCCCAGAACCGCAACACCCCAAAGAACACCGACGGATCAGCGATAGGATACCAGCCACTGCCTGTATTAGCCTCGGCCGACCCCGCTACATACACCACCCCCGTCGGCAAGATAAAGTACAACCGCGGCTGGTAAGCGTACGCAGAACCCGCATTGGTCACGGTCACGGTCACCTCTAAAGAGTCACAAAGTTCTGAGGGGTTAGGACTTACCGTGGAGCCAATGGTGAGAGCTGGTGTGCCTAAGAGATAGGTAAGGGTATCGCGCGGCGCGCTGTTCACACACGCATACGTGGCTAACGAAGGCGGATAGCCGGCACAATCCCACCCCACTCGTGCCCAGAGCGTGTCGGGCGGGGTACACCCGGCCAGCTGCGCCCGCACATAAAAGTACCGATCCGTCCCCTTGGCCAGTGTGCCTATGGGATAATATCCCCCCACCGGCGCAATCACCGTGCTTGTAACCGCATCTGTCACACTGACCACCGAGAGGTTGCCATGCTGCGATTGGAAAAACAGGAAGGTATTTGGAGCATCGGAAACGTTGGAGGTATTGGAGACTTTGATGTACCACTCGATTTGATTCTGGGGTAGCGACCACGGGGGTTAGCGATAGCTTCTACAGCCAAACGGGGTCCCTCGGGTAGAAGAGCCGCAGCCCAGCAGGAGGCGGCGGAGAGAGGTGATAGCCTCATTTAGCCGACCTGCAAACTGGAATGCTGTAACGCCAAGGGAACCTCGGTCTCCACAGCTGCAGCGCAGGAAGGCACGATCTTGAAGTGAAGCAGGCCAAACAGCCCATCATCGCTGGCCACGAGCGATCCCCCATTCGTCGTGAAGAGGGAATTTAGGTTGAAGACCAGGGGACTGGCGTTGGGATCGACGGGCTCTGCGGTACCCGGCGTAGTCTCTTGGGGCACACAGGTAGCTGAAGTGGCGGTGGCATTGCCCTGGGTGCGCTGGTGATGCAGGTAGCCGCTGCCCGGCACGTAGCGCCACCCCGCCGGTAGCGTCACCGTGATCTGCGCCGGCAAAGCCCAAAGCCGATACTCATAAGGGAAAAGGTTGCCAGAACAGTAGTTAGCGCAGCAAGGACCTATGCTAAGGTACTGCCGCAGCCCTACGAGCACTGTATCGCATCCGCTCACATCGTACAGAAAAGGATCCGTCGCGTAGAAATAATACCCAATGAGCTCAGCGGTAGCGCTCCAGCTTCGGCAGCTGAGCCGATCTCCAGGCGCGTGGGGAGTCAGTTGGGGCCCCAACGGCGCAGGATTAGCCGTGATGTACAAGTAAGGCGTGATGTTCATGGGGCCTTGGTACCCACCTGGGTTGTAAAGGTAATAAACCCGCATGCGCACCCGCACGGTATCCTGGTCCTGGTAGGTGAAACCCGGCGGCAAAATACCCTGCGCCTGCAGGGTAGAGACCCGCAAATCCACCGCAAACCGCATGCAATCCGGCCACCCGCTGCAGAAAGGATCCTCTAACAGAGGCACTACCCCTTGCCATACGCCAACCCCAGGCCGCTTCACCTCCACTTGAGCTTCCACTCGTCGGAAGACGTCGCCCCATGAACCAAACTCCATCCAAGCCCAGGCATCTTGCCAAGGGCCGCCGCGCACCACCCCTTCAAAAACCGCCAGCCCTGTGTCCGTGACCATGAAGCGGTCCTTGCGTATCAGAGCAAGGTTCGGGGCTGTGTTAGCATCGGGTACGCCATCGTTGTTATCGTCCCGCAGGCCGTACGAGACCCGCTCAAAACTGAAGTGCGTGAATTCCATTCCCGCTGGGCACGCCACGGGACAGTTTACGCTGATAGAGGTGCTCTGCGGCATGCCATAGCAGAAAGGGGCAGGATTGCAGGAAGGGTCCGGGTTATAATACACCGCCGAAGTGATAGGAGCTGTCCCTCCTGTACCACACACCACCTGCACAGGCAGGCACACATACGAGTTTTTGAAGGAGCCGGTCGGCCAATAAGTCTGCCACCCCCCTGGTCGGTTCGGGTGCGTGAAATAGACCGTCACCGTAGAACCGGAGACAATCACATTATCGGCAGGCCAAGTGAGCGTAATGGTCGGGTCGTTCCACTGGGTGCCCACCCATTGAATAGGCCCGCCCGTGTACAGCACCCCCGGCGGCAGCTGAAAAACCCACATAAAGTAATAGCCTGTAGAGGAAGGAGCTCCACCGGAGTTGACGTAGTTCCCTACAAAGTACTCTGTGTAATTCCCTGGCTCTTCTCCCAAAGATACACATACATTGAAGGCTTGCCCATCGGAAACCGTGCCTGGATGGGTATTCGTAAGCGAAGCGTTGAATTGCGTGCGGTAGTTAGAGCCGCCAGAGGCCGTATAGGAGTCGTTGCAAGCGTTTTTGTAGGAGAGGTTCCACCCTATGCTGCGAATGTTGGGACGGGTGACGCCATGGCACGCTTCCAGCCCGCATAGGTAATGGTCAAACTCCACGTATAAGGTTTCGCCGGCTGGCACTTGGGGCACATAGAGGGTGAGGTACTTGACCGGATCGGGCGCCGTAAAGCAGGGTGTGGGATCGCCTGCTAAGGAGCTTGTGATGATGCGGGGCTGGACAGTAGACCCTATCCGCACCACCAGGGAATGCGTATCTATCCGAGCTGGCATGTAGGAGCGATACACATCAGAGGGGTAGTCAGAGATGAAAATAGCCAACGTGACGCTGTAGGCGGCTCCCGTACCTGCGTTGGCTAAGCGGAGGCGTACACGGCTTGCAGCCCCCGGCGCATCTTGGTAACAGCTGCTTTCCTGGGTAATCAGCACTACATTCCCATTGGGGGTATAGCCGCTTGTGACCAAATTGGGTACTAGCCCACTGGCTGATACCGTAGCTCCACCCGTTTCGTTCACCGTCTGACAAGTCTGGCTATTACAGCCCCAAGTGAGCGCAAAAGAGGAGCCCAAATCCGAACAGCTGGTGATCTCATAGCTCACCGTGAAAGAGATGCTTTCCCCGGGGTCCAAGTAGGCGTCGTTGTTTCCCACCGCCGTGAAGTGAGCGCCCGTAAACTCCAGCGTAAGCGCGTGAGGGCCCCCGCTAATCACCGTACCGCCAGTACTGCCGGTGATGAGAAGTCCACTACCGCTGGTTTCGGTGTGGCGGAAAAGCGCCAGCCGTCCATCCCCTGCGTTGGTAACGGTAAAGGTGCGCGTAAAAGTGGCCGGCGCACTCGGAGCGGTGTAGGTCTGGTTGACGATGCTGGCATACTGCAGGAGAGGCTGCTGGATCGTATACTCATACCCAGGTGTGTAGGTGTACGAACCGCCCCCACTCCAAGTGAGGGTATAGGTGTTCTTGACTTCGTTGTCAGGGTCAGCTAAGAAAGCCAGCACATCGCAGCCGGCCTGTACCGCAAAAGTGAAGGTTACAGACTGGGTAGGCGCTAAGTCCGGCAGTCCAAATACCGGCTGATTGGGCGGACTAACAGATACCTCTGTCGCTGGAGCGCTTACGGTGCCCACCTGGTAAAGCACCCCAGGAGGCATCGCCACCGCAAGCTGCACCCCCGTCATAGGGTTGGGGGTGGTGTTGCTTATCGTCACGGATACCGTCCCAGGCGTACCGCACACCAAAAGGGTGGGTTCGCTCGTTCCAATCGTCTGAGCCCAAAGCAGAGAGAGCAAGGCTGCTCCTGTCAAGAAGCGCATATCTCATAGACACAACAAAGATACGTCAAAAATGCCCCATAGGTTGCAAGAGGGAGCGGCTGACAGGTAGCGGTAGGCTACCTCACTTGCGCAAAAGTGCGCACGAGTGGTTCGAAAACCTAGACGAGCGGACTAAACTTAGGATTTGGAAAATCTCAGCGGGGTTTTTCGGGCTGCCAGGGGATCTCAGTGGCGCCCAGCCGGTGAGACAGGTGGCGCCCCAGCACGAAGAGCCAGTCGCTCAAGCGGTTGAGGTAGGAGAGAAAAAGGGAAGGAACGGGCTCCTGCGCATGAAGGGCCACGAGGCGCCGCTCAGCTCGCCGGCACACGGTGCGGGCCAAGTGCGCATAAGCTTCGGCGCGACAGCTCCCCGGCAGAATAAAGTACCGCATAGGAGGCACTTCGGCCTGCCTCCGGTCTATGTCCGCTTCAAGCCAGCTAATCTCCTCCTCTGAAAAAGGAGGCAAAGGAACCGGCTTGTCGGTGCGGCCTGCCGCCAGATGCGAACCCATCACAAAAAGCTGGGTCTGGATGCGTCGGATGGCCGGCTCGTCCTGCGGCGAAACTTCCTGCGCCAGCAGCCCCAAGACGGCATTCAGCTCATCCAGCGTACCATAGGCCTCAATGCGCAAGTCTGCCTTGGAGACGCGCCCCCCTCCTAAGAGGCCTGTCTCGCCTTGATCGCCTGTACGGGTGTAGATTTTCACCGGGCAAAGTTCGCTATCTGCGCACAAAGTGAACCTGCAAGTAACGGCGCTCCGGGCTAAGGACCAGGTAGGCTTCAAGGGTGTCAAGGCTCCAGTACTGACGCCCTACCACCCCCCGCGAAGGGCCATATCGCCGCTCTAAAAGCCGCCGCAGTTGTACGTACCGCTCGGTAAGCTGCCGAAAGTCTGTACTTTCCCACGTCAAGCTAAGGGTTTGGACGCTTGGCCCTTGGCCTCTGTACACTTCCACCCAGAACTTGGTCCCTTCTTCTTCGCTGTAGAGATAGACCCACCCCAGGCTATCAGCGTAATAAGGAGCTATACCTGGAAAGAGGGTTGTGTCAGCGGCAGACCGACCAAGCCAGGTTACCCACCCTTGGGGTCCGAAGAGGGTACTTTCCCAGGGTGAAGAAGCGCCTGTCTCACGGCTGCAGGCCCATAAGCATGCCAGCAGAAGCGCTCTTTTCACGGGTGGGCGTGCTGCTCCAGGTAGCGTTGGCGCAAGAGCCGGCGCATCACCTTGTTGGAAGCCGTGCGGGGGAGTTCCTCCACCAGGACCACTTCATGCAAGGCAAAGAGAGGGCTGAGCTTTTGCCGGATAGCTTGGGCGCAGGCTTCCTTCCAGAAGGAGGGGTCACGGGGTTGGCCTTCCTGGAGCACCAGGTAAAGCACGAGGCGGTCGGGCCCCCCTTCAGGCGGGGGCACAGCGATCGCAGCGGCTTCGCCCACGCCAGGCACCTGCGCCACCACCCGCTCGATCTCGGTGGAGGAAACCTTGATCCCGCCCAGGTTCATGGCGTCGTCGGCCCGCCCACCAGAAACCCAGTAGCCCGAAGGTAGGCGGCGCATGTAATCCCCATGTCGTCGCAACCGCATGGGCACGCCCGCATACTCTCGCGGCACTTCAGCTCCTGTAGCCCCAACCCATCCCGGCTGGACAGGCGGCGTGCCCGCATAATACACCCGCTCGTGGTCGGCGTTGAGCAGCGTCTGCGAAAGCCCCACGGAAGGCGGAACCAAAAAGAGCTCCCCTTCGTCCGCGGGCTGGCCGTCCTCCGAAAGGATCACAAAATCCAGTCCGAGCGCCGGAGCGGTGAACTGGCTGGGAGCGTTGGGATGCAGAAGCGTGCTGGTGATGTAGCCCCCACCTATCTCTGTCCCTCCACAGTACTCCAGGATAGGTTTGTACCCGGCTTTAGCCATGAGCTGCCACATGTGCCAGGGATTAGAGGCCTCGCCGGTTGAACTGAAGAGGCGGATTCGGCTCCAATCTTTTCCTTCCCAGGCCTGGGTCTCTATCCAGCGGCGCACCAGAGAGGGCACCACGCCCAGCACGGTAACCCCGGCTTTCTCCACAAAATCGCAAAAACCCGGCGTATTAGGGGGGCCTTCGTAGAGCGCCACGGTAGCTCCCGCTCCCAACCCTGCAAAAAGCAGCCAGGGCCCCATCATCCACCCCAGGTTAGTAGGCCAGGCCACCACATCCCCCGGCCGCAAATCATGGTACAAGTAGCCGTCTGTCAGCGCCTTTAGGGCCGTCAGATGCGTCCAAGGAATAGCTTTGGGGGTGGCGGTGGTGCCCGAAGAGAAAAGCACCCCGATGGGATGGTACGAACCAGCCCGATGCGGTCGGGTCAGCGGCTCTACATTCTCAAAGAAGGATCGGTAAGGGTAGGTGTTATTGCGTAGGCGAGCTTGGAGGGCCTGGCCCGCCGCTAAGAGGTACGTACGAGGCAGGCGGTGCGCCTGGAGCCGATCAAACAGGGGCAAGAACTTTCCTTCGCGCACCAGCCCATCCTGCGTGAAGAAAAGCTGCGGCTGGACGATCTGGAGGCGAGCGGCGATCTCTTCGCCGGAGAGGCTATCGGGGATGGTAGCCACCGTAACGCCAGCGTACAAGGCCCCCAAGTACAGAAAGACTGCCTCGGGCCGCATGGGCAAGCAAAGCGCGACGGTCTGGCCCGGCTGAAGGCCTTGAGCATAAAGAGCCCCAGCCACTTGACGCACTTCCATCCGCAGCTCCTCATACGTCCACGCACGAGGAGCCCCCGCTATGGGGTAAAACACCAGCGCTATGCTTTGAGGATCGGCCTGAAAAAGGGCTTCCACGCTATTCCACACAGCGCCGGTTAGCCACCTGGGCTGGGTTATGTCTCCTTCAGGGAAAGCCAGTATTTGCACAGGAGGCCGCTCAAAGGGAATGCGTAGCCGCTGGAGAAGGTAGCCCCAGAACTCCGCTCGCCGTTCTACGCTCCAGCGATGCAAGCTGGCATAAGAGGGATGGCCCAGCTCTTCCAGGATCGCTTGCAGGTGAGGCTTGTGAGAACCGAGTAGCTCAGGGTACCACAACGGCTCTAAGGGGGGCACAGCTTTTTTCTGGAAAGCCTCCTCGTAGGCTTCCACATGCCGGCGAAAGTCTTTCTCACCTCGCAGCGCAGGCAAAGCAGCCAGCCAGCGCGCAGCGCTGTCCATAAAAACAAAGATACGAGTTCGTACCTTGCTCTCATGCGACAAGCCCGGATTGTGAACGACCCGGTACATGGATTCATCCGGCTGCCAGAAGGGCGGATCATGCAGGCTTTGGAGCATCCCTACGTGCAACGGCTGAGGCGTCTTTCGCAGTTAGGTTTGGCTCAGTTTGTCTATCCAGGCGCCACCCACACCCGCTTCAACCACACCTTGGGGGTTCTCCACTTAGCCCAAGAGGCCCTCATGACCCTCCAGACCAAAGGTTTTTCCTTGCCTTCCGAAACCCAGGAAGCCACCCTGCTGGCGGCTCTTTTGCACGACATCGGACACGGCCCCTTCTCCCATACCTTGGAAGGGCAGATTTTAGCCCGCTCCCACGAGGAGATAGGCTACCTTATCCTGGAAAAGCTGGAAAAGGACCTGGGTTCGCTGGAGGAAGTGCGAGCCCTATGGCAAGGCAAACACCCCCAGACTTTTTTGTGTGAGCTGATTGCGGGGCCGCTGGATGTGGACCGACTGGATTACCTGACGCGAGATAGTTTTTTCACCGGCGTACAGGAAGGAATGGTAGGCACCGAAAGGCTCGTTTATACGATGACCGTAGCGGAAGGGCGCTTAGTCGATAGAGGAAAAAGGGCTCAACTCCGCAGAAAAGTTTATTGTGACCCGCCGCTTTATGTACTGGCAGGTGTACTTGCACAAGGCTGTTCTAAGTGCTGAACAGCTTTTGCGGCGATGGTGGCAGGCCTGGCAGCATCACGCAGGGCACCCTCCTATTTCCACGATAGAGGGTTTTTTAGCGCTGGACGAGATGCAAGTTTGGAGCTGGATTCACCAAGGGGCGGAGGCGGCTTTCCCCCCCTTGCGAGCGCTTAGCCGTGCCCTCTTGTGGCGGGTGCTATACAAACTGAAGTTTGTCTTGCCGGAAGAGGCGGCTTCTCTACGAGAAAGCTGGGAGGCTTCTCTGCCGGCGGCTGCACGGCCTTGGACAGCCTGGTTTTGGACGGAGGGCCAGGCCGAAAACATCGCCTACTGGCCAGAGGGCAGCGGCGAAATCCCCATCCTCGGTAAAGATGGAAAAGTACGCCCCCTCTCCGAAGTAGCCCCCTGGCTAAAGGGGCTAGCCGGCCCTACGAAACGGTTCTTTGCGGGTGGAATTCCCGCAGCTTCGCTTGAATCGCTTGTGCGGTAGCCTCAAACTCCTCGGGAGAAAGCTCTAAACGGGGATTCTGGAAGTTCAGGTCGGCCATGCTTCGGATAGGCACGAGGTGGATATGGGCATGGGGCACCTCCAACCCCACGACCGCAAAGGCCACCCGCTCACAGGGAATCGCCGCATGAATAGCCCGTGCCACTTCCCTCGCAAAAAGCCACAGGCCTACATACAATCCCTCCTCCAGGTCCAAAAGGTAATCTACTTCCTTTTTGGGGATAGCGAGGGTATGCCCCCGCGTCAGCGGGCGAATGTCCAAAAAAGCCAGGTAGTCCTGGGTCTCGGCGACTTTGTAAGCAGGCAGCTTGCCTTCTACGATCTGGGAAAACACACTGGGCATCAGGCAGGGTATTGGATATGTAAAATTTCCAATTCAAGGACACCGGCTGGCACCTGGATGGTCACGACTTCACCTACCCGGCGCCCTAAAAGAGCCCGCCCAACAGGGGACTCTACGGAAATCTTCCCTTCTCGTATCTGAGCCTCCACAGCGGGAACCAGCGTGTAGACCAGCTCTTGGCGGGTTTTCCGGTTGAGAAGCCTGACGGTAGCGAGCAGCCCTACTCGGGAGGGGTCAAGCTGTGTGGGGTCCCATACCTGGGCTTCCGCCAGAAAGGCTTCCAGCTCTGCGATGCGCGCTTCCAGAAGGCGCTGTTCCTCTCGGGCGGCCTTGTATTCGGCGTTTTCGCTCAGATCGCCTTTTTCACGAGCCTCCGCAATAGCGGCGGCTACCTCCTGACGCCGCTGCGTTTTGAGGTAGTGCAGCTCCTCGCGAAGCCGCTCAAAAGCTTCCCGCGTGAGAATCCGACTCATAAATAGAGACGGGCACCAATACTGTGGGTTCCGTTGAAGAAGTAGGTAGGACGATAGCTGTAGTCTATGCCGAACGTAGAGTAGCGATTTTCACCGGTGCGGAAGGGAAGCTCCACCGTAGCGCCGAAATTCAGCCCGCTGAAGGCGTTCTGGGTTTTTTCTTGGCTGGTGATGTCAGGCTCCCACAGATAGGCCCCCCGCACCATGAAGTAGTTTTTATATCGCAGCTCCAGACCGGCGCCCAGCTGGTTATTCTGGAAGGAGTGAGCGTAAAACCCGACCATCGGCACCATGGAGAAGAGGTAATCGGTATCGCCCCCTGTACCGCCACTGCTGGATTCCCGGCTTTTGAGCTCCACCTGGCCCCCGAATCCGAAACGATACGAGGCCCCAATCAGCAGGACGAAGGAATCTCAAAAGAAGCCGCCGGCGTCTGAACCACGTTGGTAAAAGTACCCCCCGCCCCACTAAGGTTGGCTCTGGCGGAGAGGCCTTCCCCTCGGTAGCGCATCTGCGGGCCAACATTACGCAAGGCAACCCCTAACTTGAAGTTACCCTGCTTATCCCGGTACTGCACCCCCGCATCAAAAGCCACTCCATTAGCCGCTGCGTCAGGAATAGACTCATGAATGAGCTTCAGCGTAGCCCCGACAAATATGCGATCGTCGGCAAAGACCTTGGCGTAGGCCACCGATATGTTCAGAATAGTAGGGGAAAAATAACCTAAGCCTCCATCGGGGTTGTCGATCGTCGTGCGTTCAAACCTCCCCATGTCAAAAGCCATGACAGCCAGCCCTAAGGTGCCTCCGTTTTTGAAGCCTTGAGCAAAGCCGAAGGCGTTGATGTTGATGTCGCTGCCCACGAGCCAGCGGGTGTGCGAGAAGAGAAATTCCGTACGGCGTGTGAGGGCGATGCCAGCTGGGTTGATAATCACGCTCTCAATACCGTAGCAGTTACTGATGTTGAGGCCGCCCATGCCCGAACTGCGGGCATAAGGATTGATGAGGAGCTGGGTGGCGCCGGCCTGGCCCGCCCGTTCCGGGTTACCCGCCAGCGCCAACCCCGCCACAGCCAGAAGTACGAAGTATCGCTGCATATCAGTAGTTGTTGAGGTCCACTTGCGGCATGATGGCGAAAAACTTGATTACCTTTTCACCCAAGCCGGGAGCATCTATGTGGATGATATAAACCCCACTGGCAATAGGGACCCCGTACTCGTTCTTGAGGTCCCATTCCACATCAGGCTCCTCCGAGTCTTTGCGGAATGTGCGCACAAGCACGCCATTCAGGGTGAAGATACGGATAGTGCATCGCTGAGGCAGGTTGGTGATCTTGGCCCGGGTGTCCACCTGGCTTACCTCGTAACGACCGCGACCCACACCGGACCGGCCATAGAAGGGGTTCGGCACAATCCGGATCAAGTCGAGGGCGTTCTTAGCCGTAGGAACATCGCCAAGGCGAGCAGCTACCTCGCTCGTTGAAAACTCAAAGGTAGGCGGCTGCCCTGTAGCGGTCGGCTGGTAAGACTTGTTTACCGCCAGGGTGATACGCACTTCAGTGGGGATGTCTTTGTAGTGTTTAAACTCGTACTGCTTGGAAGCGATCCGAGGGAAGCCCACCCAGGCCACATACTTGGTGAAGGAATCCAGCCGAACGGTGTCACCAGAGGCCTTTCGGAAGGTAATACCCCGCTCTTGTCCGACCGAAGTTTTCAAAACAGGGGTGGAATCTGCCACCGCAAGCCAGTCAGCAAACTTTTGGCACTCATCGTAAGGATACGTGGTCACGAGGATCCAGTGGCGTCCTGCGTACGCATCCCCTGAAGACCCAGCGCTGGAGGTGGGGTTGAAGAGCATGTCGTCCCCGTTCTCTCCCCGGAACCAAGAAGCTTCAGCAAAGAGAATATTCACCCGCTCCCCTGTCTCCAGGTTGACGGCGTACCCAGGGAAGTAACTGTACCCCTGCGAGCTCACCGTTAGGGGGCCAGAGCGGAAGGCGAGCGTATCGCCCTGGATCACATCCCGGCTGAGCTGCCATTTAGCTACGCGAGGATAACCCCGCCCCACCAGTTGAGAAAGGGAAGGGGAAGGCGACGATTCCAGAACCAGACACTTGCTCCACTTGCTCCTATCCGCAGTGATGACGACCTTCATGCTGGGCAGCTTGGAAAAGTACACATGATAACCCAGCCCTGTCTGGAGAGAACGAGCCGTAGGACCTACGGGAACACTTGCATTGAAGGAATAGGCCATGCCGAGGCCGACCTGTTCTGGCCTGCTGGGATTATAAGGGGACCAGAGGACAAAAGGTATCCATCCCTTCTCAGCGCTGACTCGGTAGAAAGCCTTTATGTTCATATCATAGACCAGAGAATCACGCTTTGGCTCTGGGGATAGTGTACTCGCAGATATTGAAACTCGGTATAGTTTGCGATATAGTTGCGGAACTTGTTCCTGGTCCTTTGGCCCACTCTACCGTAGCAGGATCGAAAGTACTCCACCAGGGGCGGGTGGGATCGGCGTACTCAATCTGGAGATCGATGAGCCCATTGTTTTTATCCTGGAGGTAAGTAGTAAGTATCTTAGGGTCATTAATGGTACCACACAGGCCAAGGGTACTGGGATAGCACTGTAGACACGCCCCTCTATACCCGGGTCTAAGACCTGCCTGAGGGCGATGGAGATCCCATGCCCAGGGATGACTCGCTCGGTTCCTGCATGGTATCGGTTCACGATGAAATCCCAAGTGTTTTTGGCGCCGTCCCAGTCGGCAGCTGCCAGAGCGGCCCAGGAGGTATAGAGGAGCTGATACGCCTGCCCACTACCCGCCGGGCGTCCATACAAGTCCCACTCTTTGACCAGGTAGATGGGGTCACCCGTAGGGGAGATGATGGTGTCGCGCACCGTCGTGTCTACATTCACCACGAGCCTATAATCGTAGGGCTTGACCTGCTTGGGGTCCACCACTTTGACGGTGAAGGGCCCCGCACCCGCCTCATACATCACCGGATTGGCCCGATAAGGCGGTGAAAAGAGCTGCTGCTCAGCCTCTGGGGTAAGACGCAGAAGGTTACCGCCATTTCCTTGGCCCTGCACACGAGAAACCTTTATACCATCCCCATAGGCGCTAGCCAGTACCGTACCCATCTTCTCAAACTCTACTTTATGAGGCACAGCTTCATAAGAGCGCACATTATTGCGGCCTAAGATAAAGCGCACATACTTATTTGCCGTATCGCCATTGTACGCATAGGCCACAATCATGAAATAATACCGCCGATAGTTGACCAGGCGCGGGTCTGTCCCTTCGGCAAACTTATCCTCGGTGACCCGCAAGGAATAAAAGAGCCCCTCATCTTTTCCATTCACCATGACCTTATCTACAATGAGGGGCTGGGATTGGCCCGGTACGCTAAGCTCTTCGCGGTTGACAATGGTGGTGACCCCATTCTTGATGTCACATTGAGCAATAAGAGCGGCTTTGTTGGGGTCTTGGAGGTCTGTCACCCCTACGCGCGCATCTCGGAGCTGATAGACAAGATAGCCCTCAAATCTATAGTAAGGGTCTCTAAAGCCCTGCGCGGCAAAAACGGGGCTGCGCTGAATGTAATCCTCCCGGTAGTTATTAGACAGCGGATTTTTATAGCCCCACTTAAGGATAAGCTCTCGGTCTAACTCTACAATTTCCAAGTCGGGTGCGTCGGGCCCTTCTACCAGCTGGAAGTTGTTGTCAAAAAGCGCCTGCGCGATATCGTCGGCCTGGTAGAGAAGACACACCGAACCGATTCGGCCATCCCCGCCAGCGGCATAGACGGCGTTTGCATCGCGAGCCCACGGTACGCCAATCACGACGGTATCTACCGCACCGGGCTGTAGGGTAAAAGGCCCGGCCGACTGAAGGTAACGCCGGTCAAACGGAGAGTTCCCCGCAGAAGCCTCATCCCATCCGGGTGCCGGCGGATTGAACGGGCAGGCTGAAGCTTGGGAGGCTCCCCCCGGATAGCCAGTGTACACATAGTTGGTCAAAGGACCTACACCCCCATAAGCATTACGCCCGTTAGCAATCATAGGAGAACCGTCCTTCCATATAGAACGGAGATAGTTGTAAAAGTGTATAGGGTTGGAAGGGTTGCCTCGCACGCTAAAGTCATTTTCATAGTAGACGAAGTTGGTCATTTTCATCAGCTGCCCATCATCTCCGCGCGGTCCTCGGAAGAAATCCGTGCCAATCGCCGGTGGGTTGCTTCCATAGCCTGAAGGGGGGTCGTCATAATTGTCCCCGTTGTAACAAAAGCCGAGGCCCCGCGCAGTATCACAGCCCACATAGTCATCGCTATACTGACCCAAGTCTGGGTCTACCCATACACCCAAGTAAGCCTGCGTAAGAGCCAGCGTACCCCGGTTGATGATGCGATACCGGTAAAAGGTCATGTTGTTGATCTGGTCGGTGGTGGAAAAGGCAAAAGCCAGCGCCTGCACTTCAATGCCGATAGGGGCAGCGCCTGTCTCGGTGTGCACATTCCCTTTATCATTGTAGACCCACCAAATCGCCATATCCCCGAGGACATCGGGGTAATCGCCTGCCGCCGGCGTATAATCGCCATCCCCGTTGACATCTACGAAGGGCGCTAAATACCGATCAAACCCGGGCGTCGTATTGATAGCAGGCCAGCTGGCAACGTTGGGGTAGTTGCCTAAGTTGAGGTTGTTAGGATCGGCCTGGTAAGCGGCGCGGAAAGCGTTGATTTCTTGGCGGGTGATGACAAAGTGACGATCCCATTGCTGGCAAGTGGTGGCATCGGTCGTGCCCTGCAAAGAAAGGGGCCCAGCAAAGTAATCTATACCACTCTGACGATAGGTTTGAGCGGCCAAGCGCAAGCGCCCGGCCGCATCCAACCCCCCTATCCACAACGCGTGCGCAAACATGGAGTGAATAGCCGGCACCCCCGGCGGCACCTTGGGAATCTCATAGCGAGGATTACCTACCAGGTCCCACCACATATCCCCCCCATTGTGAATCAGACATCGCACATTGTTGATGTCCAGCTGCACACTGGAGGTGGGAGCGGTACAGTTGTTGGCCGTACGGGGGAGAACTCGCCTTTCCACAGAGCCTAGGATCTCTCGCCCCCAGAGCGAAGCAATCCAGGCGGCTCCGAGCAAGACACTTTTTATGAGGCCCAGGTATCGCATATCAACACAAAGTTAAGGTGCTTAGAAGGTAAAAAGCAAGCCCAGCCGAATGCGGAGAGGAGCCCCCAAGTTACCCGGGTTTTTCTCCTTAAGCCGGTACAGATACTCAAAGCTCTCCTTGGAGTACTGGCTACGGGCTAGCTGCTGCCCCACAGGCGACTGGATGTAGCCGCTATCGTCCGGCAAACCGGTGTAAGGATAGACCCCTAAGACGTTCCGCTGGTTGAAGGCGTTGAGAAAGATAACATAGACGTTCAAAATAGACTGCTTATCCTCGCCTCGGCGGATGATAAAGTCCCGATCCACCCGAATATCAAACCGGTTGTACCAGGGGAGGTTATTGGACAGAGGCTGGCCGCTGATGAGGTTGACGGGGTTCACGCCGAATTGCACATCGGCCGGGTTAGGTAGTAGATAGCGGGTATATGGGCGGCCCGAGCCAAGGTTGTAAGTGATGTTGACGCCCGCCCCCAGAAGAGGGTAAATCGTCTTGCCTCCCAAGGTCAAGGCAGGGCCTTTCACGCCCCTCTCCAGAAAACGAATGTCCGCTACCCCCGTAAAAGTATGCCGCTGATCAAACGACAAGGGCAAGAGAGAGCGAAAGACGTTGAAGCCTTCAATGCTGCCGATCAGCGCACGGCTGGACGTAGCCGAAGAGCCCGTGCCCTGAGCGTACTGCAAGGTGTAGGCAAAACGCAGCTCCAGCACCCCTATCCGACGAATATCCAGGTCCACATTGATCCCTTTGACTGTAGAGAAGTCAAGGTTCTCAAAGCTGGTATAATTGACGGGATATCCGCCGTAGAAAGAGAAGGACTGAACCATATCGCGCATTTCTCTATAGTAGCCGGCGATAGAGAGAGCTATATTTTGCGTAAGGAGCTGTTTGAAGCCGACTTCAAAGTCTATGGTCTTTTCCGGACGAAGGCGGGGATTGGCTACATCCAGGGTAGCGTTTTGTAAGATGAAAAGGTAATCCACGAACTGGGCCACTTGCCCAGAGCGGGGACGCTGCGTAAGCACATCGTAGTGAGCGAAAAAGGTCGCTTCGTCCGAGATAGGGAAGGAAAAGGAAATCCGAGGCATGATGTTGATTTGAGGCTTATAGTCCTCAAAAGCGTCGTAGGTGAGGCTGTCGGCTTTGATGTGAGGCAGGGCACGACCACCTGAGGCCCGGATGATGGCCAGCGCACTGGTAGGGGCACCGTTGGCGTCATACCACGTGTTGTCCTTCCGATAGCCGATGATGCGGGTAGGATTGAGCGCATTATCCACGTAAGCCACCCAGTCTCCTCCTACGCCTTGGGGCATGCTGATGCCCAGCAGCCGAGCTGTTTCTTCCGCCCGATAAAAAGGCCGGATGATGTACGGATCACGCAAGACCGGCAGGTTAGCATCAAAGCGATCCACCCGAACCCCCAGGTTGAAGAACATCTTATCAAACTCAAACTTATCCTGTGCATACAAGGCCACATAGGTGGGCGCAAAAGCGTTCTGCGGGCGATTTTCTCGGTCGGTGAAGAACTTCTCTGGCGCCACCCGTCGAGCCTTCTCTCCCCAAGCGGTGTAGCCCTGATAGACGACGGCAGGGTTACCTCCTGCGTACAGGTCGTTGATGTCAAACATGCGCAGGTTGAAAAAGCTCGGATCCATGGCATCCGGAGTGATGAAATCCCGTCCATCTACTGGCAGACCGAGCTTTTCTCGCATCTGCTTGTCAAAATAACTCTGCTGGTCCGCCTGATATAAAGGAAGATAGCGGATCGTATCCCCCGAAACAATAGGACGGCTTCTATCCAGTTCTTGCAGGTGGCGGTTGGCATAGAGCCGCATAAGATTCCATAGGCCATTGGACCCTGTGAGCTGAACCCCATAAAACCGGGAGTACCGCTGGTCAAACTCAAACCCCACCTTGATGTTGTGCCGCCCCAGTTCTACAGCAGCCTGACCGGTGACCCGAAACATGTCGGTGTTGTCAAAGGAAGGCCCGCCCGTAGCCAGATAGCCTTGGCCCAGATAAAGGTTATAAATGAGGGTCTGCGCCCCTAAGAGGCCGTTTACATTGCCCCCCAATTGTAAGAGGTCTGCGAAGCTGCGCACGCGACCACTGGGTTCTACCTGGAGGGTATAGGGATTGAAGAGTAGACGAGGATTTTGTGCAAGGTAGCTATAAATGAAGGTGTTATAATTAGCCAAAATGGGGTGGCTGCTATTGGAAGGATCGAAAGTATATTCATTCTCCACATAACCTACCGTCTCATACGCAGGCAAGTTTCCATTCACCAGGGAAGGCACCACTAGTTCAGCGTACCGCGTTTCAAAACGCCCAATATGGCCATGACGGAACCAGTCTATTTGGTTATACCGCCACCAGCTTTTGATGAACTGGGGGTCAGCCGTGCGCCCATCAAAACGGGTATAGTCAAACTGAAGGGTATAAAAGAAGCTGCGTAGCAAACTGCCTGTGTCACCGGGGAAAGTCTGCTGGAGCCGCACGAAAGTCCGAAGGGTACGAGCGTCCCGCACTGCGACGCGATCGTAAGCCAGGAGCGAGCGGCTCAGATTCCATAGATCCCGTCTGGAGTCTTCCACGCCAAAGCCAAACTTGAGGAAGGCATTCTCGGCTAAGCGTACGTCGGCCCGGAGGTTGGCCCGGACTTGACGAAGGGTGGCTCCCTGGCGGTACTTAATATTTTCAATGTCGGCTGGGGTAAGGAAGTTAGCCCGATTCACGAAGAAAGCTTGGCCTGATCCGAAAGGCGTAAGAGGCGTTTGTCGCAGGTCTTCCCACAGGCTGGGTTTGACCCGGTAGACTCCTCCATAGGGTGGGTCGTAGTCTCGCTCATGCTGATACTCCATCGTGAAAGCGTACCCTAAAATGGGGGTCTTGATGCCATCCTCCCCCGTACGGGAAAAGATCGGCCCGGAGGCGTTGAACGCAAAGAGGTTGAATTTGTACGGATCGGTCAGTTGGCTGGATTGGATTTCACCGCCGAAGGTATGGTTGGCGCTAGGCGCCCCGGTTGTGATTTGGACTACCCCCCCCATCACGTCTCCAAACTCAGCGGGAATCCCCCCCGTATATACCGAGAGCTGGGAGATCCCCCGCTGAGGCATAGCGAAGGTACCAATCACCCGCACCCCATCAATGAAGTACTGGGTCGCATCCCCCCGAGCCCCCCGCACGTTGATACCCGCACCGAACTTGTCATCTGCCTGATAGACCCCCGCGCTTGTGGCAAGAAAAGTATTGATATTTCGGGTGCCCATCTTCTGAATTTGCTCAAGCGTAATGGTCTTACCTGTTACAGTTTCGTCTTTTTCAAAGAGAGGCACCTTGTAGTCTACGATGACTTGCGTTTGGGTTTCTACGCTGGACTCCATGTTGATATCCAGGACGATCGTGCGGTTAGCGGTCACGACGACGCCGCTGATGGTGAAGGTTTTGCCGGCATAGCTAGCCCGCACATCGTAGGTGCCTGGCGAAACGGGTGCGATGCTGTATTCGCCGTTCTCGTTAGTATTGGTGCCCCCTTTCACGATGCCGTTTTGGAGGACCACCACCGTGGCAAAGGCCAGGGGCTCGCGCGTGACCTTATCCCGAACGACGCCCCGTATCTTACCGGCGTCCTGCTGGGCCAGCAGGCAAGGCATTAGGCCTACCCCCGCCAGCGCAGAGATTAGCTTTCTGAGCATACACGTGCGGCTTTACTCAGGGCAAATATACGGCTAAAACCTCATTCGCAAGCCCAGGCAAGCAGGCCCGTATCTTTGCGCCATGGAGAAGCGCCTGATCGTAATAGGCGGGGGACCCGGCGGTTACGTAGCCGCCATTCGGGCCGCTCAGCTTGGCCTACAGGTACAACTCATAGAAAGAGAACGGCTAGGGGGGATTTGCCTCAACTGGGGCTGCATCCCCACCAAAGCCCTGCTAAAGTCCGCCGAAGTGCTAGAATACCTCCTTCAGGCCGAAGCGTACGGCTTCAAGACCAGCGCGCCGCAGATCGACTTTCCTCAGATTATCCAACGCAGCCGCCAGGTGGCCGATAAAATGAGCCGGGGCATAGACTACCTGATGCGAAAGAATAAAATTGAAGTCATCCAGGGTACAGCTCGCCTGCTCTCTTCCAAGGAAGTGGAAGTCACCTCCGAAAAGGGGGAAAAGCGACGGCTCCAGGCTTCTCACATCATCGTGGCCACTGGGGCGCGTGCAGCCAACCTACCCCACATCCAGATAGACGGCAAAACCGTGCTCGGCTACCGGGAAGCCATGACCCTGCCCAAACAACCCGAAAGTCTCCTGGTCATCGGCGCAGGGGCTATTGGTGTGGAGTTTAGCTACTTTTACCACACCCTCGGCACCCGGGTCACCCTGGTGGAAGCCCTCCCCCATATCCTCCCCCGGGAAGACGAAGAGATCGCCCGCGAGCTGGAAAAAATCTACCGCAAAAAAGGCCTGACTATCCTCACCAGCACCCAGGTAACCAGCTTGGAAAAAACCCGCAAAGGCGTCAAAGCCACCCTCCAAACCCCTAAGGAAACCTTGGTCGTAGAAGCCGAAAAAGCCCTTTTGGCGGTAGGCATCACCCCCAACACCGAAAACCTGGGGCTGGAAGAGCTCGGCATCAAGCTGGAAAAAGGGCGCATCCCCGTAGACGCGTATTACCGGACTTCGGTGCCCGGCGTGTATGCCATCGGCGATGTGCTAAGCACCCCCGCCCTGGCTCATGTGGCTTCTATGGAAGGCATCCTCTGCGTAGAACACATCGCCGGCCTGAACCCCCAACCCCTGGACTACTCCACCATCCCCAGCTGCACCTACTGCCAACCTGAAGTAGCTTCCATGGGCCTGACCGAAAAAGCCGCCCGAGAAAAAGGGTATGAAGTACAAGTCGGCAAGTTTCCTTATACCGCCTCGGGGAAGGCCTCAGCTTTGGGTAAAAATGAAGGCTTTGTAAAGCTGATCTTTGAGGCGAAGTATGGGGAACTGTTGGGTGCCCATATTATAGGGCCGAATGCCACGGAGCTTATTGGCGAGCTGATTGTGGCGCGGCGCCTGGAGATCACCGGCCACGAGCTGGCTAAAACCATCCACCCCCACCCCACCCTCTCCGAAGCCATCATGGAAGCCGCCGCAGCCGCCTACGGCGAGGTCATTCACCTTTGAGGGCGACGCCGGAAAATAACCAGGCCATCCCGGTCCCAGATTTTCTCCCACGCCTGCGAACGCTCAAGAGCCCGGATCTCCTTGCCCAATGTGCCTGGATCTAAGGGCCATGGATGAGGGTCTTCTCTGAGCAGCGCTATGTAAGAAGGTACTGCCCAAAAAACGCGGGATAAAAGGAAGGCATATAATTTCGCTCGCAGCGGCATATTCAGGGAATTCGTTTGTAGAAGGCTCTCACGAAGCTGGGATAAGGGCTGCAAGCGTCAAAAAACTCGGTTGCATACACCTGCCATTCGGCCTCGGAAAAAGCCGGGAAGAAAGTATCGGCCTCTGCGGGGGTATACACCCAGCTAAGCCGAAGCTCCTGCACTTGCGGCAAGGATAGGGCCCACCGGTAAAGCTGCTCTCCCCCCGCAAAAAAGACCGGTCGTGTCTCTTTTTCAAGGGCCTGAAGGAGCGCTTGCTCTCCTGGGAAAAATCGCACCCCTGCCTGGGGGCCCAGCCGCTGACGGGACAGCACCCATAGCTCTCTGCCTGGCAGGGGTCGGGCCAGACTTTCCCAAGTGCGGCGCCCTACTATGAGCACCCCCCCCCACGTCTCTTGCCGAAAGAGGCGAAGCTCCATCGGAATGCGCCAAGGCAAACGCCCCTTTAGCCCGATCCCTCGGTTATACGCAGAGAGCGCCGCCACAATAGTCCACATTAGGGCAAAAGTACATTCCAGCTTGTGTACCTTTGTAAGGTGCCATCCCTTATCTACCTGGACTATGCCGCTTCCACTCCGCTGGACCCCGAGGTAGAAGCGGTCATGCTACCCTACTTGCGCGCTCCTGGCAACCCTTCTTCCATCCATGCGGCGGGCCGAGCCCTTCGCACTGCGATGGAAGAAGCCCGCACCACCATCGCGGAGCTCCTCAGGGCCGACCCCGGGCAAATCATTTTCACCAGCGGCGGCACCGAAGCTGATAACCACGCTCTGCGAGGCGCCGTAGAGACCCAAAAGCTCACCCACATCCTCTACAACCCCACCGAACACCACGCAGTGACCCACACGGTGGAGGCTTTAGCCCGAGAAGGAAAAGTACAGGCCCATCCCATTCCGATAGATCGCCTCGGCCGGATTCAGCTGGAAGCCCTGGAAGAGCTGCTCAAAAAATACCCCCGCAGTCTCGTAGCGGTGATGTACGCCAACAACGAGATTGGGACCCTTCAACCGGTGGAGGAAATTGCGGCGCTGTGCCAGCGGTGGGAAGCGCTTTACCTGTGCGATACCGTGCAAGTGATGGGCCTGGGATGGGTGAGGGTAGACCAGTGGCCGGTGGATTTTGTCACAGCTTCGGCCCACAAGTTCTACGGCCCTAAGGGGGTAGGGTTTCTCTACAGACGAAAACCTATCCGCAGCCTCCTTACAGGCGGATCGCAAGAGCGCGAGCAGCGCGCCGGTACCGAAAATGTCGCTGGTATTGTAGGAATGGCTTTTGCGCTGAAAAAAGCCTACGAGCAAAGGACCTCGTACGAAGCCCACCTGCGCCAGCTCAAAGCTTACCTCCTGAGGCGGCTGCAGGAACGCTTTCCGCAGGCGATCTTGCACGGAGATACCCGCCCCGAAGGAAGCCACCCTGGTATTTTGAACTTTCGTCTGCCCCCCTCTATGGCGGATGATATGCTGGTGCTGCATCTGGACCTGGTGGGGGTGTGCGTGTCCGGCACTTCAGCTTGCGCCTCGGGAAGCGGACACCCCTCCCACGTCTTGCAAGCCCTGGGCCTGTCCCCAGAAGAAGCGCAAAGGGCTCTGCGGTTTTCTTGGGGTAAGTATACCGAACCCCACCACTTAGACACCGCCCTCCAAGCGCTCCAGCAAGCCCTCTCCCTCCCCACATGAGGCTCCCAGGGCTGGAAGAAAAATACGAGGTCATCCGCTCCCTCGGCGAAGGAGGGATGGGCATCGTGTACCTCGCTCTCCAAAAGCGCATCAACCGCAAAGTCGCCATCAAGTCCATAGCTCCTTATTTGGCTCGGGACCCGTCGGTGCGAGAGCGGTTTGCTTCGGAAGCGGCCGTCCTGGCCCGCTTGAACCATCCCAGCATCGTCACCCTCTACGACTACATTGAAGAGGAAAACGCCCTCTACCTCATCATGGAGTATGTGGAGGGGCAATCCCTGGCCGAACTGCTCAAAGCCGGACCCCTCCCCCTGGACCTCATTGAAAAGTACTTTACCCAGATCCTGGAGGCCTTTCAGTACGCCCACGAAGAGGGGGTCATCCACCGGGACATCAAACCCGCCAACGTGATGATTACACCGGGAGGGCGGGTGAAAATCTTGGACTTTGGGGTGGCCCGCCTTCTCCAGACCGATCATAGCCTCACCCGGACCGGCATGCGACTGGGCACCCTCCTCTACATGAGCCCTGAGCAGGTCAAAGGCGAAAAAGACATAGATGCCCGCTCGGACATCTACTCTTTGGGGGTTTTGCTATACGAACTTCTCACGGGGAGGCCTCCCTATCCCACCGACTTGAGCGAATTTGATCTGAGCTTGAAGATCGTGAAAGAACCGCTTTTTGACCTAAGCCGGCCCCCCGCCGAGATCCCCGCTCGCCTCGTGGAAGTGATCCTCAAGGCCACCGAAAAAGATCCGGCCTATCGGTATCCTTCGTGTAAGGTTTTTTTGGAAGAGTTTCAAGCTGCTTTTGGCGGGGAACGCCCCTGGAGCTCACCTGCCACGCGCCTCCTTTCTGAAACAGAAAAAACAGAAAAGCCCCACCCGAGGAAGATCCCCTGGGTACCTGTGGGGATAGCTCTGGGGATCGCAGGGCTCGGGGTGGCCCTATGGTGGATAGTCGGTCGGCCAGAGAAAGGAGATAGCGAGTCTGGTTTCGGAAAGGCGGTCTCTCAACCTGCTTCGGAAACGCTTAGCGTGCGGGTAGCTCCCCCTCTCAAGGCTGATCCGGGACCCGCTACCTCGCAAGAGAAGCGATATTCTTCCTCTCCTTCTCGGCCTCGGGTCTCGCAGGAGGCCTCTTCGGAGCCGGCCTCCACGGAAATAGCGCCTGCGATAATGCAGCCGCTCCCTCCGACAGGCCCTCAACTGGCGGCCTACATTGAGGATTTTCGCCGTACGACCTTTTTGGAAACCAAGGCCGTCCTGACGGTGCGCAACACAGGCGCGCAAGCCTCAGAGCCTGCGCGCGTGGTGGTCTACCTCCTCAACAAAGCCGGCGAAGTGAAGCGCACCGATACCTTCCTCGTGCCCTCGCTCCCCCCTGAAAACACCTGGACCAAGCCATTGCGCTACATGATAGCGGGCGTACACGGCATGCGGGCCGAACTGCTCAAGTGAGATGCGAGGATACTGGCGCGCTTCGCTGAGTGCCGCTTACAACTTCTTTCTGGCGGTGACCCTGCTGGTAGGGTATGAGGGGATCCTTCGCCTGACGGGCGCGCCCTCAGCCCAACGCAACCTCATAGATATATGGCTAACGCGCCTCGTAGGTTGGGCCTCCCCTTATGAGTGGGTTCTCTCGGTGGTCATAGCCCTGCTGGGGGTAGTATATGTGTACTTTATCCGGCGGGAAAGCCTCCGACTCACAGCGTGGGTCTTCGGGGTGATGATCGTGGAAGCGATGGGGTGGGCGGTAGCGTTGTACAAATTCCTCCCCTGGCTAATGCGCGAGCTCTTTCCCCAGCCTGCCCAACTTAACCCCCTCTCGCCTACCTTTTGGGAAAGCGCCGCCCTATGCATGGGGGCCGGATTCTACGAAGAACTGTTTTTTCGCCTCCTGCTGGTTGAGGCGCTCCTCTACCTCTCCACAAGCTTGCGCCCCAGGAAAGCTACGGCTTTTCACTACCTCGTGATTTGGACCTTTTCGGCTGTGCTTTTTTCGGCTCGCCCATTTTTTCTACGAAGAACCTACGCTATACGCCTTCTGGTACCGGTTTTTCTTCGGTTTGTGCATGAGCGGCCTGTATATTTTGCGGGGTTTTGGAATCGCCGCTTGGAGCCATGCGATATATGATATGCTGGTGCTATGGTGGCGTTAGGCCGGCCATGGCCCCTTGAGGAGCTGGCCCTCCTTACAGAAGGTCGTCTAATGGGGCCCAGCCGAGTAGTACGATACCTGGCCTGGGACACTCGCGCCCTTAGAGAAGGGCAGGATGTGCTTTTTGTGGCGCTGCGGGCTGCCCGAGACGGCCACGCTTATTTGGAAGAGGCGTTTGCCCGAGGAGCCGCTGCGTGCCTTTGTGAAAAGCCCCTGCCTGGACAACAGCCTCAGCTGGTGGTAGCAGACACCTGGCAAGCGCTGTGGAAGTGGGCAGCAGCCTGGCGCCAAACTTTGCCTTACCCCATCCTGGCCATCACCGGCGCTATCGGTAAAACCTGGGTCAAAGAATGGCTGGCTTACCTGCTTGAGGGCGCTCGGGCCGCCGTCCGAAGCCCCGGCAGCTTCAACAGCCGGCTGGGCGTGCCCGCCAGCCTGCTGAGCTTTCCCCCCGACGCAGAGGTCGGCCTGGTGGAAGTGGGCTTCACGAAGCCTGGCGAGATAGACCTACACGCCAAGATGGTAGCCCCCACCTGGGGCCTGATGACGGCAGACTCCTCCCGACACCTGGAAGCCTTCCCCGACAGGGAAGCGCGCGCCCGAGAAGCCCTCAAGCTCTTTGCCTGCGCCGCGTGGATCGTCGCCCCTCAAGAGTCGGCCTACCTGAAGGTGCTTCCGGCGCAGAAAGTGCGGTGGGTAGGGGAGACGGGCCCCTTCCGATGGCAGGCTCTAAACCCCGGCGAAGGTTTATGGCACCTCCCGGACGGTCGTACTTTGCCCATCCGGCTGCCCGAGAAGAGCCCCTTTGCCTGGCAAAATGCCCTGCTGGCGGCCGCAGCGGCTTACGAAATGGGGGTTCCCCCTGAGCACCTGCAAGCGCGTCTTGCGACATTACCCCCTCTACCCCATCGGCTCCAGTGGATTTACGACGCCGAAGGACGCCTCTGGATAGACGACACCTACCACGCTGACAAAGAGTCGGTCCTGGCAGCCCTGCAGGAAATGCTACCCCTCAAGCCGTTGCGTCCCGTCATAGTGCTGAGCGACCTGGCTCCTTATACGCCGGCGGCCCATGAGGAAGTGGTGGCCTTTCTGCAAGCCCACTTCCGGCCCGAAGAAGTGCACCTGATCGGCCCCCTCTTTGAGGGTGTGGGCTGGGGAAACCGCTACCCCGACAAAGAAACTTTCTTGCGCGAGGCTCGCCTCGCTGGACGCGTCTTTTTCGTCAAGGGAAGTCGTCGCCACGCCTTGGAGACGATACTACCCCATTTGATGGGGCAGGGCCTGGCCCCCGAACTGCGGATAAACTGGGAAAAAGTCTATCATAACCTGAGCTATCTGCGAACGCACTTGCCTGCGGGCACCCGAATCTTGGCCATGCTCAAAGCGGAAGCTTACGGGGGAGGAGACTTGGGCATGGCGCACTTTTTGGTGCGGCAAGGCGTGGATTACCTGGGGGTAGCCTACGCTCGGGAAGCGCTTCGCCTGCGAGAAGCCGGCCTCACAATCCCTATCGTGGTTTTTTACCCTGGCCAAGAACCCCTGCGTCTCTATCAAGACGCCCACCTGCAAGTAGCCGTAGGCACCTGGCAGGCCCTCTCCCACTGGGCCGGCCATGTGCCCCTCCACGTGGAGTTTGATACCGGTATGGGGAGGATGGGCTTCCTGCCTGAAGAGCTGCTTGCCGTCGTGCGCTTCCTTCAAGAGAAAAAAGCCCAGGTCCAAGGCGTTTTTTCTCACCTGGCTGCAGGGGAAGCCCCTCACCACCCAGCCACATCACAGCAAATCCAGAAGTTTGCTGCGGTGTACAAGGTGTTCAAGGAGGCCTTTCCTGAGGCGTTGGGCCACCTCCTCAACACCGCCGGGGTGCTTTCCCTGGGGAAAGAAGCGGCTTTTGACATGGTGCGCATAGGGATAGGTCTATACGGGACACTGCCTCCCTTGGAGGAGGCTACGGCCCTCTACGCCCCCGTCTTGCGGGTGCAGGCGTATGCCGAAAACCAAGCGCTGAATTATGGCTTCTCGGCGCGGCTAACCCGCGCAGGCCAAGTAGCTACCCTGGCTATCGGGTACGGCGATGGCCTTTTGCGCAGCGGGGCCTACCCGAACGGTTACTTTTTGTGGCAGGGCCACAAACTGCCTATCTTACCCCCCCTCAACATGGACCTAACGCTCGTATGGGCTGGGGATCTGCCTCTCTCTCCCGGAGATCAGGTGGAAGTGTGGGGCCCCAACCGACCCCTACGCGCTTTTGCCGAAGCGTGGGGCACTAGCCCCTATGAAGCGCTCGTGCGCTTATCCCGGCGGGTGCGGCGCGTCTATAGCTGGGGAGAACTATGAAAAGGCTTGCGCTCGGACTGGGTCTCCTGCTTGGGTATGGGCAGCCAACCGACTCGGTAGAAGCGGTGCGCTTTCTGCGGAGGGAGGTGCGGCGGTTATGCCGGTTTGAGGGGCGGGCGCCCTTGACCCCTGGCGGCCGCAAAGCCGAAGCCTACCTACTGAAGCGTCTGCGCCAGATGGGCTACTCCCCCCAAACGCAGAGGGTTCCCCTCTCTGTCTACCGGCTTACCCACGCCGAAGCCCAAGCCCTCACAGCTCGGGGCTGGACGCGCTGGAAGCTGGGAGAAGACTTCCTGCCCAGTGCAGGATGCCCTCCCCTTCAAGGCGAATGGCCCGTAGACACCCTACCCCGGGAAGGTTATGCCTGGTGGGTACCTGAACCCCATCCCCTGACTAAGGTACGCCAGCTTGCTCGAGAACACGGCGTGGCCCTCGTGCTCTACCCCACCCCACGCCTTACAGGTAGCATAGCTCCCGAACCTGATAGCGTAGCGGTTGTTTACCGGCGAGGGGAGCTTCAGCGGCCGCAGCAAGTGCGACTGCGCATCCAAGGCCGCCTGGAATGGGGCACCGCCGCTAATGTGTGGGTAAAACGACCCGGTCAGCGCGCCGACTCTGCCTGGGTAGTAGGCGCGCACTACGATCATCTGGGGCGGGTGGGTTCGCTGACCTTCTGGGGAGCTAACGACAACGCTTCTGGCACGGCGCTCCTTCTGCTTCTGGCCCAACGCCTGGTCCAAAAGCCCCCTCCCCCGTACGATGTATACCTTGTGGCCTTTACAGCAGAAGAGCTCGGCCTGATAGGCTCGCAAGCTTGGGTAGCCTCACCGCCCTATCCCTTAGCTCGTGTCCGGGGCATGATCAACCTCGATCTGGTAGGTTTTGGCGAAAAAGGCGTCGCTGTGGTGGGAGGCAGCGATCAGCCCGCCTTCTGGGAGAGGTTAGACAGGCTGCGGGTGCAGCAGGGGTGGAACGTGCCCCTACTCGTACGGCCTAATGCCCCCAATAGTGACCACTACCCCTTCCGAGAAAAGGGCGTTCCAGCCGTCTTTTTCTACCTCCAGGGGGGACCAGGCTACTACCACGATGGCCAAGACCGCCCAGCTACCCTCACTTGGACGGGCGCTTATCCGCTCCTGCGATGGATAGAAGAGGTGCTATACTTACCTTGAGTGGGGTTTTGTCGGCGCAGCTGACGGGCATCTGGACAAGCTGGCAAAGCGAAGGGCAGATTACCCGGCGGCTGTCCGTGCAGCTTCAGGCTCAACCGCGGTTTGTACCGCTTTTCCCCCCCCCAGCAGATGGATATGCTGGTGAGCCACCTCTTTATATGGTACCGCTTGGGGGGTCATGGTTTGTCTGCGGAGGTCAATCGCGCTTGGATATGGCACCCTCGGCAGGCTACCCAATGGCGCTTCCGGATGCATTGGCGATGGCGGCCCCGCCCTAACTTACCCATACGGCTGAGCCTTGAACAGCGGTGGGAAGGGCCCCGAGTAATAGAGCGAATGATCCGCCCCCAAGCCGAATACGCCTGGGCTTTGAGTGAGCGCTTTCAGCTGGCCCTACGGCAAGAACTGCTCCTGTATGGCTGGAATCTCCAGAAAGGATGGCACGCCGGCCTCCGACAAAACCGCAGTTGGGTCTTTTTTCGGTATCGCAGAGGCTCACTCCGCATAGAGACCGGCTATCTCCTCTTAGCTGCGCCCCAGCGCCTGCCTCGCCACAACCTTTGGGTAGGCGTCGGATGGGACGGCCCTATACGGCTACCCCTTCGCGGAAACGATACAGCTGATCCCGCAAGCGGGGCTCAAACCCCGCTTCCCGAATCACCCGCTGAATCTCCTGCGCCGTAAATCGGTACCGCGCCCCAGCCGCAGAGACCACATTCTCCTCAATCATGATAGAACCCATATCGTTGGCCCCAGCGTGCAGGCACACCTGCGCCACCTCCGGCCCAACCGTAAGCCACGAAACTTGAATATTCTCAATGTTAGGCAGCATCAGACGCGAAAGAGCCAGCATACGCACATACTCCGCGGCGGTAACCTGATTGCGAACACCCCGCACTTTTTTGAGTTTAGTCCCCTCATCCTGAAAAGGCCACAAGATAAACGCCGTGAAGCCATAGTGTCCTTCGGGCTTTTCGTCTTGCAGCGAACGGATCTTCACAAGGTGGATAAGACGCTCCTCTATCGTTTCCACATGACCGAACATCATGGTAGCGCTGGTGGGGATATTGAGCCGATGGGCCACGCGCATCACCTCAAGCCATTCGTCGGCGGTGCACTTGCCGGCGGAGATGAGGCGGCGCACCCGGTCCACCAAAATCTCCGCTCCTGCCCCCGGTAAAGAATCTAACCCCGCTGCCCGCAACCGAACCAGCGCTTCCTCGTACGAAAGCCCATCCCGCTGGCAAATGTGCACAATCTCCGACGGACTAAGGGCATGCAAACGCAGATTCGGGTACCAGGTCTTGAGCTTGCGAAAGAGCTCCTCGTAGTACGCTATCCCCAGGTCAGGGTGGTGACCCCCTTGCAAAAGCAGCTGATCCCCCCCCAAGGCAAGCGTTTCTTCAATCTTGCGGCGGTAAGTCTCGTCATCCGTAATGTAGCCCTCGGGGTGGCCCGGCGGCCGGAAGAAGTTACAAAACTTACAGTTGGCTACGCAAATATTGGTGGTGTTGACATTGCGGTCAATTTGCCAAGTCACGATGTGAGGGGTCTCTTTTTTGACTCGCAGACGGCGTTCGTGGGCATAAGCCATGAGGAGGGGCAGTGGCGCCTCTTCGTACAACACCAGCCCTTCTTCCACGGAGAGGTACCCGCCTTCCAGGGCTTTTTCCAGAAGCTCTCGCACGCGCATAGAGGCCGAACAAAAAAACAAAAGCCCCTGCTATAAAGTCCCCTTGGGCCTACCCAGCTAAGGCTGGACTTTTTGAAGGAGCTCGCGCGTACTTTGGTATTCTTCTGGCGGCACGTTCTGGCTCTCGGCCAGCGTGATGGCCTTCTGGAGGGCTGCGGCGGCTTCACGGTTGCGGCCAAGCTTGTGATACAGGGCACCCAGTGTGTCCCAAATGTGCCAGGCTTGCGGCGCGCAAGTCAGGGCATAGTGCGTCCATCCGACGGCTGCCCAGAGCACGTCGGGGTCTTTTACCCTCTCGTAAGCATTCCAGGCAAGGCTATTGAGCTGGTTGGCCAAAGAGGCTTTGCTGGTGTCAGCCTGGTAAAACTGCATCCACAGCGCAGCCAAGCGGAAAAGATGAGGCTTCAGGGCGGTCTCGGCTTGGGCATACCGGGCAGAGTCCCGCTTTAGCGCTCCCAGATGCAAAAAATCCCAATGCACCCGCTCAGCCAAGCCCCAGAGTTCGGCTTCTGGCAGACGGGCTTGCCATCGGGCGGCTCGCCGCTCAAGGCTATCGCGCAGGTCGGCCGACCCGGCGGCCTTGCCTTGAAGCCCAGCATAAAGGGACCTCTGCACAAGAGGCTGATAAACCGCCTGAAAAGCCGAAGGAAGCAAATACGGCCGCAGCGAGTCCGCTATGGAGAGGGCGTACTCCACATACGCTGTATCCAACGCAAGGAGCTCGGTCAGCGCTTCCATCATGCGAGGGTCTTCGGCCCAAGCGATGCGGGGAGAAGCGGTCTGCTCACGATAGGCCTGAACCACCTGACGGATTTCTTCCGGGTTGCCCGTGCGAACCGCCAGCCAGAGGTAGGAGCGCAGGAAATCCACAGAACGCTCACCGGCCTGGAAGCGCCTGCGCAGGTCTGGGAGGGTCCGTCGGGCTTGGAGGGCTTCCTGGGCCCAAGCCAGCAGGGCTTCGGGTAGGGGTTTCCCCATCTCGGTCGGCGCCCCCACATGCGCGTAAAACCTCTCCCCTTCCGGCTCCAGATAGAGGAAGGTAGGATAAGCCCTGACGCCGTAGCGACGCGCCAGCGAATCGCCCCCCGGTGTGCTACGGTCTCCACTGGCGGCGTACACCTTCAGGGGTACAAAGTCTTTTGCCAGCGCCTGGACAAACGCAGGTTTGGAGAGAGCCTCTTTCTCAACCACTTTACAAGGGCCGCACCAGGTGGCCGAAACCATCACCCAGAGGGGTTTCTTTTGCCGGCGCGCTTCCCGAAAAGCACTCCTAATGTCCGTAAAGTAGGACGCTCCCTGCGTCCACCCTACGCTTAGAAGCCCAACCCAGAGCCATCGCATGCCCCGCAAAATTAGTCAGATGTCATAACTCTTCTCGGGGCAGCCTCCTTCACCCGCTGCGTGAAGTCTGAGAGCACATTCATGTAGGTCACATAGGCCTCGTACGGCGAACTGAAGGGATTGAAATACTTGTGCACATCCCCATCGGAGAAGAACTTGGTGCACATGTAGTAAAAGTGGTCGCTGGTTTGCAAGCGCAGCCAATCGCGCTGAATAGCGGGGTCTTGGATGCCGCTCACAGCCTCTTCAAGGGCATAGAGGCTCTCAAATGCGTCGGTCTGAAGCTCATTACCGAGCCAGGCGGTTAGGTCCCTTTCGGAGTCGGCCCAGGACAAGGGCGCAGGCACCGAAAGGGCAGCTTGGGGCTCCAGCGCTTGAAGGACAGCCCGCGGCGTGACAAAAACGGCTTCCCCACTCTCAAGCATGCGGTTAACCCACGCCTCAAAAAAGGCAAAAATCCCCGACTCTGCCCACTGATGCTCCCCAAAGGTCTCGTAGTCCATAAAGAGATTGACCAAAGGCTGATCAGCAGGCAGGTCTTGGATCCAGCGGGCAAACTTCTCAGCGGTAAGGGGCCATTCTGGCCAATCTCGGTTAGAAAAGCGGAAGGCGATATCGTCGCTAAGCTTGTAGTTGCGCAGCAGAAGCCGAATAGAGGCGGCAGCGCTCTCATAGAGGAAGTTTGGACTGCGCCAGCCAAGTAAGGTATCTGCCCCTTCGGCTAACATCGCCGAAAAGCCCAATTGACTCACCCATTGAGCCACCTCATCGTAAAAAACAAGCTCCGTATTGCGAAAAGTGCGCGGCTCGGCATCAAAAAGCTTCTTAAGCTTTTGAAGGTGAAGGCGCACTTGGCGCTCAAACTCACGGCGGGACTTCAGGCAAGCCAGGCTGTGGGCGTAGGTTTCCGCCACCAGCTCCACCGCACCCGTGGCATACAGGGCCTGAAAACTCTCCAGCACTTGCGGAGCGTACCATTCCATCTGCTCCAGCGCCACCCCGCTAATCGCAAACGAGACCGAAAACCGCTCAGGTCCCCACTTCTCTACCAGGCGCTGCAGCAGGGCATTCATAGGAAGGTAGCTCTTGCGCGCGATGCGTTCCAGAAGAGCGCGGTTGTTGAGATCGTGGTAATAGTCGTGCGAGACCCCAATGTCAAAAAAACGATACACGCGCAACCGAAAAGGCTGATGAACCTGAAAATAAAGGCAAATCCTCCTCATGCGAGTAGGGTTTTGTACAGTTCCACGATGCGGGCGCTGGAACGCTCCCACTGCAGCTGAGCTAATTCTTCCTGGGCATGGCGCTGGAAAAAGGGGCGGATACCCCGGTAGCGCAGGACCCCATACAAGAGGTCTGCCAGGCCTTCCACATCCCAAAAATCCACCTTGAGGGCATGGGGGAGCACTTCTGCTACGCCCGACTGGCGAGACACAATCACAGGAATTCCTGCTCTGAGGGCTTCCAGCGCGGAGATACCGAAAGGTTCAGAGACCGAAGGCATGACATACACATCGCTCAGATCAAAGAGTTTTTCCACTTCGGCTGGGGGCAGGAAGCCAGTGAAGCTGAAGCGAGACCCCAAGCGCAGCTGGGCCACGCGGTGGATCATGGGCCGCAGCAAGTCACCGGTGCCTGCCATAACGAAGTGCGCTTCCGGTACGTACGGAGCCACCCGCGCCGCAGCCTCTACAAAGTACTCTGGACCTTTCTGGCGCGTGACGCGCCCCAGAAAAGTGACCACCTTACGGGACGAAGGGGGCTTTTCCACCGGCACGCGGTCTTTCGGCAGCACGGCGTTGTGCACCGCCCATACCTTCTCTGAAGGGATGCCGTACTTCTCCACCACGATAGAACGGGTGTACCAGCTCACGGCCACCACCGCATCCGCCTCCTCCATGCCTCGCCGCTCTATCTCATAAATCAGCGGGTTAGCCCCTTCTCCGGAGCGATCGTATTCTGTAGCGTGCACATGGACCACCAGAGGCTTACCGGTCTTTTCCTTGAGGGCTATCCCCCCTAAGTACGTCAGCCAATCGTGCGCGTGGATTAGGTCAAAAGTCTCTCTTTCGGCCAGGTGGCTTACCACATAGGCGTAGCGGTACACCTCGTCCAGGAGGTCAGGGCCGTACCTACCGGAAAACTCCAGTCGGAGGCTGCCAGGGGGGGCTTCCACCTCTTCTGGCCATACAGTCCGAAACTCCAGCGGTGAAGTCGCTATTTGCTCCAGGTAAGGCCCCAGCCAAGTCTCCAGGCCATACCAGGTGACGGTCCGCACCCAGCTTTCCTTAGGGACGGAGCCCAGGGGCACTTCAATTTCGTTGGCGCCCAGCAGACGATACCCTTGTGCGGGTTCGTCGCCTTTGCGCAAAGGCATCACGAAAACGACTTCCACCCCGTGGTGCACCAGGCCCTTGACCAGACCGTAGCAGGCTACCGCCAGCCCACCCGCAATGCGAGGAGGGAACTCCCAGCCCAACATCAGTACTTTCATAAGCGCTTGAGGTAGAAAGCGATGCGGAGCAGCTCGGCCACGCTCCAAGCTTGGGCCGGAGCGCCACGGGGAGCATGCGGCGCATCGCCATCAAAAATCTCAGCCACCTGTCCCCACCCATAGCTGTAAAAGACCGACTCAAAGCCGGAAAAGAGGTTTTCCAGGGTGGGTTTGGCCGCCTCTCCCCAGATAGCGAGCTTAGCGTCGGCGTAAGGGCCAAGCAACCAAGGCCAGACCGTGCCGTTGTGGTAAGCGTAGTCTCGCTGAGCGGGCGAACCTCCGTAGAGGCCCCGGTAAGCGGGATCAGCCGGCGAAAGGGTACGCAGACCCCGGGGCGTCAAAAGGTGCTTCTCTACCGTATCCAGCACAAGTTCGGCGATTTTGTCGCTGATGGGCCGATGCGGCAGAGCGGCCGCAAAGAGCTGATTGGGCCGGATTTGCCAGCTGACAAGGGACCCGTCCCGCCAGTCAGCCAAGTATCCCCGGCTTTTCTCCCAGAAAGTAGGCTTGAAGTGGGCCAGCACTTGGCGCGCCAGGAGGTCCCACCGCCATCGTGCCCCTTCGGAGGGCGAAAGCTCAGCCAAAAGGCGAAGGAGAGCATACCACAGGGCATTGAGTTCCACGAGGGCGCCTTGGCGAGGCACGGCAGGCTGGCCTTCCACCACCGCGTCCATCCATGAAGCCGGAGGGAACGCCGGCACCCGTAAAAGCCCTTCTTCGTCAGCCAGCCTTTGAAGGTACCCCACCGCCACAGCTTGAAGGACCTCTCCATAGCGGCGGTAGACCTGGCCCGGATCAGCCCCCATGCGCAAATACTGCAAGATCGCCCACCCCCACCACAAGCCCGTGTCTTCTGCGTTGTACGAGTCAGGGAAGACGTTGGGCAAGCGGCCATCCGGAGAAAGGTACCGCACAGCCGTCTCCATGATGCGGTGAAAGCGCTCTTCCTGGCCCCGAGCTAAGGTCAGCCCTGGCAGGCTAATAAAAGTATCTCGTCCCCATACCCCAAACCAGGGATGCCCCGCAAGAACGTAGTCACCCTCTGCGTCCGAGAGGAAGAACTGTTCGGCCGCTTGCGAAAGAGCCTCCGAGAAGGAAAAAGGAAGCCCTGGAGAGGGGGCCGAGGGCCATTCGCCGAGGGGCCCCTCCAGGCTCAAAGCGATACGGATGCGGCCAGGGCCATGCAAACGCCACTCCCAACACTCCGCAGCGTAAAGCGTCTCAAGGGCTTCGTAACCGCGCTCCGCTTCACGAGGGTAGTAGCTGCCCTCATAGGGATAGGCCCAGGGGATAAAACGCGGGACAGGATCGACCTTGAGGTAAAGCACAAAGCCTTCAGGTAATTCCAGCCGTTCTCCTTTGCGCACGACGGTGAGAGGCTCATGCCGAAGGGTATGCCATGGACGAACCGCCCACAAAGGCGTCCACCGAAAAAGAACCGGCCCTGAAAACTCATATTGAAAATACGCTACAGGTTGTTTAGGGTGGAGAAAAAAGGTTTTTACCACCCGCACTTCGCCCACCTGGTAATGCCAGGTCCAGGCTGGATAAGCTGCAAAACGCGTGAGATGCCGGTAGCCCTCCCAAGCAAGCCGACCCTGAAAGAAATGCGTCGTAAGGAGGAAATGGCCTTGTTCCAGGTGGAGAAGCTCTTCCACCTGAGGCAGGAGTTCATAGCGGCCGAAGCCCCGCCATACCGAGAACCAGCTGTGGTACTTGCGGGTGGGGCACCCCCACAAGCTTGTCGCCGCAAAGCCTCCCCAGCGAGTCTGCTGAAAAAGCTCCCGTCTGAGAGCCCAGCTTTCCTGAATAAGGGGTACCCGCCCCACCTCTTGCATAGCGCAAAGATACCGTACTGCTTACCTTTGAGGAAGTGCTGACCCTACTGCTGTGGGTGCAATCGTGCGCCCTTCCCTATGACCTGGTTCATCAGGACAGGGTTTGGGCAGAAAAAGCCGGTAGCCTACGGGCCTTAAGGCAAGCCAGCGCTAAGCTGGACCTGCGAGAAATACACAGCAAGCTGCCTCCACCTAAAAGCTTTTTTCTGCAGAAAGGGGTAGCGCTTTATCGTGTCTGCCAAGACCAGGACCACTGGGTGTGGTACTTTTTACGGGGGGAGGATTCGGTGATCTTCCAGAGCCGGCCCCCTAACCTGCGTTGGATGCAAAAGGCCTTTCGGTGTTTGTGTGGCCCGGCGGTGTGGCTGCCAGGCCGCCGCCCCTACCGAGAGATAGAACTCCTGCTACCTGTAGCGCCGCGTCCGCAGGTGCCCGGCGATACCTTGGGGCTGACCAACCTATCCTATCTAGAACCCCTTCTGCAGGGCTGGCTCTTGTACAAGCGCCCGCCCAGAGGACGCCTTAGCGCCTTTAGCCTCACCCTCAGGACTTTCCCAGACGGCACCGCTCGCCTGGAAAAGGCAGGCCTCCTGATACACCAGGATCCTCGGCTCCCCTACGACGAAGAGACCGTCAGCCAACCCCTTCGCCGCCTCCCCCGACACCTGCGCCGCCTCTTAGAAAAGACCCTCTCCCAACCCATCCCCTACGCCTACCTCGTGCGCATAAACGACTACTACCCCAGCACCTTGACCGAAAGCTGGATATGGACAAACCTCTGGGTGGAAGGGCAGCCTTTCCCTCGGCCAGCCCACTTGCCAGAAAAGGCCTCCCCACCACGGAATCTGCAGCTCCCCCTCCGATTTTAGCCCTTACCCCTCCCACCACCCGAACTTGTACAGGGTGGGATTGCGTTAACTTTGCGCCATGTACCCAACCTACGTCGTGGAACCCATCCGCCAAGAAACCGTCCAAATAGGGCTGAAGGAGCTGCGCACGCCCGAAGAGGTGGAGGCGGCCATCGCAGCGCTGCGATCGAGCGGCGAAACGGCTCTATTCCTCATCAACTCGGTGTGTGGGTGCTCGGCAGCTTCGGCTCGGCCGGCTGTGGCCCTGGCCATGCAACACCCCAAAAAACCGCACCACTTTTATAGCGTGTTTGCGGGTGTGGACAAAGAAGCCACCGCCACCTTGCGCGCGTACCTGGCCCCTCATCCGCCTTCTTCCCCCAGCATAGCCCTCTGGAAGGGCAGCGAACTGGTGCACTTCATCCCCCGGCATGAAATAGAGGGCCACACGCCTCAATCCATTGCCCGAGTCCTGACGGCCCTCTTTGACGAATACTGCTGAGGGGTGCGGCTCCTTCTGTTGGGGGCGCTGATGGCGGCCCTACAAGCCCAAGCCCCCTCTCCCAATCAAGACCTCTGGGCTAAGCTCAATCCTTTCTTCGGGGGTGAGTTGGCCTTCATAGACATTCGCTTCCTGAATACCCCCCTCTTTTCCTCCACCACCAACTACTGGGGCCTCACCGTGGGCAGCAACTACACTTACTTTCGCACCGAAGACGACTTTTTGGCTGTAGGACCAGGGGCTCAGGTGACCGGAGCTTTTCAGTTCTTGGGCGGACTTGGCACCAACTGGATGATAGCGGTTCCCGTGTATGCCCACGCGCATATAGGGGCTGGCGCCACAGCGTACAATGTGCAGCGACTGGGGCTGGGCGTAGGAGCCGGCCTGCGGTTCGTGTCGTTCCAGCTTACGTACACCACCTTCTCAAGCAATTATGTAGGTAAGCTTCGACAGACTTACCTCAACCCCACGGCTTTTGTGGATTTGACCTTCAACCTTCGTCGGGTAAGTCCCACAACCTTGCGCTTGTACTTTGATGTGCTACCGAGTCGGCGCAACACCGACATTTTGGGCAGTATTGACCCTGTACCGCTGGATTTTCGCACGATAGGCGGGGCGCTGGTGTATTCACTCCCCCGCTAAGGTGCGCGCTTGGGTAGCAGGCTGGAGCGCAAGGACGCGACCCAGGGGCTTCACTTGCACCCAATGGGGCGGAACGCGCATCCAGGTTCGGGGCGTGTCCACGGCCGCTTGCAAAACAAGCTCCCAGGAAAAGCCTGCTTGCACAAGGTAACGGATCACCGGCCACAGCGACAAGGAAGGGGCATTCGCCAGGCTGTCGGTGCCAAGCAAGAACCGGCCTGGCCACCTGGCCCAAAGAGCTAAGGGAGGCCTGCGACGAAAAAGATACAAGTTGGCCAGCGGGCAAAGCACCCCATACATCCGGGAGTATCGACGCAAGAGAGCCTCAAGCAGCGTCTCAGGCGCCTCCGTCGTGTGTACCAGCCATAAGGCTGGGGCTTTCCGATACCACCGGCGCAGCCAATAAGCCCAACGAGGGGGGGCAGGAACCCGTACGAATCGCCGGAAAAACCCCCTAAAAGGACCTTTTCCTTCCCATAGCCAGAGCCGTTCTTCCAAGCTCTCCAAAAAATGGACGCTACGGGGGAAACCGGAAGGCCGCGAGCCGGCCCGCAACAAAGGCCGCGCCAGCGAGTACAAGCTATGCGGCGTGAGAGGATACCCCAGCCGAATGGCCGCACGAAGGCGCTTACGAGCTTGCCGGCAAGAAAGCCCAAAAAACTCCGCCAGCGGCTGGACCACCACCCCTTCAGGAATAGCTTCAGGAGAAAGAGGGCTATTCTGGTGCGAGACAAAAGCCCAGGTTCCTTCACGCGAAGCCTCTTGAAGCGCCTGACGAATCTGGGCCGGAGAAGCCCTTCCCCGATGAGGCCCCATCCCCTCCAAAAAGGCTATCATCCCCCGACCTGGGGGAAATCGCCCCTTGAGATGGCTTAGCTCCAGGTGTGTGTGAGCATTGACCCAAGCTGGTGATAAAAGCCCCTCAATAAAAGTAGCCGAGCCATCCCCCAGGGGATTCAGAGAGACAAGGCGGCCTTCGGTCAGCTCTATGAGCGGCCTGTGCCAGAGACGGCCTTCCCAATAAAGCCATTCGGGCTCAAACCGCCCCGAGAGCGGCTTCATACCCGACGCGATTCCAGCATGAGGTAAGGGCGCCAACTCTGGTCTATTTCCTCCGCTCCGCGCAGCCAGAAAAGCAAATAATGGGGCCTTCGCGCAGGAAAGAGCAGCGCCATCCCCGCCTGCTCAGGCGTGCGGTTGCCTTTGCGCCGATTGCAAGACTCGCAAGCGGTGATGAGATTCTCCCACGAATCGCCTCCCCCTTGGCTACGAGGAACGATATGATCCACGGTAAGGTTGTGACGGCTGCCACAGTAACCACACCGAAAGCCATCCCGCTTGAAGATATTCTGGCGGGTCAGCGGTACGTTTTTGTAGGGCGCTGGCACATACCGCAAAAGCCGAATAATGCTGGGCCAAGGATACTCCGTCCGCACCGTACGAAGCACTTTATCGGGTCGCGCTTCCACGACCTCGGCTTTCCCCAAGAGCACAAGAACAAACGCCCGCCGCCATGTCGTGATATGCACAGGCTGATAATCGTAGTTCAGCACCAGGACGGCCACGGCTTAGTGGGTTTGCCCTAAATAACGAAATTCCCTTCTCCTGGAGTCCGATAGCTGTGGATACGGTGGGTAAAAAGCGCAGACAACGGAACACCGTGTACCCCTCCTGAAGGCGTAGCATGGAAAATGTGCCCTGCTCCAAGATACAGCCCCACATGCACGATGCGAGAGGGGGCTTTCTCCTCTGCTGCGGTGAAAAACACCAGGTCGCCGGGCCCAGGCGAATCGGTAGGGCTCAGGACTTCCACCTGCTGGTAGGCATCGCGCGGCAAAAAAACACCTCGGAACCGATAAGCCACCTGGACTAAGCCCGAACAGTCCACGCCTGCTGGGCTTTTCCCACCCCAATGATAAGGCGTGCCTTGAAAGATCCGCCTCAGGCGACCGAGAGGCAGCTTACGGCCCTCCCCTGGCCAGAGGGCTTCGGGCAGGGTGGTGTAGTCTCCTGCCGCCGTACGCCAAAAGCCCGTCTTCGGCCACAGGCTGCCGACCGAGACCCAGCCTACCGGGCGACCGTTTCGGTAGAGAGGGGCCTGGCGAACCCCCACAATTTGCCAGCCCTCCCCTTCACGCCAAGCAGGCAAAAGCACTCCACTGGGCACCCAACCCGCATAGCCGTCCAACCAACCCCGTACGTAAGCCCACCCCCGGTGCTCTTCCAGAATCTGCTGAGGCTCCCCCCACAAGAGCTCCGACACCTGTTCACTGCGGTGGTCCGGCTCAGCCCGCAAGGCCGTTCGGGCAGCTCCCGCTATCCAACAAAACTCCCCTTTTGCAACCATCGCAGCCTACCTCAAGGTACTTTGATGAGCCGATAGGTTCTGACGCCAGCCGGAGCATCCATTTGCAGAAGGTAAGGACCCGGCGCAAGAAAAGAAAGATCCCAGAACGCTGGAGAAGGTCCCCTCAAAGCCGCCCTGGCTACTTCACGGCCGGTGATGTCCAAGAGTCGCACTTTGCTTTCGTCAGAGACCTCTATGAGCACGCCCTGGCTGAAGGGATTGGGCCAGACGGCAGCGGCTCCCCCCTTGACCTCCCGAACGCTCCACAAAAGCGTGACCGTATCCGGGTCCAGCACAAGGCGCACCAGCGGCGAGGGGAAAACCAGCGTACCTGGCTGCATTAGGTCTACTTCCCCTACTCCTGTATCGTTTGGAAAGACGGCTCGCCACGGCACGCGTAAAGGCCAGGAGCGGTTAGCCTGATACCCAAGCGCCCCTTCTCCCCTTCTTTCCCAACTTACCTTAGGATAGCCCGGCGTGTAAATCCACCCCTCCACGAAAGCCCGGCTAACCTCAAGGCCCCAATAGCTTTGCACAGCCGCAGCAAAGTCCGCCGTCCTTGCAAAGCCTGCCCCGTATCGCCTCAAGTACGCCTGTAAGCCTGACCAGAAAGGCCCTTCTCCTACATACCTGCGGGCGGCATCCAAAGCCATGGCGCCTTTGGCGTAGGTGGTCCAGTAGGAAAAAATGCGCCACACATCCGTGGTGTCTTCTACCCAGATGGTATGGACAGTATCGCGCCAGGCGGCCTTTATCGTCAAGCGGCGCCATAGCTGCCACACCTCAGGCCAACCCAGCGCCTCATACACAGCCCCCCCTAAATAGGTGGCAAAAGCTTCATTCAGCCAGATATCCTGCCAGCTACCACAAGTGACCCAGTCTCCAAACCACTGGTGCGCCAGTTCATGGGCCCAAAGCTCCAGGGTGTACGACCCAAAAAAAGTCATCGTTTGGTGTTCCATGCCCCCTGGCCACCCTATCTGCACTTGCTGGTAATCTTCCGCCGCAAAAGGATAAGGCCCTAATCGGTCCTCTATCCAGCGAAAATAGGGCATAAACTGCTCAGAGAGGCGGCGAGCTACGGCTGTATCCTGAGGATACACGTAGTTGCGGAGAATAAACCGATGATACGCGGTCTCTACCGGCACTTCCTGCACCACATAGTTGGAGACGGCGAAGGCAATCAGGTAGACAGCGATAGGATAGCGATGGCGAAAGTGTCGGTATCGCCATCCATCAGCGCCCACCGAGTCGGTGACAAGGCGACCGTTGGCCACCCCCAAGTAAGAGGGCGGACTCCCTACCACAAAGTCCAACGAGTCTACTTTGTCTTCCAAACCATCTCGGCAAAAGAGCCAATCAGGTGCTCCATAAGGTTGGGAAAGCGTCCACAGGCACCATCCCGTAGCATGGGCGCGCACTTCGTAGGAGCCAAACCCTGAGCTGCGAGGATAGCCCTCATACCTCACCCGCACCCATCCCAGCTCCCCTTGCGGTACGCGGCTAAACCGAAGCCATACCTTACGAGCCAGGGTGTCATGCCAAAATGTGTCTATCCCCCAGCTGCTCTCTACCCCGGTCAAGCGGAGGCCAGCTCCTAAGTCCCAGGGCATCAAAGGCTGGGTTTGTCCCACAAAATGCCACACCACCTGCGCCCGCAAGAAAGAGTCTGGCGGAGCGACTTGAACCCTCAGCTGCCCCCAAACGACATCCACTCCCCCTGCGCAAAGCCAATTTACACCTACCGCCCAAAGGAGGTTCCGTCTCCCGTTCACCTTCCAAAGATAAGCCGCTTTTGCGTATCTTTGGAGGAAGATGAGCCAGCCTGGTCCCTTGTCCATAGGGTCCATTACGGACCTGGTTCGCATCCTGCAGGAGCACCCCGAATGGCGGGAGCAGCTGCGTACGCTCCTCCTTTCAGACGAACTTCTGCAGCATCCGAGGCGATTTGAAGAGTTCGTGCAGCAGGAACATCTACCCCTTCAGCAGGCTGTTCAAACGCTCACCGAGCAAATGACCCAGCTTACCCGCCAGGTGAGTCTCTTAGCCCATCACCTGGAACAGCTCACCCAGCGCATGGAACGCGTAGAAGCCCAAATTGAAGCCCTCACCCAGCGGGTAAACGACCTCACCCAGCGCATGGAACGCGTGGAAGCCCAAATCGAAGCCCTCACCCAGCGGGTAAACGACCTCACCCAGCGCATGGAACGCGTAGAAGCCCAAATTGAAGCCCTCACCCAGCGGGTAAACGACCTCACCCAGCGCATGGAACGCGTGGAAGCCCAAATCGAAGCCCTCACCCAGCGGGTAAATGACCTCACCCAGCGCATGGATGAGCTAACCCAGCGGGTAAACGACCTCACCCAGCGAATGATTGACCTTACTGAGCGAATGGAACGGGCTGAAAGAGACCTCGGTGAGCTCAAAGGCGCCATGCAAGAATTGCGCGCCGCTCAAAAAGCCCCCGCTTATTTCGCTAATTTGGGCTTCTATCGCATCAAAGCTTTTGAACCCGTAGAACTGGGCGAACGGCTGGAAAAAGCGCTTGAAGAAAACCAGCTCACCCCCGAAGAGTACCAGGATCTCATGCAGTTAGACCTCATCGTAGTAGCACGACGCGTCCACGAACCCCACCTCTATCTCTTTGCTGTGGAAGTCTCATGGACCGTAGACTCGTACGATGTGGAGCGAGCAGCCCGCCGTGCTCAACTCCTGCATAAACTCTACGCAGACGAAAAGCCGACTATCCAACCGGTCGCTTGGGGCACTCGGTTCACGGCCCAAGCCCAGGACCAAGCCCACGCCCTCGGCGTGAAACTCCTGCTATTTGAAAGGCCTCGCTAAGTACGCTCCTCCTTGCTTTTGCCCACCCTTGTACGCCCTATCTTTGCCCCCCATGATTGAGATTACTCGGCTGCGTTCCGATCCTGAGGGGATTATCCAAGCGCTGCGCAAAAAGCTCTTTGAAGCCGCTCCCTTGGTTGAGCAGGCCTTAGCTTACGATGAGGAGCGACGCCAAACCCAGGCCGAACTGGATAGTCTACGCAGCCAGCTCAACGCGCTTTCCCGTCAAATCGGCCAAGCCATGCACCAAAAAGACACCGCCCGCGCCGAAGCCCTCAAAAACGACTCCATTAGCTACAAAAACCGCATTAGCGAAAAAGAAAAACAACTCACCGAGCTTGAAGCCAAATTGCAAGAAATCTTGCTGCGCCTCCCTAACCCTCCCCACGAGAGTGTGCCTCCAGGCTCCTCACCCGCTGACAACCTCGTGGTGCACGAGGGTTATACCCTTCCCCTTCCTGGAGCCGAAGGACGCCTGCCGCACTGGGAAATAGCTGAGAAATTGGGCATTATTGACTTTGCTCGAGGCGCCAAAGTCGCAGGAACAGGCTTCCCCTTCTATGTAGGGGCCGGTGCCAAGCTTCAACGAGCTCTGATCCAGTTTTTCCTGGCTGAGGCTGAAAAAGCCGGCTACTTGGAAGTAGAAGCCCCCTTTCTGGTCAACCCGGCCACCGCTTTCGGAACCGGCCAACTGCCCGACAAAGACGCCCAAATGTATCACATCCCCTTAGACGAACTCTACCTCATCCCCACCGCCGAAGTGCCTCTTACCAACTTCTACCGAGAAGAAATCTTAGAAGAAAGCCAGCTGCCCATCAAACTCTGCGGGTACTCGCCCTGCTTCCGCCGAGAAGCAGGCTCCTACGGCAAAGAGGTAAGAGGCCTCAACCGACTCCACCAATTTGACAAAGTGGAAATCGTCCAAATCGTCCAACCGGAAGTCTCCTATGAGACGCTAGAAGCCATGCGCCTTTACGTTCAATCGCTGGTAGAGAAGTTGGAGCTACCCTATCGGACGGTGCTGCTTTGTGGGGGAGATATGAGCTTTGCTTCAGCTAAGACGTACGATGTAGAAGTATGGAGTCCTGCTCAAGGGCGCTGGCTTGAAGTGAGCTCTATTAGCAACTTTGAGACCTTTCAGAGTTACCGTATGAAGCTCCGTTATCGGAAGGGCAAAACCCCCACCTACGTTCACACCCTCAACGGGAGCGCCCTGGCCCTACCTCGGATCGTGGCGGCGCTGCTGGAGAACCACCAGACGCCCGACGGAAGAATTCGCTTGCCTCAGGCCCTACAACCCTACTACGGTCAAGCCTGGCTATGAGCTCCTTAGACATTGGTCGCCTCGCTGCCTACGCCAAAGAGCAGGGATTTCTCTACCCCAGCAGCGAGATCTACGATGGACTGGGAGGCGTGTACGATTATGGCCCCCTGGGCGTAGAACTCAAACGACGCCTCATAGACCTCTGGTGGCGCGCCATGGTGCACCTGCACGAGCACATCGTGGGCTTAGATGCCGCCATTCTCATGCATCCCCGCGTGTGGGAAGCCTCGGGCCATGTAGAAGCTTTCCACGACCCCCTCGTAGACAACAAAGTATCCAAGAAACGCTACCGAGTAGATACCCTTATTGAGGAGTACGCTCAGAAACTGGAAGAAAGAGCCCAAAAAGAAGTCCAAAAGCAGCTACGCAAACAAAACTTACCTCCCGAAGCTCTGGCTGAAAAGCTAACTGCCCATCGGGACTACCAACGGGCCCAAAACCTAAGACAACGCCTTCACCAAGCCCTCGCTACCCAAGACTGGCCAGCCCTGACCCGCCTCTTGGAAGAAGAGAAAATCCCTTGTCCGGAAAGCGGCTCCACTGAATGGACCCCCGTGCGCCAGTTCAACCTGATGTTTTCTACCCAGCTTGGCGCCGTCGCCGAAGAGGCCATCACCCTCTACCTGCGCCCTGAAACCGCCCAAGGTATCTTCGTGGACTTCCCCCTGGTGCTCAAAACCGCCCGCATGAAGATTCCTTTCGGTATCGCTCAGGTAGGCAAAGCCTTCCGCAACGAGATCGTAGCTCGGCAGTTCATCTTTCGCATGCGGGAGTTTGAGCAAATGGAAATGCAATTTTTCGTGCGCCCAGGCACCGAAGCCGAATGGTATGCCTATTGGCGAGAAAAACGCTTGCGGTGGCATCAGCATTTGGGCCTGCACCCTGAAAACCTCCGCTTCAAAGACCATGAGACCTTAGCCCATTACGCCAAGGCCGCTACAGACATTGAATTTCGCTTTCCCTTTGGATTCCGGGAACTGGAAGGCATCCATTCTCGCACCGACTACGACCTGAGCCGCCACAGCCAGTACAGCGGCAAAAAACTGGAGTACTACGACGAAGAGCTGGGCCAATCCTATGTGCCCTATGTAATTGAGACCTCGGTGGGGGTGGATCGGTTGGTGCTAGCCCACCTATCTCAAGCCTACACCGAGGAACCTGCACCCACCGCCGAAGGAGGGCAAGAAATGCGCACGGTGTTGAAGCTCCATCCCCTGCTGGCGCCTATTTCCGTGGCAATCTTCCCCCTGGTGCGCAAAGAGGAGTTTATCCAAAAGGCCCGAGCCCTGTACGAGGAGCTGCGCTTTCACTTTCTTGTGGCTTACGAGGAGAAGGACTCCATCGGCCGGCGGTACCGCCGCTACGACGCCAAAGGCACCCCTTTTGCCATTACGATCGATGGCCAAACCCTGGAAGACGACACCGTCACCGTCCGCGACCGGGACACCCTGGCCCAAGAACGCATCCCTCTGGCCGGCGTGCTGGCTTACCTCACCGAAAAACTCAGTGTAGCCTCCTGGCTCCGCACCCTGTGAATAGCCTGCGGAAAACTGGCATGGGTTTTGTTATAGCTTTGTGTAGATGAGCCGCTACGAGCGCGACTACCTCTCTCTGCTGGAGCGCCTTTTGTCAGCTCCCATACGCCTTGACCGCACGGGAGTGGGCATACGCGGCCTATTTGGCCTGCAAATAGAAGCCAACCTGGAAGAGGGCTTCCCCCTCCTCACCACGAAAAAAGTGCATTTCCGCTCCATCCTGTACGAACTTTTCTGGTTTTTACGAGGCGATACCAACATTCGGTATCTGCACGAGCACGGTGTAACCATCTGGGATGAATGGGCGGGCCCGGATGGCGAACTGGGACCTATCTACGGCTATCAATGGCGGCGATGGCCCGGCTATCAGGGAGAAGTGTACGACCAGCTGGCCGCCGTGATCAAAACCCTCCGGGAAAATCCCTACAGCCGTCGCCTCCTTGTCTCTGCTTGGAATGTGGCCCAGATCCCCCAGATGCATCTGCCACCTTGTCATGTACTCTTCCAGTTTTACGCAGAGCCGGACACCCAAAGGCTCTCTATTCAAGTGTACCAGCGTAGCGCGGATGTGTTCTTAGGTCTGCCGTTCAACGTGGCTTCTTATGCGCTGCTTCTGCACCTGGTAGGCCAAGTGACGGGGTATCGGCCACATCGGGTGATCATGGCCTTAGGGGATGTCCACCTCTACCGCAACCACGAAGAGCAGGCTCGCCTCCAGCTTACTCGCTCCCCCTACCCCTTGCCGCAAATCCGTCTGAATCCCCTCCGCCAGGAACTGGACGATTTCAGGCCTGAGGACATTGAGCTGGTGAACTACCAACATCACCCCGCTATTCCAGCCCCCGTGGCCGTATAAAGCGTAGAAACACCAGGAGAAGAGGGCTACTTTTCAAGGGCTTTTTCCCATTCGGCCAGGGCCTCCTGACAACGCGGATCGCGAATCTCCACCGGTACGTTTTTGCGTGCCCGTTCAAGCCACTTTTCTATCGCTTCTTGTTTTTTGACTTGGAGGGCGGCTTCGGCGAAGCGCTCGTAGTCCAACTCCAGCGACGCTCGGTGGGGTGGATAGCGTCGGTGCAGCTTGACGATCCGGACGGCCGGCCGACCATCTCGCGCAGTAAACCGCTCAGGCTCAGAAATTTCCCCTTCCTTTAGCCGGTCCACGATAAAATACAATTCCGCATCAAGCTTGTCCAAAGGAATGCGATAGCTGCCGGTTTCTTCATCTGTCAGGCGACCGCCTGTGTTTTTGGTAAGCGGATCTTCAGAAAACTCAATAGCCGCTCGGACAAAAGAGAGGCTATCCCGCAGAATCTGCTCGCGCAAGACCGCCAGCCGGTGCTTTGCCTCGGCCACGTCCGCCTCGGAAATGGTAGGACGCAAAAGAATGTGCCGCACTTGGGCTTTCTGGCCCACCCGCTTCTCCACAAGGAGGATATGAAAACCGTAGGGCGTCTCAAAGACCGGAGATACTTCGCCTATCGGGACCGAAAAAGCCACCCGCTCAAATTCTGGCACCATTTGCCCCCGGGTGAATTCCCCCAGGGAGCCTCCCTGACGCGCCGAAGCCACATCCTGGGAAAAGGCCCGCGCCGCCGAAGCAAAATCCATCTTGCCGGCCACAATCTCCCGACGAATCTCCTCTAACCGCTCTCGCACCGCCTCCTTTTCCGCCGGCGAAGGCCGGGCATACAACACAATCTGGCTGAGCTCCACCTCAGCAGGTACAAAGGGCAGGCTATCTTTCGGGATAGAAGCAAAAAAATCCCGCACCTCTTGAGGGGTAATCTTGACGTCTGAAGTGATTTTTTGGCGCATTTCTTCAGCTAAGATCTGATCTCGCACTTCCTGACGCAGGTCTTGCTTGAGCAAAGGAAGGGGTTTGCCATATATTTCCACGATAGCCTCCACAGAACCCAATTGTGCCGTGAGCAGCTGAATGCGCCGGTCCAGTTCACGCTCTACCTGCTCGTCCGTTACCTTGAGGCTATCAAGCCGGGCCCGCACCACCAGCAGCCGCTGAATGATAAAACGCTCCAGCGTCTCGCAGTAGAGCCCCCCGTCATCCTTCATGCCCATTTGTTTGAAGTAGGCATACTGTTGGGCCACCTGCGACTGCAGGATAATCTCATCCCCCACGACCGCTGCGATACCCTCAAGCGGTATTTGGGCTAAAAGGCCGCTAATACAAAGCCACATCAGGCCGAGCCAACGCCCGCCGATAAACAGTGTCCTCAAAAGCTGAAAGCGCCTCATGTAAGTGTTTTTGAAGAAGAAGGTCCCGAATCTGCTGCTTTACCAGCTCAAAAGGCAGCACCTGTCCCGGCAAAATTAGCCCTGTGAGCTGAAAAATCAGCAAGTATGCGCGCTCTCCTTCTATGCGGGAAGCTTGCGTGTGACCGCGTACCGGAAGGCTCGCAAGGGAAGTGGGAAAAAAGGCCTGCAAGCTGTCCAAACCTGCCCGAGGCACCCATGAACCCGAAACCCCTCCGACATAGCCCTTTTCCTGGATCCACTTTAGCCAAAGGGAGTCTGGCTCGTACAGGTGCTGAACCACTTCCCGGCGCGCAAGCCAGGAGTCCGGGAGTTTGACCCAGCGGTACTGGTAATACGCCTGAAGGGCCCGAAAAGCCTCGGGCTGAGTTTGATACTGGCGCAGCAAGGCAGAGTCTGACGGCACAAAGCGAGCTTGGAGCCTCTGCGTGAGCAAGCGAGAAAGGTAAGCAATCAAAAGGCGCGTGCGGTATTCCTCAACCTGGTTTTCCAGCTGGAGGCGCAGGTCCGGCAAAAGGTGATAAGCCGTATCAGCCAAGGCTTGCTGCTTGATCCACTCCACGGCGTAGGAGCGCAAAAGCAAAAGCGTATCGGCCCCTGGCGGCACCGCGAGCCGACGAAGCGCTTCGCTGCGAGTAAGGTATTTATCCCGGTAGCGCGCCACCAAGGGCTCAGAAGGAGCCTTTGTACACCCTCCTACCAGCAGACTACCGAAAAAGCCGAGCCAGTACTTTCTCATGAACTTTAGCGGGATAAGCTGCCCGCAGCCGCTCAAGCCAACGCTTTTCCAGCTCCTCTTGGTATTTCTGAATAAGATCCACCTTCACTTCTTCAAAGGTTTTATAGCCGGCAGGGAGTTTACGCACCACATAGGCGATTTTCCAGTCTCGGCCCTGCCCTTGCAAGGGGGTCCAACCCCGGGCCCCATTGGAGAAAGCCGCCTCATACAACGCCGTCGCTTTGCCTTTCTCCACGAACTGCGGCAAGATACGCCACCCATACCTTCCGGCCCGATTCAGGGAGTCCAGCGCGAGGAGGGAAGCTTCGGGAAGGCGCCGGGGCAGCTCAGCCAAACCCGCCGAGTCAGCCCCTTGGACCTCGATCACTTCCAGCCGTTCCTGCGCAGGGTAGTCGGCCTTCCGCTGTTCATAAAAAGCCCGCAGTCCTGCTGTGTCTTCCACTGCTTTTCGCCACACCTCCTGCTCGCTGATGTTGAAGAAAAGCACCCCATAGTAGTATTCTCGCCGCAAAAGCTCAAACTCGGGGTACCTTTTGGAGAGGGTGGGGATTTCCCGGTCCAGGATTTTTTCTTGGAGAAAGGCCTGCAGGGCTTCGGAAAAGACTTCAGGGGTCAGCTTCCGAGCTGCTTGAAGACCCCGGTTTTCGCTCCAGTAAGTTAGAAAAGCTCGGACCGTGTGCTTTTGTTTGGCCAGCGTAAAAAGCGGCGCATCCAGAAGGGCGGCTGTAAGGTTGGTGAAGGCCCCTTCCAGATCAGGGTAAAGGGTATCCAGGGCTTTGTAAAGCTGCTCGCGGATAGGTGTATTTTCCTGATACCCGAGGGCTTTAGCCCGCTCGTCAAAGTAGCGCCGCTCGGCTGTCCGGTAGCGCTCATCTCGCTGCAATCGGCTCTTGAGCTCGCTGCGCATCTCCTCAAAGGATCCTATAGGCTTGACTTCCAAAACCTTGAGGATATGCCAGCCAAAGCGGGTGCGAAAAGGTTCGCTGTAGCTCCCCGCAGGAAGTTGGCGTTTGACTTCTTCCATCTCAGGCAAGAGGCGCATCCAGCCCAGTTCTCCCCCTCGGCTGGCGGTCATAGGGTCGTCCGAGAAGTCGCGAGCCAAATCTTCCCACTTTTCTCCCCGAGCCAGACGAGCATACACTTCTCGGATGCGCCGCTCGGCTTGGATGCTATCTTTTGCGGCGTAGGTTGGTCCCCACCGAACCAGAATATGAGCCGCCTTGCGTTGACCGGCATGGGGTACGCGCGCCTTGACGTAGATGAGGTGGTAGCCAAACCGGGTGCGCACCGGCATGGAAACGCTACCGGGCGGCGTCCCATAAGCCGCTTCCTCAAAAGGCGCCACCATGTCAAAGACCGAAAAATAGCCCAGATCTCCCCCATTGGAAGCAGCGCTGGGGTCGTCAGAATACAGCCGGGCCAGCTCCTCAAAAGATCGCTTGCCCTGCAAAAACGAATCCCGCAGCGCCATCGCCTTCTGATAGGCGCTGGCCGTATCCCCTTCCCTGACTGAGACCAGGATATGCGAAGCCCGAATCTCTTCGCGGTATCGGTCGTAAAGCTTGCGCAAAAGCGTGTCCAGGACTTCTTTTTCCAAAAGGTAAGGCTTAGCCAGCTGGCGAAGGTAACTTTCGTACTCTTCTCGGAAGGCGCGACTGGTGTCCAGCTTACGCTGCTGAGCCTCGGCTACTTTGCGACGAAAATCCAGGTACGCCTGCAAGTAAGCTCGGTATTGCTCTGGGGCATGCTGGGCTGCCTGAGCCCACCCCCCATGCGCCTTAGCGTAGGCGTACTCAAATTCAGCTTGGGTGACCCGGATATCCTTACCCAACCGAGCGAGTTCGGCTTGTCTTTTGCTCCAATCCTGCGCCCATCCTGCCAGAAAAAGAAGGCAGGCCAGAGGGTATCGCATGGCGCAAAGATAGCGCAGGTGGGGTTTTGCTTAGCCCTGTAAGGTAGCGGCTGCTTGGGCCGCGGCTTTGAGGTGATCCACCAGCACGCGCAGAGACGGCCGGAGGTCCCCATACGAATTCTGCACCACAAGGTGCGCGTACTGTTTGAGCGGCGCTACAAACTGCTTGTAAGCTGGCAAGACTTGCGTCAGGTACTGGTGGGTGATGAGATCGGGAGGGTATCCCCGTTCGGCCTGGTCGCGCTCAAGCCGCCTCAAAAAGCGATAGGGCTCTTCCGCTTCCACAAAGAGGCGCAAGTCAAAAAGCTCCCGCACTTCTGGCCAGTAAAAGAGAAACAACCCTTCGGCCACGAGGAGGGGGGCCGGTTCAAAGGTGAGCATGCGAGGCGCGCGGCCCGGCTGATTGAAGGTGTATTCCCGCTGTTGGACAGGTCGGCCCTCCCGCAGCGCTACCAGGTCGTGGTAGAGCTTTTCCCGGTCCAGCGCTTCCGGCTGATCAAAGTTCACTTTCCCGTCGGGCGTTCGGGGCTGTTTGTCCAGGTCCTTGTAATAGTGGTCGGTAGACAAAAACGTAACAGGCAAGCCGTCCAGGGCTTTTTTCAAGGCCTCCAAGAGAAAGGTTTTGCCGGAAGCGCTGCCTCCTGTGATACCCACCCAGTAGGCCATAGGACAAAGGTACCAGGCAAGCCTTTCTTCGTATATTTGCCTTATGCGAGCGATAGCTTTAGGCTTGCTGCTGGGAGCTCTCTTACAAGCCCAGAGAGGGATAGGGGGTTTTGGGCGAGTAGGTATAGGGGGCACGTACGGGCCGCACCTGATAGGGGCCTCCTTCCGGCTGCCCTTGGGGTATAGCGAGTATACCTTCGTGGAAATTGCGGGCGGGTGGGGCCGCTCTCGCGCCCCTCATGTGACAGGCCTCAAGGAAGGGTATGTCCTCGGCCTGGGCATGAATCAGGGCATCTTGGGCACCTGGCTTACCCGGGATTGCGGGATTTACTGGTTTCTACCTTACCTAGACCTCGGCGGGCGGGCCTACTACTACAACAAGCTGCCCCAGCCCGATGGAAACGGCGGCACAACCGAAAAGCCAGTCATCGTTCCAGATGTCTACGCAGGGCTGGGCGTACTCTTCAATGTAGTGCGGCATTTTGAGCTATTTGGGTCCGTGCGGGCTCGAGGAGAGATCATAGAAGAGTTCCAGCCCACTTTTAGCTACCAGGTGGGTGCTCGGGTGAGCTTTGGCTACTAATGAACGGGCTAAGTGCCTTATTGTGGCTCCAGGTGCTTTTGCGGGGCGCCTGGGTGCACCGAGGGGACGGCAGCCTTCCTTTCCAGGGGGACGTCCTAATCCAAGGGGATAGCATCGCCGCCGTAGGGGCCGTGCTCCCAGCCCTACCCGGCTATACCGTCATAGAAGCCCGGGGTCAGCATCTCTACCCCGCCCTCATTGGCCTGAATACCCCCATAGGCCTGGTGGAAATAGAAGCCGTGAGAGCCACACGCGACGCCGCAGAAGTGGGATCTTTCACGCCAGAAGTAACAGCTTACACGGCGTTCAATGTAGACTCCCGAGTTCTACCCACCCTCCGAGAAAACGGCCTTTTGTATGTAGAGTCCACCCCCCAAGGAGGCTGGATAGCCGGCCAATCCAGCATGCTGAGGCTTAGGGGCCGCACCCGGGAGGAGGCGCTGGTGCTGGAGAAGGCCAGCCTTCATTTATACCCTCCCTCGCTCAGGCCTTGGGTGTACGCTTCCTACGAGGAGCAGAGAAAAGCCTTGGAAGAGGCGCGCAAGGGGTGGGAAAAGATAGAAGCTTACTTTGCCGAGGCTGCGCGCTGGTGTGGGGGAGACTCCAGCGAGCAGAACCTTCGTTATCGGGCGCTGTGCCCCTATCTGCGGGGCGAGAAGCCGGTCACCTGGCACGTGGATGCGGCGGAGGACATTCGGGCGGCGGTGGCCCTTTCCCAGAAGTGGCACCTTCGCGCCGCCATCGCAGGTGGAGCCGAAGCGCTCGCTGTAGCAGGCCTTCTCCGGCAAGCGCAGGTTCCTGTGATCCTATCCCGCACGCATCGGCTACCCCCCTCCGAAGACGCCCCCCTCTCCTACAGCTACACGCTCCCGAAAGCCCTCCGAGACAGCGGCGTGACCGTGATGCTGGGGCACGAGAGTTTTTGGAACCAGCGCAACGTGCCCTACAACGCCGGAACCGCCGCAGCCTGGGGCCTCTCCCGAGAAGAAGCGCTTTCCCTCCTGACGGATGTACCTGCCCGGTGGCTTGGCCTGAGCCGCCTGGGCCGCATCGCCCCCGGCTACAAAGCCTCCCTCCTGCTGGTGGAAAAAGACCTGTTAGACATGCCTTCTTCTCGCCTCCTGCGCGCCTGGATAGAAGGCCAAGAAGTCAACCTCTCCGACAACCCGCAAAGACAACTCTTTGAGAAGTACCGATGACCCCACCCAGGTTTTTTGACTTGCATGTACACAGCACGCTCAAGCCGTACATGCTGAGCGCTGTGGACTCCCCTTGGGAGGACTACGACAAAGCCACCCCCGAAGAGCGGGTGCGTCGCACGCCTAAACTCACCCAGAGCGACTACAAGAAGCTCTTGCGCTCAGGCACACGGGTGGTGTGCTTAGCCCTGCATCCCATAGAGAGGTACTTGATTTCTGCCCTTACGACGCGCCCTCTGGCTTACGCGCTCGTTTTCCGCATGCGGCTGGAACGGGTGCGGCAAGTGCTCCAATCCAGCCCCTTCACCATCCTGCAGCAGGAATACAACCTTTTCCAGGCCTACCGTAAGCAGCCGGACGGCCCAGGACAGGTATACTTGGTTCAACGCCCCGAAGACCTGGATGCCGCTCTGGCTGACCCCCACGGCCTGGCGGTCATCCTGGCTATTGAAGGAGCCCACGCCTTAGGATTTGAGTTTCGGAATTACCACTTTCCGAGGATTGCAGGCTTTTCCTATGAGGGGTTCACGCCCTTGGACCGAGGGACCATCCGAGAGCGGCTTAGGTGGGCCGCGCAGAAAGGCGTGCAGATGATTACGCTGGTGCACATGGTGTACAACCACCTGGCTACCCCGGCCAAAGCCATTGAACTGCGGGGGGCCATGGCCCTTCTACCTAATCCTTACCGCAGCCTGCGCGGCGTAGGGCAGTACCGGGGGCTGACCAGCTATGGGGCCTACTTTGTGGAAGAGGCTTATCGGCAGGGCATCCTGATAGATGTCAAGCACTGCGACCACGCTGCCCGCCGAGAAGTGTATGAGATTGCCCAGGAGTATGGGATGCCTGTGGTGGCTTCGCATGTGGCGGCTTCAGGGCGTTCCCTGGCCCGGCGCCGACCCCGCCCCGATAAACCCCGCCACCGCATCCAAAGCGAGAACTTCAACCCCTGGGATATCAACTTGCACGACGAAGACCTGGTAGCCATTGCCCAAAGCGGCGGACTGATTGGGCTCATCCTGGATGAGCGGATCCTGGCAGGTGAACAGCTGCTGGAAGCCACGCGCAACGGTCAAGTCCCCCCCTTAGAGCCTTTCTTCCAGCAGATTCGGTATATCTACACCACCCTCACAGCGGCTGGAATCCCCCCGCAAAACGCCTTTCGCACCCTCTGTATCGGCAGTGATTTTGATGGCTTCATAGACCCCCTGGACGCTGTGCCCACTGCGCTGGAGTATCCTTCTGTCCTCTACCCAGGCCTGCTGAAATTTTTCCAGTCAGAATACGCCCTTTTCCAAGAAACAGGCCTTTCGCCCGAAGAGCTGACAGACAGCATCTGTTTTTACAACGGGGTGAACTTCTGGCGGGGATTTTTGGCTCATAAAGCGGCGCGACAAAGGCAGCCCACGGTGGTGCCTTAGGGTTTTCAGAGCTGCTTGCGGCGGCTTATAGGCCTTCTCTCCGGTCTACGCCCCAGGAGAGCCTATCGCGTAGCGTGCGAAAATAGCTGGAGCCGGGCAACTTGGCGATTTTGACCTGCATGGGGGAGCGGCGCAGGGCCACCAAAGTGGTATCGGGTACCGTTGCGCTGCGGCCATCCAACGCAATCTGCACTTGCCCTGTGCGAGAACGAAAGGTCACCGTAAGCACGCCATCGTCGGGAATCACGAGCGCCCGCACCGTAAGCGAGTGCGGCGCCATCGGCGTGAGCAGGAAATTCCGACACATCGGCGTCAAGATAGGCCCTCCACACGCCAGCGAATAGGCCGTAGAACCCGTAGGGGTGGCTACAATGAGCCCATCGGCCCAGTAGGTGTTGATGAGTTCGCCATTCAAGTACACATCCAGGAGGATCATTTCTGCGGTGACCGCCTTGGAAAAGGTGACTTCGTTGAGGGCAAAAGCTTCGTGCGGGAGGAACACCTCAGGCTCTGTGACGATAGAGAGGAGGGTACGCTCTTCCAGGAGGTAATGGCCTTCCAGGAGGGCCCGCGTGGCGGAGAGGAGCTCTTCCTGGGGCACTTCGGTCAGGAAGCCCAACCGCCCTGCATGCACCCCTACCAGAGGAACTTGCCAGGGGGCCACCCTCCGCACCGCATCTAAGAAAGCCCCGTCTCCTCCTATCACAAACGCAAAAAGAGGCGGGGGCACATCCGAGAAGCGTGAGAAAGTCGGCAGCTCCACAGGAGCTTGGCGGGCCTGGCTCCATGCCTGGCCAAAGCTCTCTTCCACATAGAGAAGAATCCCTTGCCGCTCCAGTTCCGCCTTCCAGGCCTCCAGCACGCTAAGCTGGATGCGGTGTGTCCACCGGCCTAATAGCGCAAGGCTCTTCATCGGTGCCGAAACTCCTCATACGCGTCCCGCTCAAGCTGCCGCTGGAGCACCAAGCTCTCAAGGCGGACTTCGGTATTGCGGGTCAGGAGGTTCTGGTCGTACAGCAGGGCAGCGCGCTGGCCTACCCACCGATACCGAGGGGCATAGCCCTCCTGCTTGCCGGGACCGAACATCGTCTCCAGCAGCACCAGCAAAGCCCGGCTGGCTTCCTCCCCCTCTACCCGCACTTGAATGGTATGAAGTTTACCCCGGTAAAAAGCGTAGCGGACCTCTGCGAGCCGGATCCCTTCCCACACGGTGTCCAGGGTACTGCGGTACCAGGCTTTGCGCTGGAAGGTGCCCTTGGGTAAAAGACCCGAGAAGAGGGACACCGGGGATTCCAGGGAGCGCCCCAGCAGTCCGTAGACCGAATCCACGGGACTCTGCGCCCACAGCAGCGCTATCCCAGCCCACCATCGCATGCCCGAAGGTACGACAAAAACAGGGCTGGATTTGGCTACCTTTGCCTGTATGCAGGATCGCTTCTTGGAGCACCTCCAGGCCCAGTTAGACGAAGTGCGGCAAGCCGGCCTCTACAAACACGAAAGGGTGATAGACACGCCCCAAGGGGTAGAAATCCGGCTGGCCAATGGTCGGACCGTACTCAACTTCTGCGCCAACAACTACCTTGGCCTGGCTTCGCATCCCCGCGTGATAGAAGCAGCTCATCGGGCCTTAGACCGATGGGGTTATGGCCTGGCTTCGGTGCGCTTCATCTGCGGCACGCAGACCACCCACAAAGAGCTTGAGGCGACCTTAGCCCAATTCCTCCACTGCGAAGACGCCATCCTGTATGCCGCCTGCTTTGATGCCAACGGAGGGATCTTTGAACCCCTCTGGGGCCCAGAAGACGCCATCATTTCAGATGCGCTCAACCACGCCAGCTTGATTGATGGCATTCGCTTATGCAAGGCCAGACGGCTCGTCTATGCCCACGCCGACATGAACGAGCTGGAAGCCCGGCTCAAGGAAGCTCAGGACGCTCGCTTCCGGGTGATCGTAACGGATGGGGTCTTCTCTATGGACGGGGACTATGCGCCTTTGCCGGAGATTTTTGCCCTGGCAGAACGGTACGATGCGTGGGTGGTTGTGGACGACTCGCACGCCACGGGGTTTGTAGGGCCTACAGGACGGGGTACCCCCGAGAAGTTTGGCCTGCTGGGGGCTCTCCGGCTCATTTTGACAGGCACCCTGGGCAAAGCCCTCGGCGGAGCTATGGGAGGCTATATAGCGGGGCCCGCCCCCGTGATTGAATACTTGCGCCAGCGCTCCCGTCCTTACCTCTTCTCCAATTCCCTCTCGCCTGTGATAGCTGCCACGGCTAAGGAGATCTTCTCTTGGCTGAGCGAGACCACCGAACTGCGCGACCGCCTGGAGGAAAACACCCGTCTCTTCCGCCGTCAGATGCAAGAGGCGGGCTTTGACCTCAAACCGGGCGACCACCCCATCGTGCCGATTATGCTGTATGACGCCGTGCTGGCTAACCGGTTTGCGGACCTCCTGCTGGAAGAAGGCATCTATGTAATCGGCTTTTCGTACCCCGTGGTGCCCAAAGGACAAGCGCGCATTCGGGTCCAGCTGAGCGCCGCCCATACCCCAGCTCACATTGAAAAAGCCGTGGAAGCCTTCAAACGCGTGGGGCAAAAACTGAAAGTCCTGCCTGCCTCCGTCTCATGAAGGGGCTGTGCCGCTTAGCCGGAATAGTAGGCCTGCTGATGTGGGCCCAGGAGAACGGCGAGGAGCGCAGCCTTTTCTGGACAGAGGCTCCTTATCCTGCGCTGAAGATTCAACCGCTGGCTCTCGCTGACCCCTTCCAATACACGCTCCACGGGGGGCTGGAGTTTCCCTTCGCTCGCAGTAGCCTGCAAATAGAGGGAGGGTGGGTATTTGGACACTCAGGGGAAGGGGGGCGTCCCTTTTCTTCAGAAGAGGGCCTGCGCCAGAACGGCTTCAAAGCACGGGTGCAATGGCGGGAGTACTTAGGCCGAACGAAGCCTCCCTCCTCCTCCACCCATGTTCACACCGGCGGCTATGTGGCCCTCATGGCCAGCGTGCAAGGGTACACGCAAGATTTTGGGGAGGTGGACACCAGCCTCTTTAGCCCTACACCGGCACCCCCGATTCCCTTCCAGCGGCGGATCCTGGGTTTAGGAGGAGGCCTCTTACTGGGATACCAAAGCCAAATAGGCACGCGTCTCGTGGTGGATGTCTGGGGAGGTATCGGAGTGCGATACAGCCAGCACAGTTGGGAACCTTTTCGTCCCCCAGCTCAAAGCCGAAGTCTGTTGGCCGTAGGGGACTTCATCTTACGGCCGGGAGGCCGCCCTATCCCCTACTTGGGCCTGGCTTTAGGCTGGATACTGCACTGAAGAGCATGGTGTGGGACACCCTCATAGGCGTCGTCAGCCTCGTGCTGATGGAAGTAGCCCTCGGCGTGGACAATGTGCTGTTTGTGGCTATCCTCATGGAAAAACTGCCTCCTCCCCTCCAGCGAAAAATTTGGCGCTTCTGGCTTGTCTACTCCCCTGCCCTGCGTCTCACGCTGCTTTTCGGACTTGTGCAGCTCTTGGCCGCATCCAAGCCCCTCTTCAAGGTGGGTGACCACCTCATAGGATGGCGAGAACTCTTTCTCGTAGCAGGGGGGCTCTTCCTCCTCTACAAGTCTGTGATGGAAATACACAAGCAGCTTGAGGGAAAGCCAGAACGGCATACTTCCTTGGCGGGAACCTTCTGGAGTGCCCTTGCTCAAGTGGCGCTGGTAGAGCTGATTTTTTCCGTGGATTCGGTGCTCACGGCTGTGGGTTTGGCCCGAGCGTTTTGGGTGATGGCGACCGCCGTAGCCCTGTCGCTGGTGCTTATGCTTGTGGCGGGGCGTGCTATCCAATCTTTTATTCAAATGCATCCCACTCTGAAGATGCTGGCGCTGGCTTTCCTTCTCTTGATTGGCTTTACCCTGGTGGCCGAGGGCACCGGCATAGAGATACCCCGAGGGTACATTTACTTTGCCCTGTTTTTTTCTATAGGGGTGGAGTGGCTGAACCTGCGCGCAGGGCTTCGTCAGAAAGCTTAGCTTTGCTTTGAGCTGAGGTGGTAGGCCAGAAGCCTTTCGGCCAGCTGCTTGCCTGGGACTACCCCCTGGAAGAGCCCCCCATACTCCTCGGTAACGGCCCGAAGTAAAGGCTCAAACGCTTCGGCCACGCCGCCTACGTACTTTACGGGTCGGGGTGCTGGCCAACGGGCCCATGTGCGCCGGATAAACGCCTCAAAACGGCTTCGTACCAGCGCACGACCCCAAGGATGGTCGGCCAGGGCCGCCAGAGCCGGCACAAACCCCGCCAGAAAAGCCGAGGGCCGAGGTGCCCTGTACACGGCGCTTCGCAGGTCATGGAGCGAAGGGTAAAGCCCCTGCGCTTCCAGCCTCCGGACAAGGTCGCGGGGAACTTCGTCGTGGAGGAGGGCGCTTATAAGCTGGCGCCCTAAGTCGGCCCCGCTCCCTTCGTCGCCCAGCAGGTAGCCGTGTCCCCCTGCCTGCCGGCGGATAGCTTCCCCATCCCAAAAAGCGCAATTAGACCCCGTTCCGAGGATCGCTACGATGCCTTGTCCTTCGGGGTAGGCCCCCCGAGCTGCCCCCAAGAGATCGTGGAAAACGAAGACCCGCTGAAGGGGAAGCGCCCCTACTTCGGCTAAGAGCCGTTGCATGCGCTGTTGGGCTTCAGGGCGGTGGAGGGCTGGACCGTAGTAATACAACTCGGTAGGAGGGGGCCAGCCCGCTTCGGTAAGGAGGAACCGGACGGTGGTGCGAAGGTTTTCTTCTGCTTGGGGCCATCCTTCGGCTTCGGCGTTGAGGCCAGCCCGTCGGACCCACCGCCACAAGGAAGGCCCTTCCCCCTCCAGCGCACACCCCCAATGCGTTTTGGTGGCACCCGCTTCCGCCAGCCATAGACATCTCACCTTGACAAAAATAGGGGCTGGGTCCACGGATTTGCCTACCTTTGCCCAGGTATGGCCAGCAAAACAAAAGAAGCCGCCCTTGAGGCGCGCATCGTAGACCTGTACAAGCAGCTCACCGTAGAAAAGAAAATCCGCAAGATGAGCGTGTACGCCTTCTGCAAGCTCTTAGACATCTCTGAAGCGGATTTTTACAAGCACTTTGCTTCGCTGGATGCGGTGGGCCGCAAAATCTGGACCCAGTACGCCGATGAAGTGATCCAAACCCTCAAAGGCTCCGAAACTTACGCCTCTTACTCAGCTCGGGAAAAGATTCTGGCGTATCTTTTCACCTTTTTTGAGATGGCGGTGAAAGATCGCAGCTTTATTGCCGAGACTTACACCCAGTTTTCCCTTCTGCGGGGCTACCAGCGTAAGTTTCGCAACCACATGGCGGAGGTTATCCAAGAGGGGGTGATTGCCGAGGAGATTCAGTCTCGCCATCTGGAGACGCTGTACCTGGATGTGTTGTGGGGCCTGCACTGGGGTCTGATCCAATTCTGGCTCAACGACGAGTCGGAGGGCTTCCAGGACACGGAAAAGGCCATTGAGACGTACATGCGGGTGCCTCTTGAGCTGATGGGGCAAAATGTGCTGGACAGCGCATACGAAGCGATTCGTTTTACGCTGGGTCGCTTACCGCTCAAATTCCCCCGCATCACGATTCTGTCTTGAGCTCGGCATACCTAAGTGGGCGGATCGCTGCGCTCACGGAGGCCCAAACGCTGGGCATGGCTCAGCGGGTTCGGGAGCTGCACGCAGCGGGCAAGCAAGTGATAAGCCTTCTCTTAGGAGAGCCGGATTTTCCTGTTCCTGAGCCTCTCCAAGAAGCCGCCATTGCGGCGATCCGGGAAGGGCACGCTCCTTATCCGCCTGTTGCGGGTATTCTCCCCTTGCGCGAAGCCATAGCGGCTTATTACCATCGGCGGTATGGGCTGCCTTATCGGCCTTCTCAAGTGGTCATCTCCAACGGATCTAAGCAGGCCATCTTCAACGCCCTTTTGTCGCTGGTGGAGCCCGGCCAGGAAGTGATCGTACCGGCTCCTTATTGGGTGTCTTACCTGCCCTTGATCCAGCTGGCGGAAGCGCGCCCCGTGATCCTGCCCACCACGGCCGAAACCGGCTACAAGCTTTTGCCCGACCAGTTAGAAGCCGCTATTACCCCTGCTACGCGGGCCTTGATTTTGTGCAGCCCTTCTAATCCCACGGGCACCGCCTACACCCCCACCGAACTCCACGCCCTGGCCGAAGTCCTGGAGAAACACCCCAGCGTATGGGTCATCTCCGACGAGATTTACGAACTCATTCGGTACGAAGGAGAAGCTTTTTCCCCCGCCCAGTTACCGGCGCTCTACGAAAGAACGGTGATATGCAATGGGTTTTCCAAGGCCTTTGCGATGCCGGGCTGGCGACTGGGGTATCTGATTGCGCCCCAAGCCCTGGCTGAGGCCGCTACGAAAGTGCAAGGCCAGACCACCGCAGGGGCCAACCTTATCGCTCAAAAAGCGGCCTTGGCCGGCCTGAAGGGCGACGTAGAGGCTTTGGTGGCTCCCATGATAAAGGCCTTTCGCGCTCGCCGAGATGCCATTTACGCCTATTTGCAGAACCACCTCCCCCAAACCCGACCCTACCTGCCCGAAGGAGCTTTTTACTATTTTCTGGACATTTCCGCCTTCTTAGGCCGGGAAACCCCCCGCGGTAAGGTCCTCTCCTCGGCCGATGATCTGGTAGAGTACCTGCTTGAAGAAGGGGTAGCTGTCGTCTCGGGCTCCGCTTTCGGTTCGGAGCGGCACATCCGCCTCAGCTATGCGGTAGCCCTACCCGACATTGAGGCCGGACTCCAGCTTTTGACCCAAGCCCTGGGTGCCCTCCAAGACTAAACTGTACGGCAGCTTCCTTTTACTGACGGGGCTGCTGCTTCTGGCTTATGGACTGCCCCCTCGCTACGATTACAGTCCTCCTAAGCCTTTCCATGGGCAGGGTTGGTACAATCCCTTTGAGGGAGAAAGCCTTCGCTGGAGCCGGGCTAACTTCCATATCCACAGCCGCACATGGGGGGGACTTACCGAAGGTCGGCAATCGCCTCCTGAGATCCAGGCCGCTTACCAGAAGTTAGGTTTTGCATGGATAGGTATTTCTGACTACCAGCAGGTCAATCCCCAAAGCCCTATCCCCCTTTATGAGCACGGCTGGAGCGTGAAAAAAGTGCACCAACTGTGCTTCTGGCCGAAAGAGGTGGTGTGGGTAGACTTTCCCCTGCCGCAGACGCGGGGCATGAAGCAGGCCATCTTAGCGCGCCTGCGTCCCACTACCCCCTTTCTGGTGCTGGCGCACCCTCACTTCCTGCACAGCTACAGCGGTTCAGACTTAGCCCAGCTGGGAGGCTACGATGCGGTGGAAGTGCTCAACCGGTATGGCGACTCCGTAGCGGAATGGGATAGCGCTCTCTCTTCAGGCCATTATGCTCCTATCTTGGCCCATGACAATGTACACGATGTAACAAACCCTCACGAGCTCATGAGCCGATGGACGGAGGTGGCCCTTCCTGCGGGAGCTTCCCAAGAAGCGTTGCAAGAAGCGCTCCGGGCAGGCCGCACCGTAGGCTACAAAAACCGCACTCCTGCGCCTATCACTTCAGCGTATCCCCAGCTGGCCCGGGTAGCTTTTACGGGCGAAACGCTCCTTGTACAGCTCACTTTCCCCGCAGACTCCCTTCGGCTCATAGGTCAGGGAGGAAAGGTGCGCGCAGTCGCCTACCAGACCGATCGACTGGCGTACCTACCCCAGCCTTCGGACACCTACTTGCGCCTAGAGGCCTTCACGGCGGCGGTGGAACTGTACGCCAGCCCTCTTGTGCGTGGCCACCCTGCTCGACGAGGTATCCCTCCTGTTGCCTGGGGAGCTACCCTCCTTCAATGGCTGCTTGTAGCCCTGCCAGGCCTCTGGCTTACAGGCATAGGGGTTAGGAAACTCTTTGTGCGACGCGCTCGCCCCACAAGCGCCACACAATAGCCGGATAAAGCTCGCGTTCCACAGCCTGCACGAAAGCCTCCACCTGGTCAACGGAGAGCCCCCAGATAGGCAAGCGAAGCTGGTACAACATAGGGCCTTCGTCGTAGGCGGGGGTCACCTCATGCACCGTGAAGCCGCTCTCCAGGGCCCCCGCACGCACCACTGCTTCATGGACCCGTCGGCCATACATGCCCTTCCCACCAAAAGCAGGCAGCAAAGCCGGATGGCTATTCACGATTCGGCCTTCATACAAGGCCACGACCTCAGGCGGCACCAACCTAAGGTAGCCCGCCAACGCAATAAACTCCACCCGCTGCTCTGCACACAAGGCCTGCCAGCTTTGAGCGGTAGGCTCCAGGAGAAAAACCGGTATACCTAAGCTCTCCAAGGCGGTTCGGTCGGCTGTAGCTCGGTCTACGGCGCCCACCACAGGCACCCCTTTTTGCTGGAGGTAGGCCGCTACGGCTGCGGCCAAGCGGCCCCGACCTGAGTACGCTATAAGGCAGCGGGACATGGATCGGGTTTTTTCCGAGCGAATTCAGCCTCTTCACGCAGGCCCAGGGCTTCGGCAGCCTGCGCATACGCTTCCCAAAGCGCCTTGTCGTAAGGCTGTACCTCCAGGAGGGTACCCAGATACCGGTAAGCCTCTTCGGCTTTGCCTTGCTGGATGAGGCTGCGGGCCCATTCCACCTGCGCCGGCAGATAAGCCGGAAACCGCCGAACCACCTTTTCCAGCCGGGCGGAGGTGAAATCTATTTGGAGGGCCAGCGCTTCCACCTGTAAGGAATCTTGACCTGAGCGCACATAGGTCCACGCAGAGTCCAACCACTTGCGTGCCTGGGCCAGGCGCCCGCGTCTCAGCTCAAGCTGGCCTCGGGTGGTGCGAAGCCGCACCGACGCCGGTACCCGCTGAAGGCCTGCATCCAGGTTTTCTTCGGCGCCGGTGGTGTCGCCTTGGCGTAGAAACAGACGAGCCACCCACTCATAGGGTTCGTCGTAGGCGGCTCCGGCTTCTATCCAGGGCCGTAGCACCGCCACCAGCACCTGAATGTCCCCCCTTAGGTAGGCATACTGACCGAATCGCAGGTAGTCGGCGTCCTTCCAAGCGGAGAGGGGTTCCAGCAAAAGGGCTTCTTGGAGGTGGCCTGAAGCCGCCAGTAGGAGGGCCGCTTCTCGTCGGCCGGCCTCTTCCAGCGCTGGATAAGTCACCCAGAGTCGGCTGACCAGGCTATAAGCCGCATCCAGGCAGCCCGCATCCCCTAAAGCGTAGGCAGCATACAGGGAATCTTGTGGGGTGCCCGCTTCCAGGAAAAGTTCAGCGGCTCGGCGGGCCATTCCTTCTTCAAGAAGGTGCACAGCGAGGTAACGAACCAAGCGCGGGGCCAGTTCAGGGTCGTTCTGTTGAAAGTAGGGCAGAAACGGAAGGGCCTCTGCGTAGGCTTTCTGGCGCACTTTTCGCACGAAGCGTCCTACGGCCCCCGTATCGGTTTCCTGGCCGAGCCATTGGGCATTCCAGGCGGGGCCCGCCAAGGGGGGTAGACTATCCAAGACGCCGACAAGCCGAAGGTAGGTCAGGTTTTCCCAAAAAGCCGGAGAAGTGGAGCGCAGCCCCAGCGCGGACTGGGCTACCGTACGAGCCCAATGGAGCCGACCATACCGGGCATACAAAAGGGCCAAGTGTAGGTAATAGGTGGGTTCGGTGGGATCGTCCCGAATAGCGGCCTTCCAATAGTAGGCGGCCGAATCAAGCTGGCCGTACTTGTAGAAAGCGAACGCAAGCTGGTTGTAGAGCACAGCCTGCCCTCCAAAGCGGGCGATGTAGGCTTGCAGCAGTTGGATGGCTCGCACCCACCTTTGGGTGGCGATCCATGTCAAGGAGGCCTGAATCGCAGCGGGTAAGAAAGGTTTAGCTAGCAGGGCGCGGTCGTACCGTTCGGCGGCGGCCTCAGCACGGGCAGGGTCCTGAGCTTCCAAGCGCCCCAGGTTATAGTTGAGCTTGGCTTCGTAGGGGAGGTATAGGCTGGCTTCGGTATAGGCGGCTTGTGCAGCGCTCCAATCGCCTGCCAGGAGCGCAGCCTCAGCTTGGAGGATAGCTTGCAAACGAGCGGGCAAGCGAGAACTGGGCCAGTCGTTGCGCGCTTCCAATAGCACCAGGAGCCCTATCTGGAGAAAATACACCAGCGCCAGCGGCATTCGCATGCTGCGATGCAGCTCCCAGTAGGTCATTTGGCGGGCCTTCCAGAGGGGCCAAAAATTCACGCCAAGGTAGAGGGTCATGGCGAGGGTGCCCGCTACGAAGGTGCCCCAGCTGATTTGAGCAGCCCGATACAGGAAAAGGTCCTGGTGGTTCCACGCGTGGTAGCCCAAGCCGCCGAGGCCCACAAGCAAAAGGGCCGCCCACCCCCAAAAGAAAGCTGCGGGATGTTTGAAGCCCTCGGCCCACACGGGGTAGAAGGGCTGAAGCCCCACAAAACCCCCGACCAGCCCCAAGAGCGTGCCGACCCAAGCCAGGGTATACCCCGCATCCGAAGGCAAAAAAAGAAGGGCTGCCCCCAGCCCGGCCACCCCTGCCGCCAAAAACCCATAGCCCCCCACACCCGCCCGATGGCGAGAGAAAAAGTACGTAGCCCCTGCCAAAAGGCTTATCGCAGCCTGCAGAAAAGTCAGCAGCAGGATAGCGTACGTCAGAATCGCAGGGAAGGCCACCGCATCGTGGAGGACGACCCATCCTTTCCACAAGGCAGGCAAGCCAAGTACTCCACCCACCAGCGCTGTCAAAGCTCCTACAGCTGGCAAAAAGGCCAGATTCCAGACCCGAATCTGGATGAGGTAAGCAGGCAAGAGCACGACCAGGCTTAGGCCCAGCGAAACCACGTAAAAAGGGTCCACGCCAGCCCAGTGCTGAGCGGCTTTACCGAGGTACACCCACGCCACCCACAGGAAGTACACGGCATACCGCCAAAAGCCCTGCAAGCGCAAGGTGAGGGCCAGCAATGCCCCCCAGCCGACGGTGGTGCATAGCCAAGCTACTACGAGCCCCGAAAGGGGAGGCAGGAGGAGGTCTGCCGCACGAACCTCAAAAGCCCACCGCACCGGCAATTCCAGCATGTAGGTGCGGTGGCTTATCGTGCGCTCCTGGATGGGTTCAAGACTCTCTTCTTGGAAGGTGAAAGGCAGCAGCGCGTCAGAAAAGTCATATCGGTGCAGCCAGCCGGCCAAAACCCACCCTGCCAGGATGAGGACGCCGGCTATCAGGCCCAGCAGGAAGGGCTTTTCCTGGCGAGGCACGGTGGTCCACAGACCTCGCCAGTCCCATTCAGGTGCGCGCACGGCGCGACAAAAGTAAAAGGCTCATCCCGCAAGCCAGCAGCAGGAGGAAGCCGACGCCATTCACAGGCGAAGCGAAGAGCTTAGCTCCCAGCCACACCGGTAAGGCGTCTGGCGAAAAAGGCCACCGGCCCGTGTGGATTAGGCTGCGAAAAGCGCCTACCCAGTCTGCTTGGGCAGGCTGAAAAAAGCTTCCGACAAGCAGCGCGCCCAGAAATGCCGGCGGAGTGATGAGGAGGATCCGCCTAAGAAAGAGAGGCATCCGAAAGGCGCTTTCCTCTTCTAGGACTTGCCACAGGGGGCGCAAACGAAAGATGTACCAGAAGCCCAGCGCGGACAGAAGGAGGAAGAGGTTGCTCATCCAGTAATCGTACAGGTCGAGCGTACCTTCGGAGAAGCCCACCACCGTCGGCAGGCCGAGTAGAGCTAAGGCTCCCATGAGCGGCCAGGTCCACCGAGCCGGCGATCCTCCCAGCTCTTCGGCAAGCCACACAAGTCCTACCCACGCCATGGCGATGAGCGAAGTGAAGGCCGCTAAAAACAGGAGGGCATACCAGGCCAGGACCAGGAGCCTTCCTCCCCAGGCATCAAGCACGTAGGGCATCACCTCAAAGCCCATCCCGAAGCTCGCTCGGGCTTGCGTAGCTTCCAGACCCAAGAACGCCGTGGTGAGGGGGATCACGATAAGCCCTCCCAGGCCTACTTCGGCCACGGTGTTAGCCAAGACGGTGAGAAGCCCTTCTCGGTAAGCGTTGAGGCGGCCAGCATGGGCGGCGTATACCGGGTACATGCCAAAGCCCACTCCTACAGAGAAAAACACCTGCGCGGTGGCGGCCAGCCATACCGCCGGTTGGGCCAGCGCCTCCCACCGGGGCTTATACAAGTAAGCCAACCCCACCCCTACCGAGCAGGTGTCACACCGGCCTGTGTGGCCCAAAAGCAGGGTACCCACCGCAATCCCTACCGCCAGCAAGAAAAGCAGGGGAATCGCATACCTACTCAGCGCTTCCAGGCCCTTTTGCAGGCCCTTGCGCAAAACCAGACCTAAGATCAGCCACACCCCAAGGTAAAAGACCCATCCTTCTTGCCGGAGGAAGACCGAGTGAAAAGCCACCGTCTGATCCAGCGATCGCCCTCTGAAAGTGCCGAGGAGAGCGTGCACGCTGTAGCCCAGGGTCCACCCCGTCAGGTACGCATAATAGCTTGCTATGCCCAAGCTCACATACAGGCCCAACAGCCCGATGAGGCGCCCCTTCTGTGCGGCCAGATCTTGGAGCAGATGCGGTAAGCTTGCGGTGCGTCGGCTAGCCCGCCCAAGGGCCATTTCCATCCACACCAGCGGCAAGGCCACGAAAACGAGGGCCACGAAGTAGGGCACCAGAAAGGCCCCTCCTCCCCATTTGGCCGCTTGGAAGGGAAAGCGCAAAAAGTTACCCAGCCCTACCGCCCCTCCAATCAGCGCCAGGAGCGCCCCTAAGCGACTGGCCCATCTTTCCACCCGGCAAAGGTAGTATGGCAGGATTTTTGCCTACTTTTGAGGCATGCGGTACCTGGCCTTGCTAAGCGGGCTTTACCTCTTTGCCCAGCCAGAAAAGTATCCCCCAGCTCAGCAGTTTCCGCGCTTTCTCTTTTATACCCTGGATGGCAAGCCCTTCACCGACAAGGACCTGCCCCCCGCTCCACGGGGCCGAATCGTCATCTTCTTTGACCCTTACTGCGACCACTGCCAAAAGCAAGCCACCTTCTTCCAAGAAAGCGCCACCCAGCTCAAAGGCATCCAACTGATCTGGGTCTCCACCGAAACTTCGGAAGCTATACAAAAATTCAAAGACACCTACCTCAAAGCTCTGCCTCAGGCTATCGTACTTCGTGACAGAGACTTCAAGTTTGATGGCTTTTTTGGATACAGCGTGGCGCCGACACTTTATGTGTATGATTCCCTTGGAAAGCTCAAGGGCGTTTACCGAGAAGAGGTACCCGTTTCCACCCTTCTGCGTGGGTTATGAAGAAAGAGCAGTCGCCTGCCGTACTGCTGATTGACAACCATGACTCTTTCACCTACAACATTGTACACCTTTTGCAGACTGCGGGAGTACGGGTGAGCGTGCGTCCAGCCGATGAAATCCGGCCTGCGGAAATTTACCACTATCCTTGGGCAGGACTGGTTTTGGGGCCAGGGCCAGGCCATCCAGCTATCTTAGCCGAACTGCTCCCTCCTCTCTTTCCCCCTCACCTCTCTGTGCCCATTTTGGGTATCTGTCTGGGCCATCAGCTTATTGTGCATCTTTGGGGAGGCAAAGTGGAACCCCTCGGCCGCCCCCTTTTCGGGTTTCAACGACTTATCCATCACACAGGCGAAGGGCTCTTCGCTAACCTGCCGAATCCTTTGCCTGTAGGGCTGTACCATGCCCTGCATGCCGCTTATGTGCCCCCCGCCCTGGAAGTGGTGGCCCAGGACGAAGAAGGCCACTGTATGGCTGTACGACACCCCACCTATCCTATCTGGGGTCTGCAATTTCACCCGGATTCCATCCTGACGCCCCACGGAGGTCTCTTGATCCGGAACTGGGTACTCTCGCTCTCCACCCTACCTCAAGAATTTGTTTAAAGCCAGGTATGCAGCCCTCGCCGGAGACGCTCAAGGTAGCTCCTTCGTGGGAGATCGTAGAGCGCTCCGCCTACCGATTTGCGCGAGCGGGTACCCCTGAGGGTCCCCCTGTGGTGCTGGTGCATGGTCTTTTTGGCGCGCTCAGCAACTGGGACGCCTCCCTCCAAGCGCTGGCTCCCACCTATGCCCTCTATGTGCCCTTGCTGCCCATCTACGAAAAAAGCCCCGTCGAACCTACCCTATCCGGCTTGACAAACTACCTTGTTGAGTTCTATCGCCAGGAAGGGCTTCCTCCGGCTGTCTGGATGGGCAATTCGCTGGGGGGCCATCTGGCCCTTTTGGTGGCCCGCACCGCCCCCCAAGCCGTAAAAGCGCTGGTTCTGACAGGGAGCTCTGGCCTGTTTGAGGAAGGTATGGGAAGCACCTTCCCCCGACGCAGCAGTTATGAGTACGTCGCTGAACGAGTCCGATACACCTTTTACGATCCTCGCCACGCCACCCCCGCCCTGATTGAGGAAGTTTTTACCCTTGTCAACGACAACTACAAAGCCCTTCGTATTCTCAAAATAGCGCGGGAAGCCCAGCGAGACTTTGTAGGGCCTTGGCTGCCCCATATTCAGGCGCCTACCTGTTTGATTTGGGGGCTCAACGACACCATCACCCCTGTCCGGGTAGCTTACGCCTTTTACCATCTCCTCCCCAAGGCTGAATTGCACTTTATAGATAGCTGCGGCCATGCTCCTATGATGGAGCAGCCAGAACGATTCTATGCGCTTTTGGCCCCATTTTTGCAGCGTATTTGGGTATGAGCCGGCCCCCTACCCTTCGCGTCTCTAACCTGGCCCGATACAAGCGGTCGTACCTTACCCCCGATACTTCTGCCCAGGAGGCGCGGCAATCTTTCCGCCGTCATCCTCGGCTTTACCACCTACCCCTTGTAGACGCCGAAGGCTTGTATATAGCCCTTTTACCCAAGCGCGCTCTTCTGCAGACGCCCCCCGATACGCCCCTTCGCAACCTCCCCTGGAAAGAAGTACCTCCCCTTCCTCCTTACGCCACCGTCTACGATGCCCTCCAAAAGATGGAACAGTACAAAACCCCCGAAGTGCCAGTCACCAGCGAAGAAGGACGCTACGCAGGCCTTATCACCCCCGAGGCCCTTGTGCAGTGGTGGAGCCGCCTGGGCGCCGTCCAAGAACCAGGCGCCGTGCTCATCTTAGAAAGCTACCTGCACGACTATAGCCTGGCCGAGATCGCCCAAATCCTGGAAGCAGAAGACATCCGCATTCTCTCCGCCTACCTGCTGCACCACGACTCCGACCTCCAGAAAACCTACATCGTCCTCAAAGTCAACCAAATCTACCTCTCCCGAGCCCTTGACCTGCTTGAGAGGAAAGGCTATCGCGTCGTATCTCTCCAAGGAGACCTCCTGATGGAAAAAAATGCCCGGGATCACCTTGAAGCGCTCATGCGTTACCTAAAGATGTGAGGGATAGCGATGCTTTCCGTCGGACGCATACATATCCTCACTGACACCCACCTCCAATCTCGGTTCTCTCACTACGATCTGGCTCGCATGGCGCTGGAGGCTGGCATACCTACCCTTCAATACCGAGAAAAGCACTTCTCCCCCGACCGGCACAAGGAGGAGCTGATCCAAATCGCCCGGCTTGTTCACCGCCATGGGGCCCAGCTGTTCATCAACGATTACGTAGAGCTGGCGGCTGAGATAGGAGCGACCGGCGTACATCTGGGGGAGCAGGATACCCCTATTGAAGAGGCGCTACGCAAACTCCCGGCTTTTTCGCTCGTTGGGGCCACGGTGCACACGCTGGCGTATTACCAGCGCATCCGTCACCTGCCTCTGGCCTATGTAGGAGTAGGACCGGTGTTTCCCACTTCAACGAAGGACCCCGGTTACCCGCCCTTGGGTATAGAAGGACTACGGCAGTTTGTGGAGGCTATCACGCACCCTGTCATTGCGATCGGAGGTATCACACCTGACCGGGCTCGGGAACTGTTTTCAGCCGTGCCGCGCCTGCATGGGGTAGCCGTTCTGTCCGCCTACTGCACAGCCGAAGACCCCTCCCAGGTAGCTCGCGAGCTCTTACAAGCCCTTCCTCCTTCCTGAGAGACGCTCCATCCTCTACAGACCGAGCGGGCTCTGGGGTAAACCCACCATAACGCTGGGTTTTGTCGGCTACTCCAGCTATTCTGAACAAACCGTTATCTTTGTCAGGTGCGCTGGGGAGGTTGGCTTCTGGGGCTTGCTTTTGCGCAGACGCTGAGCAACTGGGGGGAAGTGGTGCGTGTGCTACCTGGCACGACGGTGAGCGTCATAGGTTCGGCCACCAACCGGCAAGGGGGGCTTTGGTACCACTCCGGGGCCCTGTACATCACCGACACCCTGGACAACCGGGCGGGCAATCGAGATGTTTCGCGCCACTTTCCCCGACAACACCCCTGTCCCACCAGGTAAAGTCCAGCTCTGGGGCTCCTACCAGTGGATCACCGGCACCGACCCGATTCATTTTGACACGCTGGAGCTGCGGGGCACTTCCAGTAAAAACCTGGACCAAGAGGCCTACGTACGCCATTGGCTGGACCTGGAAGACCGCCTTCTCAATACCCACGCCGAGACCCTCTTTCACTTGAATCCGGACCCGGGTTCCATCGTCCGAGGTGTAGGATTTATTCGCTCCAGCCTGGGTGGGGCCCTTGTGCGGCGCTGCCTGAGTGGGGAGAGGTATCTCTTTCCCCTAGGGGATTCGGTGCCCGTGGTGCGGTACCGACCCTTTTACCTCACGCCCACAGGACAAGGATCGTATGCAGGCCGGTTTGCCGCTGTAGATGCCACCACCGAAGGCTACGACCGCAGCCAAAAGGACCCCCGCCTGTGCCTCATCAACCCCGATTTTTTCCATCATATAAGCGGCCCTACGGGAGGCTTTCTGGAGATCGGCTACGATCCGGCCCAGGATGGTTTGTATGATGCAGCAGCACACTGGAAGGGCGCACGGTGGGATAGCGTAGGGGGCACGGCTGTAACCGGCACCCCGCTCTCTTTCATGACGCAAGCGGTGTCGGCTCTCACGCCCACGCCCTTTGCGCTGGCGGTGCGCCAGCCTATCGGCCAGATCGTTCCACCCGGCCCCGTGCAACTGTGTCCAGGGGACTCGGTGCTGCTTTCCGTAGAACCCGCCGATCCAAACTGGACCTACGTCTGGAGTCACGGGGCGATCGGCTCCAGCGTGTGGATTAGAAATCCTGGCACCTACACCGTGACTATCCAAGGGGCTTTCGGATGTAGTTTCACTCCGCCCGCCGTTGTGGTAGAAGCGCTGCCGGCCCCCTCAGTAGCCATTAGCCCGGCCTCTCCCGCGCAGATTTGCCCCGGTGATACCCTGTGGCTGACCGCTACCCCCGCTTTGGCTTACCAGTGGTTTTACGAGGGGCTTCCTATCCTTGGCGCGACAGGCTCTACCCTGCCTGCCACGCAGCCGGGCACCTATAGCGTACAAGCTGTACAAGTCTGCGGCACCGCAGACAGCGGCCCCTTTGTGCTGAGTTGGCACCCCAAACCCCAGGCTTACTTTGTTAGCCAGCCGCCTGACTCCATAGAAGTAGGTCAGCCGCTCCTGCTCATAGACAGCACACAAGGGGGCTCAGCCTGGCTGTGGATTATCCCGCCCGATACCTTCCCCGGCAGTCCCACGCTCACCCATGCCTTTAGTCAGGAGGGAACCTACACCCTCACGCTGATAAGCCAGAATGCCCAGGGATGCCGAGACACCTTCACCCGAACCCTGTATGTGCGGCCTTTTTCGGGCATCTTTATTCCGACGGCCTTCACACCGAACGGCGATGGCATCAACGACGCCTTTGAGATCGTGGCGCCGCCCTTGGCCTGGAGCCGTCTGCGCATCTACTCGCGATGGGGCCTCCTTATTCGGGAAATCGTCGGTCCTCCTCGCTGGGACGGCAACGACGCCCAAGGCAACCCCGTCCCCGAAGATGTGTACACATTTCTATTTGAGGCTCGCTTGTATTCAGGGCATAGCCTTGAGCGCAGCGGCACGGTAACCGTCCTTCGGTAATTGCTACCTTTGCAGCCATGACAGCTATCACAGCCGAGCAGGTAAAGCGCCTGCGAGAGACCACAGGGGCAGGCATCATGGACTGCAAAAAAGCGCTGGAAGAAGCCCAAGGTGACTTTGAAAAAGCGATAGAGATCCTGCGTAAGAAAGGCCATAAGATGGCCGCTGCCCGGCAAGAACGAGACGCCAAAGAAGGGGCTGTTTTTGCCGCTTGGAACACCCAGGAAGGGCACTTGATTCTGCTGGCTTGCGAAACGGACTTCGTAGCCCGCAATGCCGACTTCCAAGCTTTTGGGAAAAAAATCGCCCAAGCCGCCTTAGAAGCCCACATCTCCTCGGCTGAGGCCCTTTCAACCTTGCACATAGAGGGGGTACCTTTGGCCGACCGGCTGGCCGAGCTCACAGCCCGCATCGGTGAAAAGATGGAAATCAGCCGATGGGCTCGCTTGACCGGCGAGTATGTCAGCGCGTATATTCACCTGGGGGGCCGCATAGGCGTGCTGGTCGCCCTCAAGGGCACCCAAGGTCTTTCTGCCGAGGTACTGGAAGAAGTAGCCCAGAACGTAGCCATGCAAGTGGCGGCCCTGCGCCCCGTGAGCGTAGACCGGCAGTCCGTGCCTCCGGCCCTCCTGGAAAAGGAAAAGGAAATAGCTCGCGAGCAAGCCCGCGCCGAAGGCAAGCCCGAACACCTCTTAGACAAAATCGCCATGGGCAAGCTCGAAAAATTCTTCAAAGAGTCGGTCCTACTTGAGCAGGAGTTTTTCAAAGACAGCCAAAAAAGCGTGGGACAGTATCTCAAGTCGGTTTCTCCCACCCTCACGGTAGCGGAATTTGTACGGTTTCAGGTTGGCGGCAAATGATGAAGTACCGGCGAGTTCTCCTCAAGCTCAGTGGCGAAGCCCTGCAGGGAGACAAGCCGTATGGCATAGACACGGAGAAGCTGCGGTATTTCGCAGGGGAGATTGCTTCGGTGACCCGAGCTGGGGTACAACTGGCCATCGTCATTGGGGGGGGGTAACATCTTTCGGGGGATAGAAGGCAAAGAACAAGGTCTGGATCGGGCTCAAGCGGATTACATGGGCATGCTGGCCACGGTCATCAACGCCTTGGCCTTACAAAATGCTCTGGAGCAGCAAGGCGTGCCCACGCGCGTGCAATCGGCTATTGAGATGCAGCGCATTTGCGAACCCTTCATTCGCCGGCGGGCTATCCGACATCTGGAAAAGGGCCGGGTCGTCATCTTTGCCGCGGGTACGGGCAATCCCTTTTTTACGACGGACACGGCCGCTACCCTCCGCGCCATTGAGATAAACGCCGAGCTGCTGCTGAAAGGCACGCGGGTGGATGGCATCTACACCGCTGACCCCGAAAAGGACGCAAAGGCCGAGCGCTTGACCCACATTTCCTACGAAGAAGCCCTCAAAAGGCGCCTGGAAGTGATGGACCTCACCGCCTTTACCCTCTCGCAAGAGCATCAACTGCCCATGGCGGTCTTCAACATCAACGAACCAGGAGCCCTTTATCGCATTCTCGCCGGTGAAAAAATAGGGACCATCGTGTCGGCCCTATGAATTGGTGGCGCTGGCTCTGGGAGAGCGAATGGCATGGCATTCTGCTGGGGCGCTGGGTGCTTGCTTTGCTGCTGGTGGTAGGAGGGCTCGCCCTGGCAGGGCTGCTGGCCTCTCTCCTGAGTCGCTTCTTTTACCTAAGCCTGGGTACAACCCAAAAAGACATCACCCGCCGCGAGCTGCATCGCCTGATGCGCCCCGCTTGGCTATTTGCTATCCTGCTGGCTGTCGTGTACGCCGCCATCCATGTGGTGCAGTTTTTTCACCTCCCTGAGCGCTGGGTGGACTGGATACACCGGGTCTTTCAAGCCCTGGTGCTCCTGGCCCTGGGCCTGGTAGGAAGCCGACTCCTGGCTGTAGCGCAAACCATCCTCGCTACCCGCTACCAGCAAGCCAATGAACTGTACAAACTCCAGCTTGTCCACCCCCTCTTTACCATCGCTCGCCTCCTGCTCTTTGTGCTGGTGGGCTTCCTGGTGCTGGAAGTTACCCTCAAAGTCAATGTAGGGCCTTTCTTCACGACCTTGGGACTGGGGGGGTTAGCCGTAGCCTTAGCCGCCCAAGAGACCCTGCAGCACTTTATCGGGGCTTTGGCGATCTTTGCCGACAAACCCTTCCAGCTGGGTGAGATTATTCGCCTGGAAAACGGTACCGTAGGCACCATAGAAAGAATCGGGCTACGCTCTACCCTCATCCGCACCACCGATGGCACCTTGCTGGTCATACCCAACAAAAAACTGGCCGACAGCCCTCTGGAAAACCTAACCCGAACCCCCAAAAGGCGCCTCCTGTACCGAATCGGCCTCCTCTACAGCACCCCCGAACCGGTTCTCAGGGCCCTAAAAGAGGATTTGGAAACAGCCCTGAGCCAGCTCCCCTTCCTCACAGAGGCCCCTGCGGTTTTCTTTACAAACTTCCAGGATTCGGCGCTTGAACTGACCATTGTAGCCTTTGTGAATCCCTTCTACAACTCCCCTGCCCCCAACGTACCCAACGTGTTCCCTCTCCAAGATGCGCTTTGCTGGACGATCCTTACCACCGTACGGCGGCATGTGCCGGAGACGGACTTCGCTTTTCCTACGCGTACCTTGCACATTGCGAGCGTACCCCATGCCAAAAACCTCCTTTCGTAAGTTCAGCGCTACAGGCAACACCTTTCTCGTTCTGGAGACGGATCCGGAGACCCTCTCGTCCGAAGCCCGCCGAAAACTCTGCCACCCTGTGGAAGGGCTTAGTGCGGACGGGCTTTTGGCCCTTACGCCGCTGGGAGGGGCTGCCTTCGCCATGCGCTACTGGAATGCCGATGGCCAGGCCGGCTCTTTTTGTGGAAATGGCGCTCGGGTAGCCACTTGGTTGGCCTATGAGGCGACAGGCCATAAGGAACTCTGGCTGCATTTCGGAGAAAACCGGTATCCCGCTCGTCTTATTAGCGAGGCTCCTCCGGTAGCAGAAGTGGGCCTTCAGGTGCATCAGCCGCCCTGCAAGGTGACCCTACAAGTGCCCACCCTCGCTACGCAGGAGGCCTGGCTGGCGGATACGGGTTCGCCGCATGCCCTCCTCCCCGTAGCGGCAGACCGACTTGAGAGCCTTGACATCGCAGCCTACGCCCACCAACTGATACCTCAACTCGCCCCCCTTCTCAAGCAATCTCCCCAAAAAGGCATCAATGTAAGCTTTTTTGCTCCCATCGGCGAAAAAACATGGGCTATACGCACCTATGAGCGTGGCGTATGGGCTGAGACCTTGAGCTGCGGCACCGCCAGCGTAGCCCTGGCCACCATCCTACACAGGAAGGACCCCGAGCCGATTGAGATACAAGCACGGGGAGGAAAGCTTAAGGTGAAAGCGGCGGATACCTTTTTTTGGCTGACTGGCCCCCTGCAAGAGGTGCTGCGAGGCACGGTGGAATGGACCTAATTACCCTTCGCGGGCAATCTTTTCCGCCTGCTCAAGGAGCCGTTTGCGCTCGTCTTCGGGGAGCGTAGGGTTGGCCAGCTGCTCCAAGGCTTGCTCCAAAATCCCTTTTACCGACTTGCGCAGGTCAGGTTTCTGAAGAGCGGCTTTGATGAGTTCCTCCAGGGTAGCCATAGACAAAACGAATATACGAGTTTCTATGCATCGTAAGCGAGCGCGGTAGCTTCTGGCAAAGTACGGCGTACCAAGCCGCAGAGGACATTGCCCGGCCCCAGTTCGTAAAAGGTGCGAATGCCGGCCTCCCACATGGCCAGGAGGGTCTGGGTCCAACGGACAGGGGCCGTAAGCTGCTGAATCAGCAGGGTTTTGAGCTTGTCGGGGTCTGTCTCAGGCCGGCCTGTTACGTTGGGGTATACGGGGCACGCCGGGGCTCGGAACGGCGTCTTCTCAATGGCGGCGGCGAGCTTTTGACGAGCCGATTCCATGAGGGGGGAGTGGAAAGCGCCATTGACGGCCAGCTTTTTGACCAGGCGGGCGCCTGCGGCCTTGGCTTTTTGCATGAGCGCTTCCACGGCGGCGGTTTCCCCCGACACCACAAGCTGCCCTGGCGAGTTGTAGTTAGCTGGAACCACCAAGCCTTCGGTCACTTCCCGGCAAAGGGCTTCTACCGTGTCGTCAGGCAGGCCTATGATGGCTGCCATGGTACTGGGGCGAGCATCGCAAGCCTCCTGCATCGCCTGGGCCCGCACATGAACCAGCGCTAACCCCTCGGAAAACGAGAACACCCCTGCCACCGCCAGCGCCGTGAACTCCCCCAGCGAATGGCCCGCCACCGCCTGCGGGGTTATTCCCCGCGCCTGGGCCACCGCATAACCGTGCACATAGAGGGCGGGCTGCGTTACAGAGGTGCGCTGAAGGTCCTGCGCACTACCCGAAAAGAGCAGCTCACGCAGAGGAAGGCCCGTGACCGCTTCCGCTTCCTCAAACAGAGGCCGCAGATCAGGACGGCTCTCATACAGGGCCTTACCCATGCCGGGTGCTTGCGACCCTTGCCCAGGAAAAAGGAGCGCTACCCCCATTAGACAGCCTTCACTTTCTCCACGAGCGCCGCAAAGGCCGAGGGCTGCGTAACCGCCAGATCCGCCAACATTTTGCGATTCAGCGCCAGACCCGCTTTCTTCAGCTTGTGGATGAACTGGCTGTAAGAAAGGCCATGGGCTCGCACCGCCGCCCCAATACGCACAATCCACAGCCGCCGAAAATCCCGCTTCTTGCGCTTGCGGTGAATGTAGGCATAGACCCACCCTTTCTGAAGCTGGTTGTGGGCATGACGGAAAACATTCTTCTTACGACCCCAGTAGCCTTTCGTCAGACGCAGGATACGGCGCCGCCGTTCGCGAGAAGCTACCCTATTTTTTGTCCGCATAGCTCAGTCCAGATAAACCGTAATCAGCGAGAGGCGGGCTTTATCCGCAGGCTTGACAAGTCTATCCTTACGCAGGGCGCGCTTGCGCCGCCGGCTTTTAGAAGAGAAGTTGTGGCGCCGGCCCGTCGCTTTATGCATCAGCTTGCCGGTCGCCGTCCGCTTGAAGCGCTTTTGGCTGCCTGAATGCCCCTTCATGACCCGCAAAAGTACAGAACTTGGAGCGAATACCCGGCTTCTCTCTACCTTCGTGCCGTGCGAACCCTCTGGCTGATCCTGCCCCTGGGGCTGATAGCCCAAGACAAACCCGCTTACCTGCTCTACAGCTCCAAAGGCAAACCCCTCTCCTATAAACAAGTCCTGACCCAGATGGCCCGAGCGGATGTGGTGCTATTTGGCGAAACCCACAACAATCCGATCGCTCATTGGCTTGCGTATGAGCTGGTGCGGGATTTAGCCAGCCGATACCCCGACAGCCTCCTCGTCGGGATGGAAATGTTTGAGACCGACCAACAAGAGGTCCTCTTGCGTTACCTGCAGGGCCAGATTCCCACGCTTGATAAGCTGGCGGAGGCGATCCCCCTCTGGCCTAACTTTCGCACCGATTATGCGCCCTTGGTGGAGTTTTGCCGCTCCCGGAAGATACCCCTCTACGCCACCAACGCCCCCCGGGCTTTAGCTCGAGCGGTGGGTCAGAAGGGTCTCTCTGCCTTAGAGGGGCTGCCTCCCGAGCAGCGACGAAACATAGCGCCTCTCCCTTTCCCCCGCTTAGACACCTTGCGATGCTATCAGCAAATGGATTCGCTGGCCCAGAGCCACGGAATGAACCCCGAACCCTTTCGCTTAGCCCAAATGCTCAAAGACGCTACCATGGCCCATAGAATTGCACAGGCGTGGCGACCCGGCACCCACTTCTTTCACCTCCATGGCCGATACCATAGCGACTACCACGAGGGCATTGCGGCCTATCTGCGCCTTTACAATCCCGCCTTGAAAGTCCTGGTCCTCACCACCGAAGAAGTGCCAGGTCCCACCCAATACAAGCCAGCCCAGCCGCCTGCCGCCGATGTGTTTCTGGTCGTGCCTGAGACCATGACCCGCACACACTAATGTACGATGTAGCTATTGTGGGGGCCGGCATCGTAGGGGCAGCCGTAGCGCACCGGCTGAGGCAGGTCTGGCCGCAAGCCCGGCTGCTGGTGCTGGAAAAGGCTCCCCACCCCGCTGCCCACCAAACCGGCCGAAACTCCGGCGTCATCCACTCCGGCATCTATTACAAGCCCGGTTCGCTCAAAGCTACCCTCTGTACAAAAGGACGAGAGGCTTTGTATGCCTTCGTCCGGGAGGAAAACCTACCCCATGAACAGTGCGGCAAAATCATCCTGGCTACCCAAGAAGAGGAGCTGCCCCGCCTCCAAGCCCTATACAAGCGGGGGCTGCAGAACGGCATCCCAGGCCTCAAGCTGCTCTCCAGCGACGAGATTCCGCACTACGAACCCGAAGCGCGCGGCGTGGGCGCCATTTACGTGCCCGTGACAGGCATCGTAGACTACCAGGCCGTCACCCAGCGCCTTCTGGAGCGAAGCCAGGCTGAGCTGCGCTACCAAGCCGAAGTCCAAGCCCTGACTCGCACACCGGAGGGATATCGCCTTGCTACCCGTTCGGGAGAGGTCTTTCAGGCCCGCTATCTCATTGCCTGCGCTGGCCTGCAAGCCGATCGGCTGGCCCGGGCCGATGGCTTGAACCCTCCCTTGCGCATCGTACCTTTCCGAGGTGACTACTACGAGCTGCGCCCCGAAGCCCGCTACAAAGTCCGCAACCTCATCTACCCCCTCCCCCACCCCACCTACCCCGTCCTGGGCGTTCATCTGACCCGCATGATTTCAGGCCAAGTAGAAGCCGGACCCAACGCCGTCTTCGCCTGGGCCCGAGAAATCTACAGCCGAACGGGCTTCTCTCTACAAGACACATGGGAAGCGCTAAGCTTCCCCGGCACGTGGAAGTTCTTCTTCAAGCATTGGCGAGAAGGACTCCAAGAGTACCGCCGCGCTTTTTCCAAACGACTTTTCTGGCAAAGCCTAAAGCGGTTGGTGCCTTCCCTCCAAGAGGAAGACCTCGTTCCGGCCCGCTGCGGAATACGGGCCCTGGCTTTGACCCAAGAAGGCACCTTCTGGGATGACTTTTACTTTGTGTCTCAGGAACGGAGCCTGCATGTGCTGAATGCACCTTCTCCTGCTGCGACAGCCGCGCTGGCCCTGGCCGAAGCTATCGTAGAAAAAGCCCAGCAAACATGGTCACTCTCTTTGTAGGCTCCTTGCTTTGGCCGCTGGAGTCGCCCCTTCAGCCCCTCCGCCGCACCCAAGGCGACCTTGTGGCCTTTGTGCCCGCCGCCGACGCGACCACCGAAGCCCTCACCCTCCTGGATAGAATGCTGGAAGCGGTCCATTACCCCCCTTCTGAGGCCAGCGTATGGCTGGTCTCCTCTTCCCTTAGCCCTGCGCAATTGGCGGTTTTCTCGGAGAGAGTAGCCTGGATTTTGGGTTCGCTGGTGCCTCACGCGCAGGTGGCCTCCTATAGCCGGACGCCCTGGCGCCTGCTCAAAACTCCCCCTGCCGGCTGGCCGAACGAACCGGTCGCTTTCGTTTTGCCCAGTCTGGCTCAGCTCTTAAGGGATCCCGAAGCCAAAAAGCGGGCATGGGCTTGGATTCGTTCATTGGCTTCAAGGTCCTCAAAGTAGAAGGGGCCGCCCGCTTGGGCCAGCTGTATACGGCCCATGGGGTGGTGCCTACGCCGGCTTTCATGCCGGTAGCTACCCAGGGTAGCCTGCGGGCTTTTCCTCACCACCTCTTAGAGAGCCCCATTCTCCTGGCCAACACCTACCACCTTTACCTGCGTCCGGGCCCCACCTTGCTTGAAGAAGCGGGAGGCCTACACCGCTTCATGGGCTGGAAGGGGGCCCTGCTGACCGACAGCGGCGGCTATCAAATCTTTAGCCTGGCTTCCCGCCGCCAGCTCTCCCCAGAAGGGGTTCTCTTTGCTTCTCACATAGACGGCTCTCGGCATCTGCTGACCCCTGAGAAGGTCGTGGCGATCCAGCGCAGCATCGGCTCCGACATTCAGATGGTGCTGGATGTGTGTCCACCCTACCCGGCTTCCGCCGCTGAAATGCACCAAGCGCTGGAACTGACCCATGCTTGGGCTGTTCGCGCCCGTCAGGCTTTTGAGGCCAACCCCACCGCCTATGGGTATCCCCTTCAGCAGTTTGGCATCGTGCAGGGAGGCGTAGACCCGGAGCTTCGGCAAGCCAGCTACCGGGCCCTGGAAGCCCTCGCTTTTGAGGGATGGGCCGTAGGGGGGCTGGCCGTAGGAGAGCCCTTCCAGCTGAGAAAGCCCATCCTCCACCTGATGGGGCAGATCCTACCCCCTGACAAGCCCCGCTACGTGATGGGCCTGGGCACACCCCAGGACATCCTGGAAGCCATCAGCGCAGGCATGGATCTCTTTGATTGTGTGCTGCCCACCCGCAACGCTCGCCATGCGCTCCTATATGGATGGGACGGCCTGCGCAACCTCCGCAACGCCCGGTACGCCCGCGACTTTACGCCCATTCCGCCTTGGGGCTATACCCGCGCTTACCTGCATCATCTTTTTCGCGTTGAAGACCCCGCCGCTTTGACGCTGGCCACCGCGGCCAACTTGCATTTCTTCCTGGAGCTTGTGGCTACAGCTCGGCGCCACCTTGAGGCGGGAACCTTCGCCGAGTGGAAAGAAGCCCTTCTGCCTCAGCTGACTTACCGGCACCCCAGCCGATAAAAAAGAAGGGGCCTTTGAGAGGCCCCTTCCTGACTGCGCTTTATACCCAGCGCTCTTAGAGTACGACGAGCTTCTGAAGCAAGCGTTCAGGCCCCGCCTCTACCTGGATCAGATACACACCCGCCGGCAAGGCCAGCTCCAACGCGTGCTCGCCTGCAGGCCGCGCACCCAGCCTGTAGGTCTGCACCTCGGCCCCAGAAAGGGTGAGTACACGCACAGTTAGGTCGCTGGGTCGGTGGAGGGTGTAGCGCAGCGTCGCCTGCCCCCACGCAGGGTTGGGCCTTAGCTCTATCCCTCCCATCACACCAGCTTGGATGGCTGTAGTAGGGGCCGTCACCCGCACCTCGTACTCCGTCCAGACATCGCTGTAAAGAGGCTGCCCCCCCAGGGTAGGCATCAGATTAGTGGTGTCTTTGTTGCTTATGTCGTTAGAACCAGTAAAGGTGATGGTGCTTGGATCCACGAAACCTCGCAGGTAGATCATCAGCGTATCAGTACCTGGCGCCACCCCCCCGAATACACGCTCTCACACAGCCCCGCGGCGGCGTCGGATTACTCGGACTACCCCCACCTGGATTCTGGTATACAACTACGTTGGCATAAACGTCCGGGCTGCTTCTCACTTGCTTGTACCGGTGGTCCTGGTCAAAGCGAAGCGCTCCTTGCGAGGGGTTAGCGGTGTTGTAAGCCGGTGCAACGGAAGGCTGCCCCCTGAGGGATACATACATATTCCCATACTTCATGCGCAGACTGTCCACCCAGATAGCGAAGTTAGGGTACACATAATTGATGGGACTGGGAGCGGACACCGTCTCCGGCAGCGCAAACTGCACCACGACCTCCGTGTCTACCCCCGCAGAGATGGTGAGAAAAGGAGGGTCAAACGTTCTGGGTGAGAGGGTGTTGTTCGCCGTACAAGGACTACACTGCGCGTACAGATACGCGCTGACTGCTAAAGCGACTACGTACCGCATACCACCGCAAAGCTATATAGAACCCGCCAAATCTCGTACAAAAGCAACCGCGGGTTTGGATGGGGGGCTTTCTCCTGCGAGGGGAAGGGTTTTGCAGGCTGTGCCCCTTGCGCTGGGGCGGCTTAGTGACGCAGTACGAGCTTACCCATCTGCTGGCCGCTCCACAAGAGCGAGAGCGCCTGAGGCAGGGCCGAAAGAGGCAGGGTGGTCTCCACAAAGGGCCGCACCCGCTTCTCCTGAAGGAAACTAAGCATGGCCGAAAAGTCGGTCGGACTGCCCATGGTAGAGCCTACGAGATGCACCTGCCGCCAGAACAGGCGCCGCAGGTCCAGGTTGGGGGGATTGCCGCGGGTGGCGCCGTACACCACGATCCGCCCACCAGGCCCCACCAGGTTTAGGTACGCCGGAAAAGCCTGACCCCCTACCCCATCCACCACCAAGTCAAAGGGCCCCGCTTGAGCAAGCAGCTTCTCGGCCCAGTCGGGTTCGGTATAGAGCACGCCACCAGCTGCCCCTAACCTGCGGGCTTTTTCTATTTTATTTGGCGCACTGGAAGTGACCCAGACCTCGGCGCCAGCCGCTACCGCCAGCTGAAGGACCCACGTAGCGACCCCCCCTCCAATGCCTGGGACCAGCACTTTCTGACCAGACTCCAGTTTACCCTGAACAAACGCCGCCCGATAGGCCGTGAGACCCGCCAGCGGCACCGCAGCCGCCTCTTCCACAGACAGATAGGCCGGAAGGGGATGTAAGTTTGCCACAGGCGCGTCCACATACTCGGCGAAGGTGCCCCAAGTAGGCATCCCCAAAATGTGAAAAGTCTCGCTCTGGGCCTTTTCGGAAGGTCCCCAGTCCAAAGCGGGGTTGATGAGTACTTTTTGCCCTACCCAACGCTGGTCTTGCGCCGAACCCACCGCCACCACCTCCCCCACCCCATCCGAACCCAGGATCGCCGGATACTGAATGCGAGGGTACAACCCAAGGGCTATCCACAAATCCCGCCGATTAAGGGCGCTGGCTTGGACTCTAATGCGCGCATAGCCTGGCGCCAAAGGAGGCAAAGCTACTTCTTCCCATTTAAGCACTTCTTCCCACACCTTTTCCCCAGAGGGAGGGGTATTTTTCGGGAGAGAGGCCCGCAGAACCCACGCATGCATGGCGGCGAAATTGGTAATTTTGCCGTACATGGACCTCTCTGCCTTAGAGAAGGAGATCCTTGAGGCCGATCTGAGTACGGAGGAAGGGCGCACGGCTTTTCAGAAACGCTTCCTGCAGAAAGGGGGGGTACTGGAAAGCCTTTTAGCTGAGCTGCGCACCCTCCCGCCCGAAGCGCGCAAAGCCCGAGGACAAGCGCTGAATGCCCTGCGTGAAAAGGCCCGCCAGCGCTGGGAAGCTGCCAAACAAGCGTACTCCACCCCCCTCTCTACAACCCCCAAGCCGCAGGATCCTACTTTCCCCGCTCTGCGCATCCAACCAGGGGGACGCCATCCCCTCTCGCTGATAGAGGGTCGCATCATCCGTTTTTTCCAGCGGCTTGGCTACACGCTGGCCACCGGCCCCGAAATAGAAGACGATTGGCACAACTTCTCCGCCCTCAACTTTGAGCCCGATCATCCGGCTCGCGACATGCAGGATACTTTCTTTTTGGACCCGGCGGCGGGCCTCCTTTTGCGTACCCATACGTCCACCGTGCAGGTGCGGGTCATGGAACGGCAAAAGCCCCCTATTCGCATCTTAGCGCCCGGACGCGTGTACCGCAACGAAACCGTTTCAGCGCGCGCCCACGTGTACTTCCACCAGATCGAAGGGCTCTATGTAGACGAAGGCGTCCAAACCAGCGACCTCAAAGCCACCCTAACCAGCTTCGTGGAAAACTTTTTTGGGCCGGGAACCCCCATGCGGTGGCGGGCTTCGTATTTCCCTTTCACCGAGATGAGCGCCGAGGTGGATATCGCCTGCCTGATCTGCCACGGAGCGGGCTGTGCCGTGTGCAAGCACACCGGCTGGGTAGAAGTGCTGGGCTGCGGCATGGTAGACCCCGCCGTCTTTGAAGCGTGCGGCATTGACCCCCACCGGTATACAGGCTTTGCCTTCGGCCTGGGGGTGGAGCGTCTGGCACAACTTTTGTACACCATCCCCGACCTACGGCTCTTCGGACAAAATGACCTTCGTTTCCTCCAATCCTTCCAGGGCTATGGCTACGCCCTCTGAAGAAACGATCTCCCCCACTCCCCTGTGGGAGGAGGTGCAGCAATTGTATCCCCACCTCCAATTCAGTCCTGCTTACCTTCCCTTCATTGAGGCGCTTGAGAGTTTTTACCGCGAATACCACCCCGAACTGCTCCTGGTAGAGACCGACCTGCAAGGCATTATTACGTATGTGAACGAGCCTTTTGCTCGGGCCGCCGGCTATCAACCCGGCGAACTGCTCGGGCAAAACATCAACATCCTGCGCAGCGACGCCAACGAACCCGGTTATTTCCGCGACCTGTGGAACACCATCACCCAAGGGCACCCTTGGCGCGGCAAAGTCAAAAACCGCACCCAGGACTACGAACTTTACCAGATTGACCTCCTGATTTTGCCCATACCGGGGCCAGACAAAAAACCCAGCCGATACCTGGGCCTGGCCTATGATATCACCCATCGCCTGGAGACCGAAAAAGCCCTTGAGCAGCTGCGCACCGACTTTGAAGACGGCCTGCGGTATGCCCGACGCATCCAGCGCGCCATCTTCCCCACACGGGTCAACGCCCTCCAAAAGTTTTTCCCAGAAAGCTTCCTCCTCACGCATGGACGAGACATTGTAAGCGGTGATTTCTGCTGGACAGCCCGTTCTCCCATGGGCAACCGAACTTTTCTGGCTGTGGCCGATTGCACAGGGCACGGCATCCCCGGCGGCCTCTTGACCATGATTGGCTATAACCTCCTGAACCAGATCGTCCTGTACCGGGGCATTTCCGTACCCCATCAGATCCTGGCAGAGCTGCACAAAGGCTTGCGAGAATACTTCCTCCAAGACGAGGCCGAAGAGGGCCGCTTCGTCAAGGATGGCATGGAGATCATTTTGTGCAGTTTTGACTATGGGATGACCGAAGTCCAGTTTGCCGGCGCCAACCGGCCCCCTCTGGCTAATCCGGCAAGGTGAGCTCCTGGAATACAAAACCGATAAGCAACCCATTGGAGGCGAAAAGCTCACCGAAGATGTAGAGTTTCAAATCTTCACGCTGGAGCTGGAGCCCGAAGACCGAATCTATCTTTTCACAGATGGGATCACAGACCAGTTTGGCGGGCCCCAAGAAAAGCGTTTTGGCACCCCTCGTTTGCGCCAGACGCTGCTGGAGATCTGGGCTGAACCCAGCATGGTCAAACAGCGGGCGCTTTTCAACAACCGCTGGAAACGCGAATGGATGGGCGATCTCCCTCCCACCGATGATGCGACGCTGGTGGGCCTTCGCATTCTGGAGTAGCTTGACGCTGGGGGGGGCGTGCGCTTACGCCCAGGGAGAAGCTTTTCGGGCGCCAGCCCGCCCCTTTGAGGGGGCTATCTTGTACAAGGTGCGCGTCAAAGGTCCAGCCGCCGAAACCCTCCAAGAAAACAGCCCCCCCACCGAAATGCACCTCTACATCACAGGCAACCGCTTCCTTATCAACGAAACAGGCGGGGCCTTCCCTGTAAGCCGACTCTACGAGCCGGACTCCGACTGGGTCTATGTCCTGGACCCCCCTAACAAACGGGTCTTCAAGTACGAAAAATACCGTAAAAAGGCCAAAAACTACCCCGCCACCTACGCCGGAGATAGCTTGCAAATCCTCGGAACCTGGTGTTATGCCTTTACCGTAAAAAAGCCCAACGAAGAAATAACCTACTACGTAAGCCCTAAATATCGGGTGGATGTCTCACTCTTCAGCGGCAAAAAACGAGCTCAAGCCTTCTTCCTCAACGAAGGCCTTTACGGAGCTATCCCGCTCAAGATGATTCGCAAGCAAAAAGACCTCACCATTGAAGTGACGGCATACAGTATAAAACCCCTCCGACTAGATCCGGAGAGTCTGAAGATTCCTAAAAATTATCGGGTAGAAGGGTACGATTACCGCCGCTGAAGGCCAAAAACAGGCACGCCCGCTACTGTGTCTGACCTTGCATACGGCAAAGCCAAGTGAGGAAGGTGATAGGAGGCCTCAGCCCAAGTGTGGCTAAAGTCAAAAATATAATCAGGCTTTCCCCATTTCTGGTAGAAGATCTTCCAGTCTTCGGGTCGCCAACTCTTTGGCCAGGCATAAGGAGCGGTCCACCGACAGCCATAGGGGCCCTCCAGCTGGAGATAGCAAGGCGCAGGCCCCCACCAACAACTGTGCGCAGGCAGCTTGTGGGTACAGGCAGGCATACGCCACCGCTGCTGTATGGCCAGCAGGCAAACCACCAGGCTTAGTCCGTAAAGGGAGAAGTATACCCCCCTTCGGGGAAACGTTCGGCAAGCACAACCGCCCATGGGAGTAAGCCGCCTGCCCCAGGAAGAACCCACGCCGTCAGCGCTGCCCAAAAACGATCCTGAAAAAGCAGCCGCTCAGCGTACGGCCGATAAGCGTAAGCAGAGAGCCGAAAAATCAGCCCTAAAAGTCCCACAGCACCCAAGAGCTGAATACCTGCATCCCAAGCCCAGAAACGCCACACAACTATCCAGTAAGCCTGGGCATAAGCGGAGAAAAGCTCGCTTTGTTTCAGCAGGGCCGCTATCCCCAAAGCTGTCCATCCTACGCCAAGCAGGAAAAGCCCTAAGGCTCGCAGCCGTTCTCGGCTCAGGTAGAAGGGAAAATAGCCCAAGAGGGCGAGGCTCACGGCGGGGAAAACGGCTGCAGCTCCTCCCCATAGAAGGCCTTGTTCAAACGGCCTGAGGCGGGAGCGGACCAGCCAGAAAAAAACCGCCAGCAAGGGCATGCCCACCTCAAGAGGGGTATGCCAAGGCACTTGGGCGTAAACCCCTAAAAGGAGGCTTCCCGCTGTCAGCCCTATGGGATCTGGGCGCTCTTCTCGCGAACGCACTCCCCACAGAAAAAGCCCCCACAAGATCACCCCCAGGGCTTTCCAAGCCCGTAGCAAGGAAGGAGCTTCTTCGGGCACATAGCGGTAAGCTGCCACAAAAACCGGATCAACAGGGGCTTGAAGCACGGTATAAACCCCTTCTCCTTGTTTCCAGCGATCGGCGGTCAGCTGGTAGCTGGCTTCAAGAGAAGGGGTGCCTGCTGGCCAGAAAAGCGCCCCTATCGCTCCGCCCAACAGAAAAAAGAGCGCTACCCCCTGCACGGCTCACCCACCCAGAAGCGCCACCGCTGAGGTAGCCAAGTGGCCTTGGCCATGCGGCTCCCCTATCCTAAAAGCCAAACCGGTATCGGAAGTCCTCTACTTCCAAGCGCTCCTTTTGCGCCTCCTGAAAACGCCCCGTCAGGAGGTTAGCCTGGGTGCTGGATTGGCTAGCCGCATAACTGCGAGCGATATCGTCCGTGATAGGGTCAGGCGCTTTTTTACTTGTAAGCTGCAGCACATACACCCCATTGGCTCCCTCCACGGGCGCGCTGAGCTGATTTTCCTTCAGGCTTGCAGCGACCCCCAACACCTTGGGCTCCATGCCCAGGCCCGGCACCGCGATACCCCCATACAACGCATTTTCGGCGCGACTCATGTAAGCTCCCGTCCCATAAGCTTCCTTGAGCGCCTCCAAGCGTGGCGCCTCCTTTTTCCTTGAGGCGCTTGAGAACGTACTCGGCCTTTTTGCTATTTCGGGCTTTGGGTTCAAGCTGGTCCCGGATGTCCTCCCACTTCCGATAGGGGGGTTCCGCAGCCGAGACGATGCGCGCCACCACAAAGGCGTTTTGCGTCTCTATCACGCCGGACATCTCGCCGGCTTTGTGGGAAAAAGCCCACTGGATAAGCTCACGGGTCCCCACCAAAGCGGGGATAGAAGCCGAAGAAGGCCTTAGGGAGGGGCTAATGCGCAGATTTAGGCCTGCCTGCTGGACCGCATCTTCAAAATTTTTCTCCGCGGCGCGGGCGACCTGCTGGATCTTCTGGCGCAGCACAGAAAGCGTGGCATTGCTGGGCGCGATTTCCTTTTCAATGAAAGCCAACCGTACCAGCCGGTCGGACTTTTCTTGCACTTCCACAATGTGGTAGCCCTGGTCTGAAGCAATGAGGCCATAGATGCGACCTACCGGGGCTTTGGCCAAAGCTTCGTAAAAGGCTTTGCCGAAGCGACCCGAGGCCGTGTACCAGCCCAGCTCGCCGCTGGAGAAACGAGTTTGCCAATCGTCAGAGAACTGGTTGGCTGCCTCGGCGAATTTTTCTGGCTTGAGCACCCGCAAAAGGCTATCGGCCCGCCGGCGAGCCGCGACGCTATCCAACCCCTTCGCTATCATGATGTGCCGCAGGCGATACACCGGCTGTGAATCCCGAGCGATAGAGTCCACCTTCGCCAGCACGTACCCCCTATCGCTGAGATAAGGCCCAATGACCTGCCCTATTTCTCGCAGGGAATCTTGCACCTCACGGGGTAGGTCAGGCCAGCGGCGCCAAGTAAAGTCTTGCCTTATGTCGGTATTGGCTGCGGCAAAAAGAGAATCGTCCTCCGCTTTCTCAAAGGCCTCCCGGAGTTCCAACAGCTTTTGGTACACAGCCTGGCTGTCTTCGCGAGAGGGCTCCTTGAAGAGGGCTACATACTGAAGGATGCGTTCCGGCTCCCGCAGGGCATACTCGGCTTTGTGGTCCTCGTAGTAGCGCCGAATATCGCTCTCCGAAACCGGCACCAGGGAATCGGCCACCGCACTGTAGCTGATGGCCAGGTAAGAGAAGGACAGCGTGGTGTTATCCAGCGTATTCTGATATGCCGCCAAGGGGGCTGGCACATACGCTGTAGCTCGGAGGAGCGCTTCGTACTTTTCTCGCAAGCGCGCCTGCACCAGGTAATCTTCAAACTCGCGCAGTTGGGCAGCTATCTCAGGATTGTTCTCCGCCTGGGCCAAAACCTGCTGCACCCGAGCCTTGTCATAAACCTGCCCCCCCTGCGAAAAGACCTGCATCACAAGCGGATGCGGTTGATCCGAAACGAACATCTCGTACAGCTCCTGATCAGAGACGGCCAACCCTGCCGCTTCCGCTTCTATAGTGTAAAGTTTGTCGGTCAGGAGCTGCTGCCAAACGGCGTTTTTGATCTGCTCTTCAGCCAGGGGATCCTCCACCGAGGTGTTTCGCAGAGCTCTCTCATAGAGGGCGTTGTACTCGGCGTAGCGGATTTCTTCCGAGCCGATGCGGGCCACCAGGTCACTCTGCCCGGAAAAAAGCCCTTGCACAAAAGGATTGCTCTGCAAAAGGTCCGTCAGGATAAAAATGAGGAGCGAGATCCCAATCAACAGGACCGCCAGCCCGGCTTTGTCTCTAATTTTCTGGATGACGCCAGCCATCTGGGCGCAAACTTAGGGATTTGGAGAGGATCGCTGGAGGATGAAGAGCTTTTCCCCGGGCCGTTTGACCCTATAGTGCTCCCGCGCATAAGCTTCTTGCGTGTAGGCGTCTTGGGCGAGAGCTATGGCTTCCTTGCGCAGAAGGGCGGTTTGCTGCTCATAGAAGGCATACTGCTGGCGCATTTCAGCCAGCCGACGAGCCAAACGAACCTGCTCCACCCAACTGTAGGGATCCAGCAGACCTATCCACAGCAAAGCCCCTACCGTGATCCAGAAGTAAGGGCTGCGCAAGAGGCGCAAAAACTTCTTAGAGGCCATAGGTGGCTATTTCCCCGAGTTCGGCTTCAATGCGCAGAAGCTGATTGTACTTGGCCACGCGGTCGGTGCGGGCTAAGGCCCCTGTTTTGATCTGGCCCGCCCCCGTGGCCACAGCCAGATCCGCAATGAAGGTATCTTCGGTTTCTCCGCTGCGGTGGCTTATAATAGCTCTATACCCCGCCCTGTGCGCCCTATCAATCACATCCAGGGTTTCGGTGAGGGTGCCAATTTGGTTGAGCTTGATGAGGATGGCGTTGGCTACGCCGCTGCGAATGCCCTGCAAAAGCCGCATGGGATGCGTCACAAAAAGATCGTCCCCCACGAGCTGGACGCGATCCCCTATCGCTTTGGTGAGGGCGGCCCAGCCTTCCCAATCTTCTTCGGCCAGGGGGTCCTCCAACGAAAAAAGAGGATATTGCCGCACCCAATCCTCCCATAAGCGAATCATCTGCTCGGTAGAAAGGGCTTCCCCCGTAGATTTGAAGCGGCGGTATCGGCGGCTTTCTGCATCGTACCATTCTGTAGCAGCCACATCCAGCGCGAGGGAGATGTCTTTGCCCGGCACGAAACCGGCCTTTTCAATGGCAAGGAGAAGCAGTTCCAGCGCTTCGGCGTTGTCACGCAGATTTGGCGCGAAGCCCCCTTCATCGCCCACGTTGGTAGAGAGCCCTTGTGATTTCAAGAGTTCTCGCAGGGCCAGGGTCACTCGTGCAGCCCACTCTACCGCTTCGTGGAAGTGCGAAGCGCCCTGAGGCACGATCATAAACTCCTGGATATCCAAGGCGTTGTCTGCGTGCTTGCCGCCATTCAAGATATTGAGGAGAGGGACGGGCAGGCGATGGGGGGCCACGCCTCCCAGGTACCGGTACAAGGGCAGGCCGAGGGCCGCCGCAGCCGCACGAGCCGTAGCCAGCGACACCGCCAGGATAGCGTTGGCTCCAAGCCGGCTTTTGTTAGGGGTGCCATCCAGCTCAATAAGCCGCTGATCAATAGCCCGCTGCTCCAGCGCAGACATGTCCACCAAGGCAGGACGAATCGTCTCTTCGATGTGTTGGACGGCTTGGCGAACGCCCTTTCCTCCAAAGCGGGAAGGGTCCCCATCCCGCCATTCCCAGGCTTCATGGGAGCCGCGAGAGGCGCCTGAAGGCACCGCAGCACGCCCCACATGGTCTGTATCCAACACCACCTCCGCTTCCACCGTGGGGTACCCCCGAGAGTCCAAGATTTCCCGGGCCCGTACATCTACAATCCACGCCATGCCGCAAACCTACGGAAACTCGTAGCTTTGTAGGGCATGAGCCAGATAGAGCGAACCTTAGGCCTCATCAAGCCCGACGCCATGGCCCAGGGCCTCTTGGGCAAGATCCTGGATCAGATCATAGGTGCGGGCTTCCGTATTGTGGGACTGAAGCTGGTTAAGCTGACCCCCGAACAGGCCGAGGCCTTTTATAGCGTGCACCGGGAAAAGCCTTTTTTCCGTTCGTTGGTGGAGTTCATGACTTCGGGCCCGGTGGTAGCCTTTGTGCTGGAGAAGGAAAACGCCGTAGCAGAATACCGAGCTCTGATGGGCGCCACCGACCCAGCCAAGGCGGCACCGGGTACCCTTCGCGCGCTCTTTGGTCAAAACGTGGAGCGCAACGCCGTGCATGGGTCCGATAGCCCTGACAACGCTCGGCGAGAGATCGCTTTCTTTTTTGCGGAAGCGGAACTTTTGCCGGCGCCCACGCCGATGGTGGTATGAGGCTCTTTGACGAACTGGCCGAGCGAGGCCATCAGCAGGTGCTCTTCTGTAGCGAACCCAGCGTAGGGCTCAAGGCGATTATTGCGATTCACGACACGACGCTGGGGCCTGCCCTGGGCGGCGTACGCTTCTGGCCTTATGCCTCGGAAGAGGAAGCGCTCATTGATGTGCTGCGCCTATCTCGGGGCATGACCTACAAGGCCGCCATCAGCGGGCTCAACTTAGGCGGGGGAAAAGCCGTGATCCTCGGTGACCCCCTGCAGATCAAAACCGAAGCGCTTTTACGCCGCTTTGGCCAGTTCGTGGATAGCCTGGGCGGCCGTTACATCACCGCAGAAGACATGGGCGTCTCCGTGCGAGACATGGAATACGTGCGCATGGAGACCCGCTATGTAACGGGCCTGCCCGAAGAGATGGGCGGAAGCGGAGATCCCTCCCCTGTGACGGCTTATGGCGTCTACTTGGGTATGAAGGCCGCCTGGAAAAAGCTCACAGGCACCGATTCCCTTCACGGCGTGAAAGTGCTCATCCAGGGCTTAGGCAAAGTGGGCATGGCTCTCGTGGAAAGGCTGGCCAAAGAAGGGGCCCTTCTGTACGCTACGGACCTCTCTGCAAGCCAGCTTGAGGAAGCCTCCAAAACCTACGGCGTACAACCCGTTTCCCCAGAAAACTGGTACAACCAGCCCATGGATATCTTTGCGCCTTGCGCTCGCGGTGGGATCTTGAATGCTGAGACGATCCCCCGGCTGCGCTGCGCTGTGGTGGCCGGTTCGGCCAACAACCAGCTTGCCGACGAAGAGGCCGACAGCCGTCGCCTGGCCGAACGGGGTATCCTCTACGCGCCAGACTTCCTCATCAACGCTGGCGGCCTGATCAATGTGTACACAGAGCTGGAAGGCTATAGCCGCAAGCGAGCCTTGGCGCGTACAGAATACATTTACGAAGCTACCCTGCAGGTATTTGCAGCGGCTGAAGCGAGGGGCATTACCCCCCACGAGGCGGCTATGCGCCTGGCCGAAGAGCGCATAAGGGCCATCTCTACCCTGCGCACGCGCTCGCCTCTCTCTGTCCTTCCTCTCCCCACCTCTTGAAACCCAGAACCCCAAACCTTATGAAAGACACCCACACGGAGTCTGAAAGCTTTTCTCCAGCAGCGGAAGGGAGCACACCTCCCCTGATTGTGCCACGGCACAAGATCCGCACGCGGGTCATGCAAGCCCTCTATGCCCACCTGGTAGGAGACACTCCCCCCGAAGAGGCCTTTGCTTACCTCCTGGAAGAACTGTACGAGGCGGCTAAAGCCGAAGCCCCCCACAACGCCGAATTCCTCAAAGAACTCTTTTTTGGCACCATCCGCGAAATGCCGACCCTGCGGCAGATTATTGAAAGGCAACTTCGGGGATGGACGTGGGATCGGCTCTTCCTGGTGGATAAATGCATCCTTTTGTGCGGGGTTTACGAGCTGACCCACTTTCCCGACATTCCCTTGCGAGTCACGCTGAATGAGTGGATCGAGATCGCCAAGATGTACGGTACGGCCCGCAGTCCAGGTTTTGTGAATGGGCTGCTGGACGGGATCCGGCGTACGCTGGCAAGCGATCCGAATAGCTTAGTCAGCAAGAAGCCCTTTTAAGCGCTGGCGGCGATCCAGCCTCCCACCACCACCGCCTCGCCCTCGTAAGCGACGGCGGCTTGGCCAGGTGTGATGGCTCGCACCCCCTCCATAAACTCCACCCGCAAGGTACCCTCCTCGGGACCGGGGTAGAGCCTTGCTTCGTGACCGGGATCCATATGCCGAATCTTGACCTGGACCGGGTACCCTTCAAAGGGAAGGGCTGGGTACTTATGCCAAACCAGGTCCCTCATGAAAAGGGTGCGCCGAGTGAGGTAGGATTCGGGGCCGATGACGAGGGTGTTCGTCTCAGGCCGAATCTCCACCACGTAATGTGGGACGCCCAGGGCGGGCAGGCCTCGCCTCTGCCCTATCGTGTAAAAAGGAAAGCCCTCATGCTGCCCCACCACACGCCCATCCACATGCAGAATGGGCCCTCCTCGCAGCGCCTCTATCTGATCGGGCACCCGCCGCATCAAAAACGAGCGGTAATCGCCCTCGGGGATAAAGCAGATTTCGTACGAGTCTTTCTTCTGAGCCACGCGGGTCAGGCCCCACTCGGCCGCCAGCGCACGGGTCTCAGCCTTGGTCTTTTCCCCCAACGGAAAGAGGGTCTGCGCCAGCACTTGTTGAGAAAGCCCCCACAATACGTAGGACTGGTCTTTTGTCAGGTCGGCGGCCTTGCGGATAAAGAAGCGCCCTCCTTCCTCGCCGATCCGGGCGTAGTGACCGGTGGCGATGCGCTCGCATCCCAGCTGGCGCGCCCGCCTGAGCAGCGCATCCCACTTGATGTAGGTGTTGCATAAAATGCAGGGGTTAGGTGTACGGCCCCGTAAATACTCCTCCACAAAGTGATCAATCACCGCCTGGCCAAACTCCTCCCGTAGGTCCAGCACATAATGCGGAAAATCGTATTTCACTGCGATGCTGCGCGCGTCGTTGATATCATCCAGGTTGCAGCAGCCGGTATTTTTGCGGCGAGAGAGGTCGGCGCTTTCATAACTCCAAGTTTTCATCGTCAGGCCGACCACGTCATGGCCGGCCTTTTTGAGCAGCACCGCCGCCACGCTGCTGTCTACGCCTCCACTCATGGCCACTAACACCCGCATACGGAGAAGAAACAAAAATCGCATCCGGACCTTAGCAGAGCTTGAAGCGCACTCCCGGTCACCTGGTTGGTTGTAAGGGGAGCCCCAGCGGTACCCAACCTACTTGGTGCAGCTCAAGCAGCCGCTGCATCCCCTCAGGTGCGAGATAGCTACCACTCAGGCAAAAGCCCTTGACAAGGGTGAGGGCCCGCATGCAACTTTGACTCAAGTAGCCGCCCATACGAAGCGAAAGCAAGCCCAGGCGGTTGAGCTCCCTTCGGGTTGAGCTCCCGCCTGTTTCTTTTTTTTGTACCTTAGCGCAGCTATGCCTATTCAGAAAGGCAGCCGCGTAACGCTGCAATACCGGCTGGTAGATGTAGAAGGAAACCTCCTTGACGAGAGCCATGAACCCGTAAGCTTCACGGTAGGAAGTGGCGAGATTCTCCCTGCTTTTGAAGAAGCTCTGCTTGGCAAGGAAGCCGGAGAGACTTGCACCTTCACGCTCACGCCGGAAGAGACGTTTGGGGAATGGCGAGAAGAGCTTGTTTTCCGGATTCCTCGCGAAAAGCTCCAAGGAGCAGACGAGCCTCCCCTTCAAGCAGGACAGTCCGTCACGCTCTACACCCCCGAAGGAGATACCGTCACCGTCTATGTGCGGGAAGCAGGAGAAGACTTTGTGGAATTTGATGCCAATCACCCCTTAGCTGGGCAAACCCTTACGTACACGGTTCAAGTCCTTCGGGTAGAATAGGCTATGGAGGGTTCTCGTGTCACGCCCCTCCAACCCCAACCTCAGGCAGAAAAGCTCTTACCCCGTGTAACGGCCCTAAGTATAGGCATTCCTCGCGAGCGCCAGCTCCAGGAACGGCGGGTACCCCTTACGCCGCAGGCGGTGGCCACGCTGGTCAGCCGTGGCCACAAGGTGGTGATTGAACACAGAAGCGGCGAACACAGCTCTTTTCCGGACCGCGCCTACAGCGAAGCCGGCGCCTCTATCGTGTATACCCCCGAAGAGGTGTACGCCTCCGCCGACTACATTGTCAAGATCACCCCTCCAACCGAACGGGAACTGCATTTTCTGCGGCCTAAGCAAGTACTTTTTTCGGCGGTGCACATGGGTTCGCTGCGGGCCGAATACCTCCAGACCCTCATAGACAAAAACGTAACCGCCATCGGCTACGAGTTTCTGCAGGCCAAAGACGGAAGTTTGCCCATCCTGCGCATCATGAGCGAGATTGCGGGGTATGCGTCTATTCAGATTGCGGCGGAATTGCTGGCTCAGCAGGGGAGAGCTATGCTTTTAGGGGGTATCACGGGGGTTCCGCCTGCTCGGGTGCTCATCTTGGGCGCGGGCACGGTAGCGCTACACGCCTGTCGGGCCGCTCTGGGCTTTGGCTGTTCGGTGACGGTGCTAGATGAGGAAGTCTATCGTCTGCAGCGCTTGCGCACGGCGTTAGGCGCACCTGTGGCGACGGGGCTCATTCAGCCCGACCTTTTGGACGAGCTGCTCCCCCAAACGGACGTGCTCATTGGAGCCTTATACCGCAAAGGCGCGCCTGCGCACCTGGTCGTGACCGCCGAACAGGTGGCTCGCATGGCCGAAGGCAGCATCATCATCGACGTAGCCATAGACCAAGGCGGAAACATTGAAACCAGCGTCCAAACCACGCATGAATTGCCCACCTTCTCTAAGTATGGGGTGGTCCACTACTGCGTGCCTAATATCCCTTCTCGGGTGCCCCGCACCGCTTCCATCGCCTTGAGCAATGTGCTTTTGCCGATCCTGCTGCGGCTGGGTGACTACGGCAACGTGCGCAACCTTATCGCGGCAGGGCACATGCTGCGCACCGGCGTCTACACCTACGGCAAGCACCTTACCAACCGCACCTTGGCCCGCCTGTTTCAGATGGATTCGCTGGACCTGGATATCCTTGTGGTATGAAGCACGTGGACTACATCGCTGGCGAGCCGCCCTACCTGCGGGGTCCTTACGCCAGCATGTACCTGGGCAAACCCTGGACGATCCGCCAGTATGCGGGGTTTTCTTCTGCCGAGGAAAGCAACGCCTTTTATCGGAAAGCTTTAGCCGCCGGGCAAACGGGCCTTTCTGTAGCGTTTGACCTGCCTACCCACCGAGGGTATGACTCCGACGACCCCCGCGTAATTGGGGACGTCGGCAAAGCCGGCGTGGCCATAGACACCGTAGAGGACATGAAGCGCCTCTTTGAAGGCATCCCCTTGGATAAGGTCTCTGTGTCTATGACCATGAACGGCGCTGTGATCCCCATCCTGGCTTTCTTTATCGTCACCGCCGAAGAGCAAGGTGTGCCCCCCGAAAAACTCTCCGGCACCATCCAAAACGACATCCTGAAGGAATTCATGGTGCGCAACACCTACATCTACCCACCCGAACCCTCCATGCGCATCATCACCGACATTTTTGCGTATTTATCTGGCCACCTGCCCAAGTTCAACTCCATCAGCATAAGCGGCTATCACATCCACGAAGCGGGGGCCACGTTGGATATGGAGTTAGGGTTTACGCTGGCGGATGGGTTGGAGTATGTGCGGGCGGGGATGGCTGCCGGTTTGTCTATAGACCAATTTGCGCCGCGCCTGAGCTTCTTCTTTGCGATAGGGATGAATTTTTTTACGGAGGTAGCGAAGCTACGGGCAGCTCGGTTGCTGTGGGCTACCCTTCTGCGAGACCTGGGAGCCCAAAACCCCAAATCGCTGGCTCTCCGCACCCACTGCCAAACTTCGGGCTATAGCCTCACGGCCCAAGACCCCCTCAATAACGTCGCACGCACCACGATAGAAGCCTTAGCTGCCGTATTGGGCGGCACCCAATCCCTCCACACCAACGCTTTTGACGAAGCTTTAGCCCTCCCCTCTGAGCTTTCGGCCCGTGTGGCCCGCAACACCCAACTTATCCTCCAGCGAGAGGCCCATATCCTGCGTCCCGTAGACCCTTTGGGGGGCAGCTTCCTGGTGGAACAACTAACCCGAGCCTTGGCGGACCAAGCTTTGGAATGGATCCGCAAAATAGAAGAGATGGGCGGCATGACGAAAGCGATCATGGCGGGGTGGCCCCAACTGCAGATTCAACGGGCGGCTGCCCAGCGCCAAGCCCGCCTTGAAACCGGCCAGGACATTTGGGTGGGGGTCAATCGCTTCCAAGTTCCTGAGAGCCCCTCTATCCCCCTCCTCAAGGTGGACAACTTGGCTGTACGGCAGAAACAGATTGAACGGCTTGAGGCGGTGAAGGCCAGCCGGGACGCTGCGGCCGTGGCCGATATCTTAGAGCGCCTTTACCAAGCGGCCCAACACAAAACCGAAAACCTGCTTGCGGTGGCCATAGAAGCTGCGCGGCGGCGCGCCACCCTCGGCGAGATCTCGGCGGCTTTGGAGCGGGCCTTTGGACGATACGAGCCGGCAGCCCAGATCGTGACCGGGGTTTACCTGCATCACCTGGCCCAGCACCCCGAATGGACTCGCCTCCAAGAGCGCATCCAAGCGTTTATCCGCCGGTATGGACGGCGCCCCCGCATCTTCATCGCTAAGATGGGCCAAGACGGGCACGACCGCGGCGCCAAGGCTGTGGCTTCGGGGCTGGTGGACTTGGGCTTTGATGTGGACCTGGGCCCTCTTTTCCAGACGCCTGAAGAAGCCGCCCGCCGAGCTGTGGAAAACGACGTGCACTTCGTTGGGGTCTCGTCTTTAGCCGGGGCACATGATACCTTGGTGCCCTTCCTTCTGCAAGAACTGGCCAAATTAGGTCGTCCAGACATCCCGGTCACGGTGGGAGGGATTCTCCCACCGGAGGACATTCCCATCCTGGAGAAGCAAGGGGTACGGGCCGTCTTCCCTCCGGGCACGCCGATCCTGGAGATTGGGCACCGCCTCTTGGACTTGTACCTGGCAGAAGTCCCTACTCCTTGACAAAACTGCGCACATAAGGCCCCTCCTGGCGCCACAGCACCACAAAATACAACCCTCGCGCCAAGGAGGACACGTCCCACGACACCGGCGCTTGGGCCTCCCGAGAAGAAAGAATGCGACGCCCTACGACCCGCCCTACTGCATCGGTAAGGTAAAGAGGCGTGGATTCGCCGAGCAAAGCCGGATCCACGTGAAGCCAGATTTTATCCTGAGCGGGGGTAGGATACACCCTGAACCGGTCAGCTGGCAAAGGATGGGTTTTTTGTAAGGCTGCCGCTTGGCCCGGACGCAAAGTCAGGCTGGCCACCACCGTTCCATTCACATCTACAATGGAGAGTCGCACCGAGTCTTCCCCAAACACTTCCACGCGTCCATACGCATCGTTGAAGTTAGAGTTGCCCAGCCCTTGACCGCCCGCGTTCCAGACGGCAAAGTTTTGGCTGAAGTTAGCTTGAGGGCACAGGGCAGGTAAAAGGGAACCGGCATTGGCCATGAGCCAGGCAAGTTGGGAGTTTTGCTGGCGAAGGTTACCTGCCATCAGTTCAGGCACGCCGGCATTCGTCCCATCGTCTATGGCAGAGGTGTGGGAGTCGCTAGAAAGCCAGATCACATTGCGGATGTTGTGATGCTGGAGGTAGCGAAGGATGGAGTCTTGTTCCTGCGCAAAGGCTGCCCATGTGTCCATGAGCCCCGCTAAGAGCATGGCTCCATTACCCAAGCCCGGCAGTCTGCACTGCTGTAAGGCATAGTTACCCGAGAGCGCCTCCAGGATTTGCCGATAGCCCCGGTTGAAGGCCACACCGGTGATCACAAACTTCCAGGTGGCGGTGGAGGTTCGCAGCCCCTCCAGCAGCCATTGAAGCTGCGCACTGCCCAGCATAGAATGCCCAGGAGGCCGGATAAAGAAAACCGTATCACCCCGCCACGCCAACGCATTCAAATCGGGACTGCGGGAGGCACGGTTGTCACACACAAAAATCTCCGCTTGGCCCAGGCGTATACGATGATAGATGCCTTGACTTGTATCCGGAAGCGGATAATGCGGAAAAAATTGGCTGTAGGCCTGAATAATATGGCGTCGGGCATAAGAGGGGAAACGAAACTCCCGAATCAGCGTATCGCTAATGTACGGACTTGTCGCAGCGGAAGCGTTATCGTTGATGTAATCGTGGTCGTCATACACATAGTCCACCGGTGTGGTGCGAAAGATTTGCTGAATATCGGATCCCCCGTAGCGTGCGTAGTAGCTGGCTACGATGGTATCCCACCACTGGGCGAAGGTGGTGCTATCCTGCGGAAGGCGGTAATATCGGAGGTCCGGATAGCCCCAATCCCCACACTGGATAAAGAGCCAGGGCGTATCCTGGGCCATGACCGAAAAGATGGGTTCGGAAGTGGGCGGAGCATATCCAAAGGCTTGACACGAACCGAACGCAAACCGGAGATACCCCCGGAAGGTGTCTGGCGGAAATGTCCGGAAAGTCCCCACCAGCGTATCAATGGAAGGCCGGTAAACCCGCCAATAGTAGCGCGTAGTCGGTGTGAGCCCGCTCCAGGAAGCTCGCCCAAACCCCCAACTATCCAGCGTAACCACCTGAGCCAGAGAAGCGCTGAAATCAGGGTGTGGGCTCACTTCTACTTGAACCGGCTGGCCAGCAGGCCCTACCACCTGCAAGGAGGCGGACGTAGCCGTCACCGCACCTACGAAAGCAGCCTGTATCCCCTGGGCCCACATCACCGAGAGCAAACCTAACCCTACCCGCATACCGCAAAGGTACGCTTCAGGGAGGAACTTTTCAACTAAGTTTCCTGCGTGCTTATGTTAAACCTCCTGTACTTTTGCTGCCTCTTAGTTTGTCACACGACGATGCGATACCTGCTGCCTGTAGCTGTGCTGGCTGGCGTTTGGGCTCAACCGCCTGGGGGGCTAGGTCCGGCCCGTCGGGGCGGGCCTCCAGGTTTGGAAGGAAACGAGCCGCCACGCCCCGAAGCAGTTCTCAAAGGCCTCATCAAAGGCGTCCTGAAAGACAGCGCCACCAAGCAGCCTTTGCCTTATGTGGGGGTTTCTCTGTACCGAGGAGACAAGCTCATCACCGGCGCGCTATCCAACGAGCAAGGGGCTTTTGTGCTGCAAGATGTGCCCATCGGCCGATATCGGCTACGCATCCAGCCCTTAGGCTATGCGCCTACCGAAAAAATCGTTGAGACCACAGCGCTGCGCCCCGACCTGAACTTAGGCACCCTATACTTAGCGGAAAGCGGCGTAGAACTGCCAGCTGTGGAAATCCAAGCTGAACGCAGCCCCATCCAATACCAGCCCGAGAAAATCGTCTATGACCCTGAAAAAGACGCCACCGTGCAGGGAGGCGATGCTATAGATGTGCTGCGCAAAATGCCCGCCGTAAACGTCGATCTGGATGGGAACATCCAAGTGCGCGGAAGTGGCGCCGTCCGCATTTACGTAGACGGGAAGCCCTCCCTCCTCTTTGCCAATAGCCCCAGCGATGCCCTGCGAGCGATTCCCGCTGACCAAATAGAACGAATAGAACTGATCACCAATCCCTCGGCCCGCTACGAAGCCGAAGGCGCTGTAATCCTCAACATTGTCTTGAAGCGTAATCGGCTGGAAGGCCTCACCGTCACCGCCAACGCTGGCCTGACCAACCAAATCGCCAACGCCAGCCTCACCCTTGGCGCCAAAGTAGGCCGTTGGTCCCATACCCTCAATGTAGGAGGGCGCTACCGCTACGCCGGTACAGGCTACACCCATTTTTACCGCATCCAGGAAACCCCCCTCGGTCCTCAAATCTTATACCAGGATGGCAGTTTTTTCCCCCGACGCTTTGCAACGAACGTCTTTTACGGAGGCGACTTTCTAAGGAACGCCGCGCATAGCTTCTCCTGGGGGGTAAACGCTCGCAACCTTTCCTTTGACCGGCAGAATGACCTTCTGGTGCGATGGGAGGGCGGCCCCTGGAATGGCGTCTCTTACACCCGCTCGGCGCGCTTCCCCCTTGCTGACTGGGGCGTGAACGCTAACTTGGACTACACCTACCGGCCCCCCAGCCACCCAGGCCAAGAACTTTTCCTCTCTGCGCAGGGAGGCTACACCCAACGCACCCAGCGCTACAACCTCACCCAAATAGCCACCCTGGATACTTTTTCCCTCCAGGAGCGTAGCACCAACCAGGGGCCCTCTTACGAAGGGCAGCTTCAGGCAGACTATACCCATCCTTTCGGGGAGCGGTGGAAACTGGAAACCGGCGCCCGCCTGAACCTACGCAGCCTGGCCACAGGCTACCAGTACGAGCGATGGAATGCCGCCACAGAAAGTTACTTTCTCTTGCCCGGGCGCCAGGATACGCTCACGTACACCCAGTGGATACCCGCCGCTTATGTCTCTCTGGCCTGGTCGCGCGACCGCTGGCTCCTCAAAGCCGGCCTCCGATACGAATATACCCTCAATCAGGCCCGCTTCCTGCAAGGCACCCTCGCTGTCCACCAGCACTACCAGAACCTCTTCCCCAATGTGCTTATCAGCTACAGCGTGAAGGGGCTTTTTCCTGTGCAGCTCAGCTACAGCCAGCGCATCCGACGCCCCTGGCTGGCCGAACTTAACCCCTTCGTAGACGCCTCTGACCCCCGCAACATCCAGTATGGCAACCCTAACTTAGGCCCCGAACTCACCCACGCCCTGGAACTGTCGGCCTTCCCTTTCATCTCCCTCTTTGCTCGCTACACCACCCAGGCCGTGCAACGCTACTCCTTCGTAGATGCCGCCGGCGTGACCCACACCACCTTCCTCAACGCTGGCATCCAGGGCTACTATGGCGCCAACCTTTTCCTGCGCCGAACTTTTCTCAAAGACAAAATCACCTTCCAAGCCAATGGCGAAATCGGCTGGGTAAACAACCGGGCAAATATCGGAAATGCCCTCATCCAGAACGCCGGCTGGCAATACAGCCTGCGAGGTTCCGTCCAATGGAAACCCGCTCCTTCTTGGCTGGTGGAGCTATCTGGCAACTACAACTCTCCTCGGGTTGGGCTGCAGGGTATTCAGCCGGTGTTCATGTTTCAGGAGCTGGGGGTACGCAAGACCTTTGCTGGGGGGCGGTGGTCGGTGGGGGGCCTGGTTTACAACCCCTTTTATCAATACCTTCGCTTCCAGACTCGGTTACAGGGGCCGTCGTTTTTCCAAGAGAGCGTTACCGGTGTGCCTTTTCGGGTGGTGGGCCTGCAAGTGCGCTACCAACAAACGCGGGCTGGTGAAAACTTCTGGCGGCGGCGTCGCAGCGGCCCTTCTCAAGGCCCCGACGAAGAGTGGTAGAGAAACCGCACCCGACAAACGATCGTCTTACGCACAGCGCCCGCTTGCACCCACAGCCGCAAAAGGGTATCGCGAGTGGTAGGAGAGTACCAAAGGGGCTTGCTGGGCTCTTGCCAACCTATAGTATCGTTTCCCCTACCCCACAGCAGCGGGGCAAGGGGCGCAGCTACGGCTTGGAGAGGGATCCGATAGCCCTCGCGCTGTAGCCACACGACCCGCCCAGGCACCGGCGAAAGCACCTCCACCCGAAGCGCCGGACAGCCCAGAAAATGCGGCGGAAGCGCTTGGACAGCGGCAGGCTGCTGAAGGAGCCGCCAGGGCAGCGCAGGAAGCTGCACAAGCCGCAGACCCTTTCCGAGGGTATCCAGCGGCAAGCAGGCCTCGCAGTAACTGTAAGTAGACCCCACCCACAACCGCCGGTAGTGCATACAGCTTCCGAGAACAAGCTTGTCTCGCATGCCCCAGGCGTTCACGGTGTGCTTGCAGGCGGGGCCGGGTGCCTCACCGGTAAGGGGGCACACCGCCACCTGCATCACGGCATCGGGTCGGGGCGGCGGTTCGGCTGCCTGCAGGTGGCGAACCACTTCCTGGGCCAGCGGTAAAGCCACCAGCGCGCCTTTGAGGCAGCCGCTGGGCCAGGCCTCCGGATTCCCCAGCCACACCCCTACCACATAGCGGCGATTCCAGGCTATACACCAGGCATCCCGCAGACGAGCCGACGTACCGGTCTTGTAGCTCCACTCCCCCTGCCTGAGGATCTCGCTAACGATCCACGGTCCGCCTGGCCCCCACACGGACCAAGTCTCAGCGGGATCGGTTGGGCGACGGCGCAGTTTTACCACCTGGCCCCCTGTCGCCAGGGCGGTATAGGCTTGCACGATCTCGTACAGGGAAGCTTCTGCGGCGCCTACGATGGTCGCAGCCCCCCCTTCTCGAGAAAAAGGAAGACCCAGCCTTTGCATGCAAAGGCCGAATTCCGACAGCCCTACCCGCATAAGTAGGTCTACCGCGGGGGCGTTGAGGGAAGCCGCCAAAGCCTCCGAAGCCGAAATCAGCCCCTGATACCGGAGCCGATGGAAGTTCACCGGAACGTAGCCTTCGTAGTTGCGAGGCGCGTCAATAAGGGGCGTCTGCGAGTGGATAAGGCCTTTTTCCAGGGCTTCTGTCCAGAGGAAAGGTTTGAGGACACTGCCCACGGGTCGCCGCTCTTGAATGAGGTCCAGCGCGCAGCTCTCGTAGGAAAGACTGGGCACGTAGGCCCGTACCCGGCCTGTGGAGGCTTCCACCACCAGGATAGCTCCCTGCCGGATCCCACAGCTCTGCCAGTAGGCCAAATGATGCTCCAAGCGCTTCGTAAGCGCCGCTTGGAGGGAAGGGGAGAGAAAAAGCGTATCTACAGGCGCTTGCTGGGGAGGCAGGGCGTTGAGGGGGAGGCGAGGGAAGGGATGCACGAGGGGCTGGAGAGGGGTCTCTTCGGCTTGGCGTAGCTCTGCGGGGGAAAGGAGGCCTGCTTGGACCCACCTTCGCACCCAGGCCAGCGCCCGCTGCCGAAAAGCCGGATCCCCCCGCAAAAAGGCCCGATGCCATGCCGGCCGCTGCGCCACCAGCAAAATCGCGCTCACTTCCAGCGGCGTGAGCCGCTCAGCGGGCTTGCCAAAGTAGCGGCGGGCCGCCGTCTCTATCCCTTCTGCGTTTCCGCCGACGGGTAGCGACAGAAGGTAATACCGAAGAAGGGCTTTCTTGCTGTAGCGCAGCTCCAGACCTATCGCCCAGGCGATTTCCTGAAGCTTGCGGAGAGGGGTGCGAGAGCCTGGCCGCCACAGCCGCGCAAGCTGCATGGTGAGGGTAGAGCCCCCTTGCCTATGACCTCGCAGCGTGTACCACAGCGCCCGTACCAGCGCAGGCGGGTATACCCCAGGATGCCACCAGAAAGCCCTATCCTCCTTGTGAAGGAGGAAGGGAGCCACCTTCGCTATGGCCGCTTCAGAAGGGGGCAAGCGCCAGCGCCCATCCGCCGCCAAGCCTATATGCAGGACCTGACCGCCTTCTCCTACCACCTGCGGGCTGAGGGAGGGTGGAACAGGAGCCTCTTCCCACAGCCAACCCAGCACCAGGAGCGCCGCCAGCCCCCCATACAAGACCCAAGCTCCCCTCACAGCCCCCTACCTACCTCCAGCATCTGCGAAGCGGTATTCCCAAAAAGCTCCGGCTGGTACATCACCTCCGCACTTACCGAAGGAAGCCTATACCGGCCTGCATGCACCACCTGCACGGGTATCTCTATGCGGGCTTTAGGCCTGCTGAGGGTAAGGTAATAGAGCAGGCGGTCTTCTCGCCGGTCGGTATAGACCACCTCCAGGCCGGAGGTCTCCTCGGAACTGGTAGGGTCAAGACGAGGATTGTCGGCTTGCCAGCCTGCGGGGAGGGGCACGGTGAGGGCGACATTCTCCAGCGTTTGCGCCCCGTCATAGGTTAGCTCTATGATCCATTTGCAGCGCTGGCCGGGCTGCAAAGCCGTGAAAGCCAGCGGTCGGCCGGTCCTTAAGTCCTCCAGCCGCGTAGAGAGGGTGAGGCCGTGGGCTTGGGCCGGCTGTGGTGTCACCGGCACGCCGCTGGCCCACACCACAAGAGAGAGGGGAGACTTCCCGGCAGAGAAAGCGTAGACTTCCTGGCCGGCCAGGTTCGTCATATCCATAGCCCAGAGAAGGCCCTGCGGCCTGTAGGTTTTACCGGCTGCTTGGAGAGCGAGGCCGGCCACTTGCCCACGCAGGTGACGGCGCAAGGCCAGCAAAAGCCAAGCCGCCTCCTGCGTAGAAAGGTTCTGGGCCTTCAGGAGCTCTCCGGTAAGCTGGCTTTCCAGACTGGCCCAACGGCCACTCTGCTGTTCTGCCGGCAGGAAACTCCACGCATACCACAGCAGGGCTGCATCGCGATAGGGAGAGAAAAGCCACCCCCCATAGCTACGGTGAGAGGAAGCAAACGAAGGCGGCCGTTCCAACGGAGCCGTATCCATCGGAAGGCCCACCTGAGCGAAGGCCGCCCACCAGAGGGTGCGCACGAGCGGATCAGTGGTCGCTTTGACTTCTTGGGGGGCAGGGAAGAGCTTTCTGGCTTCGGCGGAGGGCAAAGCCTGGGCCAGGAGAAGCGCACGAAAGGCCTGCGGCAGCGACGAGACCCCCCCTTCTCGCAGGCGCGCCCGCTGATGGGCCAAAGCCTTTTGCCAGAGGGGTTCTGCCTCGGTGTAGCCAGCCCGCCAAGCCTCATGCAGGAAGTACGCCCCATACACGCTGAGCCACTCGTCGGAAGCCCCTCCCGGCCAGTAGGCCAAGGCCCCCTCTTCGTTCATGAGGGCGGCGAGCTTATCTATGGCGGCAAAGGTGTAGCGGCGCAGGGTATCCGGAGATAGGCCCGTCAGAGGGGCCACCCATTCGCCGGCTAAGAGGGTAGCCAGCGCCCGTGAAGTAATCTGTTCGCCACACCCATGCGGGTACCCTATAAGGCCCCTCACCGCCCCTACCATCTGAAGGGCCAGCGGAGAAGGGCTTACCGCAAGGCGCACCTCTCGCGTAGCCGGCAAGAACGAAGTCCCCAGCAGCTCCACCCGAAGCGATTCCCCCGGCTGGATCGTATAAGAGGTCAGCAGGCGCTGGGGGGCTTCGGCGGGGCGCAAGCGCACCTCGCGGGCTTGCAGCTCCCGGCCTCCAGCCATCAGCACGAACCGCACAAGGCCCATCGGCTCCGTGGCTTCAAACCGCAGCTTCTCCCGCAGGATAGCACCCGGCCTGAGTGAATAGGTCCCCCTTTCGGGTATGCAACGGAGGCCCTTCCCTGTAAGGCGCACTTCCCAAGTACCGGTTTGCACCTGCCCGGTGGTATTCTGGAGGGTAAGGGGCACTTCCAGCTGGTCCCCCTGGCTCAAGAAAAAGGGCAAGGCTACCCGGGCCACCACCGGCGTAGAGACTCTCGTGAAAGCCTCTCCCATCCCAAAGGCGTTTTCTGTGAGGGCGTAGGCCCGCCACCGAATCTGCCCTGTGAACGCCGGCAGCCGTACTTTGACCGAGATGCGGCCCCGTGCATCGGCTTCCAGGGGCCCCCAGAGAAAGGCCAAAATCGTCTCTTTTGCCTCGCGCAGGCTCTGGGCGGCTTCCTCCCCTGCATCTCCCCCCACGATGGAAGGCCCCCATACAGGCACATAAGGGAAGTGTTCATACACTGAGAGGCCATAGGCCCTGCGCCCATAAAAGGCCTCGTAAGGGTCGCCTACGTCTTGCGGCTGGAGGCTCAGGATGCCCTTGTCTACACCGGCCAAAACAACTTGGGCTTTGGGGGGGAGCCCTGTCACGGTGACCTCTATCTCTTGGCCGGGAAGGGCTTGAGCGGGAGCTTGGATCACCGGCTGGAGCCGCCGCCCTTCTTGTTCCACCGGTATGTACACCATTCCCCGAGAGATCGGGAAAGGCAGCAGCGCTCCTTCTGCCGAATGAAACGCCACCACATGGAGGTACGCACCCGGAAACCAAGCCTCCTTCACCGATAAGCTAAGCTCTGCCGTCTGTTCGGTCACAGTCAGCCACTCGCTATGTAAGACCTGACCGCGTTCTACGGATACGAGAAGCCGCCCTGGCAAAGGCGCCTTGATGAGGAAGCGGGCTTTCTGGCCGACTTTTACGGGGAGGGCCTGCGGCGTAATCTCTACATGGCCCTCGGGGTCTCCCTGAAGCTGTCCCCCACCCCAACCCCACACTTCTACGGTTTGCGAGAGGGGATACACCTGCTGGGGTGCCCAAATCCGCACTTCGTATTCGCCTGCTTCGCGCGGGGTAAAGGCCCATTCTGCCTTGCCCCCTTCCAGGGCCAGCCGCGTCCGCAAGTACAGCTTTTCCACGGGACGATAATGCCACTCATAGCCCCACCAGGACTCTGTGACGTAGGGCATGTAGGCTCGGTGCCATACTTCTACCCGGACAGAGAGGGGGTCGGTGTGAGGGCGCAGCGGCTCTCCGCTCAAGGCCCGCAAGGAGAGGGTAATCGGTTCGCCGGCCTGCAAGTAGCGGGGCAGGCGCTGCAAGCCGACCAGCACCGGCTGCGTGAGGCAAGCCAGCGTAGCGACGCCCCGATTTGGGCGCCCCTCATCGTCCAAGATGCGCGCAGAAAAGGCAAGCGTTCCATACCCCCATCCCACGGGCAGGGGGACCAAGGGCGCAGCGGTTCCTTCGGAGCTCAGCTGGAGGATGCGGGAAGCTTCCCGCTCCCAAGCTTTGCGGGCCGAATCAGGCACTTGTATCGTCCAGAGGTAGCCTTGGCTTTGGGGGTCGTCGGGGGCCGTGGGCTGCCAAGCTGCCGATACCTCTCCGGAGAGGCCGGCTGCCGGCGCCCCATACAGGTACGAAGCCTGCACTTGCAAGCGGACCGAGGGGCCCTCCCGCCGCGCAAGCATATCTACAGCAAGCCGCTCCGGCCGGAAAAACTCCACGGCAAGCGACAGCTCGGCAAGCTTTTCTTCTTCTCCGCCCTTGGATCGGTACAACGAGAAGCGATAGGGTCCTGTAGCGGCGGCGAGAGGAAGGGGATACTGCCATTGCCAAGCGGCTTTTTCGTCACAGGAGAGGGTTCCTTGCCATACGGGCTTGCCCTGAGGGCCGGTAAGTTCTCCTCGCAGGCGGAGGGCAGTCGGATGGGCCGGGTAGCGGAGGTCCGGCGTGCGCAAAAAGCCCGCTATCCGCAAGGTATCGCCCGGGCGGAAAAGCGTGCGACCCGGCTGCAGGTACACCAAGAAAGGCACCGCTTCGGGGTCTGTGCCTTGGGTCTCAAAGCTCCAACGGCCCGGGTACAGGCCCGCCAAGGGTAAGTAGCTGGGCTGGCCTTCCCATTGGCTCCACACACCGACAGGCTCAGCATCCGGCGGCAGAGGAAGGGTAGCCTGACCGTTTCGGTCGGTGCGCGCGACCCCCAGCCGCTGGCCAGCCGGCCCCCACACCTCCACCACGACACCGCTTAAAGGGGCCTTTTCTCGGTGCGCTACAGCCCATATCGTGAGCAACCGCTTGCCTCGCCGCGCAAGAAGCCCATACTCCCCCACCACCACCCAAGTGGAGATCGTGCGGCTGCCTCCCTCCAATTTCACCCAGTAAACGCCAGGGGACCAATCGTGCCCTATACCGTACCAGGTCTCGCCGCGCTCCACCCGCTTAGGAAGGGCATCCAAGCTCACCGACCGGTCGTACAGAAGCTCCCCATAGTCTTTGAGCTGGGCCCACCAGGGAAAGTAATCCCACCCGTAATCCTCCTCGCTCTTCGTGTAGGTCATCCAGCCTGTGCCACGCTCTACCACCTGCGCAAAGAAGAGCCGCACATTCTGGGGAAGGATGCGCCACACCTCCATGCGAACCTCTTTTGTCTCTCCAGCGCGAAAGAGAAGCGGCGTACCGACCGGCAGCGCATGGACGGTAGGCCGCACCCAGGCCAGGGGAGGGTCAGCCGGCGAGGCAAGCTGAAAGGTCTCCGACTGCGTGAGGGCCTTCCCGGCGCCCGGGAAGCCAGCCAACACCTCCAGCCGAAAAACCCCCTTAGGCAACCGAACCGGATACACATACGCATCTATGCCCCGCACCTGCAAGGTGAAAGGCTCCCCCCCCTCCAGACGCAGGTACTTCTCCAGGGCAGGTAGGCCTTCTATCCAGTGGCTACACCGCACGCGAATCCGCCAGCCTTCCTCCTGCCGCTCCACCACCACTTCCCGCACCTCAAAGGGTAGCGTATCGGACCAGGATAGCTGCGCTCCCCGCACCCAGTACGAACCCTCCCGGATGGGAGGCACCTCCGCTTTCTCCACCCGCCCCTCCAGCACCAGAAGCGCTTCTCGCGGCGATAGACTTACCGCTCGGAAGGGAATCGCGTTTTTTTTCAGGGGAGTGTAGGCGAATCACCGTTGACAACCTGTCCACAGAAAGTTCCCCATTAGCCTGCAGCAGAAGGGCCGGCGTACCCTCTGCGCCCCAATAAGCCACAGGGGCCACCGTCAATGTGAGGGGCTGCACCTGCACCTTCACTTGGCCGGAAAGACCGCTACTGGGTAGGGCGCGCACGGTGTAGCGCTGGCCTGCTTGCAGGGGCTGCCCAAGCAGAAGAAAAACCCGTTCTGCGCCTGCGCGCTGCCACCCCACCACCGGCACCCCTGGCTCCACCGCAAAAGGCGCTTCCGATAGCTCCACCGCCTCGGATAGGGGCTTCTTCAAGACTATCGTCACAAGCCTCGTACCAGGCAGTAGACCTTCTTTAGGCCCCTCTACCCTAAAGTCCACCGAACCCCAAAACCACACCCACACAAGGGCCCCTACTCCGATCACAACTCCGAATAAGATTAGCCACTTTCGCCGCATATACAAAGATACACTTAGTCAGCTAAGTCCCTCTATCTTGCTACCTTAGCCCTATGCTGCCTTTGCGCGATGTAAACCCCTCTCACAGCACCCCCATCCTCACCTGGCTGCTCATCGCTGCGAACGTAGGCGTCTTTTGGCACTATCATGACCCTGCCCTCTTTGAGGAAGCGATTTACCAGCTGGGGTATATCCCAGCTGAGGGGTTCTCGCTGGAAAAAGCCCTCACCTCCATGTTTATGCATGGGGGCTGGGGCCATCTGTTCTTCAACATGTGGACCTTGTGGGTTTTCGGAGACAATGTAGAAGATGCGCTGGGGAAAGTAGGCTATGCCCTCTTGTATGTGAGCTCGGGGATAGGAGCGGTGTTGACCCACGCAGCGCTGTATCCCTTCTCTGAGACGCCCATCGTAGGGGCCTCCGGCGCTATCTCCGGCGTGATGGGGGCTTACTTGGTGCTTTACCCAAGGGCCGAGATTCTTACGTGGGTTCCGCCTTGGTTTCTCACCGTGTTTTCTGCGCGGTTTTTCTTGGTCTTGTGGTTTGTCCTACAGCTCTTACAAGGCATAGCCGACCAATTTGTCAACTGGATAGGTGGGGCAGCGGCGGGCATCGCTTTCTGGGCTCATGTGGGAGGTTTCGCCGTAGGGTGGATGCTTAGCCGCATAGTTGGAGGTCAAACGCGCGAGCGGCTCCTCTAAAGCAGGCGCTCGAGGGAAAGGCGCCCTTCCCCCCAGCGCCTACAAGCCTCAGACTACGGCAGGCACAGCACTTTTTGCCAAGCGAGGATTTGGCCCTGCGGTCCTATCCACTCAAGGATGTACAGGCCTGCAGGGAGGGCCGGGGCACGAAACCGATGCATGCCCGAAGGAAAAGGCCCCTCCGCTTCCCACACCAAGAGGCCCGTGAGGGTTCGCAAGCGTAGGGCGTGGAAAGCCTCTCCAGCCCCTACCTGCAGTTCATCCCCAAAAGGCGAAACCCCAAAGAAAGACCGCTTGCGCTCTGGCGTCCCGGTGGTCTCTTCGCTCACCTGGGGAGGGAGGGCTAAGGGTGGCGGCGCGCCCGCTGCAAAACCCGAAAAGCCCGAAAACTGCCCCCAAATCCATTGCCCTGCCATTCCATACGCTCCCACGGCCCGCACAGTGCTCATCTGATAGGTAGGCATCGGCGAGGTGTACTCACTTGCGATGCTGCCGGTCGTCTTGACTACATAAGGAGCCGTACTCCAGCTCTGGCCGGTGGTGGTTTGATAGCCACTAACCTCGGCACTCGTGTAGTAGAGGGTGATGTTGTAGGGACTATTCACAGCGTTGGTGGGAGTGATGAGGAAGGTCTTGTCGGTTACATACTGGGGGGGTGTGTGGCCAGGTCGCAGGGCTTGCGCGGTCGTTCCGGTACGGTCCACCTGCACTTGGGTGCAGCCGTAGTCGCCACTGCCCGTATTGACGAGGCACACCATGAGGTCCCCATCTGCGCTGCTGTAAGCGTAGAGGGAGTCCCCCGGCCCAAAGTACACCGTCGTGGTGGCTAAAGCCGTTTCAATAGCCGGCGTCTTACGCCCATACAGCACGATGTTGTCTATGGCTATGGGGGGTGAGGTGCCGTTGCCGTCGTCGTTGTTATCCCAGCGCCAAGCCAGCCAAAGGTTGGGCTGGTTCCAAGTAGCAGAAGGAAGGGGCACATACAGGCGCCGCACCTGGCCAGGATAGCCGTAAAGGCTCTGACTGCGCAGCATGCTGGCAAGCACGCAGGTGTTATTCGCCCATCCGCACCCAATCACCGGCTGAAAGTCTGAAGTGGCCGACGTTGTGGAGTAAAAGAGGCGACCAAAATCCTCAAGTGTGGGCGAGCTATAGTCCCCTCCCACCACCACATCAAAGGCCAGCACCAAGTCTGTGGCCCCTGCCGTGCTGATTGCCGGGGACACCGCGGCCACCCGACTGGTAGAGGAAAGGCTGTAGGCAAAAGGCGGCGGGGTACCGCTGGAATTGTTGGTGATGTACAGCGAGTAGCCGGTAAGGGGGGCTGCGGTGCCTCGGACCCACTGGTTAGCCCCAGCCATGACGGTGACCTGGGTGAACCCCCCCACCCCCGCCTCAAAGTCCTGCTGGTACAAGATCACCTCCGGCGGGAAAAAGTCATTGTCGCGAATCCAGAGGGCATACTGGCTGCGGTTGTCGGCGAGGGTAGCGGGACCGCTGGTAACCGTGAGATTCAGGTAAGCCACGCGATCCGGCTCAATGGCTTGGTCTTCATACACGCGCACGGTGACATTTTGGGGGGCGGTACTGCCGGCCGGGAAGGCGAGGGTAGGCGTGAGCAAGGAAAAGTCTATTCCGCTTCGGGCGGTGCTGGCGGGGTCTGGGGAGACCGCCACGGTCACAGGTGCTCGACGGGCGCAGCGGAGATGCGCACAGGCAGAGGAGAAAGTCCCGATAGCGCCGGCAATCCCCCGCCAGGCGCAGGCCAAGTCAGCTCTTCGCGCACACGCTTGGCCGGTGTCGGCCCAGAAGACCAGCGGCTGGTGCGAAATGCGCACGTTATCTATCCAGATGCAGTTGCCGAACTGATTGACAGTGACGAAGCGGAGCCGAATGCGCTGCCCCACATAGGAAGTGAGGCTCACCGTTTCAGTACGCCACTCTCCGGCAGTGGAGGGGACAAACCGCGCCGTCGTATTGGCAGCTGTAGCGAGGGTGCCTCCACTTTTTTGGTAAATAGGGGTCGCACTCCAAGTGGCCCCACAGTCGGTAGAGATTTCCACCCGCAGCTCGTCGGTAGAGGAGTTATCATAGCGCCGGTAGGCCACATCGAACTGAAGCTGCACAGTCGCCGGGGCGCCCGTGAGATCTAAAAGGGGCGTGTACAACTCATCGCGCCGACCTGTCTGGTCATAAGCCCAGCAGTTGACAAAGAGTGCGGTCGTGCGCTGCCCATCGCTGCCCACACAATGGCCTGGCCGCCAGGTAAAACAATCGTTATTGGGGTCCACTACTCGCCAGAGGTTCGAGGGGATGGGACGGCCTTCCCAGCCAGCCTCAAAGGTCTCATAGAGCGGGTAAAAGCCATTATGGACTACGAATCGGGTGATGGTGGTGTCTTCGGTCTGGTCGGGATCGCCGGCCAGGTTCGTACAGGCTGTGAGCCAGTACTCGCCGGGGGTCGTGAGATCCACCCCGGTCAAGGTGAAGTTGGTGGTGGCGCCGCCGGCCAGCGTGCCCGTCCACGTCTGGGTTTGCCAAGGGCCATTATTCAAGCGGTAGGCGACGGGAATAGACGTGAGGGTAGTCGTGCCGCTATTGCGTAGGACCGTCGTGATGTTGTAGGTGCCTGGGCAGAGGTCCCGAGGCAGCGGCAAGTCGATCAGGGAAGCGTCGGTCGTAGCAGGCGGCACCAAAGCTGGAGAGGTGAGGAGGCTACGCCGCCGAGGGCAGTATTCCAGCACTACTCGCATCCGCAGCGCCTGGTCTTGCGTAAAGAAGTTCATGCAAGCGTCATCGGAGTATTCCATGTAGTTTTCCACCATACGCGACAGGCTCGCCGTAGCTCCGCAGGAAGGAGAACCGGCCGCACAGCCGTAAATCGGGCCGTCGCCCATCGGCGTGTCGTCACAGAAATCGTCGCCGCAGGCGGGCTGCTGATCCCCCCATACGTGGCGCAGGCCTAACCAATGCCCCACCTCGTGTGTCGTGGTGCGCCCCAAGTGGTAGGGCGCCGTAAGCCCCGTAGAGCTTTTGAGGGCCGAACCAAAAGCACTATACAGAATTACCACTCCATCGGTGTTCGCAGCCTGCGAGCAGTTAGGGGCTCCCATGCCCGCATCGCCCGGCATGCCAAGCAGCCCCGACGCGTCCGGAAACTGCGCATACCCCAAAAGTCCCCCACTCAAGTCCGCTACCCAGATATTGAGGTACTGGTTGGGATCCCATATCGTGGCGGGCTTGATGGTACCGTCCATATACGCTGAGGTATAGGGAGGGGCAGCCCAGCCATAGGTGTTGCGATTCCAGCGGACGATGCCGGTGGTGGGGTTGCCGCTGGGGTCACGCTTGGCTAAGACAAACTCGATTTGCGTGTCTGCGCTGCGAGGGTCATTGCTCCAGCCTGGGGTGCCCGCCATCCGCCGAAAGTCCTCATTGAGCACCGCAATCTGGTCGAGGATATTTTGGGTGGGGATATTTCGGCCTGTGCCCACCGCTTCCCCGTTGTGAATCACATGCACGACCACAGGGATGCGGTATACCCCCCCAATAGTACGCGCCTGCTGCGCTTGCGCTTTGAGCTGACGCACCTTCTCCCGGATAAGGGGCTCGTACTCTTCTAAGCGCGGCCAATCTGGATACAAGGCCCGCATCAAGCTGTCGTGCTGCATCGTCCCGCAGCGAATCCACCGCGGCTGCCCCCACAGGGGCAGCAGACCCAGCAGAGGTAGGTACCGCATAACAAGGCAAAGATAGAAAATACGGGTCTTTCCCTATTGGCTATCTTTGCCTTCTATGCGGAAGTTTTGGATTGGGCTCGGGTGCTGCGTAGCGTTGTGGGCCCAAGAGGAAAGAAGAACCTTCCCTGTGCGGGCAGAGCAGCCCCGCGTGAGCGGACGGGTGATCGACGCCCGAACTGGAGAGGGCCTGCCTGGCGTGCAGGTCAGCTTAGGCCAAAGCGGCACTTTCTCCGATCAGCAGGGCTTTTTCCAGCTACCTTTTCATGGGCCGGACACCCTTAGGGCTTTTCTCTTAGGCTACCGCACCGTCAAGGTGCCTCTCACGGCTCCTGTAGCTTCCCTTCTTTTGCGGGCGACCCCCTTGGAATCTCAGCTGGATACCGTCCGAATAGTGTCTGAAGTCAGCCGGGAAAGCGAAGCCGGCCTATTCCTTGAGCGTTTGCGCAGCCTCGAAATCGGCGAACTCTACGCCCAAGAAGCCATTCTCAAACGAAGCACAGACTTTTACGTGCCTAATGCTTTGCGCCGTATGCCCGGCGTTTCGCTACTCAGTGGGCGTTTCATCTCTATACGCGGACTTAGTGAAAGGTATAACAGCTTTGCTTTTTGGGCAGCCTATCCGGCGTGGACCCGATACGATGGCTCCTTTGGAGAAGTAGAGGAGCTCATTACCACGCTTCTTGGACGGGTAGAAGTGCGCAAGTCGTGGACGCCCGATCTCTTAGGGCATTTTGGTGGGGGAATGGTGGACTTTCAACTCCCCCAGCCAGGGCGCCAAGAAGGCCTTCAGGTGGCCTACACCAGTGAAATAGACCTCAGCGCCACGGCGCGTCCCTTTTCCGCTCCTGCGCGGGCCCGTGCAGGAACCCCTCCCCCGAGACTTTCCGGCTCCTGCCGCGGTGCAGGCCTCGGAAAACGCCGGCCGCCCCCTCCCCGAAAACTTCACCTACGGCAGGCAGGTCCGACGCTACACCATAGCCGATACGCTGCCCTACGCCTTACCAGGAGGGCTCCTCACGCTGCTTTACGAACGAAAAACGAGCCGGTGGGCGCTTTCCCTCCGAAGCGCCTTCTCCCGACGACAGCTCGCCTCTCAAATGAAATTTAGCGATGGCAGCTTTGAGGAGATAGATGGAGCGTGGCGTTTCGTCCCTACCTTGCTCAGCCAGCACCTTCATCCTATTCGCTATTTCTCCCGAAGCGCCGGCGGAGCTTTCAGCTTAGCCTACACCCCTTCCGCCCAACACACCCTCCTCCTGGAAGCCTTCGGGCTGGCCTCTTCTGCCCCAGCGCCTAAGCAGACAAGAGACCGAGTACATCAACCCTGACATTGACTCTACCCAAATGGTTTACAGCCTGTATCCCAATTTTCTGTTGCAGCGCAGCTACATCACCATAGGGCGATTGAACTGGACTTTTCTACCTTCTCCTGCCCGTCTGGTCCGAGTCCAGCTTGGAACGGTGTTTCAAGGGCACGCCATCCCCCAAGCAGGAGCTATGAACTATGTACGCTACCCCGGCGACTCTCTCCTCCGCTACGAGCAAGAGCTTTACGGCGAATCGGAAATCTACGCCCAAGTTTGGACCTCTCGCACGAGGGCCTTGCAAGTTTATATCCACCCGTATACCGAATGGAAATGGGGCCTTTCCGAGCGATGGCTGCAACTGCGGGTAGGAGCTTGGGCTTCCCAAGAAGAGCAACGGTTTACAGGCCGGCAGCTGGGCTTCATGACCGATACCGCCGGTGGTGGACCCGCGGTCCTGGATCCCGCCGTCTACTTGTGGGAAAATGTCCGGCAGGTATACGACCCTTCTTACATCGGTCCTGGGGGCTGGTATTTGATTGACCGAACCACGGACTATCATCGCCATCGCGGGGTGACTTCCATCCTTGCGGGGTATGGGTGGTTTCGGGCGGGACTTACCCCCCGGCTGGAAGCCCTTTTAGGAGCTCGTTACGAGTACTGGCACCGGGCCCTCTCCTATACCCCCCTCGCTACCGACATAGAGGCGCCCCTTGCACACCTACCGCACGGGCCACTGGCTGCCCGCCTGCCTGCTAAAATACGCCCTCGCAGAACGGCAAAGCCTACGCCTGGCCGCTAACTTCACCTTGATTCGCCCACCCCTTCCAGCTCAAGTGCCCCTCGCCTACTTTGACTACCTCTGGGCCTATTACTGGAAAGGCGACACCACGCTCATCACCGGACGCAGCTATAACCTCGACCTGCGCTACGAGTACCTTCAAGACAAAGACAACCTCCTCGCTATTACCCTTTTCTACAAGCGTCTCTACGACCTACCCGAGCAGTACCTGATTCCGGCCAGCTTTCAGCTTACTTTTACCTACTCCCTGCGAAATCGGGCTTGGGGGGAAATCGGTGGTATTGAACTGGAAGCCCGAAAAACCCTTTACCAGACCGAACGCACCCGACTTTGGCTTTATGCGACCGCTGCCTTAAGCGAGAGCGCTGCTCAGCAGAGCTTCCTCAAAAAGCTGGGTCGCTTGGAGGGCCGCCTCCAAGGCCAGGCCCCCATCGTCGTCAACGCCGGCCTCCTCTTTGACACCCCACGCTGGGAACTGTCCAACTTCCTCAACTACACCTCGGCACAAATCTGGGCCCTCGGGTTTGACCCCACCGTATACCCTCACATTTTGGAGGAAAAGCGGCTCTCCTGGGAGCTGCAGGTGACTTATCGCCTCTCGTCGCACTGGGAAGTGCGTGTAGCCTGGTGGGATATCCTAAACCAACCTTACCGCCGCACCCAACGCGCCCTCAACACCGACCGTTTGACCCCCGCCGAGACAACATCGCCATCTGGGAAAGGCCCGCCTACCGAGCCTATCTCACCCTGCGCTACCGGCTATAAGGGGGAGAGCGTATTTTTGGCCGCATGGTCCAGCCTGACTTCTGGCGAACCCTGTTTCGCACCAAAGCCGTAGAAGCCTACCAGAAAGAATCGCAGCAGTCAGGGCTCAAGCGAGCCTTAGGCCGGTGGTCCCTCGTATCGCTGGGAATTGGCGCCATCATCGGAGGGGGCATCTTCACCTTGACCGGGGGTGGCGGCTAAAAACTACGCAGGTCCGGCCCTGGCCCTCTCCTTCGTCATTGCAGGGGTAGCGTGCCTCCTGGCAGCCCTGGCCTACGCAGAACTGGCCAGCATCGTACCCGTAGAAGGTTCCGCCTACGCCTACACCTACGCCACCGTCGGCGAACTCGTGGCCTGGTTCATCGGCTGGAACCTGATCCTGGAGTACATGATGGGAGCCACCACCGTAGCCGTGGCCTGGAGCGGCTACTTTGAGAAGCTCCTACATCTTTTTGGGATAGAACCGCCCTTCTGGCTGCTGAACGACCCCATCACCGCCGCTAAAAAAGCCCAAGAACTCAAGCTGACCCCCCCAACCTTCGCCATCAATGTGCCTGGCTTCCTCATCTCGTGGGTGGTGACGGGGATTCTCCTGAGGGGCATCAAAGAAACCGCCTCCACCAATAACCTCATCGTCTTCATCAAAGTCAGCGCCGTTCTCTTCGTAATCTTGGCAGGGGCCTTTTACATCAAGCCGGAAAATTGGACTCCGTTCATTCCTGACCCTGTGACCGATACCTCCGGCAACACCCACTACGGCTGGGACGGCATTTTCACAGCGGCGGTGATTGTGTTTTTTGCGTACATTGGGTTTGATGCGGTCTCTACGCAGGCCGGCGAAGCGGTGCATCCGACCCGAGATGTGCCCTTTGCGATAGTGGCTTCTCTGCTGATTACGACGGTGCTTTACATAGCCGTGTCGCTGGTGCTGACGGGGATGGCCCGCTACGATACGCTGGATGAGCGGGCGCCGGTGGCTTCGGCCTTCGCTGAGGCAGGCGTAGGTTGGGCTACCTACCTCGTAACCTTCGCCGCCGTGGCCGGCCTGATTTCCGTCATGATGGTCATGCTCCTGGGGCAGACCCGGATCTTCCTGGCTATGGCGCGAGATGGGCTACTGCCCGAGAAAATTTTCGGCTACATCCACCCCCGCTTTCGCACGCCTTTCCGAAGCACCCTGCTGGTCGGCGCCATCATATCCCTCACGGCGGCTTTCGTGCCTATTAGCAACGTGTCAGAACTGACGAGCTTAGGGACGCTCCTGGCTTTTACGCTGGTGAGCGTGTCGGTTTTCATCCTGCGCCTCAAACGACCTGACCTGGAGCGCCCCTTCAAAGCCCCGCTGTGGCCGCTGGTCTCGCTGGGCGGGGCCGCCTTCAACATCTATCTGATTACCCAGGCGCGGAAGGAAAACCTGCGAGCCTTCCTGATCTGGGCTGTGGTGGGGATTCTGGTGTATTTTCTCTACAGCCGGCGGCAAAGTCGCCTCCAGACCCCGACCCAGCAGCCATAGCGAAACCGTACTTTTGCGGCCGGTATGGATAGCACACTGATGCTCCCCTTAGCGCTAAGTGGGATAGGCCTTTTGTTTCTCCTTTGGCGCAGCCGGTGGGTGCTCACTCAGCCCGCCGGCGAGCCCCGCATGCAAACGATTGCCAGCTACATCGCCCGCGGTGCGCTGGCCTTCCTCAAAGCAGAGTGGCGCGTCCTGGCTGTTTTTGCGCTGATTGTAGCGGGTATATTGGCTTACAGCGGCACGCTCACCACCCCCCACGGCGAGTCGCAGTCCCACCCGCTGATTGGGGTAGCTTTCCTGGTGGGGGCTTTCACTTCGGCGCTGGCAGGGTACATCGGCATGCGGATCGCCACCCGCGCCAACGTACGCACCACCCAAGCCGCCCGCTCTTCCTTAGCCCGAGCTTTCGCTATCGCCTTCCATGGGGGTTCGGTCATGGGCATTGGCGTGGCTTCGCTGGCCGTACTGGGCCTGGGGGGGCTTTTCGTCCTCTTTTACCTGCTTTTTGCGCAAGGCGATCCCTTCAGCCCCGAAGTGCGGCGCGTGATTGAAGTGATCACGGGCTTTTCGCTGGGCGCCGAAAGCATAGCGCTCTTTGCGAGGGTAGGCGGCGGCATCTACACCAAAGCCGCCGATGTAGGCGCAGACTTAGTGGGCAAAATTGAAGCCGGCATTCCCGAAGACGACCCCCGCAACCCCGCCGTCATCGCCGACAACGTAGGCGATAATGTAGGCGACATCGCTGGCATGGGTGCCGACCTCTTTGGATCGTATGTGGCGACCATTTTGGCGACGATGGTCCTGGGTGGCGAAATGGTCTCCAGTGCGAAAGGCCTCGGTCCGGTGCTCCTACCTCTGGCGGTAGCGGCCACCGGGCTGCTCTTCTCTATCCTTTCCACTTTCCTGGTGCGGGTTCGAGAAGAAGGCGGCCCGGCCGACGTCCAGCGCGCCCTCAACCTGGGCAACTGGAGCGCTATCCTGCTCACAGTAGCCGCTTCTTACTTTCTGGTGACGCTTTTCCTGCCGCAGGGAGCGGAGCTGCGGGGCAGCCGAGTAGAACCTCTGCCTGTATTTGGTGCGATCGCTATCGGTCTGCTGGTGGGGGCCCTCATGAGCTGGGTCACGGAGTATTACACCGGTATGGGCAAGCGGCCTGTAAACAGCATCGTCCAGAAGTCCCTCACAGGTCACGCCACCAACATCTTAGGAGGCCTGGCGGTAGGCATGGAATCCACCGCTCTACCCGCCGTGATCATGGGTGCAGGGATTCTGGGGGCTTATGCCCTGGCAGGCCTGTATGGCGTAGCCATCGCCGCCACCGGCATGATGAGCACGACCGCCATGCAGCTCACCATAGACGCTTTCGGACCGATTGCGGACAATGCAGGTGGTATCGCTGAAATGAGCGGCTTACCCGAAGAGGTGCGCGGCCGAACCGACATCCTGGATGCGGTAGGCAACACCACCGCCGCTATGGGCAAAGGCTTTGCCATCGCTTCGGCGGCGCTCACGGCGCTGGCCCTCTTTGCCGCGTATGTGGGCGTAGCAGGCATCTCAGGCATTGACATCTACAAAGCGCCTGTGCTGGTGGGCCTCTTGGTAGGGGCCATGGTGCCTTTTCTCTTCTCTTCGCTGGCCATTTCAGCCGTGGGTCGCGCAGCGATGGACATGGTGAAAGAGGTACGGCGCCAGTTCCGTGAAATCCCCGGCCTGATGGAAGGCCAAGCCGAGCCGCAGTACGAGCGCTGCGTGGCCATCTCCACGCAGGCTGCTTTGCGGGAAATGATTTTACCTGGAGCGCTGGCACTGTTGATACCCGCCGTGGTGGGGCTGACCTTCGGCGCAGAGGTGCTGGGCGGCTACATGGCCGGCGTAACCGTGACAGGGGTGCTCCTGGGCCTCTTCCAAAGCAACGCCGGCGGCGCCTGGGATAACGCCAAAAAGTCCTTTGAAAAAGGCGTAACCCTGGACGGCCAAACCTACTACAAAAAGTCAGAACCCCACAAGGCTGCCGTGACCGGCGACACCGTAGGCGACCCGCTCAAGGACACCTCAGGCCCTTCCATGAACATCCTCGTCAAGCTTACGGGCATTGTGGCGCTGGTGCTGGCTCCTTACCTGGCTGGCTGACCTGCTTCTGGCCCAAGCCCCCGACTCCATCCGGGAAAAGCTCACCCCCTTGCCCGAAGTGCTGATTCAGGAGCAGCTTACCCTTCGTACAAAGCGCTGGGAAGCCGACAAGACAGGATGGCCTCTCACAGGAGGGCAGGTAGCGCAGCTTCTGGCGCAGGTGGAGGGGCTCTACCTGCGCGACTACGGAGGGCATGGCAGCCTCAAGACAGTTTCTCTGCGGGGTATGGGGGCTCCCCTTACAGCGGTGCGCTTTCAGGGACTACCCCTCCGCCAGCCGCAACTGGGCCTGGTAGACCTTTCGCCTTTTTACTTGGCGGGGCTAAAGGAGGTACGCTTTTCGCCTACGGCCCACCTGGAGGCTTCCTCGGGAGCGATAGGCCTGGTAGAGTTTCGGCTGCGTCCGGAGGCCTCCTCGGCTCGCACAGGCTGGTGGGTCGGCTCTTTCGGAGAAGTGGGCGCCCATACGGTGTGGGAACGGCCCCGCTGGCTTGTGCAGGGAGCGGCCCTCTCTGCCGAAAACCGCTATCCCTTTCAGGAGCCGGTGGCAGGACTTCGGGAGCATGCGCAATACCGGCAGGTGCAAGGGGCTCTCGTCTGGAGCGGGCGTCCCTGGACCCTAACCACCTGGGGCTACCACAGCGGCCAAGCTATCCCAGGTCCTGTCGTGATCGGCGCGCCCACCTCGCCGCCAGAAGAGCTATACCAGTCCCACCTCATCCAGAGCTTGACTTATGAAAAAGGCCCCTGGCAAGGTGACCTGCAAGGCCAGCTTCAATACCTGAAGCATGGGGATCGTTTCAGAGAGCCAGCTTTTTCTCGGCTTTTATCTTGGCAAGGGCAGGTTCGCAGGTCCTTCCAGGTCAAAAAAAGCCACATAGAAGCCGGCTTTTATGCGGCCTACGACAGAGTTGAAAGCAACCGCCTTGCGGTGGGCTTTCGTCCTCTTTCCTCGCTGGACCAAGGGGAAGCGGCGCTGTGGGGCAGCTTCATGCGGAGCTGGGGCCCCTGGGCGGTGCGAACAGAAGGCCGACTCTCGTGGCTATCCCGCTACCCCCTTCTGCCCAGCGTAAAAGCCCTCCTGCGATGGGGGCCCTGGGGCCTTGAAGCTATGCGAGGCATCCGATTCCCCAGCCTGTGGGAACGATATTGGGTAGGCTACGGCAACCCCACCCTTCAACCGGAAAAAACTTTTCAGCTTCAAGTTTTTCTTGAGAAAATCTTTAGGTATTTTACGGTTTACGGGGCTGCTTTTTGGGTTCAAACGAAAGATCGCATCCTAACCGTGCCGCTTTCGCCGGTTCGGTGGCAGGCCTATAGCTTAGGCTATGTGGAGAGCCACGGCCTGGAAGGGCGCCTCACCTGGCAACCAGGTTCTTTTCAGCTGTGGGTGGCTGGCACTTACCTCGTAGCGCGGGACTATTCCCTCACCGCAGGCCAGCTTTTGCCTTATACCCCCCCCTACCTTGGGCTGGGAGGGCTGGCGTATACCTGGGGGCCGTTTAGCTTTAGTTACGGGGTGCAGCATGTAAGCTGGCGCCTCAATAGCCTCGCCGGGCTGGAAACGCTTCCTCCCTACGGGCTCCATACCCTAAGCCTGCGCTACACCCGAAAGGCTTACCGCATAGAGCTGCGCGCAGAAAACCTAACGAATGTGTCCTACCAGGTCATTCAGGGGTATCCCATGCCGGGGCGGCGGATCGTGGTGGGGATAGAAACGCTCTGGTCAGGCCGTTTGCCATAAGGTCCACTGGCCGGGCTGGAAGGCGACCTCCCTCAGCAGGCGTTGAACCCACGAGACAGGGTCATGCGGCGCAAAAGCATGGACATTCAGGCTTCGCTCTTGCAGGCGACCTTCCGGTTCCACCGAGATTCGGTAATGGAGGACGGCCTCAATAGCGGGTCTGTAGCGTGCGTAAGCGGCTCTAAGGCCGGCCCGCCTAAGCTGCTGCTTCCAGCCCTCCCAGAAACGCAGGAAGTTTCGTTGGGCGCTGCGCAGAAAGGGCTTTTCAGACAGGCTTTCTACGGGGGGGCGGTGCGCTTCAGCCCAAGCTAAGAGAGCTTGGATTTCGTGATGGCCCCACAGCTCCGCCAACAGCGTGCCCAGGCGGTTCTGGGAAAGCTGCCAGACTCCTTCCCACGAAAGGCCTTCGGGAAGGGCAGGAGGAGGGGCCTGCAGCACCCGCAGATGCCCTCGCGGATACACCACCGGCATAGGCACCCCAAAAGCCTCAAAGACGGGCCGCAGCTCCAGCCAGTAGGCCACTTCGGCAGGACCGGCCACGTAAGCAAGGCTCGGCAGCAGCCACTCTTGGTAGATAGGACGCAGAAGCACATTAGGGCTGAGGCGATCGGGGTGTAGGTAGGCCGCCGTAAGGAAATCATCCCAGCTCTTCGGGCTTGGGGTAGCGGCGCTCCTCATCGCTAAGCCAGAAGAGGTTGACAGGCTGCGCGCGCAGAGAGGGCTCTTCTCCCAAGGCCCTTAGGGAAGAGACCGCTATCGCGTGGGCCTGATAGGTGCGCTTATGCTGGATCTCGGCAATCCACAGGGGGCTGGCTAAGGCTTTGAGGGCAGGGTCGTCGCCGGAGCACCACACCAGCCCGGTGCCGGCAAAGAGCGCCTGCATAGCAGCCCGAAAAGCCCTCTCCCAGAGCTGGCCTCCTTCCCAGTAGCGCTGCAGGGCCAAGGATTCCGCTTCGGGAGGGAAGGCCGCTTGGATGCGATGTCGCCCCACCGGACCCGCGAAAAGGCCCTCGTACCGCAAGAGTCGGCCCCATCCCACTTCCACGGTGCGCACTTCCGCAGCGTCGTGATCTTCTGACGCCAGCCAAAACACCGGCACCACCCGATAAGGCGGACCTAAGAGCGCCGTCAGCTGGCGGGCAAGTTGGACAGCGTGAGCGGCCTTGATGAGGGTGTAAAGGGGCCCGGTAAGCCAACCCAGCTGCTGCCCCGTCGTCACCGTGAAGGTGGTAGGCTCCTTGAGGGCTTCAATGGCCTGTCGCAAAACCTGATCCGCAGCCAGGAAGGGTTCATTTTGCCTTTGGAGCGCCTCTACCAGGGCCAGGCGAGGGGTAGGAAAAGCCGAACGATGCCGAAGCACCGCCGACCAAGGCACCTGAGGCCAGGGCCACGCCCCTAAGGGATACAAAGCCGGATCCCCCGCTACGTACCGTGCCCAGAGCTTAGGCACGACGACGATGTTGCCAGCGGTACAAAAGCTCGTCCAGCACCCATAGCCCCCCAATCGTCAGGGCTGCCCCCGTGAGCGAAAGCCATGGATTCATGATAAACACACCCGCCAAGACCCCTAAAAGGGCACCCAGATTCTGGATAAATTCCAAATGCTCGCTCGTCGTGTAAAGGAAAAGCTGCTCTAACTGGCGTTCGTCAAAGGTGCTGAGTTGGTTGTAAATGATGGGATGAAGGGGGATTCGGCTAATCACGGCTCGGATGACATCGGTCAGGAGGTCTTCAAGGTCTTCGGTGTGGGAGAGGATGAACTGGCGCACGTCGGCTTCGGAAAGGTTGAGGCTGCGCACCGCTTCCTCAAAGGCGTCTGGAAGCGAGAGAACCGTCCGGACCAGCACCTCTCGGTAGCCGCGTTCGTTGAGCTGGCGGTACGACCGGAAAAGGCTCCCTGCAATGCCCGCAGGCACCACCTGAAGGAGCTTAGCATCTATGATGCGCACGAGGCGGGCTTGTTGAATAGGGTCTTGCACCAGACTCTGGAGGGCGCTTTTGCCTGCCTGGATCAGCTCGTCGCGAAACTCTGGGTCGTTCAGGAGGCCCGAGGTACCCTCTGTGAGCGCCATGGCCAGACGCTGGGCCACCCCCGCCTCATGGAGAACCCGATGCAGAACGGTCTCATTGAGGATGTAGGTAGAGATAGCTTCGGCAAACCGCTCCACAATCCGCATCTTATAGGCGGGAACAAGGCCTTGCCCCCAGATGGGACGCGGCTTGCGGGGGTGAAAAAGCATTTTGATAGCCAGCCAGTTCGTGCCGTAGCCTACCAACCCCGTCACAGAAAGGGTATAGGCCACTTCGTACCACTTCTGATACGCAAGAGGGAGGAAAGGCCAGCGCTGGTGCAAAAGGTACACCACCACCACCCCTGCCAAAACATGCGGTGCATAGCGCAAGGCCCGAGCCATAAGACGATACCGCAAGCGCATAGGGGGCGCGGGAACCGGCATGGCTACATTGGGTAAGTCCAGCACCCCCTCCAGTCGGAAGTAGCGACTCAGATACCGCTCCAATAGCCACCTCACAGAGCAAAAGTAGCCACTTTTGCAAAATGGAAACTCTGGCGCGAGCTAAGGCGCTCCTTCCTCGTTTGGTGGCGTGGCGGCGACACCTCCACCAGCATCCCGAGCTTTCCTTTGAGGAATGGGAGACGCAGCGGTTTTTGCTTCAAGAACTGGAGAAACTGCCGGGCGTGCGCGTACGAAAGGCGGCCCAGACCGGGGTCATCGCCGATTTGGTCACCCACCCTGCCGGTCCTTGGGTTGGGCTGAGGGCCGACATGGACGCGCTTCCTTTGAGCGAAGTGGAAGGCCGCCCTTACCGTTCTACCCGCCCAGGGGTAATGCACGCTTGCGGCCACGATGCGCACATGGCGATGCTCCTTGGCGCCGCACACCTTTTATGGGAAAGCCGGGCCAGCTGGCGGGGAGGCATTCGGCTCCTTTTCCAACCTGGCGAAGAAAAAGCTCCGGGAGGAGCTAGCCTTCTCCTGGCTGAGGGGGTGCTGGACGAAGTGCCTCTGCGCGCCCTCTGGGGCCTCCATGTGACGCCTCAACTGCGAGTAGGGCTGGTAGGCTTGCGAGAAGGTCCCTTCATGGCGGCCAGCGACGAGATCCACCTACGCCTTAGAGGTCCTGGTGGACACGCAGCGTACCCGCATCTCACCCCAGACCCTATAGCAGTGGGGGCCTTCCTGATTACGCAGCTCCAGATGGTGGTAAGCCGGGCCAGCGACCCCCGCTCCCCCACGGTGCTGAGCTTTGGGCAGTTTCAGGCGGGCAGCGCGCCTAACATCCTCCCCGCCGAAGCCTACTTAGCCGGGACCCTCCGAACTTTTGACGAAAGCTGGCGACAAAAAGCCCGTACGCTCATCCAGGCCATCGTCACAGAGACGGCCCGACTCTGGCAGCTACAAGCCGAAGTGACCTTCCAACCCGGTTATCCCGTGCTCGTCAACGACCCTACCCTGACCCAGCTTACCCGCCGCTGGCTTGAAGCCCTCCTGGGCGCCGAAGCTATCCAGACCCTACCCCTTTGGCTCAGCTCTGAGGATTTCGCTTTTTATAGCCAGGTGGTGCCGGCCTGTTTCATCCGGCTGGGCACCGGAGACGACACCTACCCCCCTTCGCTGCGGCCGGTCCATACGGCGGACTTTGACATAGCGGAAGAAGCGCTGGCCATAGGGGCAGCCGTCCTGACGGAAGTAGCCCTCCAAGGGCTGGCCTACTGGGGCCAGCAGCTTCAGTCTCCCCGGGGCAACACCTGAAGGATCCAGGCTACCCCTCGTTCTGCGGCGGCTTCTTGGCCCTCGGCGGTAAGGCGAGTTCCGACCACCACGCCCTGAGCCGGCTGCTCCATAACTCGGCTAAGCAGGGTTGCTCGCCTCGCTGTCCGCTCCACATCCCCGGCATCTATTACAAAAGAGATTTCTACCGCTAGCAAAATAGGCATTTGCCCATCGTGGGGTAAGCGCCCTTCTACCACCAAGTCAAGTTGGAGCAGCTCTTGTAGCTCCTCTTGGGTAAGCTGGCCAGCTTCTCGAAGGGCATACGCCCGTTCAAAGATCTCGTTCATGTCAGCTTGGCGACAGCGCCGAACAAGCCTTCCGAAAACGGAAGGTATTCGCAGGGTAGTTCGGATTTCCAGGACCATTCCCTTGAGAAAACTCACATCATCGGTGAGCTTATTCAAGCGCTGCTCATGGATGTCCAGCCGCTGCATTTGTTGCTGAACAAGCTTACGCAGCTCCTCAATCACCTCCTCCAGCCGCTGAGTGCGAGCCGTATTCTGCGCCACCAGCTCCTCCAATCGCTCAATGCGAGCCGTATTCTGCGCCACCAGCTCCTCCAGCCGAGCTATCCGCTCATCGTGCTGAGCGATAATTTGCTCCAGCCGCGCTATGCGTTCGGAGTGTTCTTGGATAGCCTGGGTGTGCTCTTCCAACCGGCGGCCGTGCTCCGCCAGCAGTCGGCCATACTCTTCCAACTGGCGGGTATGAGCTCGGAGGTGTTCATCGTAGCGGGCAAGAAGCTCCGAAAGGCGTGCCATCCACTCGGCTTGCTTCTGCAGAAGGTCTTCCAGGCGCGCCACCCGGTCAGGCAAGCTCAAAAGCCCCTGCGTAAAAAGAATAGACCGTAGCCGCTCCACCCACACGGGCTCGGCCTCAAGCAGGGCAATCAGATCTTCAATCGTACGAAGCTCTCTCGGGAAGGACTCCACTTTGTCAAATATACGCAATGGCAGTTAAACCTACGCAAGGTGCGTACCTTTGGAGCATGCAGCCCAAGCGACCGAGAGAATCGTTTACGGTACTGACCGAAATGGTTTTTCCTAACCACGCCAACGCCCTGGGTAACCTCATGGGGGGCCAGCTGCTTTATTGGATGGATATAGCGGCGGCTATTGCGGCTTACCGGCACTCCCAACGGGTATGTGTCACCGCTGCAGTAGACTATGTAAGCTTCCGTTCGGCGATACGGGTGGGCGAGCTGCTGACCATAGAAGCCTATGTAACCCGGGCCTTTCATACCTCCATGGAAGTGTATTTGCGGGTGTATGCCCAGAGCCTGCCCACCAACGAAAAAAGGCTTTCCAACGAAGCTTACTACACTTTTGTGGCCATAGACCAGAGTGGGTGTCCCTATTCCGGTGCCGCCCGTAGAACCCGAAACCGAAGAGGAAAAGCGCCAGTATGAGGAGGCGCTGCGCCGCCGGGAGATGCGCCTGATCATGGCGGGCAAACTGGACCCTGAACGAGCTTCCACCCTCAAGCTCACCTGAAGTATGGACTTGCCTACGCTGGAAAAACACATAGAAGAAGCCTGGGTTCAGCCTCAAAGGCTCAATGTCTCTGCCTACCAGCGAGCGGTAGAAGAAACCATAGCTGCGCTGGACAAGGGCAAGGTACGATGTGCGCTGCCTGAAGCCGACGGCAGCTGGAAAGTGCTGGAGTGGGTGAAGAAGGCGATTTTGTTGTACTTTCGGTTGCGCCAGACGCAGCCCCTGGAAGCGGGAGCTTTGCGCTTTCAAGACAAGATCCCCGTCAAGAAGGAGGTGCCAGCGGGTGTGCGCATCGTGCCGCCAGGAGTAGCCCGCTACGGCAGCTACCTGGCGCCTGGTGTGGTGCTTATGCCGGGTTATGTCAACATCGGCGCTTATGTGGGAGAAGGGACGATGATAGACACCTGGGCCACGGTGGGGTCGTGCGCGCAGATTGGCCGCGAAGTGCATATCAGCGGAGGAGTGGGGATTGGAGGGGTTTTGGAACCGCCCCAAGCTATGCCCGTTATCGTGGAAGATGGGGCCTTTCTCGGCAGCCGGTGTATTGTGGTAGAGGGAGTCCGAATAGGCAAGAAAGCCGTCCTGGGGGCAGGTACTGTGCTTACCGCTTCCATCCCTATTGTGGACACCACCGATCCCGCCGGCCAAGAATACCGCGGCTATGTGCCCGAAGGCGCGATTGTGATACCCGGCACGCGGGTCAAGCGCTTTCCCGCAGGGGAGTTTGGGGTGCCCTGCGCGCTCATCATCGGCTGGCGCGAAGCGCGCCACGACGACAAGCTGGCCCTCAATGCGCTGCTTCGCGACCTGGGCGTGTCTGTGTAGCGCTCTCCTCTGGGCGCAAAAAGGCATAGGCCTGCTTTTTCAGGGGCGCTTCAACTATGCCACGGAACGAGGGGAGCCTGTGCCCACCGCGCTCTTCTCCGACGCCGCCATCGGCCTGCATGGCAAAAACTACTGGTGGGGAGCAGGCTGGGAGCTTTCTCTCCTGTGGGTCTACAAGGGCGGCCCCTCCGAAGTGCGCCTACCCTTGGTCAACCAAGACTTCTCCCCTGCCCAACAAACCGCCTACAAAGCCGTAGAGGCTGGATTTCGGTTTGGTCCTCGCTGGAAAGTCTGGTATCCCAAAACCGGCATCGTAGGCGGCTACCGCTACCAGAGCGCTGGCCTCTCTACGGACCCTCGCCGGAGCGTGAATCGGTGGTATGCCTTCTTGCCTTTAGGCCTGACCCTGGAACTGCCCGTCCAATTCGGCACCACCGGCGTGAGCGCCTACTACGAGATAGGCCTGACCAACCTTCTGCGCCGGCCTGCTCCCACCCCCGGAGCCTACGAAGGCAGCAAGCTCCGCCGCTTCCTTTTTGAAGTGCATGTCATGTGGGGAGAAACTCGGTAAGTTTGGGCTATCTTTGCGGGATGAGCCTGGCCGAAAAGCTGAACCAGGAGCTGCGCACGTACGCCCTTCTAGCCAGCAATGTGGAAATCCTCACCTGGGATCAAGAAGTGTGCATGCCCAAGGCTGGGGTAGCCCATCGGGCAGCCTTGGTGGGTACGCTTATGGAGCTTTTACACCAGCGGCTCACCACAACGCTCCTACCCCTTTTGCGAGAAGCCAGGGACAGCAGCGCTTTCAGCCCAGAAGAGCAGCGTCAAATCCAGACCCTGATTGAAGAAGCCGAACCCGCCGAAAAGGTTCCGCCTTCGCTGGTGCGGGCCTTTTCTGAAGCGGCCAGTTTAGCTCAGGTCGCCTGGGTGGAAGCCCGCTCCAAAGCTGATTTTAGCTCCTTTGCCCCCCACCTGGAAAAGCTGATAACGCTGGCCCGGGAAAAAGCCGCTGCCCTGGGCTACGAAAAAGAACCCTACGAGGCCCTGCTGCGCTTGTATGAAAAAAAGCCTCTCCCCTGGCGAGGTAGAGACCCTCTTTGCCGAGATAAAGCCTTTCCTGATAGAGACCCTGCAGGTGTGCGCTTCGCGTAAGCCCGAAGGAGTGGATGGCCCTCCCCCTCTCCCTGCCCCCCTCCGCCCAACGCAGCTTGGTAGAAGAGGTGGTAACTCGCTTGGGGTATGACCTTAGCCGAGGGCGCATTGACCTGTCGCCTCATCCTTTTTGTAGTGGGTTCAATCCCGACGATGTGCGCATCACCCTCCGCATTGACGAGAACGACCTCACGATGGCGTTGGGCTCTGCCCTGCACGAGATGGGCCACGCCCTCTATGAACAGGGCCTTGCCCGAGAACCCTTAGGATGGCCCATAACCACCCCGGCTTCCCTCAGCATCCATGAGTCCCAGTCCCGCTTCTGGGAAAACCATGTGGGGAACTCCCTCGCCTTCTGGACTTACTTGTACAACCATGTGCTGCCTCGTACCAACCCTCCTGGCTAAGCGCTTACCATCCTTTGACGCTGGCCCGCCGCGTGAACCGCATCCAACCTTCCCTGATCCGCATCCAATCCGACGAGGTGAGCTACCACTTGCACATTCTCTTGCGTTTTGAACTGGAAAGGGCCCTCGTGAATGGCGAGCTTAAGGTAGCGGAGCTTCCCATGGCATGGAATAGCCGCATCCAAACCTACTTAGGGCTCCAAGTGCCTCATGATGGGGTTGGCGTACTGCAAGACATTCACTGGTCTATGGGTAACTTTGGATACTTCCCCACCTACTCCATGGGAAGCTTTTACGCAGCTCAGTTTGCGGAAGCCCTTTCTCAAGAACACCCAGATTGGGAAGCCGCCTTGGCAGAAGGGGACGGCCAAGCTCCCCTGGCTTGGATGCGGGAAAAGATCCATAGCCAAGGTCGTCTCTATGATTCTCAGACGCTGTGCCAAAAAGCTACAGGAAAGCCCCTGTCTGTGGAGCCCTTCCGAAGGTACATCCAGCAGAAGGTCGCCGCCCTCTATGAGGGCCTGACCGTACCCGCATGAAAAATCGTTCGGTCGTCTTTCGGCTCCTTCGCCTGCTGGTAGAAGAGCGCCTTTTCTGGGCAGCGCTGGCCTTAGTGACGGTGGCCTCTTTTTTCCAGCCGCTGCGGCCTCTCTTGTACCAGTATGTGATTGACCATCCGCTTTGGGAGGGGAACCTCTCAGCCCTGGTGGGATGGGGGATTGCGCTAATCGGGATGGCTTTTCTGCATGCGCTGGTCCTGCGCGGGCAAGCCCTAACTACCCAAACCCTGGCCTGGAATCTCATCCAGCGCCTGCGAGGCCGCCTTTTTGAGAAAGTGCTCCGCCTGGAAATCCCTGTCCTGGAAAAGTACCCCACCGGCATCCTTTATACTCGCACCCTGACAGATACCCAAACCCTCCAGGGCACCCTGGCCGAAACCTTCCTTGTGATCGCGGGCGAAATTTTCCAGCTGGTGTGCTTGATCGTCCTGATGTTTATCGTGGATGTCCGCCTGGCTACGCTCACCCTCTTGACGATGCCTATGGGCCTTTTCACCTCACGCTATTTTTCCCGAAAGATTCGGCAGAGCTTTGACCGAGTACGGCTTTACATTGGTCGGACCAATGGCTTCCTGCAGGAAGTGCTCCAAAGTCGGGAACTTACCGCCAGTTTGGGCGCCGAGAAAACCCTATGGGCCCGCTTCACTCGCCTCAATCGTCTGTACTACCTCAGTTACCGCTGGGTGATCGGGTATTTTGCGCTGTTTTTCCCCGCCATGGAACTGGTGACCCTGGTAGGCCTGACCAGCGTCCTCCTTGTAGGGGCGTATTTGCTCTATGTGGGTAAAACTACGCTGGGCACGCTTGTGGCTTTTTCGCTGTACCAGCAGCTGTTTTTCCGGCCCTTCCGGATCATCGCCGATCAGGTCAATAGCCTGCAAATGGGCCTGGTGAGCGCCGAACGCATTTTCCGGCTGCTGGACCGCCCCGAAGAAGAACACGTGGAAGGGAAAACCCCTTCTGAGCCCCCACCCTACCTTCTTTCGTTTGAGGGGGTGAGCTTTGCGTACACCCCGGAACACCCCGTGTTGGAAGGCTTTTCGCTGGCATGCCAACCTGGACGCATTTACGGGCTAGTGGCCCCCACCGGCACCGGCAAAAGCACGCTCTTTTACCTTACGCTGGGCTACTATCGCCTAAAAGCAGGGCGGATCGTGCTGGGAGGTCTAAACCTTGAAGAATGGGACAAACGCGCCCTGCGAAGCCAGATTGCGTACATTCCTCAAGAACCGGTGCTTTTTGAGGGCACCTTACGCGAAAACCTTACCCTGTATCGCGATATGCCCGATGAGGCTCTCTGGACCGCCGCTAAAAAGCTCCAGCTTGAGAGCTACCTGCGCAGGTGGAGCCTGGATCACTTCATCGCTACGGGAGGCAGTAATCTCTCGGCCGGAGAAAGGCAACTCATTGCCCTGTGGCGAGCTGCCCTACATGAGCCCAGCGTGTGGATTTTAGACGAGCCAACCGCCCATATTGAACCCGAGACGGAAAAACTCCTATACGAGAGGCTGCGCGTGCTGGCCGAAAAAGCGATTGTGCTGGTGGTGGCCCACCGTCCTGAATCCCAAGCCTACTGCGACGAGTTGGTTTTCCTGACGCGAGCGCATGCCGCCTGAACACTGGATTGCCCTCCCCACCTACAACGAAGCTGAAAATATCCTCCGATTGCTGGAGGCCCTTCTAAACCTACCCCTCAAAGTCGGCGTGCTCGTCATAGACGACAACCTCCCCCGACGGTACAGCCCGTCTCGTGGAGAGCTTCCAAAAAGCGCAGCCGGAGGCACCTGTAGCCCTTCTACGGCGGGAACGAAAAGAAGGGCTGGGACGAGCGTACGAAGCGGGGTTTGCTTGGATTTTAGCCCATACGCCCGCCCAATACATCTATGAGATGGATGCGGATTTCAGCCATCCTCCGCAGTACCTACCTGCCCTGGCGGAAGCCCTCCAGAACGGCGCGGACATGGCTATTGGTTCGCGTTATGTGCGCGGCATCACCGTGGTCAACTGGCCTTTGAGCCGCATCCTCCTTAGCTACGGGGCCAGTCTGTATGTAAGGTGGGTGACAGGCATGCCGGTTCGTGACCCTACGGCAGGGTTCGTAGGGTACCGACGGGATCTGCTGGCGAAGCTGCTTCAGGCGGACCCCATTCGCTTTCGGGGATACGCTTTCCAGATTGAGATGAAGTACAAAGCGTATTTGGCGGGGGCTCGCCTGGTGGAAGTGCCCATTGTATTTGTGGAACGGACAGCCGGCCAGTCAAAAATGAGCCGCCAGGTCATCCAGGAAGCCATCGGGGGGGTAGTCTGGCTTCGCTTGGCGCGTGCTCGCCTCAGAAAACGGCTTCGCTCAGGAGGCCTTCAAGCGTAGGGTTGGGATCTCGCATCAGGGCCTGTAAACGCAGGGTCGCTTCCCACAGAAGCAAGGGAGGATTGAGGTGGGCTTCCAGTTCGTCAGCTAAGCGCAGCAGGGCGTCTATGAGCCAGGTTTTCTGAACCAAGGAAAGTTCGGGGTGGGCCCGCACCAGCGCTACGCCTACCAGCAAGAGTTCGGGCAGACGGGGAGCCTTGAGGAGGGTTTCCAGGGCAGCAACGAAGCGGGAAGGATCTTCCAAGCGAAAAAGTCCGCGCAGCCAGTCCCGCAAAGCCTGAATATAAGGTTCCTGTTCGGGGGCCAGGAGGCGCTTGATGCGGCTGTAGCTACCCTCCGCCATGGCCAGGATGAAAGGGGGGAGGGGGCTGCCCAGCCAAGGCTTGGAGCTCTTGCGCAGAAAGCGGAGGAAATCGCCACACCCTACACCGCGAGCGCAAGGTCGCAGGCAGGGCCTCTAAGCGAGTAGCAAGAAAAAGAAACAGCGTTTTCTCGGGGGGGCTCTTCCACCACTTTGAGGAGGGCGTTAGCAGCCTGGCGAGTCAGAAGCTGGGCCTGCCAGAAAAGGACCACTCGCCAGCTGCGGCCAGGCACCGCAAGCGTAAGCCATGACTGCAGCTTCCGCACCGTCTCAACTCCGATGGAGAGGGAACCTTTGCCTCCCAACAGAGCCTCCTCCCACTCCACAAGGGATAAAAAAGGGTCTTGGGAGAGCCGTTCCCGAAAGAGGGCCGAGGCTTCTTCCAGAGGCTTGCCCCCACCCAAAGGAGGCACCAGAAAAAAGGTGGGGATGGCTGAGACTCAGCGTGGCTCTGCAGGAGGGGCATTGACCGCAGGGAGTGACCCCATCTCCTTCTGTACAAAGGAGGGCTTGAGCCAGCGTGAGGGCTATAGGCGTTTTACCCACGCCTTCTGGACCCACCCATAAAAAACGCCGCAGGAAGCCGTTCCGCCTTGACCAGGGCTTCCCAGCGGCTTTTCCAGAGAGAACCGGAGGGCCATTCCTCCCAAGACACCCCCCAAAGGTAATCCGAACCGTTTTTTAGCGAACCCAGGGGCCCATTTTTGTTAGAGACGCTGTACCTTTGCTATGCCTATGCTTACACAAACGCAAGACTTCAAGGTGGCGGACCTTTCGCTGGCCGAATGGGGCCGCCGAGAAATCCGCCTGGCCGAAGCGGAGATGCCCGGCCTTATGGCCTTGCGAGAACGGTACCGAGATACTAAACCCCTCAAAGGGGCTCGCATTGCCGGGTGCCTCCACATGACGATTGAGACGGCCGTGCTGATTGAAACCCTTGTAGAGCTGGGGGCAGAAGTGCGGTGGGCCTCTTGCAATCCCTTCTCAACGCAGGATCACGCGGCCGCTGCCATCGCCGCCGCAGGCATTCCTGTCTTCGCTTGGAAAGGCCAAACCGAAGAAGAATACTGGTGGTGCATTGAGCAGACTCTCTTCTTTGGCAGCCCCGACCGCCCTCTCAACATGATCCTGGACGACGGGGGAGACCTGACCTGGCTAATTATAGAGAAATATCCACACCTGGCAAAAGGCATCCGCGGGGTATCGGAAGAAACCACAACGGGTGTACGCCGATTGTATGAATACGCTGCACAAGGGAAGCTCCCCTTCCCCGCCATCAATGTGAACGATTCGGTCACGAAATCTAAATTTGACAACATCTACGGCTGCCGAGAATCGGCGGTGGATGCGGTTCGGCGGGCTACAGGCGTGATGATCGCCGGAAAAACGGTGGTGGTGGCAGGATATGGCGACGTCGGCGCTGGTACCGCCCAAGCTTTCGCCGGTGCCGGCGCCCAAGTTATCGTCACCGAAATCGACCCCATCTGCGCCCTTCAGGCCGTGATGGACGGCTTCCGGGTGATGAAAATGGACAACGCCGTACCCCTGGCCGACATCATCATCACCGCCACCGGTAACCGCGATATCGTAGTAGGCCGGCACTTCCTGGCCATGAAGGACAAAACCATCGTGGGTAATATCGGCCACTTTGACCTGGAAATTGATGTCGCTTGGCTCAATAAACACTACGGCCACACCAAGTACACCATCAAGCCCTATGTGGATGTGTACAATGTGGAGGGGAAGGAAATTATCTTGCTGGCGGAGGGACGGTTGATGAACTTGGCCTGTGCTGAAGGGCACCCGTCGTTTGTAATGTCCTGCTCGTTTTCAAACCAGGTGCTGGCCCAAATAGAACTCTGGACGAAAGGCGATCAGTACGAGAACAAGGTCTACACCCTGCCCAAGCATCTGGATGAGATGGTGGCGCGGCTTCACTTGGCTAAGCTCGGCGCTGAGCTGGATGAGCTGACGCCGGAGCAGGCGGCTTATATTGGGGTGCCTGTGGAGGGGCCCTATAAGCCTGAGTGGTACCGGTACTAAGAGGTAGAAGCGGTAAGGACTACGGGCAAGCCTACAAGGCTTGCCCGCTTTTTTTTTGGCGCCGCCCCGCAGGGGCGGCGCCTTTTGCAAGCGGCGCGCCCCCCGCAGGGGGGCGCGCCGCTCCCCCTACCGCAACAGCGTCACCGTCCCCGAGCGCGTGAAGCTCCGGCCACCCGGCAAAGTCGCTATCAGCTTGTAGGTATAGGCCCCCTCCGGACACTCCCCTCCAGCACGGTTGCGCCCATCCCATAGGCGAGCGTTGCTGCCCTCAAAAATCAGATTGCCCCATCGGTCGTATACCCACACCTGATAAGGCAGCGTCGCCCGAATCTGCCACACATCGTTGATGCCATCACCGTTTGGAGTGAAGACATTAGGGATGAAAATGTCCAGGCCGGGTTCGATGACTACAGTGCCGCGAGCGGTATCTGCGCATCCCTGGGCGTTCTGGGCAATCAGAAGCACCGCATAGGTACCTGGCTGGGGAAAGTCTACTGGAGGGGGGTTGACTTCGGTGCTGGTCTGGCCATTGCCAAAGTCCCAGAAGTAGGAAACGGCTCCCTGGGACTGATTGGTGAAGGAGACCTGGGTGTTAGGCTGGGTTTGCTGAGCGTTCTGAGGGCTGAAAGCAGCCTGAGGACGGGCGTAGACGGTGACGAGGGCTCGAGCCGTATCTCTACACCCTTCAGCGGAATAAGCCACCAGTTCAAGGTTGTACTGCCCCGGCGAAGTGTACGTATGCGCTACAGCACCACTGGAGACGGTATCTCGCCTTCCGTCGCCCCACACCCAGATGTACTTCACATCGGTAGCGCCGTTAGGGTTGGAGGTGTTGACTGGGTTTAGGAGGAGAGGCGGACACCCCGCCGTGGCCGGCAAGGTGAAGTCGGCATCTGGACGGCGCTGCACCACCACCTGCTTTTGGACCGTAGCAGAGCAAGCCCGGTTATGGCTCCAGGCTGTCAGGGTCACCGTGTAGGTCCCTGAACTGGCGTATACATGCTGAGGGCCCGGAGCTGTACTTGTGCTGCCATCGCCAAAATCCCACAAATACTCGTATCCGTCTGCGCCAACATCCCCGAACTGAACCGCCTGGTTTTCACAGGCGGCACTGAGAACCCCAATTTGAGGAGAAGGGGTGCGGTACACTCGTATATAATGCACTTTTTCCACAGGCACCCAGGTAGCTCCGAAACGAGCTTCAAGCTGTACGGTGAAGAAGCCTACTTGGGTGTAGGTATGGGAGACGGGATTTTGGGTGGTTTGCAAGGGAGCCGAGCCGTCCCCAAAGTTCCAGCGGTACTCGTCGGCCGCTGGATTGGCTGTAAAGGTTACCGTGAGCTGATCGCATCCCTCCTGGCGGTCTGCGGAAAAGTCTGCTGCGGGAGGAGGCGAAGCCGAGATGCTTACAGGCACCTGGCAGGAAGCTGAACACCCTCGGGCATCCGTCAAGGTGATCGTGGCCGTGTAGGTACCTGCCCCACCATAGGAGGCATTGACCTGAGCGGGTAGCGTAGGTGTCTGACCGCTTGGAGAGAAGCCATTGCCCAGGTCTATCTGGTAAGAGAAAGGCGGTTGAAGCTGAGCCGCATTAGAGGCATCCAGGACGAAGGTCACCGGAGCCCCCAAATACCCCTGCAGGGGGGCCGCCGGGCAGACAAGCTGCGGACGAGGGTGCACCACCACACTTACGCTGTTGGTGGTGAGGGGGCTGTTGGAAATGCAGGCCAAGCTGGAAGTGACTTCTACGGTGTAAGTGTCGCCGTTAGAGGGGTTGGGGTCGGTGTAGGTGCTGCCTGTAGCTGCGGCGATGAGAGTGCCGTTTTTGCGCCAGACGTAGGTGGGATTAGGGCCTACGTTTCCTCCTACGACCGTAAGGGTAATGGGCTGGCCTTCACAGACGGCAGGCGGTGAAGCAATAAGCTGAGCCGTCATGGTCTGTGTAGGCACGACATCAAAGCTGAGCGAGTCCCATATAGACCACCCGCAGCACTCGGAACGCACCCTCAGGTACACTTTGTAGGTGCCCGCTTGGTTGAGAGTGGGGGTGGTGTAAGAGGAAAGGGCAGGCCCTTGCTGATTGTCCGAGATGCCAGGCCCTTGCAGGGACCAGGCGTATTCAAGGATGGTGCGGTTGGCGGGGTTGGTGAGGCTGGCTTGGAAAGTGGCGGTAGCGCCTAAGCACACGGGCAGGTTTCCCCCAGGCTGGACGTCAGGTATCACGCCCGGCTGCGTCGGCGAAGCAAAAAGGGTATACCGGAAAGGCACCCCATTCACCCGCAGGAGAATCGTATGAAATCCAGGCGCCGTGAAGAAAGTCGTAGCGGTAGGGCCGTATCCGAAGATGGGCTGTGCCCCGCTGCCAAAGCCCCATTCGTATTGGGTGAGCGGGTCTGCGTTTTCCACCGAAAAAGAGACTTCGGAATGGCTACACACCAAGCCCGAGACGGCTATAGGCGGCTCGGTAGGGACGAAGCTACTGGTGAGGGTGGGGGGTTGGCCGGCGAGGTTTTGGTAGAAGGGCTGGGCGAGGCCGCTGGCGCCATCGCCGCCGCGGCCGCCCCGACCCCCGTTACCCCCGCGGCCGCCATTGCCGCCCCAACCTCCCTGGCAGCCTGCCCCACAGCTGTTGGACGGAAGGGGAGGCGACCCGCAGAAACGAGTGCAAGGGGAGCCGATCCATCCCCCGCCACATCCTCCTTCTCCGCCTTGGCCGCCTATCCCTCCTGCAGAACCTGAGGCCCCTTGTCCTGCTTGGCCCACCGTGAGAGGACAGTCTTTGATGATGCCGTTGGCGCCGTTATTCCACAGGAAGAGCGCAAAAGCTCCTCCCCCTCCACCGCCGCCTTTTCCGCCGGGGCCGCCTTCACCTCCTTCTCCGCCACCGCCCCCGCCCCCACCCGAGCTGTTGGTGTACCCATCGTCAATGGTGAAGCACGCTATATCGTAGGGAATCCCTCCCAGCGCTCCGCCACCTCCGCCCCCGCCTCCCCCACTTCCATGTTCCCCGGGCTGACCGTCCTGACCGTCGCCTGGCAAGAACCATCCCCCCGCAAAAGAAGGGCTGCCCGGGAGGCCATCCGCTCCATCACGGCCGTTCGCTCCATTGGTACCAGGCTGTCCCCCTCGCAAAGGATCGTCCGAGGGGCACCCCCCTAAAGCCCCGATGAAACCCGCCGCATCTGTGAAATTACTGCAGATATTCTGCCCTTGCCCTCCCGCGCCCCCTTGGCCTGCGGGCTGTCCGACGATGCTGGTGGAACCATTTTGGCCGTTCTGACCTGAGGGCGCGCTAGCCCCGTTACAAAAGTTAAAATCAAAGCAGCCAGCCGGGCCCCGTCCGAGGCCGATAGGGGCTCCTTGGCCGCCTTGGCCGCCTGCTTGTGCACCGCCTGACCAGCTACTGCCCCCTGCTCCTCCATCGTTATTGGGGTCGTCCACCCCTGGCTGACACTGCCGACATCCATCCTCTCCCTTTGCGCCTGGAGCTCCATCGCGTCCATTGGGCACCGGATCCCCCGGCTTGCCATCCGTGGCATCCCCTGCATGGATTCGGCACCGCACGATCTGATAGTTAGAGCACCCACTGAGGTATAACCCATAGGTGGAGCAGCCCGGCCCGTCAGCCGTATAGCTGGCATTTTCCACTTCTATGTAGAGGTCATGGAGCTCAAAGCCGCTCTTACCTACGGCTTGGACGGCCACGAGCCGACAAGGGTTAGGCTCAGGGGTGCCACTTAGGCGGCGCAGGCGCGTGACTCCTCCGCTGCGCTTGACGGGCACCGGCCCCGACAGATCAAAGCCCCCCTCCAAAATAACATTGTCTTCCAGAGAAAGCGGCGCCGTCAAGAGATAGTCCCCTATAGCCAAGCGAAGGTGTTTGACAGGGCCAGCAGCCGCCTGCGCTACCGCCGCTTGCAGCGAAAGCGGATCCGAAGGCGTACCCGCAGCAGCCGGTGTACCCGTGGGCGATACATAGAGATACCCACAACTCTGGGCATACAGCAGGCCTGCCGTGAGAAAAGCTACAGCGTATCGCATGGGATTAGCTTGATTTGTGGAGTTTCAGCGTCCAGGGACCTACCCGCAAAAAGTACAGTCCATTGGGTAGGTGGTCCAAAGACAACGTATGTACACCCGCAGAAAGCTTCCAAGCAGCCAACTTTGCCCCCCTGCTATCATACAAGGCCAAGTCTGCCTGCTGAGGGAGACGCAAATGGACCATTTCTGAGAAGGGGTTAGGCCAGGCTTGAAGCGCTTCTCGTGGAAAGAACCCCAGCGCAGTAGGCGCCGGGTTAGGCAGCTTGACCACCGCATCAGGGCGCGTGAGGGTGTCCCGACAACCGTAGAGGTTCTCCACAATGAGGGTTATCGTGTAGCTACCCGGTTGAGCGTAAAAGTAGGAGGGGTTCGGTTGGGTGGAGGAAGCCGAAGGATTGAGAGGGTCCCCGAAGTTCCAAATCCATGCCGTGGCGCCCTGCGACTGCGAGACAAAATACGCGGTGTCGGCCTCGTAAAGCACCGGGGGAAAGACGGAAAAGTCCGCTACCGGCCGAGGGTACACCACCACTTGGGTTTGTACCTTGGCGGTGTCGGTATAGCCCGCCGAAAACGCATAGAGGGTCACGGTGTATTCGCCAGAGGTGGTGTAGGTGTGGGTGGGATTGGCGTCAGTCCTTCGGGGTGTGCCATCCCCGAAGTCCCAGAGGTAAGCCTGGGCGTACACACTTTGGTTGGTGAACTGAACCGTGAGGGGAGGGCATCCCGCTACGGGCGCAGCGGAGAAAGCAGCCACCGGACGGTAGCTGATCACGAGGGTGGTTTCGCAAGCGGCGGTGTTGCTGCTGGTGCAGCCTTGCGCGTCCACCACCGTAAGCCGTACCTGATAAGTGCCCGCGACGGGATAGAGGATGGTGGCGGGGTTGCCCGTAGCGCCCCGACCATCGCCCAAGTCCCAGTAGTAAGTGTACGGCGGCGTACCCCCGGTAGCTGTAGCCGACAGCGTGATCAGGTCCCCTGGCACGAGGTTACCGGTGATGGTGAAGCATCCGACCGTAAGGGGTTGTATTTGCGGCCGGGGATGGACGGTCAGCGTCACCGCGTTGGAGGGGATGGGCTGCCCCCGCGAACAAGCGGTATTTCCAACAGCGATGGCCTGCACCTGGTCGCCGGGCTGCGGATTAGCCAAAAGGAAGGTCAAGCCGGAACCCGCCGGATTACCATTCACCTGCCAGGTAATCGTCGGGTTGGGCGCAAAGTTCTGGAGCTGAGCTGTAAACACCACAGGCGCACCTTCACACGTCTCTACGCTGCCGGTGCTGGTTTGAATGGTGAGCGTCGGCGCAGGGTCAGGAAGCACCACCACGGTGTCCCGATGCGGATCCGACCAGCCACAGCAGGGCGAGTAGGTTCGGTGGGTCACGGTGAAGGTACCAGGTGTGGTGAAAGTGACTTGGGCCGTTTGGTTTAGGGGGCCGGACACAGGCGGAGCTCCCCCACCGAAGTCCCAGGCATAGTTCTGGGCCCCTGCTAAGCTGCTGGTGAACGTGACCTGCCCTCCCAAGCATATCGTGTCAGCGCTTTGGGTGAAGGTGGGATTGGTGCCGCTCCCGTCGTCCCGAATGTCTAAGTACTCATAATAGGTGTACGTCTGGCCATTTGCCACGAGAGAGAGGCTTTTACGGCCCAGGGTCGTATAACGGGTGAAGACCGTATCTCCGATCGCCGTGGGAGGTGTGCTTCCAGGTCCAAAGAACCACACCAAATACCCTGCCGCATCCGTCCACAACTTGAGTTGCCGCTGGGTACAGCCGGTGTATTGGATGAAGACTTTGGGTTCGTCGGGGCTGCGGAAGGTAGAGAGGGTGGGAGCGGTGCTGCCGGAATGAATATACACATCCTGGGCCAGGCCGGATGCGCCTTGGCCGCCATTGCCGCCGTTACCGCCGTTACCGCCTGCGCCTCCGTTGCCTCCGTAGCCGATGTCGCAGGCGGTGGGTTGGCCAGCACACCCGCGTGCTCCTCCACAGCCTCCTGCGCCGCCGATGCCGCCCACCCCGCCGAATCCACCCGCAGCTCCGGCGCCTGGCAAGCTGGACTCCGCTATCACATCTACCAGGAGCGCTCCAGGTCCGTTATTCCAGAGATAGATGCCGAAGGAGCCGCCGCCGCCGCCCCCGCCTTTTCCGCCTTTCCCTCCCTCTCCTCCCTCGCCGCCTCCACCTCCTCCCGCACCCGAACCATTGGGATTACTAAAGGCACAAATGAGATCACCCTGGCTACCCCCGCCTCCGCCGCCACCGCCTCCGGAGCCATGCTGCCCATCTTGGCCGTCCTGGCCGTTGCCAGGCTGGAAGAAGCCCCCCGCATGCGTGGGCACGCCAGGCCCGCCCGCCGCACCATTGGCGCCATTCTGGCCCGGCTGACCATCCCCACCATTTTGCTGAGTGAAATTATCGCAATTCAGCGAGATCAGGGTAGCATTCCCTACCCCTCCTGCCCCTCCACTTCCCCCTGCGGGGGCGTAGGGTTGAGGGCCAGCAGGGTTGCCTGCTGCGCCCGCGGCTCCGGGGAAGGCCTGGCCTGGGGCACAGGTGCCTCGCTGGCCGCCGTCACCCCCTCGGCCTCCTGCTACCAGCCCCCCCGACCAGCTGCTCCCGCCTGCGCCTCCGCTGCGACAGCAGCCCCCATCCTCATCGCCAGGCTGGCCAATCTGCCCCGCTGCGCCATTGCGACCCGCTGCACCATTCTGCCCAGGATCGCCGTTGGCTCCTGCCCCCGCCGAAAACCGACACCGATTGACCACATAGTTGCTGCACCCATTGAGGTAGAGCGCATAGGTGGTGGTGCCAGCCCCCAGGGACGTAGCATCTTCTACATACACTTCCAGGTCCTGGAGCCGAAAGCCGCTCACACCTATGCCTTCAATCGCCACAAGCCGACTGGGGTTGGGCTGAGGATTGACCGCCGCCCGGAAAAGAATCGTAGGATACAGATTCGTTTTGAGCCATCCCTGCGCTGGGTCAAAGCCTCCTTCTACTTGGATCCCGTTATGTAAGGGCAGCGGCTGCGTAAGGGTATAGATGCCATACGCCAAGTAAAGCCGTCGGATAGTCGGCGTAAGGAGGTTAGCGATGGCGTAGTTGAGTTCGGCGGGGTTATCTCGGGTGCCGCTGCCAGGGCCCGCGCTGCCGTTGGGCGAGACAAAAATGATGTCGCACTCCTGCGCCAGCACCAGCCCCGCTATGAGCCAGACCTGGATGAACTTGTGCATAGCACAAATGTAGGAAGGGCATGGGCAAAACGCCAAGAGGCTTTTCCTGAGCTGCCGTTTTCCCTTCCTCAGCGGTTGCGAAAAAAGCCTGAACGGTAAGCGGAGGCCGAAGGGACGGGCTCCGCAAGTGAAGGCACAATCAGCCGTCGCAAGAGATAGCGCACCGGATACCGGACCCGTACGCGGGGACCGAGCTTTTCCACATACACCAGAAAAAGGCTTTGGTCCAGCCGATCCGCCATGTAATAGGCCAACCTTGGCAGTTCTGCATGGCGCTGGAGGCGGCGATAGAGCCTTGCTCCCCGGATCTGGTACAGAAACCGGTCCTGAGGCAGGTAATGGTACCCCATAAGGCGAAGGGCCCCTGCCCGCGTCAAAAGAAGCCCCTCCTCAAGCTTCAGAAACCCGTCCGTAATCTGGAAGGAAGGCACTTCTGCCCAGAAGTCCATGCTATCCCGGTAAGCAGCTAAGTAATAAGGACGCAACCACCGCAGCCAACGAGGGGTATAAAACTGCCCTTGCGACACCTGCCCCTGAGCGTAAAAGATGGAATTTTCCTTCCAGTTCACAGAGGGGCTGAAGCGCAGGCTAGCCTGTAGAGAACCTGAGAAAAAACCTTTCAGTCCGAGCCGCTGAAAAGTCGGTATTGTATCCAGCTCAAATCGCCGAAGGACCGAAGCCAGGTCTATACGCTCGGCCTTGGCCCGCCCCGAAAAGGTGTAGCAGGTAGAGTCGGCTATATCCAGTACTCCCCATCCCGCAAGGTGACCTAGCCCATACATCAGGCCCAGCGTATCTATCTCAAGCAGGCCTTGTGTGAGGCGAGCGCGGGCTGTTACCACCTCAAAGGGCAGCCCATACACTTCCACCGAACGGAGGCGAGCTTCCACGGCAAGGTCCATCTGAGTGGGCAAACGCACCTGTCGTCTAATCGTGTCGCCTTCTGCCCGCCGCCAGAAATCAGCCAGCCGCACGCTCTCCGCCTCCACCTGCAGGCGCCCTTGCAAGCGATACCAGTCGGTGTAGAGATAACTCAGGGTGCCCCGAACCTGCCCCTGCGCTTGCACACGAGCAGCCCCCACCCGGCCTGAGAGCTGGAGCAGTCGGGTCTCCTCCGGCGAAAAAGCCACCTTCAGCCTAAAATCGGAGAGAGGCAGCCTCAGCCGAGGGAAATACGCCTGGACCCCTTCCAGCGTAGCGGTGCCTTCCAGAGGATTGTCCCACCGCAGAAGGGTGTCCCAGGCTCCCTGCGCACAAAATCGCAGGTTCAGCCGCCCACCCGACACCTGTACCCCCTCCAGAGGGAAAAAAACCAGCGCCTCAGCTATAGGAAGGGTGGCCTCTACTTCGGCGTTGGCTCCGGCAGGGGATAGAATCCCATTGACCTCCATTTCGGTGGAGGGGCCCCCGACCCACCCCCGCCGAAGCCGTAAAGCCCGCTCGCTTAGGCGCACAGTGCCAACCACCTGCCAGGGATAGATGTACCACCAGCCGGTGGCCGAAACCTGGGCTGTATCCCCTTCGCCTTCCGCATACAAGTAGCCGGTACTGCCTTGCAGGGACAAGGCCCACCTACCGGAAGGGGGCTCTTGCCAAGCCCGAGCTGCCAGCGTCTCTGGCCAGAAAGGTAGGCGCACCCGCGCTTGCGCTTCGAGGGAGGAACCCGGCCGCCACCGAACCGCCAAGTTTTCCCCCACCGCCAGCGTATCCCACCGAAAAGCCCGGGCCCGCAGCTCTACGGGCACCGCTTCCTTGCTCCCTGGCCGGAGCAAGCGCCTGTAAGGCGTCCAAGCTTGGAGGAGCTCAGCCAGCGAAAGCGTATCAGCCAAGAGCACAAGGCCTTGTCTCTTCGTCCAGGTTCCTTGGAGCCGCTGGCCCCCCAGGCGCCATCGCCCACTCAGCGTATCCAGCGAGCCTTCCACCCATATCGTATCTCCCCAAGCGGTATGGACCTTCAGCTGGCCCAGGCGCCGCCGCAGAGAGATCCGCCCTTTGGCCCCAGCAACAAGGCCCCCACCATGGAGCCCACCCCAGACCGCCATCTCCTCCAGCCCTCCGTCAAAGCCCGCCCAGCCCAGGCCTTCCCATCCCACCCTGCCGTAGAGCCTGCGAAGCGCAGACCCTTCGCCGGTCATACACACCCGATAGGGTCCTCGTTCCCAGCTGCCCCCGAGACAGGCCCCATAGGCCTTTCCTCCTGCCCAGCCCACCACCTGCACAGCCTGAAGCCCCCAACCAGCCAGCTCAGCAGAGAGCCGAGGAAAGCGGCTTATCTTGACTTGGCCGGCAAAGGACCCCCACAGATAGGTCCAGCTTTCCACGCACCCGCTGAAGCGGACCCATTCCTCGGGCGCTTGGATGAGGAGGGTAAGCCCCTCCCAGTCCTGGGTAGGCTTGTACAGGCAGCCCTGCGCTCGAAGCTCAAGAGGCGCCGGAAGCGGAGACCGCACCTGGCGCCAACACACCTCTTGGGCAAACAGCCGAGCCCGGAGCGCCTCCAGCCGAAACGCTACACTGTCTATGTCCAGCTTGCCCTCAAGCGAGTCTACTCGCAAAGAAAGCGCCAGGTCGGCCGGGCCATTCAGGAGCGAGAACCGCACCCCTTCTGCCTTGACGGTGAAGCGTTGGGGCGAAGGGCGGCCCCGCCGGGGGAAGTACCGAAAGTTTTTCAGACCCTTTCCCAGGCGAATGAGAGCGACCCATCCTCCTCGCAGCGAGACCTCCTTCAGACGGCGTCCTTCCCCTACCAGCTTCACCTCTTCCAGCTTAGCGGTGGGAAAAGTATCCGCCGGAAGCGTGCTGGAAAGGCGCACTTCCTCCACTTCAAGACGCCATTGCAAGCCTCCTTGCCAAGCCAGCGCCTTAACCCGGGCCACCTGCACCGGAGCACCCACACTGTACGAGAGCACAGACTGAACCCCCCATCGCAAGAGCTCATCCCGCGCCAGCCAAATCCCCATCACCCCACCCACCAGCCCCAGGACCCCGAGCGTCTTTCGCATGGAAGGCTTACCTTTGTCTGACCATGGCACAGCAACCCGATCCCGCCCCAGACCCGAATGTCCTGAATGTGGAACTCACCGACGACGTCGCCACAGGCATCTACTCAAACTTAGCGATAATCTCCCATACCCCGGCCGAGTTTGTGATTGACTTTCTGCAAGTGCTTCCTGGGCTACCCAAGGCCAAAGTGCGCAGCCGGGTCATTCTCTCGCCTTACCACTACAAGCGGCTCCTTTTGGCTATGCAGGACAACCTAACCAAATACGAGAGCCGGTTCGGGGAAATCTCCGCGGAAGACCATGCGGGCATGCCTCCTGTATCTTTTGGGGGGCCTGGTCTGGCTTGAAGGACAAGCCCAGCCTGCTCGCCCTAAGTCCCCTCCTCGCGACAGCGTACCCCCCATAGATAGCGCGATCACCCCCTTTGAAGGGCACCAGCAAACCCTACTCCGACTGATAGCTTACCACCAACCGGACTTAGATACCCTTGAAGCCCGCCTGCACAACTGGCGGGACACCCTCAACCAAATGATGGAAGTGGCCCGCTACCCCAAAAGGCTCCCCTTTTATGTAGACTCTTTCCGCACGGTCACAAGCCGCATCCGGGCTGGCAGCGAAGCCGCCTACGCCCGGCTCAAAGACCTCTACTACGAATGGTTACCCCACCAATACGCCCTCATGGCCGTATACACCCGCTACGGCGAACTGAAAGTGGTGAATCGTCTAACCCCTTCGGTACGAGAGACCCTCGCCGCTTATCGCGCCTATCTGGACCGACTTGTAGCCCTGAACCAGAAAATCGCCGCTATATGGACCGATTGCGATTATCTGCTGTTGTCCAAGCTCAAGTAGTGGCTCTTCTCTTGGGTGGTGTCTTGTGGGCTCAGGCCCTCAAGAAGCCTAACACCTTCAAGCTTGAGGCCCTCACCCGCGAAGGAGAAGACGCCCTTCGCATCCAGTACGAGATACCTTTTGACGGGATGGTGGAGCTGCGCCTCCTGGGGCGTCAAGATTCGGTGGTGTATTTTTTCCAGTGGCCAAGCCCCCAAGGCAAAAGAGAAAGACGCCTACCTGAGGCCAAAAAGCTCCCCCCTGGCAATTACCGCTACCGCATCACTTACAAAGGCAACGATTATACCGGCCAAGTTACCCTCTAATCCTCCTCCACAAAGTCCAGCGAAGCCCCGAAGGTTTCCCGCAGCTTGAGCGCTGCCCCAATGGCTATGGCATACAAGAGCAGGCCTGCAGCCAACGCACTGGCTCGCAGAGGCAAGAAAGCTTGAAAACCCTGCCACAGCAGGGTAGACAGGACGAGGGAACCCCGAATCCAGTTTGGCACGCTGGTGGCCACCGTAGCGCGGAGGTTAGTGCCGAACTGTTCGGCCGCTCCCGTCAGCAGGACCGCCCAGTAGCCTGAAAAAGCACCCAACAAAAAGCAAAACCCATACACCTGGAGCGGTCGTGAGAGAGGGAGCAGATTGTACAGGGTAGCCAGCAAGAGAGAAGCAAAAAGCGATAGCAGGACGGGTTTTTTTCGGCTACGAAGCAGCTGGCTTAGCGCACCTGTGGCAAAATCCCCGATAGAAAGCCCGGCATAGGCGTAGAGCACCGCCTGGCTGGCCCGAACCCCCTCAAGCCGCGCTTCCCGAAAAAGGTCCGGCGAAAAAGCCACCAAAATCCCAATCACATACCAGATGGGCACGCCTGCCACGATGGCATAGAGGTAGCGCAGAAACCGTTCTCGCCGGCGGAAAAGCTGGAAAAAATTCCCCAGCGGCACATGACCTTGGGCCCGCAGCTGAGAAAAGAGGAGAGACTCGCCTACGCCCACCCGGAGGAAGAGAAGCAGAAGCCCCATGCCTCCCCCGATAAAGTAGGCGGTTCGCCAGGGGAAAGCGTCCCCTACCAAGCTGGCGGCGACCGCTCCAAGCACCCCTACCGTAGCAATCAGCGTCGTGCCCCACCCCCGCAGATGAGGCGGCATCAATTCCGACACGAGGGTGATGCCCGCACCCAGCTCGCCAGCCAACCCAATCCCCGCAATCACCCGCCAGACCGCATACCCCTCTATGGTGTTGACGAACCCATTGGCAAAGTTGGCCACAGAGTACGTGAAGATGGAAGCAAAGAGCACGGACAGGCGCCCTCGCTTGTCGGCCAAGATCCCCCACAGCAAGCCCCCGATGAGCATGCCAATCATCTGCAGGTCCAGAAGCAGCACCCCGTAGCGAAGCCGCTCAGCGGAGGAATACCCCAGGTCCTTCAGACTGGGCTCGCGGAGCACCGCAAAGAGAATCAGGTCGTAAATATCTACGAAGTACCCCCAACGCCGCCACCAGCACAGCGAGCCAAGCTTTGCGCGTCATGCACGGCGAAGTTACTGCGGCCGGGCTGAGGTGGGGGTTAGGCTACGCAGGAAGGCCAGCGCCTGCGCAAAATCCGCGGGAAGCGGCGCTTCAAACTCCAGCCATTGGCCGGTAATGGGATGGGTAAAGCCCAAGAGGTACGCATGAAGCGCCTGCCGAGGCATGCGCACCAAAAGCTCATGAGCCCACTGCCCAATTAGCGCACTGCGTAAGGGGATGCGCGGCCGATCCCCTCCATAGGTTTTGTCCCCTACCAGAGGATGTCCCAAATGCGCCATGTGCACCCCGAATCTGGTGCGTGCGCCCCGTCTCAAGCTGACACTCCACCCAGGTCGCCAAACCAAAACGCTCCAGGACTCGCCAGTGCGTCACAGCGTGCTTGCCCTGCGTGCCCTCCGGATAAGCGCGGTATTTTTTACGCTGGTGGGGATCTCGGCCAATCCAAGCCGTGACCGTCCCCTTGTCCTGGGCAGGAGAACCCCACACCAGCGCCCAATACCGCCGCCGAACTGAATGAGCAAAAAACTGCTGCGCCAAGCCAAAGTACGCTCGCTCTTCCTTCGCCACGACAAGCAAGCCTGTGGTATCCTTGTCTATGCGGTGCACGAGGCCTGGCCGAGCAGCGTTTTGCTCCGTAGCCGGCAAAGGCTGCTGCTTGAGATGATGCACCAACGCATTGAGCAGCGTGCCCGAATAGACTCCCGCCCCCGGATGGCAACTCATCCCAGCCGGCTTGTGGACCACCAAAAGGTAAGGGTCTTCGTAGACAATCGTGAGAGGGATGGGTTCGGGCACGATATCTACGGGAGGCGGATAGGGAAGGCGCACCTGGATCACCTGATGGGGACGCACGGGGGTACTAGGACGCACAGCCTGGCCGTTGACTGTGATGAGCCCGGCTTCAATAGCCAGCTGGAGGCGAGAACGGCTGAGGTGTGTAAGTCGTTGAGCCAGATACCGGTCTAACCGCATGGGGGCCTGCCCCGCATCCACCACCATAGTGTGGTGCTCGTAAAGCTCCATTTCCTCCTGGGGCAGAAGCTCCTCGCTCACGGCGCCTCTACGGTAACCCCTTTTCTGCGAAGCTGCTGCCGAAGCTGGCTAAGCCTTTCCGGAGGCAGGTCCCGCCGACTTAGCATGACGTAGGTAAGGGCCGGCATCTCTAACAGCTTTTCCCAGTCCTGAATGGGATTTTCGTACAAGTACAGGTACGCAAGCCGCGGGCAAGCAACGAGCGGGGCGATAGAGGCGATTTGGTTTTTCCCCCGCCGAGAGCTTCACGAGGTTGGGCAGGCCGGCCAAAGGGCTGACGTCCCGAATCTGGCAAGCATGCACATCCAAATAAAGAAGCCGCTTCAGAAGCCGTACGAAGCTCAGGTCGTTGAGGGCTGGATTCTGGCCGAGGGTCAGCTCTTCAAGCTGCGCTAAGCCTGCGATAGCCGCCAGGGAAGCGCTGCTCCGAATTACCCCTTGGGCCTGGAGCACCTTCAGCTGGGGAAAACGCCCAATAGAGGCCAGCAGGACCTGAGCCGCTTCGGGGCTGCGTGTGCGAAATATTGAGCACCTCAAGCCGAGAAGCCGAAAACAAAGGCGAAAAATCCTTCACCCCCACACACCGAAAGAGCGACACCATACGCAGCTGCGTTAGCTTGGCGAGGGGGGCCAGGTTTTCTATGGGGGTCTGGCTGAGGTCCAACGCCTCCAGCGCTGGCAGCTGCTGGAGGAAGGTCAGGTCCCGCAGGGGTAGTCGGGCCAGCCCCAAGTAGCGCAGGTGAGGCAAGCGAGCGGTAAAGTCCAAGTTATCCAGGGGGTTGTCATCCAGCAAAAGGCCTTTCAGACGAAGTTCAGCCACAGGAGAAGCGTCCTCTATGTCGCAGTCTTCCAAGGCCAGCACGGTCAGGCGAGGGCAATACCGCTGGATCTGCCCCACCAGGTCTCTCAGGTTCAGCTCCTCGATCTCGCTCAGGTAAAGCGCTTCGAGGTTTGGAAAGCTGCGAAGGGAAGGCACATACCCCTCGGCTCGCAGGTGCTTGACCGTATCCGGCCGCCCCGAAGCGGGGGCAGCCCACGACTCTATTTTGAAGTACCGCTCCAACAGCCCCCTCATAGACGGCGAAACGAAGCGCCCCCTTCTTCCTGGGCCCAGACCCAGCCTACCCACCAAATCGCTACCTTTGCCCAGCTTCGCACCTTGCAAAGGTACAATGTACGAAACACGCCAGAAGATCCTTCCTTGGGAGAGCCTGGATCAGTGGGTAGCCTACTGGCGCTTCCTGGAGCAGAAGATTGTTTTCACCAACGGATGCTTTGACCTATTGCACCTGGGGCACATTACCTACTTGGAAGAGGCGGCGAAACTGGGAGATGTGCTGGTGGTAGGGCTCAACAGCGACGAATCGGTACGGCGGCTCAAAGGCCCATCTCGCCCGGTGTTCTCTCAAGAAGCGCGGGCGCGCCTGCTGGCTGCCCTGGAGTTCGTGGAAGCGGTCGTTATCTTTGAAGAAGATACCCCCCTCCGCCTCATTGAGAAAATTCGCCCTGATGTGCTGGTCAAAGGCGGGGATTACACCCCCGAAACCATCGTAGGGGCTGACGTAGTTCGCAGTTATGGGGGCCGTGTGGAAATTCTACCGCTGGTGCCAGGCTACTCCACCACAGCCCTGATTAGGCGGTTATGTGGCGGTTAGACCCTGCCTATACAAAGGTCCGATGGGAGCTTTTGCTGACGATTTTTGGGATAGGGTGGGGGGCTGCCCCTTCTCTTGCTATTGTATGTGCTGTGGGAAATGCCTTCCTTTCAGACGCTGGAAGATCCCACGCCTGAACTGGCGAGCGTAGTGTATTCCGCGGACGGAAAAATTTTGGGCACTTTTTACCGGAATACGGACCGGGTACGCATCCCCGCCACCGAAATCCCCGCCGTCGTCCAGCAAGCCCTCATCGCGGTGGAAGATCGCCGCTTCTACCGTCACGCAGGACTAGATTTGAGGGGGATTGCGGGCGCCGTGTTCTCGACCCTCACAGGCCATATGCGGGGAGGCAGCACCCTGACCCAGCAGCTTGCCCGTAACCTATACGACGCCGTAGGCGTGGATCGCTCCCTCTGGCGAAAACTCAAAGAAGCTGTCGTAGCCGTCTTTCTAGAATACCGCTACAGCAAAGAGGAGATCCTGGCCATGTACCTCAACACAGTACCCTTCGGGGGGGTGACTTACGGTATTCAGGCCGCAAGCCGGTACTACTTCGGCAAGGACGCCAAGGAACTCTCCCTTCCTGAAGCGGCCCTGCTCATCGGCCTGCTTAAGGGGCCTACGTACTACAGCCCCTACAAGTACCCTCAACGAGCGCTGGCTCGCCGCAACCTGGTTTTAGACCTTATGGCGGAGGCCGGCATGATCTCTAAGGCCCAGGCCGAAGCAGCTAAAAAAGCCCCTTTGGGCACGGGGGCCGCCCCCTACACCGCCAGCCAAAGCCAGGGGTTGGCGCCTTACTTCCGGGAATACCTCCGAGGATGGCTCTCAGAGTGGGCTCGCACCCGCGGGTACGACCTCTACAGAGACGGCCTCCAAGTCTACACCACCCTGGACAGCCGCCTGCAAATGCACGCCGAATCCGCCGCCACAGCCCACCTGCGAACCTTTCAGAGGGTTTTTGAGAAAGAACTCTACAGCCGCCCCCTTCCCTGGGAAAAAGACACCGCCATCCTCGTGCGGGCCATGCTGCGCAGCGAACGCTACAACACAGCCAAAAAAGCCGGCCTCCCCGAAGCCGAGATCCGTGCGCAATTCCACAAGCCCGTACGCATGCGGCTTTTCACCTGGGTGCCGCCCGGCTACAAGGACACAATCCTCACGCCTTGGGATTCGCTGGCCTACTACCTCCGCTTTCTGGAAGTGGGCCTCGTCACGATAGACCCCCACACCGGCGAAATCAAGGCCTGGGTCGGGGGCATCAACCACACCTACTTCAAGTACGACCACGTCGCCCAAGGCAAACGCCAGGTGGGCTCCACCTTCAAGCCCTTCGTCTACACCGCAGCCATGGACAACGGGTACTCCCCCTGCTACGAAGAGCTCAACGTGCCGGTAGAAATTCCGATCCAGGTGGACGGCCGCGACACGGTGTGGAGCCCCCGCAACGCCGACCGCGACATCGGCCAAAAAGTGACCTTGCAAAAAGCCTTGGCTCTTTCGCTCAATATCATCACCGCCCGCCTGATGAAAACCCTCGGCCCCGAAGTGGTGATTGAATACGCCCGTCGGATGGGCATCCAGTCTGACCTGGAACCGGTCTATGCGTTGGGGTTAGGCGTATCTGACTTGAGCGTGCTGGAGCTGACCAGCGCCTATGGCTGCTTCCCCACCTTAGGGGTGTGGAGAGAACCCCTCTTTGTACGAGAGATTCGGGACAGGCGGGGTAACATCGTAGAAACCTTCACCGCCAAAAGCCGCCGAGCCCTCAGCGAAAAAACCGCCTACCTCATGGTGGAGATGCTGCGGTGGGTCACCATCGCGGGCACGGCGGGGGAGCTTCGCTGGAGGTATGGCCTGGCTGACCTGGACATGGGCGGTAAGACCGGCACCACCCAAAACCACGCCGATGGTTGGTTCGTGGGCTTTACCCCCCACTACGTGACAGGGGTATGGGTGGGCACCGCCGACCGCGCCGTCCATTTTTACTCGCTTGAAAACGGGCAAGGCGCACGGATGGCTATGCCTATCTGGGCCTTGTATATGAAGGCCGCTTATAGCGACACGATCCTGAAGCTGCCCCGAAAGCGGATTCTGCCGCCGCCCGGCTTCCAGATGCCTACCTGCTCCAGCTCAAGGACAACTACCCAGGATGCGCCGACTCCTTCTTCGGACCTGGAGGAGTACCTGCGCTGATGCGTTGGCCTGCCGAAGCTTTATGGACAGCCCGATGGTGGTGGCGCCTGGAAAAAAGACAAGGTCACGGCATCGGTACGACCCTCCTTTTTCTGGCCCTGCTTATTTTGCTCGTGGGCCTGTCCCAACGAAAAATCCCCCTTTCTGAAGCCCATACGCCGCTGCTTTTCTGGATTAGCTATCTTTTCTCTCTTTTTCAGGCTATCCCACGCCCCCTCCTGGAGCGGCGCCCCGAAGAGTGGCGCTGGCTGCACGCCCTGGTCTCCCCTGAAGGAGGGCTTGCAGGCTTGTGGCTCTTTGCGGTCTCCATAGCCGTAGGCGTAGGGCTCGCGCTTGCCGCAGGAGCGGCGTTTTTCTGGAAGAGTGCCCCTCCCCTGGATCTGACCCTGACAACAGGATTCACGCTATCAGTGCCTCTGCTGATGAGCGCTTTCCTCTCCGCCCGAGTGAACGGTTCGTACGCGCTGGCGGCTATCCTGGGATTCCCTTTGCTGCTTTTCCCCCTTCTGTGGGTGCTTTTTCATACCCGCCCTCCCCTGCTGCCCTTGGTCCTGGTAGGTGTCGCCCAAAGTATACTCTTCTTTACCCTGGGCCCCTACCTGTGGAAAACCGGCTAAACCCTAAACTCCTGAAAATCAGCACCTTAGCAGGAAGGGCACGATTTTTGCTGCCCCTCCCAACATGCGGCGTAATAAAGCCCAACTATGGAATGAGTTAGGTTTTTCGCTTTTGCAGGTGTACAGTCAGCTCCAGCGGAAAGAAAAGGAGGTAGCTGGGCGGCATCAGTTAGGGGCTACCCACATAGAAGTGCTTTTCGTCCTGCATCGCTTACAAAGCCTCCATGCGGGGTGGATTCCGGTTCGTCTGCTGTACCCTTACTTTTCTCTGACCCAACCGGCGGTAGGGCGCATCCTTCGCCATCTGGCCTACTGGCGCTTCATAGAAATGGTACGAGACAAACGAGACCGGCGGCGCCTGCTGGTACGCCTCTTACCTAAAACCTACAGCCTCCTTGAGGAGATAGCGGCCCTGCGCAAAGAGGTGCTTGAGGACTTTTTCTCTGCCCTCTCGCCCCGCCAGTTGACGAAATGGGTGGAAACGCTCCAACATCGTACCTTTGAGCGGCTTCTACCGGCATGTGGCGAGAATGGCGAGCCTACCTCTCCCGAAAAGAAGGAAAGCTTTTTCTGGTCCTGAGCTTCTTGGCTCTTTTGCTTAGTTATGTGGCGTTTCTTGAGGTACTGCTCCCGTGGCTCACCCGAAGCGGAGAAGCATACCGCCTCCCTAACTTAAGAGGTCGCCCGTATGCCCAAGTAGCGAAAGCCCTAACAGAAGCAGGGTTCTCGCCAGTACTCTTGGACTCGCAGTATGTACCCGAAACCCCTCCCATGACAATCCTCCTTCAGGACCCGCCTCCCAATACCCGCATCAAAAAAGGTCGCAAAATCTACCTTACCGTAGCCGGCTCCACTCCCCCGCAGATTTCCTTCCCTCAAGTGAAGGACCTGCCTTACGAACAGGCTCATCGCCTGCTGCGGGAAAGCTACGGCTTCCGCATCGGGGAAGTGATCTATGTGAGAGGTTCGGTGCCCGATATCGTGGTGGAAGTGCGCTATCAAGGCAAGCCCATAGAAGCGGGTCAGCCTATACCCCGCTACGCTACCGTGGACCTGGTGGTGAGTCGGGGGCTAAGTGATGTCAAGGTGCCCTTTGTGTCTGTGGTGGGCCTGCCTATGGAGGAAGCTGTAGCCCGCATCAACGCAGCGGGCCTGAAAGTAGGCCACATTCGCTATAAGCCCCAGCCCGAGGTGCCCCCAGGTTATGTGTACCGGCAGTACCCCGAACGGGTGCCGGAGGATTCGCTGCCGGCCGGCGCGGCCATAGACCTCTTTGTCAACGGGCCGCCCCCCTCTACCCCTTCCGAATGACCTATCTCTGGGTGTGGCTCCAACTTTTCCCCCTCACCGCCGAATGGGGCGAAACATCCCCTGTTTGGACCTTCTATGGGGCTGAAATCCGAAAGACCTCCGCTTACCAGGCGCCGCGGGCTTTCTGTCTTTTGCTGAATGGCGCAAACCGCTCAGGCCTGCCCTACCAAACCGATAACCCCCGCTTGAGTGGCTACGCCGACAGCGCCCAAAGCCCCTGCATAGCCCCGCCTCAACTGCCTGTATGGGTCTCTTTTGCTTACCAGCGAGGTGGGCTGATGGACCCTCCCGAAACAGGACGACACGCTTGCCCTCTGGGGCCTGACCCGCAGCGGCGAATGGCGCCTCCTCTGGCAAACCACCGGCTCCATGAGCCCTGATACCGCCTTCACGACCGTAAACCTCCCCCTGGAAGACCCCGCCTTCCAACACCCCTGCTTCCGCCTCAAGTGGACCACCTGGGGCAGCACCTACGGCCCCTACGATAACTGGCTCATCGCCTACACCTACGTCTGGGCTGATACCTTACTTCGGCGGCCCGTGTGGCAGCGCCTACCCCGCCTCTACGACCAAGTGTACAGCACTTGGCCCAGCAGGTATACCCCCCAGGATAGCCTTACCGCCACCCTGCTCAGTCCGACCCCCCTGCTGGTCCAAGCCCGGCTTGAGGTAAACTCTGCGCCTTACGCCACTCTCGCCCGCCTTGTTTCTGGGGGAACCGACACCCTACGGTTTGGACCGCTCCCACCCTTAGCTGCGGGAACTTACACCCTCACCTGGAGCCTTACAGCTCCTGCGCAAGGCGACTCCCTGGTGCTGACGGATACCCTCAGGATCACCGCTTCCACTTGGGGCTATGACGATGGGGAAATGGAAGCGGGGTATGGCCTCCGGGAAGCCGATCGGGCTTTCTGTCAAGTCTTTTCCCTTGACACCCCGGCCGCCATCACACGCGTAGGGGTGCGGTTCTTCCCCGTTCCCACCCAATACGGCAAGCCCTTCCAGCTCGGCGTGTGGCAGCTAAGCGAGGGCACAAGACCGCTGTATAGCCAGTTTGCGCGGGTCCAGGTGGATAGCTTGGGGGGCTTCACCTGGTATGCGCTGGATACCCCCGTAGTCGTCTCAGGAGAGGTGGGCATAGGCTTCATCCAGGCAGACGGCCAGCCCCTGGGGGTAGGATGGGACAGCGGCTATGAAGGAACGCCACGGGTATATGTGCAGAGCGGTCTTGAGTGGGTGCCCTCCCAACTCAAGGGGTGCCTCTTCGTGCGGCTGGAGACAGCGTCCGCAGTGCTAAGCCTGAACGCAGCCCAAGCCCCCTTCCCTTGGCGTCTCTCCCCCTCAGCAGCTCAGGCCGGCCAGCTACTCCACCTCCAAGGCCAACCTCACTGGCCTATTCAGGTGTGGGATGTCCAAGGCCGCCAAATAGGGATATGGGAGCAGCCAGAAGACTGCCGGGCGCCCGTCGTGGCCGGCGTCTATGTGTGCCAAGATCGGCTCGGAAGAACCCAACGCCTCCTTGTATTTCAGTAAATCGTTGTATCTTTGCCCCGCACGGAGCGAGACTCCGTAGCTCAGCCGGTAGAGCACTTGCCTTTTAAGCAAGGGGTCCTGGGTTCGAGTCCCAGCGGAGTCACGCCCAGATGGCGGAATTGGTAGACGCGCCGCTTTGAGGGGGCGGTGGCCGAAAGGCCGTAGGAGTTCGAGTCTCCTTCTGGGCACTCTTCTCGCTTGAGTTTACATCAGTCTCAGGCGAAATCAAGAGAGAAAGCCCTTCACCCCATAGCCAAGGTGAAGGGCCTTTCCCTTTTTAGAAGGGGGTTCAGCGTAAGAGGGTCAGCGTGCCTGCATGGTTTTTCAACGGTTCCATCGGCTTTTTCCAACTCAATAAGGTATATGTAGGCCCCTTCTGCGCAAGGCTGACCCTGTTTGGTGCCATCCCACCGGATCTGAGACCCCTGGCCCTCCGTAATGAGCAAGCCCCACCGATCGTAGATGCGCCAGCGCACCTGGCGAAATCCTTGGGCCGATACTTGCCACACGTCATTTATACCATCGCCATTGGGGGAAAAAGTATTGAAGATATACAACGCCGTCTCCCGAACGATGAGGCGGTATGTGGCGGTGTCTTGGCATCCTTCTGGAGAAGTCACGATGAGAGTCACCTCGTATTCGCCCGGCTCAGCGTAGGAGAGGCTGATGGGGCTGCCGGTGGCGGTTCGTCCATCGCCCAGCAGCCAAGTGTATGTGAACCCAGGCTGCGGAGGGGCCACCAGCGCAGTAAGTTGGACCGGCTCCCCAGGGGCAAGGGTATCCGCCGACGCCGTGATTTGAGAAGTCAAAGCAAGCGCTGAGAAAGCGAAGTTCGGGGTGGAGAAGTCGCTCCAACTTGCCAGCGTCCATTCGGTTGGACCCGGTCCCCCAGCAGCTGGGGTAGGTTCCCATTGGGTTTTCCATTGGGCGATGGGGCCTTTGATGGGGTCAGCCGGATCGTAGGTAAGCGTAATCGTAGCCGCATCCGCCCCAGCAAGTCGGTCTACATAGTGGTAATAGAGGGGATTGATTTCGCACAAGGTGGGGCTTCGTTGGCTGCGAGGGAGGTTTTCCGAGGTTGGGTCTACATTAGCCAGGCGCACCGCCCAGCGATGGGGCGCCCCCGAAGAGGGGGTAAGCAAGGCCGGTCGGTAACGCAGCGGCGTGTGCCCTCCCACCGGAAAAAGGTACGTAGCGGTGCGGTCTGTCCACCGCTCCAGGTAGCCCCCCTGATCGCTGGAGACAAATCCATTCTGGCGCGTGATAGCCAAGGGGTCAGGATTGCGTACCATGGCTTTGTAGGTCTGGGTGCGCAGTTCCGCATCACCCAGCTCAAGCTGGCCGTCTATATACAGATCCGTAGCCAGCACCTTGGGTCCTACCCCTACCAGGCGAATCGTATCCGTCCGGATAGGCTGCGTGCCCCGAAGGGTTTGGAAGCCGCCCTGGAGTACGAGGGTTCCAGCTGCCCCTCCCCCCACAAAGAGCTGTCCAGGGTCGTCGTTTTGTATATCGCCTGAGATGTAGACGGTGCCGGAGTTCTGGAAAGTGCCCCCCACGCCATTGAGCCAGCTGCCCTCGCACCAGACGACGCCACCTGGCTCCAGCCGTAACGGCACGCCGGTATTCACGGCCAGGGGCTGCGCCCAAAGAAGCTCAGCGCCGAGGGAAACGAGCAGCAGGTTCCGCATAGCGAAGCTGACGAGTAGGGGTGGCGTTTTTCAGGGCAGCGGCTTTGTAGGCACGAATTTCTTCCAGGGTATGCCCACGGCGATAGGCGGCCCGGGCCGAAGGCGGCGCCCCATACAGCTCGGGATGCAGGTACTTGCCTACATTATCAGGCTCCTTAGGGATCTCAACCTGCTGGCTCTCTGGCCGAGCTCGCCAATAGGGATCGTTGCGCCGAGCTATCACGAGCCAAGATACCTCTAAACCCGGCTTTCCCCCCGCAATGATGAAACGATTACCCTGGATTTTTTGCTTGATGTACACCGGTGCATAGTCGCCTACACAAGTGAGATGATACGAGAAGTCGGCGTTGAGGCTCTCAAAGTAGCCGGGTAGCTCCACAACCGCTTCGCCTTGGCTATCCAGGGTGACGGTCCCGCGATAGAGGGTGTTGGGTTCTGGGCCCTCCGCGCAGAAATGCCGCAGGTAGTGGGTGGCCGGCTTTTGGGGATGGTCAATGAAGAAGGACTTTGTGCCTGCTACATTAAGATCGCCGCCGATGTCTACATCCCAATCAAAATACCCTGCTACACCGCCCAGGAGAGCCGCATCCCCGGCGCTACCAAAGACCCCCACATCTACGTATAGCCAGCGGGTAAGGCGGCAATCAGTCCAGAGGGCCCATGGAAGCAAGGTCCATAGGCCTGGCCCTGCACGCCTACGCCCTCATAAGGAGTAGGTGCCCACAAACGCCGATTCGCTCAGTAGGGGTACTCGCTGCCGGGGGGCGCAAGGAAAGCCCGGCTGTGCCAACTATACCTACCGATCTGGGTGAGCCGAGCCACGCTGCAGGTTGTGAGGCAGGCGTCGCCCCAGGTGCCGATCCAGCGACCCTACGGCGTCGATGGCATCCCCTGAAGTGACCCAGGCCTCAGAATGGCGCCGGGGGTAGTAAGTGGCCCCGCCAATAGCAATCAGGCCCGCTACCCAGGTTGTGCGAGTGGGTGGCCACGACCCCCACGCCGCTGCTGGCTATGGTCGTGTGGTTAGCGATGCCATAGACGCCATGTCCCGTGCCTGTATTGATGCCGTAGACGCCGAAGCCTGCCCCCGTACTCTGCCCAAAGACGCCCGCACTGGAATTGCTACTGCTGCTGACGGTGCCCGCTACTCCATACACGCCTGCGGTAGTGTTGAGGTGTTCGCCACGGACAGCGGCGGTGCTGGCTGTACTACTGCTGGTGAAGACCGAGAGGCCGTGTGTGCCTGCCGTAGCCTGCTGCTCAATGAGCACCCCTGGCCCCCCCGTAATGTCGGTGTTGCGAATGTGCAGTTTGCTCGTAGCGCTGGGGGCAGCTAACCCGATTCCTACCCGACCGTTTCCACTCAGCGTGAATAAGAATCCACTCAGAGCTACATCGGTGTTTTTGATGAGAGGACCGCCCATCTCAATAGCCGGGGTAGGCGTACTGGTGAAGGAGAGCCCGTTGCGTACGGCTGGCGTAGCCACGCTCCAGGCCGCGCCGGTCCAGACAAGGATCTGCCCGGGGGCCGTACCAGGCTGCAACGCAATAGGGCTGCCTGCCGTACCATCACCTGTAATAGGCGCGCTGGTAACAGCCGTCTGCGTGCCCCAATTGTCGCCTGCGGCAGCTACCGTACTAAGCACCCAGCTCGTCCCATTCCATTGCCAGACCTGCCCCGCCGCCGTCCCCGGCGCAAAGGTTATCGGACTGCCCGCCGTACCGTTGCCCACAATCGGCCCGCTGGTAGCCGCCGTCTGCGTGCCCCAATTGTCTCCCGGCGCTGAACCTATCGTCCAGGCCGTCCCATTCCACACCAGCGTCTGGCCCGCCGCCGTACCAGGCTGCAACGCAATAGGGCTACCTGCCGTACCATCACCTGTAATAGGCGCGCTGGTAACAGCCGTCTGCGTGCCCCAATTGTCTCCCGGCGCTGAACCTATCGTCCAGGCCGTCCCATTCCACACCAGCGTCTGGCCCGCCGCCGTACCAGGCTGCAACGCAATAGGGCTACCTGCCGTACCATCACCTGTAATAGGCGCGCTGGTAACAGCCGTCTGCGTGCCCCAGTTGTCGCCGCCGGTCGCAAGGGCAGCAGGCACCCAAGCAGTTCCATTCCACTGAAGCACGTCGCCAGGCGCCGTACCCGCAAGCGTACCAAACACCCCTGTGGGGTCTACGGTAGCTAACCGGGTTCCTGTACCGCTGTAGGCTCGCACGCGGAGCCGTCCTCCTTCTACATCAAGCCGCTCTGTAGGGGTGGTCGTTCCAATGCCGAAGTTGCCTTGAGCCCACACCCAACTCGCCAGTAAAACGAACCAGCGCGATCGCATCGGTACAAACGTAGGGTAAATTCCCCTTGAGAGCGCACTTGTTTTCTGTGACTTAGTATAACGATAGGCTTGCTTGAGAGAAGCTCGAAAACATCACGAGAGTCGCAGGTGACGCTCATTTAGTATATTTGGCTTATGGCGGAGAAGCGCTTGGCGCCGGCTGACCTGTGGCGAATTGTGCGTAGTCTTTCTTCTCAAGAGGCCAACGAAGTAGCCAAAAGGGTCGCTGAGACCCGACTGGAATGGCTGTATGTAACCCTTCAAGCCATGGAAACCTATTCCGAAGAGGCCTTGCAAAAAGCCTATCAGCAGCGCTTTGGCGGTAAGGATCCTCGGCTTTTGCGCGTGTACAAGCGGCAATTGTGGGACATCGTTGAAGCGGTGCTTGCCCAAAGTCCGTTGGTGCGCCAAGAGGTGCGCATCTGGCAACGCTTTTGGGCCAGCGTGGTGCTGTGGCAACGGGCTGAAATCCCCATCGCCGAGACGCTGTGGTGGCAGGCTTTTTCCAGCGCTGTAGAGAAAGGATGGTATGAAGTAGCCTTGTGGGGGCTTTTCTTGTTGGAGCACTACGCTCGCGATCTACACAAGTTCGCTCCCTCGGTGTCGGTCGAGCAATGGACAGCTCGGCTTATAGACCTCTTAAGAAAACGCTACACCGCTTTGCAGCAGAAATTTTCTGAAGCGGAGCAGTATGTGGAATCTCGTTTGATCAAAGGGTGGATTTTGCCCTCCCTTCCGGAGTCGGAGGGCTGGTCGTTATACTTTGAAGGGTATGCGGCGCTTTTGCGAGCCGCCGGGCAATCCGCCCACCTGGAGGCTTTGTCAGAAGCCCTCGCGCTGGTAGAACGGCTGGAATGTAGCCCCCCTGGCTTGTTTTCCACTTATCGGGAGTTTCACCGGGTATTGCAATGGACTAACTTGGGCATTACCCTCCTAAATGCCCAGGCCTGGGACTGGTACGAAAAATGGTACGAAGCCTGGGAAAAGCGCTGGAGCGCCGGACAATTTCTGACGACCCCCCGTACAGTCCAGCTCTACCAAAGCAGCCAAGCCATTCAGCTGGGTTACCTGGTTTCGCGAGCCCAATGGACGGCCGCCTACGCGCTGTGGCACAAACATAAAACTGACCTCTACCACCACGTCTTTGAAAGCGCCGAGAACATCGGTTCGCGGCTCGGCACCGCCTGCAGCGTGTACACCACGCTCGTGCTAAACCACTCAGTGGACGTAGGGACTTGGCGTAGAGAGGTAGAGGGGTGGATTAAACGAGAACGACTACGCGAACGTGAGCTGGTCTGGTGGCGATTTCTGCGGTGGTACGAAGCTTACCGCTTGGGAGAACGCTCCTGGATGCGACACACCCTTAAAAAGCTCCGCGAAACTTGGCAAAGGCACTTCCGGGACGACGAACGGTGGCGCCCTATCCTACGCCTGGCCGGGACCTTGCTCAATCCGACCCTCCAGTATAAGCGCCATGTGCGCCTGATAGCCCTGCGATGGGAAAAAAAACCCCAGGAAAAGGAACTCTGGCGTTACGACGCTTCTTTCTTTCCTTTGGTTCTCTTTTTGGAAAGCCTGCGAAAGGGGCTACCCTTGGAAGACTGCCCAGCTCCTTCCCTTTCTCCGGCTCCGCTGCCCCTGGAGCTGACCCAGCGCCTTTTACGCATTCTATACTCCACAGGCCATAAAGAAAGCTCTACATAAGCCTGAAGCGGAGCTCAAGCAGCTTCTGAATTTTTACTGAAAGTCAAAGACAGGCAAAAAGCTTGAAAAAGCCGAGCGTAAGTTTGCGTTGATGAGGTCAGTCCTTACTGGATGGCTTGCGATCGCGTGGGTATGGGCCCAGTGCGGATACAGTGGAGGCACGTGCGGTGGGCTTAGCCCGGACTTTGCGATTTTTCCTCCTTCGCCGCGCTGTAGCTACAACCTACCCCTTACGGTTACGCTGGTGCCCTCAGGTACAGGGTCCTACACGGTGACCTTCCGCTACCGGCTGAACGGCACCGGCCCCTGGAACGGAATTTCCAATCCCGGATCTAACCAGCACACCTTCAACCCCGGTCAAACAGGCAACCATCAGTTTATGATGGTGGTAACGGGCCCTGGAGGGTGCTTAGACACGGTGATCCACTGCTACACCATCACCCAGAAACCCACCGCTACCCTTGTGGCTGTCAACCCCGCTTCTCCGCAGTGCCAGACGAGCCTACCTCTAACCCTAAACCTCAGCGCGGCTTATGGAGCTACGATCGTCTCGTACGCCTGGTACCTCAATGGGACCCTCTTAGGGAGTGGCCCTTCCAACAACCAAAGCTTCCCTGCGGCCATCACCAGCCCCGGCACCTACACCCTCAAGCTTGTCGTAACCGATACCAGCGGATGCCAAGACAGCACCCAGCAAAGCTACGCCGTAAGTGCCCAACCCACCGCTTCTTTCACGCCCAGCGCCACCACCCTGTGCCGAGGCGGCCGAGTTTGCTTTACCAACACCTCCACAGGAACAGGACCCAGCACTTCGTATTTCTGGAACTTTGGCGATGGAAACACCAGCACCCGTCCTAATCCCTGCCACAACTACCGCAATCCGGGCACTTATACCGTTTCGCTGCAAGTATGCAATCCAGGCTCCTGCTGCCATACCACCACCCAGACGATTACCGTCTTGTCCGGAGGGTTAGCCGACCTGATGGGCAATGGCGCCCAAGACACCATCAAGTACTGCGTTTTCCCTGGCGACCCCACCACCAGTTATACTGTCACTTTCACGGACGGGGGGGATTGCCCGGGCGGCGGATGCACCTACGAGTGGGACTTCGGAGACGGTACACCCGCCGGTTACGACCCCTACCAATGCCCCTCAGACCCACACCTACACTTCTTTTGGCGAGTGGTGGGCTTACCTGACGGTGACGCACCCGAGTGGCTGCGTACACCGGGACTCGGTCTATGTGGTTTTCCAACCTGTCCAGGTAACCGCTGTATTTGACCTACCAGCGGGGAACTATGGCGGATGCGCTCCTTATACGATAACCATCCAGAACATCTCCTACGCCAACGCCACAACTTTCATCTGGGACTACGGCGACGGCCAACGAGATACGGTAAGGCCCCCTTCAACCACGCCCTTTACCCATACTTATACCGCTACCGGCACCTATCAAGTGACCCTGTACGCAATGAACGCGTGCGGCTCTACCTACACCATCAAGGGGCCTATCACGGTGGTAGGCAAGCCCCGCATCAACGCCGTGAACGCCACGCCCAACCCTGGATGCGCTCCCCAGCGAGTAACCTTCTCTGTAAACGCCACAGGCCAGCAGCCTGCTAATAACTTTTATTGGAATTTTGGCGATGGGTCGCCGTGGGTAAGCGGCACCGCCACGCCTTCGCATACCTACACCGCTTCGGGCGTCTATACGGTTACCGTGGTAGCCCGTAACTTCTGCGGCGATGACACCGCCCGATACCGAGTGGTCATTGATACCTTACCTCAGGCGCAGCTGCTGGCTACGCCCACCGAAGGCTGTCATGCGCTGACGGTGAACTTCACCAATTTGTCCACGCCCGGCATGGCAGAGGGGACAAGCGCCCCCTTCTGGGAAGCCCTGTGGATAGATGGAGGTACCTGCTGCTGGGCTGGATGTTACCCCCAATTATGGGGGGGCGGATTACTATAGCTTTTTCCCTTGTGGGTGGACCTGCTGCGGCTCGGTGGCTCTGCCTGGCCGCCCCATGAACATCCCTCCCCTGACTTTCACCAACCCCACCGGTAACGCGATACGCACCTACAACCTCTTGTACATCATCGGCAACCACTGCGGGCGAGACTCCCAACGCATTGAGGTCAAGGTACATCCTCCCGTTGTGGCGCGCTTCACCCCCAGCGCGACCAGTGTATGTGTGGGCACGCCCATCACCTTCACCAACAACTCCTACGGGGATAGCCTGACTTTCATTTGGGACATGGGGGATGGCTCGCCCTACCTGTACGACACGGCCCTGGCCGCTGCGGTCCAGATGCCCCGAACCCACTCCTATACCTACACCACGCCCGGCACTTACACCGTAACCTTGT